>NZ_CP047200.1:0-696715 GCF_030408675.1 Corynebacterium durum
GTGGATCATCGTGGCGTACGTACAGAGCATGTGAGGACGAAGGTGGCGGAACATTCAACCTCCCTTGAGGAGACATGGCGACAGGTTGTTGAAGACCTCCTGCGCCTTTCAGAGCAACCTGATTCAGGTATTCCGACCCTCAACGGCAGGGCACGAGGTTTTTTGAAACTGGTCAAACCCATCGCCCTGTTCAACGGGTTTGCTGTGCTCTCAACTCCCCATGCAATGGCGAAAGATGCTGTGGAAAAAGACCTCGGTGGCTACATCACCACAGTCTTGTCTGAGCGTATGGGCCGCCCCTACAGCCTGGCTGTAAGCATTGACCCAGGCGTGGAGGAACCTGACCCTGAGCCGCCGATTGTTGCCGCAACTCCGGAACCAGCGCAAGCTCATCCTGAGGGCATGTGGAACACGACGTCGATAAGCATGCCTGACCAGGCAGCAACCATCAGCCGAGGCAGGTTTACCCACGACGATGGGCGTCGTTTTACACGCGAGCCTGCAGGACCCGCGCCGCAGCAGGATCGGTCGCTAAACCCGCGCTACACCTTTGAGAACTTCGTCATAGGTTCCTCCAACCGGTTCGCGCACGCAGCAGCAGTGGCAGTGGCGGAAAATCCGGCGAATGCCTTCAACCCCCTGTTCATCTCTGGGGGCTCTGGCCTGGGGAAGACGCACCTTCTGCACGCGGCTGGCAACTATGCACAGGTGCTGCAGCCGGGCTTGCGTGTGAAGTATGTGTCCAGTGAGGAATTCACCAACGACTACATCAACTCCGTTCGCGATGACCGGCAAGAATCGTTCAAGCGTCGCTACCGCAACCTGGACATTTTGATGGTCGATGACATCCAATTCTTGGAAGGCAAAGAAGGAACCCAGGAAGAGTTCTTTCACACGTTCAACGCATTGCACCAGGCCAACAAGCAAATCATTTTGTCTTCGGACCGGCCTCCGAAGCAGCTGACCACGTTGGAAGATCGCCTGCGCACCCGCTTTGAAGGCGGGCTGATCACGGACATTCAGCCGCCGGATTTGGAAACACGCATCGCCATTCTGGAGAAGAAGGCCCAGATAGATCAGACAGTGATGGATCGTGACGTGCTGGAACTCATCGCCAGCCGATTTGAGGCATCCATCCGAGAGCTGGAAGGTGCACTGATCCGCGTGTCCGCGTACTCCTCACTCAACGGGGAGACCACTATCAGCCGCGAAATGGCCGAAATTGCGCTGCGCGACATCATGCCCGAGGCCCCTGACGTGGAAATCACAGCATCCACAATCATGGAGGTCACCGCCGATTATTTCGATGTTTCCCTTGATGCCTTGCGGGGATCAGGTAAAACCCGAGCAGTGGCCTATGCCCGACAGCTCGCCATGTACCTGTGTCGCGAGCTTACCGATCTTTCCCTACCCAAAATCGGGGATAACTTCGGTGGTAAAGACCACACCACTGTGATGTACGCCGACCGCAAGATTCGCAAAGAAATGACCGAAAAGCGGGACACGTACAACCAGATTCAGGAACTCACACAGATCATCAAAAACCGCGGGCGGTAAAGGAACCGCCAGCGGGGAGGGGTGCCGTAAAGAGGGACGTCGACAAGCAGGGGAGGGGTAGCTAGGGGGACTTTTGTGATTTTGCCGACGGCCTACCCCCGGAAGGGAAGGTTATCCACAGGTTTACTCACAGCTGTGTAATTACAAGAATGTAGTTCAGTGATCCTTGCCACTTTCTAGTGGTAGCTTGTGGATGACATGGGTTGTGCACAACCACGGCGAAAATGTGAAGAAAATTGGGATGACATGGGGATAGATTGTGGATAAATCTCAAGCAGCCAAATTTATCCACAAGACGCAAAAGTTATCCACAGGTTTTGCACATGGCTGTTCACACCACGTTTTCTGCGTGCTAGCTTGGATAACAAGCCCTCATCCACAGAGTGCACAGGACTTACTGTTCTTATTCTCTTAAAACTTGTAATTTCTCTAGAAGAAATAGGGCGTGGGGATAACAATGATCATGCGACCCTGCCACACAGGCTGCAAGCAAGGACGAGCAGACGAATAACAAAAGATGCGAGATTCAGTTTGCGGCGGCGGGCGGGTACGTTGGTGTTGTAATTCCACGCACTCGTGGCACCGTCAGATGGCGGAATCAGGGTGAGGTGTACGTTTCATTTTTCCTAGGAGCTAGACCAGCATGGACTCACAAGCGGTGTCATTTAGGGTTGACAAGGACGACTTCGCCAACGCAGTCGGGTGGGTTGCCCGTAGTCTGCCTGCCAAACCAGCTCAACCCGTGCTACGCGGCATGGTGATCACCGCTTCTGATGAAGGCTTGGAACTCGCCGGTTTTGACTACGAGGTATCCACACAGGTCAAGATCCCCGCCGAAGTCAACGAGGCCGGACGCATTGCCGTGGCTGGTAAGCTGCTCGCTGACATCACCGCCATGCTGCCGAACAAACCCGTGGAGCTACGTGTTGAGGGCAGCAACGTGCTGGTCACCTGCGGTTCCGCGCGTTTTGAAATTCCTGTAATCCCACTGGACGACTACCCGCAGTTGCCTCAGCTGCCGCACACCACCGGAAACATTGACCCTAAACTGTTCAGTGAAGCCGTCTCACAAGTGGCTATTGCTGCAGGTAGGGACGAAACCCTGCCCATGCTCACCGGCGTGCACATGGACATCAACGGCGACACCATGCTCCTCGCGGCCACCGACCGATTCCGCCTGGCTGTACGCACATTCGACTGGGAAGCCACCGACAAATCCGCAACTGCCAAGTTGCTCATCCCGGCAAAAACGCTGCTGGATAACGCGCGATCTATCGATTCCCAGGTGGGAAATGACCTGCACATTGCCGTCGGTGTGGGCGAACAACTTGGCAGGGAAGGACTCTTCGGTCTGCAGTCCGACGCCCGCCAAACAACCACCCGCATGCTGGACGCGGAGTTCCCGAACTTCCAGCCCCTGCTTCCTAAAACCCACGAATCCATGGCAGTTGTGCAGATCAGCCCCCTGCAAGACGCCATCCGGCGCGTCTCCGTGGTGGCCGACCGAAATTCCCAGATCACCATGCAATTCTCCGATGGTGAGCTTGTTCTTTCCGCCGGTGGTTCTGAGGCCGGGCATGCCGAGGAAAACCTGCCCTGCGCCTTCTTCGGCAACCCGTTGACCATTGCGTTTAACACTGGATACCTCAAAGACGGATTGTCTGTGATCCACACAGAAAACGTGATGTTTGGGTTCACCCAGCCATCCCGGCCCGCGATCCTGATTCCCGAACCAGAGACCGTCCCCGAGGCCGACGACAACGGAGTGTTTGCCACTCCCCAGACAAACCTGACGTACCTGCTCATGCCAGTCAGGCTTCCTGGATAAGCCCATTTACCGCCGTGTACCTGCGACACCTTGAACTGCGTGACTTCCGCTCATGGCCCGAACTTACCGTTGACCTGCATCCCGGCGTGACGGTGTTTGTGGGCCGGAACGGCCACGGAAAAACCAATGTGGTTGAGGCCGTCGGTTACCTCGCGCACCTGTCCTCGCACCGAGTTTCACAGGACGCCCCCCTGGTTCGAGCCACCGCAGACAACGCGCGCATCTCAGGAACGGCAGTTAATAATGGCCGTGAACTGACCGCCCACCTGCTGATTAATCCCAAAAAAGCAAACCAGGCACAGCTCAACCGCACTCGCCTGAGCACACCACGGCAACTCCTTGGGGTGGTGAAAACGGTGCTATTTGCGCCGGAGGACCTGGCACTGGTGCGCGGCGAACCCGCTGAACGACGCCGCTACCTCGACGAGGTTATGTCCACCCGCCAACCCCGCCTTGCCGGTGTCAAAGCCGACTATGACAAGGTTCTGCGCCAGCGAAACGCCCTGCTCAAATCCGCCAACCAGGCACTTCGTCGGGGCTACGGCAACGATGACGGCGCCAGCGCGCTTGCCACCCTCGATGTTTGGGACGGTCAGCTTGCCGCACTTGGTGCTCAACTAACGGCCGCAAGAATGCAGCTTGTCACAGACCTCGCTCCCCGCGTCCATGAGGCGTACCACACGCTCGCGCCGGAATCCCGCGAGGCCCACATCCATTACCGCAGTACGCTTATCGACGCCCCCGATGCTGCTGTTGATGTTGACGTGCTGGAAGCCACCATGCTTACCGAACTGGGGCACATGCGACAACGCGAAATCGAACGGGGACTTAGCCTTGTGGGACCACACCGCGACGACCTCGAACTGATGCTGGGCAGCCAGCCCGCTAAGGGGTTTGCCAGTCACGGTGAAACGTGGTCTTTTGCACTCTCTCTGCGGCTTGCTGTGTTTTCCCTGTTCAGGTCCGATGGCACCGACCCTATCTTGATCCTGGATGATGTGTTTGCTGAACTGGACACCCAACGACGCCGCGCACTGGTCGGCATTGCAACCACAGCTGAACAAGTGCTCATTACTGCGGCGGTGGGCGATGACCTGCCGGATAGCCTCGACGATGCCGTGGTGCACACCCACACCGTAAGGGCAATAGACAATGATGGAACACGAAAATCCGTGCTGGATGTGGAGGATATGACAGATGACCACGCCTGATGATTCCGTTTCCGCTGCCTTTTCGCACATTCGCGACGTTGCCCGCAAGCGTTTCGGTAAAGTCCCGGACCTGAGTCATCAGGGGCGTGCTACGCAGCCCACCCGCAGTGCTGTGCGTGGGCCACGAGAGGTGCGGGAGGTGGGGGCGTCGATACGCAAGCGCGGCAGGCCAACCGGGCCAGACGGGCGGGCGCTGCCGAAACGTCGTGACTACGAATCCCTGGATTCGGTGCTCAACCGCGAGATACAGCAACGCGGCTGGCAGCGGGAACTTGCTGGTGGCTGGGTGCATTCGCACTGGGAAGACGTGGTGGGTGCCAGGATTGCCGAGCACACGACAGTGGAGATGCTGAAGGGGAAATCCCTGTTTATTAGCTGTAATTCCACGGCGTGGGCGACGAACCTCCGCATGATGCAGCGGCAAATTCTCCAAACGATTACCCAGAAGGTCGGACCGAACGTGGTAGAGGAACTGAAGATCTTTGGCCCATCAGTCCCGAGCTGGCGAAAAGGCCCCCTCCATGTGAAAGGTCGGGGGCCGCGCGATACCTACGGATAAGGCTAAATTTCGTTTTCGGCGATTTAAAGGCGCTTAGACGCGTTGAAACCTAAGTCGTGTAGGGGGCCTAAGGGGTGTACTATAGAGGGGTCTATTAGAACATAATTTAGGAGTGTTGCATCACGTGTCTGCCACAGAGCACCATTATGACGCATCGTCGATCACTATCCTTGAAGGCCTTGAGGCAGTACGCAAACGCCCAGGTATGTACATTGGCTCCACCGGTGAACGCGGCCTCCACCACCTTGTGTGGGAGGTCGTCGACAACTCCGTTGATGAAGCCATGGCAGGCTACGCCACCAAAGTCGACGTCACACTGCTGGAAGACGGGGGAGTGGAAGTTGTTGACAACGGCCGCGGCATCCCCGTGGAAATGCACCCCACTGGTGCACCCACCGTTCAAGTGGTGATGACCCAGCTACACGCCGGCGGCAAATTCGACTCCGATTCCTACGCCGTTTCCGGTGGTCTACATGGTGTGGGTATCTCCGTGGTCAACGCTCTGTCCACCAAAGTGGAAGCCGACATCAAACGCGAAGGCTTCCACTGGTTGCAGAACTTCACCTACGCCATCCCTGAAGAACTCGTCAAAGGCGAACCCGCCAAAGGCACCGGCACATCTGTGCGATTCTGGCCGGACCCGGAAATTTTTGAAACCACCACCTTCAAATTCGACACCATCGCGCGGCGCCTTCAGGAAATGGCGTTCCTGAACAAAGGTCTCACCATCACACTGACCGACCTGCGCGCCACGGAAGAGGAAATCGAACTCGAAGACCTTGCGGCCGCAGGCGATGAAGCCCAAGCCGTGGACGGCGACGGTAGCGCTAGCGAGGCTGCTGGCGGGGAGCAATCCCTCGAAAAATTGGACCTGCTCGACGGGGCCACTGATGGTGATGGCGAGCAATCCACCGGCGAAGCAGCAGCTAAGACCACAAAAACCAAGCGACGTGTTTTCCACTACCCAGAGGGGTTGAAGGACTATGTGGAGTCACTGAACAAGTCCAAAACCCCCATCCACCCCACCATCGTTTCCTTTGAAGCAAAAGGTGAGGAACACGAGGTGGAAATCGCCATGCAGTGGAACTCCGGCTATGCGCAAAGCGTGCATACCTTTGCCAACACCATCAACACGATTGAAGGCGGCACTCACGAAGAAGGCTTCCGTGCGGCGCTGACCTCCTTGATGAACCGCTACGCTCGCGAACACCGCATGTTGAAGGAAAAAGAAGCCAACCTCTCCGGCGAAGACTGCCGCGAAGGACTCGCAGCTGTCATTTCCGTGCGCGTGGCCGATCCGCAATTCGAGGGCCAAACCAAAACCAAACTGGGCAACACCGAAGTGCGTTCCTTTGTGCAGCGCATGACCAACGAGCACATCGCACACTGGTTTGAAGCGAACCCGGCGGAAGCAAAAGCCATTATCACTAAGGCAGTTTCCTCCGCCCAGGCACGCTTGGCAGCCCGCAAAGCCCGCGACTTGGTGCGGCGCAAGTCCGCCACCGACCTTGGTGGCCTGCCCGGTAAACTTGCCGACTGTCGCTCCAAAGACCCGGTGAAATCCGAACTCTACATCGTGGAGGGTGACTCCGCCGGTGGCTCCGCAAAATCCGGCCGTGACTCCATGTACCAGGCCATCCTGCCGCTGCGCGGCAAGATCCTCAACGTGGAAAAGGCACGTTTGGACAAGGTGCTGAAAAACAATGAAGTTCAGGCAATCATCACCGCATTGGGTACTGGCATCCACGATGAATTTGATATTGCCAAGTTGCGTTACCACAAGATCATCCTCATGGCCGACGCCGATGTGGATGGGCAACACATTGCCACGCTACTGCTTACCCTGCTGTTCCGCTTTATGCCGCAGCTGATCGAGCAGGGCTATGTGTACCTGGCACAGCCACCGCTCTACAAACTCAAATGGGCCAAGGGTGAACCTGGATTCGCTTTCTCCGACTGGGAACGCGACCAGGAACTGGAGAAAGGACTCGCGGAAGGCCGCAAGATCAACAAAGACGACGGCATTCAACGCTACAAGGGTCTTGGTGAAATGAATCCCAAGGAACTGTGGGAGACCACCATGGACCCTTCAACCCGCATCCTGCGGCACGTGACCATGGAAGATGCCGCAGCCGCCGACGAATTGTTCTCCATCCTCATGGGTGACGATGTGATCGCACGCCGATCCTTTATCACCCGAAACGCCAAGGATGTACGTTTCTTGGACGTGTAACGGGATGTAAAAATACAAAAGTGGGCGACCACCCCTCGATTGTTGGGGAGTGGTCGCCCACTGTGTTGTTTAGCCTATTGGTTTTGGCCTGTTATGTTAACTAAAACTAGCCCGCGTATTTCTCTACAATCGGGCCAACCTTGGCGATGTTAGCCTCCACGACGCTGGCAATTTTGCCGCGAATCGGGCTGTACACCTTAGCCAGGGCAGCGGGGGCTTTCTCGGCCTGCTTGTCAGCTGTTTCCAGCACGGAGTTGGATAGGGCGCTGGAGTTTTCCTGCAGGTATGCCTCGAAGCTGTCGCCGTGCCCACCTTCTTTGAAGGTTGCCCAGTAGGGGTCAAGAGCTTCAGCGAGATCGGGGAGGAGGCGAGCAACAGCCTTGTTGACAATGTTGCTGTCCACCTTCTTAGCTGCGGACAGGGCACCTTTGATGACGGTGCCGGACACGCCGCCCTGTTCGCCGACGGTGTTGTCAACGAAGGTGCTGAGGTCTGCAATAACGGCCTCGCGGTGTGCATCGGATGTAAGGAAAGTAGACGGTGACGTCACCAGAACTCCTTCAATAGAAAAATTGGTTTACAAAGAGACTACCGAACAACAGCGCTTCTGCGGCCTTATTGGGCGGCGGGTTGTGAGGAACAGGTCTCTTGGGAGCCTTGACGGCGCTTCGATAACGGTGTTATCTTCGGCGTTGTAAGCAATATTCAACAAATGTTGAGCCAGTTCAAGGCATACGAGGATGAAACGATGGATGCCGCCATTGAAGCACAGGACCTAGGAATAAGCAGGGGTAGAATAAAAGCTAACACGGTGATCCCCCACATGACTTTCAGTGTTGAAACGGGGTCGGTCACCGGTCTGCTCGGCCCCTCAGGATGCGGAAAAACCACCCTCATGCGCGCCATCATTGGCGTGCAGCGCTACCAAAACACCCTCACAGTTCTGGGAAATCCCGCGGGTTCGCGCAGAAACCTCGGGCGCATCGGCTACGTCACGCAACAAGCCAGCATCTACCCAAACCTCAGCGTCAAAGCTAATCTTGATTATTTCGCCGCACTCAACCCGGTCAAAATAAAAGACCAGGTTGATGCGATTATCGACGTCCTGGGACTCGCTGCCGTTGCCCACCGTCCGGCGGCTCAGCTCTCGGGCGGGCAACGGGGACGGGTGTCCTTGGGGTGCGCGCTCGTCGGAAAGCCTGAGTTGCTGGTGTTGGATGAACCGACCGTCGGTTTGGATCCAGTAACCCGCGACGACATCTGGACCTACCTGCGGCAGCTTTCCGACACCGAAGGCACAACGCTCCTGGTGTCCAGCCACGTGATGGACGAGGCGCTGCGTTGCGATGCCGTACTCCTTATGCGCGAGGGTGCGTTACTCGCCCATGACACCCCGGCGGGGTTGCTGCGTACTGCAGGTACGGAGACTCTTGATGATGCATTCCTGGCCCTCATCAAAGCACAAGGGAAGTGAACCTCATGTCACTCACACTCATCACCGCACGACGTGTTATTGCCGAAGTTCTGAGAGATCGACGCACTGTAGCGCTTGTTTTGCTGGTGCCATCATTCATGTTGTGGTTGATGTACCTCATTTATGACGGCAACCGGCGACTTTTTGACAGCATTGCCGTGCTCATGCTGGGAGTATTCCCCATGCTTATGATGTTCATCATCGCCAGCGTGAGTATGCAACGTGAGCGCTCAAACGGCACCCTCGAACGCCTTTGGACCACGCGGCTCAGCCGCATTCAATTCCTCGCGGCCTACGGGATTTCCTTTAGCTTCTTCGCACTCCTGCAGTCGACCCTGCTGGTGGGGGTGGCGCACTGGCTACTCGACGTCACTACTGCCGCACCGCTCGGCTGGGTGTTTCTCGTCTCACCACTATCAGGCATTGTTGGTGGATCGCTGGGACTTATGACCAGTGCCTTTGCCAGTAATGAATTTCAGGCTGTGCAATTTATGCCTGTGGTTATCGTGCCGCAATTCCTGCTCAGTGGCGTGCTTGTCCCCCGGGACACCATGCTGAGGGGACTGGAAATAGTTTCCAATGTCCTGCCGCTATCCTACGTTATCGATGCCCTTCAAGAACTCGCGGCACAGCCTGAACTGGGGGACAACTACTGGAAAGACGTGGCCATTCTAGTGCTGTTCATCGTGGGGATCCTGGTGACTGCGGCACTCAGTATTCCGAGGCAAACCACCTAAAATCTGAGTTTATTCAGCTCAATCTTGCCCATCTGCAGGATCTGGTCGCGCGTGGTGGGATCGGCCATGAGCTCAGCTATGTTGTGTGGAACAACCTGCCAGGAGACGCCCCAGCGATCTACACACCAGCCGCAGCGCTCGGCTTCTGGCGCCGCAGACAAACCCGCCCAATAGTGATCGATCTCCTTTTGATCGCGACAGGAGACGATCATGGAGACCCCAGGCGTGAAAGTGAAGTCATGGAAAGTCCCAGAATCCATGGCTGCCATCCAGGTGCCGCGCAGGGTGAAATCGGTGAACATGACCGTACCTGGATCTATTGGTGCGCCCTCCTCGTAGCGGTGCAGAGCCCCACGGTGGGAGTTGTCGAACAGGGTAATCCAGGCGTCGGTGGCCTCTTCTGCGTTGGCGTGGTTGGTACCGCCGAACATGAAGGATGGGATGACGAAGGGGCGTGGCTCACCAGCTGGGTCAGTAAGCATGAGCTGCCACGTCATGCCGAAGCGGTCACGAACCCACGCATAGCGCGGCGAGAAGGGATACTCGCCCAGCTCCGTGAGCACGCCGCCGGTGTTCAGCTGTTCATAGAGTTCATCAAGGTAGGCGCGGGCCTGCTCCTCGCTGCCGAACAGAAGTGGGTCGAAGTTCAGGAAACAACTGATCGACGGATTCGGGGCATACTGATCGTCGCCGTTGATGAGTGAAAGCCGGAAACCGTGGATGCTGACTGTGGACGCGACCCCAGGAACCTGCTCGACGACGGATGCGTCGCGGAAGACGCTGGCGTAAAACTTGGCTGCCTCGTCTGCGGTACCGTTGCACCAGACGGCGGGGGTGATGAACTGATCCATACGGCCACCGTATCTGACGTGGATTGCAGCAGCCAGCATTCTGACGGTGTTCCACGGCAAACAGCCTAAAATGGCTGCATGACGCAGATTCCCGCCAAAGAACGAATCCTCAACGCCGCGCGACGGCAATTCGCCGTCACTGGATTCAGGGCTACAACGCTGCGGGCGATCGCTGCCGAAGCAGAGTGCGATGTGGCCCTGATCCCGCACTACTTTGGCAGTAAAGAACGACTCTTCCGTGCGGCCATAGAGTTTCCCATTGATGTGGAGACGATTGTGACGCGGATGAGTGACATTCCCTTCGAACAGCTGGGGGAGACCATGCTGAATGAAGCACTCTCTGTATGGGATTCCCCGCTGCTAGACCACATCATTGCTGCGTTCAAGCGCCAAATCGACTCCCCGCAGTTACTCTCCGACTTTGTGAACAACGCGCTATGGGTAGGAATCCGTACGCGTCTAGAAGGCATGGGGCTGGAGAAGGACGTGCTGGAAAAGCGGATAGGACTTGCCCAAACACAGTTCATTGGGCTGCTTGTTGGACGGTACGTGCTGAAGCTCCCCGGCCTTGTGGAGCAGAGCCGGGATGAGATTGTGCAGGCCATGGCACCAATCCTGCAAGGAATACTAAATGGCGACCACCATGGTTGAAAGCTCAAGGGGGGTGAAGCTTTCAACGACGGAGGCCGCCTCAGGTGTTGCAACTCTTCCTCCGCAGCAACATTAGTTAACTGCAATCACAACAGTCACAGATGTTACCTGTAAACACACAAGGACACAAGTGCGACACGCCGATGCCCGCGAAACGGGTGGGTAGATAGGTAGGATGACGAACATTCGGGGGTGGCGAGGGAGTTCCGATAGTAAATGCTCACCAAAATGTTGTTTCGAAGTGTAATTTTTGACTATTTGGTATGCATTTACTATGAGATGGAGTGCTCACCAGCCCCAACCCCTACGCATTAACCTGGTGAAATACCTCCACAGCTACTGCAGCTAACACATCATTGTTCTTGTTCAGCGGCTTCAATACCAGAATCACACGAGCAAGCTCATGTTCGACTGCAGCGAGGTCCCCACCATGAATGTCAATGCCGGAAATGGCGGCCGTTGTAACAGCGCTCGCGGCACATAATGCAGAGAAGTTTGTGATGCTGCAGTGGTGTTGGTGGCATACTTCGTCAGCAATGATCAGGAGTTGTTCAGGGGTGAGGCCGATCAGTCCACGCAACTCATAAATACTCTTATACTCACTCATTTCACCCTACTTACCTGCCGGATACGCCGTTCGAGGGTGGTGCGATCGGCGAGTGTGTTACGTGCAAGTTCGGCCACCTGGGCGTCGTTAAGCGTGCGGGCTGCAGTGGAGACGATGGCGCGGACGGCAGCTTCTTGTTTGCTGGTGCCGTGGGTTTCAGCGAGGAGGGTGAGCGCGCGGTCTTGGGCGGGTGTGAGGCGGAGGGTCATGGCCATGTGCATATGGTATCAGAATGGTATCATGCCACGTTGTTACGCGGCGGGATAATCGCTGACAGCGCCAATTTCACGTAGAATGGAGGGGAAAGTCTCTCAAGCTCAAGGAAACAGGTGAATTGTGAGCGACGATAATTTTGATGGTGGCGGCGACCTTTTTGACCGCATCCACCCGGTGGATATTGGCGAGGAGATGCAGTCGAGCTACATCGACTACGCCATGTCGGTCATTGTGGGTCGTGCCCTCCCGGAGGTGCGGGACGGTCTGAAGCCAGTGCACCGCCGCATTTTGTACGCGATGTTTGATAATGGCTACCGGCCGGAGCGTAGCTATGTGAAGTCGGCTAAGCCTGTCGCGGACACAATGGGTAATTACCACCCGCATGGTGATTCGGCTATTTACGACACATTGGTGCGTATGGCCCAGCCATGGTCAATGCGGTATCCGCTGGTGGACGGCCAGGGCAACTTCGGTTCGCGCGGTAACGATGGCCCGGCCGCCATGCGTTATACGGAGTCTCGCTTGACTCCGCTGGCCATGGAGATGGTGCGCGATATTCGTGAAAACACCGTGGATTTTGCTCCGAACTATGACGGCAAAACCACCGAACCAACAGTGCTCCCTTCGCGTGTACCTAACCTGTTGATGAATGGTTCCGGCGGTATTGCCGTGGGCATGGCCACGAACATTCCGCCGCATAACCTACGCGAATTGGCCGATGCAATTATTTGGATGCTGGACAACCCGGATGCTGATGAAGCTGCGGGGTTGGAAGCATGCATGGAGTACATTAAAGGCCCAGATTTCCCGACCGCTGGCCTTATTGTGGGGGACCAGGGCATTAAAGATGCCTACACCACTGGTCGTGGTTCAATTCGTATGCGCGGCGTGACCTCTATTGAAGAGGAAGGCAACCGCCAGACCATTGTGATCACGGAACTTCCGTACCAGGTCAACCCCGATAACATGATTTCCAACATCGCGGAGCAGGTGAATCAGGGCAAGCTTGTTGGCATTTCCAAGATTGAGGATGAATCCTCCGATCGTGTGGGTATGCGCATTGTGGTCACATTGAAGCGCGATGCTGTGCCGCGCGTGGTGCTGAATAACCTGTATAAGCACTCGCAGCTGCAAACCAGTTTCGGTGCCAACATGCTGTCTATTGTTGACGGCGTGCCCCGCACCCTGCGCATCGATCAGATGATCCGCTACTACGTGGCTCACCAAATTGATGTGATTGTTCGGCGCACCCAATTCCGTCTGGATGAGGCAGAAAAGCGCGCCCACATTCTGCGAGGCTTGGTCAAAGCACTGGACATGCTGGATGAGGTTATCGCCCTGATCCGCCGGTCCGAAACCGTGGACATTGCCCGCAACGGCCTGATGGACCTACTGGACATTGATGAGGTCCAGGCCGATGCCATTCTGGCTATGCAGCTGCGCCGTCTCGCCGCCCTGGAACGCCAGAAAATCATTGATGAATTGGCAGAGATTGAAGAAATCATCGCCGACCTGAAAGATATTCTCGCCCGCCCAGAGCGCCAGCGTGCCATTGTGCGTGACGAACTCAAAGAAATCGTGGATAAGCACGGCGACGATCGCCGCACCCAGATCGTGGCTGCTACCGGCGACGTGACCGAGGAAGACCTCATCGCCCGCGAAAACGTTGTGGTGACCATCACCTCCACGGGCTACGCGAAGCGCACCAAGGTTGACTCCTACCGCAACCAGAAGCGCGGCGGCAAAGGTGTGCGCGGCGCCGAACTCAAGCAGGACGACGTGGTGCGCAACTTCTTCGTCTGCTCCACGCACGATTGGATCCTGTTCTTCACCAACTACGGTCGCGTGTACCGCCTCAAGGCATACGAACTGCCAGAGGCATCCCGCACAGCCCGCGGCCAGCACGTGGCCAACCTGCTGGAATTCCAACCCGGCGAGCATATTGCGCAGGTGATCCAGATCCAGGGCTACGAGGACGCCGAATACCTGGTGCTCTCCACCGCCCATGGCCGCGTGAAGAAGTCCCGCCTGGCCGATTACGATTCCTCCCGCTCCGGTGGTTTGATTGCCATCAACCTCAACGAAGGCGACCGCCTCATCGGCGCGGCATTGTGTTCCGCAGACGACGACCTGCTGCTGGTCTCCGAGGAAGGCCAGGCAATTCGATTCACCGCCAACGATGACACGTTGCGCCCCATGGGCCGCGCCACCGCTGGCGTGAAGGGTATGCGCTTCCGTGGCGACGACCAGCTCCTGGCCATGTGCGTGGTCCGCGACGGCGACTACCTCCTGGTGGCCACTTCCGGTGGCTACGGCAAGCGCACTGCCATGGAGGAATACCCTGTCAAGGGCCGCGGCGGTTTGGGCGTGGTCACCTTCAAATACACCCCCAAACGTGGCAAGCTTATTGGTGCCCTGGCGGTGGATAGTGATGACCAAATCTTTGCCATAACCTCAGCCGGAGGTGTGATCCGCACCGAAGTTGGTCAGATACGTCCTTCGTCCCGCCAAACAATGGGCGTGCGACTAGTTAATCTAGAAAAAGACGTGGAGCTGTTCGCCATTGACCGCAACGTCGAAGGCGAAGGCGAAGAAACAGCCGAAGCTGTGGCAATCAACGACGCTCAAGCTCCCACACTTATCGACGCCCCCGACACCACAGCAGGCGAGGAGAGCTAATGGCCACCCGTAAAGTAACCGTTCACCGAATCTCACCCATGTCCATGTTCCGCACGGCACTGGCGCTATCCCTTGCCGGGTTGGTCGCATGGATCCTGTGCGTGGTCATCCTTTTCCTAGGGATGCAGCTCACCGGCGTCCTCGGGCGAGTCAATGACGGCTTCGGCGGTAGCGGCTTCCTCTCATTCGGCACGGTCCTCAGCATTGCAGCTCTCATCGGCGCTATTAACGCTCTGCTGGTTACCGCGTTGGCCCCCATCGGTGCTGTCCTGTACAACAGCTTCGTGGACCTGTTCGGCGGCCTCGTCGTGGAAACCAAAGACGGCGCCAACAGCTAACGCGCCGTTTATCGCTTATCGACGGCCCGGGTGCACCGTGGGCTGTCATAGTACATGTTGCAGCCACTGTGACATCTGGGAGACTTCCTGGTGTTGCGGTGGCTGTCGGCGTGCTCGTGGGGGTGCCTTCGAGTGGCGCGATGCCGTAGTATCAGCTACTATGTAAGTCAGTTCCGAAAAAAGGTAGTTAACCAGCGGATTTGCCTAGTTTCATTTAACTCGGTAAAGTTCTATCTCGTTCCAAGGGCCTATAGCTCAGGCGGTTAGAGCGCTTCGCTGATAACGAAGAGGTCGCAGGTTCGAATCCTGCTAGGCCCACCATTGGAACAAAGGGGCATTAGCTCAATTGGTAGAGCATCTGCTTTGCAAGCAGAAGGTCAGGAGTTCGATTCTCCTATGCTCCACCTGAGGGGGAAGTGTCGAACTCGTGCTTTCTGGCATAGGTTCGCACTTCCCCCGCTCTGTCCCCGCTGAGAAGGGCCCCTTCCAGGTCATCGAGCTCGATGTGCTTCTCGCTGTCGTAGTAGTAGGGCACGATGACGATCTGGTTCGGCCCGACGAAGACCTTGTCGACGAAGTAGTCGAACAGCTGGTCGCGTGTGTCGACGGTGTCGATCGTGGCTTCGGCGAACCTCTTGTAGAATGATCCGATTGAGACCTCGTCCTCGAAGAGGGTTGCCTTGACACGCTCGGTCTGGATCGCGGCGTCGAGTTCTTGTTTCTGGGCCTCCAGGGCGTTCATGGCCTCAGCGGTCGACGCGTTGAAGATCCCCTGGGCGATCGCCTTGACGAAGTTGGCGAGCTTGGCCTCGCTGGCTGTCGACCTAGCCGACCACTATCGCAAGACCCACGAGCGCGGCGATGAGGTCCTCAATGCGCTGGAGGCCCGCAGGAGGGACATCGAGGCGCACCTGACCGTGGTCATGGCCGCCCTGGCCGTCGCCCGACACCTCCAGGAGACCACCGGGATCAGCATCAAACGCATCATCCGCACCCTCAAGCCCCTCCAGGACGTCACCATCAACCTCAACGGCCACCACCTCACCGCCGCCGACCCCCTGACCCCCGAAGCCGAAGAAATCCTCACCGCCCTGAGCATCCCAACAGGGCACTAAAAACTGTGCAACTCAGGCCCGACTTCCCTGGGACGCACTATATGATAACCTTGCTGACGCCCAGTAGTCGAACAGCGGATATCTTCAACACCGCCCGAGAACCGCCCGCCCACGTGTCTGCCGACAGGAACACTCCTCATGACCGATACCAGCGTAACCGACGCACCCCGTTCAGCCACTGCAGTACCCCCTTCTGCGACCGTGGGCCGCTTCCTGCACTCCCTGACGCCCATGCGCTCACGCGACCCGCACGAGGAGCACCGGGTGGCCACCACCCTGGAGCTCCTCTACGACCTGACCCTGGTGATCGCCTTCGGCGTCAGCGGCGTCCAGATGGCGCATGCCCTGGCCTTAGGGCATGTGGCGGCGGGGCTGGCTGCCTTCAGCTTCGTCCAGTTCTGCACGATCTGGGCCTGGATGAGCTACTCCAGCTTCGCCTCCTCCTACGACACCGACGACTGGGGCGTGCGGTCGGGAGTCGCGGTCCAGATGGTGGGCGTCATCATGATGACCACGGGCATCCCCGCGCTCTACGAGGGCTTCGAGCACGGATGGCAGCTGCACTCCGGCACCATAGTGGTCGGGTACGTGGTCATGAGGGTCTCGCTGGTCGTGCTGTGGCTGCGGGCCGCGCGGGCCAACCCGGACCAGGCCCGCGCCTGCCGGATCCACGCCCTGTGGATCGTACTGGTCCAGGTGCTGTGGGTCGGCACGCTCTTCGTCCACCTCAACGCCCTGTCGCTCTTCATCGTCTCGGTCCTGCTGTTCACCATGGAGTTGGCGGTGCCGATGCACCTCGTGCGCCGCTACGACCACATGGCCTGGCACCCTCATCACCTGGCCGAGCGCTTCGGCCTGTTGACGATCATCACCCTGGGCGAGGTGCTGGTGGGAACCGCGCAGTCCGTAACCGCTCTGTACACCGAGCACGGCTGGTCGGCCTCCGCCGTGGTAGTCCTGGCCTCAGGAGTCTCGATCGCGCTAGGACTGTGGTGGGTCTACTTCGAGGTGCCCTTCGGCCAGGTCCTCCACAAGCACCCCACCAGGACCGTGACGGTCGCCTACGTCCACTTCATCCTCTTCGCCTCCCTGGCAGCGATCGGGGCGGGCCTGCACGTCGCCGCCCTGCGCGAGGAAGGACACGCAGTGATCTCGTCCACCGGCGCCGTCCTGAGCGTCGCGGTACCCGTGGCCGTGTTCGTTATCATCCTGTACGCACTCGTGGTCGCGGTGAACCTGCTCGCCCTGGGGCGCATCTACCAACTCATGCTGGGCCTGACCATCGCGGCCCTGGCCGGGTCGGTGCTCCTGTCCCTGGCCGGCGTCCCCTTCGAAGCCTGCCTGGCAGTCATCGTCCTGGCACCATGGATTAACGTGGCCGGCGTGGAGACCGTGGGGTCTTGGCATATGCACAAGCGCCTGGAGGTCGATGCATAGACCGCCGATTCATCGCACAGCCCTACGAATAACCGCACAAGCCCACCAGCCCACCGACACAACCGCTCCCGTCCCGAAGGACCCGCAGCACCCCGCCTGATCAGCTCTTCTCAGCGCTGCCGCCATCCGCGCCGTCCGGCGAAGGATCCCCGTCGGGAGCATTGGCGGGAGGGATGAGCCCGGCTCTTCTGGATTGCTCGAGGTATTTCCGATACAGGCAGTCCAACGCCTCGGCCATATCGACCCGGTTATCCACTTCCAGCACGGTGAGCTGCTCATTGGAAGACGGGTCGGGCACCGGCCCCACAGCGGGCGGCAGGTCAGGACGGCGCAGCCGCCTCTGCTCCGCCAGAAGGTAGGCGCACTCGACGGATGACAACGGCATGGTGTCCATGGTCAGCGGCGTCGGCGGGAAGCCCTCTATCTTCGAGATGAGCCAGCAGTAATAGCGGCGAATGGGCCGTAGATGCTTCCATCCTGAGTTGCACAGGTTGGGGTGGTTTGTGTTTCAGGGTGGGGTTTTTCGTTGGGATTGTGGGGGTGGGGTGGTCGTTTCGGGGCACTAAGGCGGCGGTAGGATCTGGTGGGTGAGTCCGTACCTGCGTCAGGTCAAGACAGCCTCGGGGGCCACGGCCGTGCAGGTCGTGGCCAAGGACCATGGTGTGCGCCGGATCGTGGAGCACCTGGGGTCGGCCCATGACGAGGCCGAGCTGGCTGCGCTGATGCGTCTGGGGCGCCAGCGGCTCCTGGCCGGCCAGCAGGTCCTGGACCTGGGGCCGGGTAACGCAAACCACGAGGCGAGAATCTCCGGGCTGATCTCCTTGTGGGTCCATAGCAGGACGTGGACGTGATCGGTACCGACGTCCTGGTCCTGGAGAATCCAGGCCCAGCCCTTGATGGTGCGGTGGCTGAAGCCCTTTTCCAGAGCGTCGAGAGTCCAGTCCGTCCCATCGAGGTGCTGGACGAACTTGTAGACGCGCACTGGGTGCTTGTCCTCCAGGAGGTTGATCATGTTGCTGTCACTCATGGCATGTTCCTTTCTGTTGAGCAGAGGACACGTGGCAGCCCATCGACCATGTTATATGAGGACCCAGCCGTCGGAAACGCATCGGTGCTTCTGTCCCCGGAAGAGGTACAGATGTACAGATTCGCGCAACGCGTTCTGTACCTGAACCCCACCGAATTGCGCCTGTGCGCGTAAGCCGTTTTCCCTGGTAGGACACGGTTTTAGGTTCAGGGGCAGGCGAAGAGGTACAGAAGGTACAAAGATGCACGCGTTCTACGTGAGAACATCTCTGTGCCATTGAGCTCCCGAAAGCTGCTACATCTGCTACAAGGGTCTGTTTCGGTTGGTACGTCAGGGGGAACGCTGTAGCAGCTCTTGCAGCGGCTCTGCTACGAACTGCTACCGTTTCTGCTGCTTCGCGACGGTTCGCCTGGTAAACGAGGGGAAACGGTGTAGCGCGACGTGTAGCAGAACCAGTGCGCGAGTGGCTATCAAAACTGCTACAGGGGCCAGCGGGGGAGAGATCGGCGGAGGTCATCGTGCCACCGCCTTCGAGGCAGACGTCTCGACCCGGTTGGCGTCGAGCCAGGTTCGCAGGTCATCGAGACGGTAGAGCGTACGCGAGTGGGGCGTACCGACGCGAACGAAGACCGGGCCGACGCCCTGTGTGCGCCAGTTAGAGAGTGTGCGCGGGCTGACACCGATGAGGGCTGCGGCCTCCGTGGCCGGGACCGAGAGCGTGGATAAATCGTTGATCGTCTGGGGAGTAGACATAGTTCACCCCGTGGGTGAACCTCGCCAGAACGGTCTTACGTCTCCTATGCAACGGCCATATCGGTTCGTCGTGCTTCTGTGCCTGCCGGTCCGATGAGTTCCGCCCTGCGAGATTCGGCGGCAGCTGGGATTTCGTCGTACATCGGGTGACCTGACACCTTGGCGCTTCGTGGTAAGTCTTGTGCGCCAATCCTACCAAGCATGTCAACTGCGGGTCAACTGAGTGGTGCTCCAGTCTGTTTCTGCCGCATCGCCGCCTTACGCAGACAGCGCCACCAGCAGTAGGTGGTCTTGCGCCGGGATGAGTTCGACACGTGCACCCTGAGCCCCACAGCGTAACCGCTGGGTCTTAGATGTGAGACCCAGCGGTTTTGTTTGTTTGAGGGGTTGACATTGGTTCTCGCCGTTGCTGTTTGATAGACCATAACCTGCACCAATGCCATACCCTAACCCCATATGTACACTCAATCGACATATCCCCCCAATATGTCGATTTTTCCGCTCAAAATCGACATATCACTGCATCGCTCCTGGTCTAGGGCGCGGGGAGAACGTCGAGTGCGCGTTGGTTGATGAATACCTTCTGCCGTCCGTGCTTCACTTCGACGAGGATCCCAAGATCCGCAAGAGTGCTCAGCCAGTGTGCGGCTGTTTGGCGTTTCGCCAGGCCAGCCTCCTCAATGTTTTTGATACGGATGTAGGGGTGGGTGAACAGGAGTTCTGCGAGTTCCTTGGCCGGGCTGATGCCAGCTTTTTCGCGAAGCTCAGAGGCTGTCTGGTCTTGTAGTCGCCAAAGTTTCTCAATAAGCGTTGACGCAGTGCGCGCAGATTCTTCAATACCTTTGACAAGGAAGATGATCCATTCTTCCCATGCCCCTTCAGTGGTGACGGCGCGTAAAAGCCCGTAGTAGTCGGCCTTGTTGTTCACAATGTAGCCGGATAGATACAAAACTGGTAGGCGAAGTAGCCCTTCTTGCACCAAGAGCAAGATGTTGAGAATGCGTCCCGTTCGCCCATTACCGTCATAGAACGGGTGGATGGCTTCAAACTGGTAATGCAGCAGTGCCAACAAAACAAGCGGGTCAAGTCCATGGTCAGAGTAGATGAAGCGTTCCCATTGGCTTAGGTGCTGTTCAATGATCTCTTTACCTTCCGGCGGGGTATAGAACTTGATTTTTTTTACCGGATCGCCAATGTACGTGCCAGGCATGGATCGCACTACTGCAGGTGCGTCGTGCAGGGCGGAACAGACCTGCTGCGCGGTGTGGATTGATAGTGGGCGTGTTGCTAAAGATTCCACACCTAAGTGAAGTGCCTTGTTGTATCGCAAAGCTTCTTTGGTCGCGGGTGTTGGTTCGGCGTCCACTGCATAGGCGGCGCGGAAAAGCTCGTCGTTGGTGGTCACAATGTTTTCAATTTCGCTGGAGGCTTGGGCTTCTCGTAGCGGAATTGTTGAGGTGATAATGGCCGGATTAGAAATGAGACGACATGCAGAATCCAGTGCGCCAAGTTCTTTATTGGCGGCGATGACGGCCTTGAGTACCGCGACAGTTTCTACTTCGTCACGCGGCGGTAGTGGCGGCAGGTTGTTGTACGGGATATTTGGGTCGAACGGGCTGTGGTCGCTCATGTCTAGAGAATAAACATATCCCCCGAATATGTCGATTTTCCCGCCCAAAATCGACATATCACTGCATCGTCGCTGCTAGAGCAACCCCTAGAATCTACTTTTCGTCGTTATCCTCAGGCGTCTGGGTGGTGTAGACCAGCCGTGATTCGACGTAGTCGTCGCGGGAGTGTTCTTCCACGCGGGGCGGCTCGGTGCCGGGTTCTTCCGCGGTGCTGCGTGCCCACCAGTAGTAGATACCGCCTGCGATCCCCGCGAAGAGGGTGCCAAACAAGGCGAACTTGCCTAGTTTGCCGACTTTGCGGCAGCACTTTTTCTTTCCTGCTTTTTTGGCTGCGCGCTTTTCCAGTTTCGCGGCTTTGCGGCGGGCTGCACGGGACAGTTTTTTGCCGGTGGCACTGGTTTCTTTGACGAGTTCTTGGCGGCGATTGTTCAGTTCTTCACCGATGTCACCTGCGATTTCGCGGACGTTGGCGCGGAGGGAGTGGTAGGTGTTCGCGGCGTCGTTAAGCACCTCGGAGGTGGCATCGTAGGCTTCAGCGGTTTTGCGGTTGCGATAGTCTTTGAAGGTGCGGTAGGCGGTTTTCCCGGTTTTGTAGGCGAGACGCACTGTTTGTGGAGTCATCCGTTGTCCTTTCGGTGGGTTTTCATCCAGGGTAGCGATATTTCCTTGCGGGTGACAGCAGGAGGGGTGTTCATTACGATGGTGTGCATGACAAAGAAAACCGCTACGGCGATTATGCACACCAATCGTGGTGATATTGCCATTGAGCTTTTTGGAAACCATGCCCCTGTGACTGTTGAGAATTTTGTTGGGTTGGCTCAGGGCTCGAAGGAGTACCAGGCCCCGAATGCCGCTGGCAATGCTGAGGGTCCATTCTATGACGGGTCGATCTTCCACCGTGTCATTGATGGCTTCATGATCCAGGGCGGCGACCCCACCGGCACCGGTCGCGGTGGCCCCGGCTACCAGTTCGCCGACGAGTTCCACCCCGAGCTGAGCTTTGACCGTCCGTACCTGTTGGCCATGGCGAATGCTGGCCCCGGCACCAACGGTTCGCAGTTCTTCATCACTGTGAATGCGGACGCAACTCGTCACCTGACCAACCATCACACCATTTTCGGTGAGGTCACTGACCCAGAGTCCCAGAAAGTTGTGGACGCCATCGCCACAACCCCCACCGCTCCCGGTGACCGCCCGGTAGAGCCTGTGGTGATTGAAAGCATCGAAATCACTGAATAAAGCTTTCCGCACTTGTTGCGGCCCTGCTCGTTTATTGCTTATCGACGCTCGCTCGTTGTCAGCAATCCACAGCAGGGCCGCTGTTTTTATGCGTACCTAAAGGAGGAGATAGTGCGCGAAGTCAAAAGGGTGCTTCGCCGGTTGTTTAGGCAAGCACCCGCAACCTTTACCCTATGCGCCGCCAACGTGGTGGTGTACCTGCTGACGGCAGTGCAATCCCTGTCGTTTCTACACAATCTTGATGAAAGCTCGCTCGCCCAGCATTGGGTGCTGTACCTGCCGGACATGGTGGACAGCATCGTCGGGCCGTTGCGTGCAGTGGGGGCGACATTCCTTCATGATGGACCAGCTCATCTGTTGTTTAACATCGTGATGATCTACCTGCTGGGCAGGGAAGTGGAAAAGAAAATAGGCCACGCGCTATTTTCCACAGTCTATTTTGCTGGGGGTGTGTCCGGTTCGGCGCTATCGGTGTGGTTGGATCCGCAGCATGCGGTAGTGGGGGCGTCGGGAAGCGCCTATGCGCTGATGGCGGTGTTCGCTGGGCTGGCAGCGAAACGGCGGGGGAGTACCGACCTTCGGGGAGCCATTACATTGATCCTGGTCAATCTAGGTTTCAGCGTGCTCAGCCCGGGAGTCTCGCTGGCCGGGCACGCTGGTGGATTGACAGCGGGGATTGTGATGGCGGTGGTGCTCACCATTGCCAGAACCATGCTCATGCGCTGGGGTGGTGTGCTGGCCGTGTTTGGGTCGGTAGTGGGGGCGTTGATGACACGCGTTATTGAGTTCGCGGATCAGTTTTCCACAGGGGGCCTGTGGAATTCACTGCACTAAATCCACTGGCCTGTGAGTAGTTACGGATCAGTTGTCCACCGCCCGTGGGGATATTTTGTTGATATATCCCCACCGGTAGGTTATCCACAGTAGTTATCCACATTGTGGACAATAGCAGGAGTGGTGCATACCAGCGGGCTATCTAAAACCCTGATGAAATAAGGGTTGTACGTGCAAAAACCGCTGGTTACTCGAACGTGTGACCGCGCAGCGAGACTAGTGCACAGGTTTATCCACAGGCTGTGGAAACGGTGTGAAAAGAGTATCCTGGGCAAAAATTCACATGTTCTTTCACAGCCTGTGGATAACTTTCCCCACACACGGTGAATTGTGGGTAATCCAGTTATCCACAAATTACCTGTGTGTAACTCGCTCAGCCTGTGGATAACTTTTGCGCTGAGCTCCTGGTATGCGCCCCGTCGCAGACCCTGATGCTTGCCTCTGTGGAGTGCCCTGTAGCACCCGTTATGAATTGCGTACTAGCATACGCATGTTTACTGCACCGGGTGGTAGCGACACGCCGACAATAGAAGCTTTTCTTACTAGATGTGCCTATGTCTAGGCACGAAAAAGCACCCCGTCCAGTGGTGGCGGGGTGCTTCAAAAAATATGTGTGGCTTAACGCCATCCCATGGTCATCAGCAGACCAATGATCAGAAGCGTGAAACCAATGAGGTAGTTCCATGCGCCCAGCTGCAGCATGAAGTCGATATCCGGGCCAGCAAGATAGTTGACCACCAACCACAGGAGGCCAACAATCATGAAGGCAAACATGATGATCTTGTACCACATGGGTGTGCCCGAGGTGTTGATCTTCACCGGGGTCCGGCTGGCAGACGTCACAGGGGCCGGGGAGGAACTCTTAGTGACCTTTGACTTTGGCATGGGGTAAAACTCCAGAAATTGATTGGTTGCAGCCACGGCGCGGCCAAGGGCTCACTGCGAGGCGCAATTTATATGCTCACAATGTACCATTATGCCGCGCCGGGGTGGCAACGTTGTTGGCATGTACTGGGACTATTAAGGCTGCACTGCCAAGAGATCGAACACAAACACGCCGACCGTGACGGTTCCGTCCTTGCGAACAAGGGCACCACCGTTGGGAGACTGGTTGGCGATCTTGCCTTGGTCAAGCAACGCTCCCGTGCGGACCTGCTGTTGGTGCAGGGAGTTGTTGGATCCCTGCCAACCTGCGGCACGGAGAGCATCAAGAGCCTGTGACACGTTTAGCCCGATCAGCGACGGTGCCTTGATCATCTGACCGTTGGACACGCGGACGGTGACAGTGGAGCCTTTGTCCACGCTGGTGCCTTCACCGTCTATACCCACGACGGTGCCTTCCGGCTGGTCAGAGTCAACATTAGCCACCCGAGGATTGAGGCCGATAGAGGTGATGTTGTCTTGCGCTTGCTCCCACTTCATGCCAGTGATGGTGGGCACACGCACCTGGGCCTTACCAGTGGACACGGTGATCACCACCTTGGTGCCCTTACTCACCTGGGAACCGGCCGACGGGTTCTGTGAGACCACAGCACCATCATCAACAGTGTCCGATTCTTCTTCCTTGACCACAGGATCAAGCTCCAAACCAGACTCTTCCAGCAGGCGCGATGCCTCCTCCGTGGTCTTGCCGGTAAGATCTGGCACCTCAGTGACTTCCTTACCAGAGGAAATAAACAGCGTGACCGTGGCACTGGATTGTACAGACGACCCAGCGGCGGGATTGGTTTTAATAGCCACGCCGCGTTCCACATCCGGGTTGGTTTGCTGCACAACTTCCACGTGATAGCCAAGCTTCTCCAACTTGGCTTTGGCCTCATCTTCCTTCTGGCCACTCACATCAGGGACCTTCTCAGTTTTGGAACTGAGGCCAAGGCCCTGGCCAATGTAATCCCAGGCGAAATATCCACCAACGCACAGTGCAAGCACCGTGAACAGTGCGATGATCCAGGTCGCGGCGGAACGCTTCTTTGGCTCGTCTTCTTCGTAACCGTCGTCATTGCCGTCGTTGTAGTCGGTGCTATAGCCATTCTCATAGCCATTGTTGTACGTCCCACCGGAGTAATCCACTGGGGATGATGCACCCGTGGGTTGTATCGGAGGGACCACCTCGGTCGCTGGGTATGCCTGCTCTGACGATGGGACTCCGGCACCTGCTACAGGAACAATCTGCGTCGCAGCAGTGTCCGCAGCACCACCTAACGCCGCAGCGCCGGCAGCTCCAGCGGCACCGGCTGCAGCACCAGCCCCACGTCGTGGGGCATCCGTCGTGGTCAAGTGCGAACGCGCCGCCTGCGACACAGCGTTGCGGCTGACTCGCTTCAAGTCTTCCGCAAATTCCGCCGCAGACTGGTAGCGATCCGCAGGGTGTTTGGCCATGGCTGTCAGTGCCACGGCGTCGATATTCAACGCGGCAGTGGGCGACAAATCAGCGATGAAATCCGACGGCGGGTTCGGATCCTCCTGAACATGCTGGTAGGCGATGGCAAAGGGGGATTCGCCTTCGAAAGGTGGGCGTGCGGTGATCATCTCGTAGAAGACGCAGCCGATGGAGTACACGTCGGAACGGGCGTCAGCCATCTTCCCGCGAGCCTGCTCCGGCGACAAATACTGCGCGGTACCAATCACTGCTGACGTTTGCGTCATCGCTGAATGCGAATCATCCAGCGCACGTGCAATACCAAAGTCCATCACCTTCACCGCGCCGGTGTTGGTGATCATGATGTTCGCCGGCTTAATATCACGGTGAATAATCCCAGCATCATGCGACGCCTGCAGCGCCTCACAGGCGGTGACCAGGATCCTTGCTGCATCCGCAGGGCTGAATGCGCCTTCCTCGCGCACAATGTCACGCAACGTGCGGCCATGCACCAGTTCCATGACAATAAATGGCACCGCAGTGCCACTAATATCAATCTCTCCGGTGTCGTACACCTGCACAATCGCCGAGTGATTCAACCGACCCGAATTTTGGGCTTCGCGTCGGAAACGTTCCTTGAACTTTACATCCCGAGCTAGCTCAGGGCGCAGCATTTTTACAGCTACGCTTCGGCCCAGCAGCGTGTCATTGGCCTCATAGACATCAGACATGCCACCGGTACCAATGATTGCGCCAAGCTCATAGCGGTCTGAAAGTATCATGGCCGTCACTGAGATGCTCCATTTTGCTCACTAGTCGGTTGTTCAACGCTGGGCACCGATGCAGCGGAGGACGGTTCTTGATAATACTGCGAAGGATAAGTGTCCTCGTCGCGTCGCCGCCGTTGCTCCGAATTGCTGTTTTGCTCCGACATAAACTCCGAGGGCGCAGCATTCTGCGTTTCCGGTGCTCCTCTTGAAGGCTGAACAGGCTCCAAGGACGTGCCGCCTGTTGGGGCTTGTGATACAGGCTCGTCATTCCCACCCGTTGGGTTAACCGTTGTGGTCACCCACTCCGTCACCAACGGTGTACTGCTTGTCGACGTCTCGTTTGCCGAACCGCCACTCAAGATTCCAGAATTGTACAGCATCCAAATAAGTAATGCTGAAACAACAATGAGCACGATAACCACAAGCGCAATGACACCGCCGTTGCTACGCCCAGACTTGGACGATGCCCCCTGATCCTGCGGGCGTCGAGTCTGCGGCGGCCGCGCGGAATGGGCCGTCTGCTGCGGAACATGCCGCTGCACATTCACCGCTTCACCCAGCTTTGTTGCTGGCAGCGACGCTGGTGGTGGGCTATGGACGGCGGTTGCAGCCGCAGCGAAACGCGGCTGCGGGGGACGCTGCCCCAACCGAACAGCCGACACCGCCCGCTCCAGCTCCTGACCATCGGAGAACCGGCGCTGCGGATCCTTACGCAATGCAATACCAATAAGCTCACGCGCCGGGCCGGTCACTGTTTGCGGCAGCTGCGGCGGGGCTTGGTTGATGTGGGCAATGGCCACTGACACCGAGGAATCCCCGTTGAAAGGACGCCTGCCCGCCAGCATCTCGTAACCCACAACACCCAGCGAATACACGTCAGATGCCGGACTGACTTTCTGGCCTTGAGCCTGCTCAGGGGACACATACTGTGCGGTGCCCACCACCATGCCAGTCCGGGTCAGTGGCACGGCTGCGGCGGCCTTGGCGATGCCAAAGTCGGTGATTTTCACGTGCCCAGAATCTGTGATCAAAATGTTGCCGGGTTTAATGTCGCGGTGGACCATGCCCAGGGAGTGGATCACGGACAGGCCGTGGGCCACCTGCTCGAAAATATCGAGGGCGTCCTCCTCGGGGACAACGCCGTCACGTACCAGACGGTCCGCCAGGGATTCTCCAGGGACGTACTCCATGACGATGAAACAGAAGGTGTGGTCAGCGGCGTCGGTAATCTCGCGGTAATCGTAGGTTTGCACCACATTATCGGAGTCGATTTTCTCCGCAGCCATGGCCTCGTTGCGGAAGCGGCTCAGAAACTCGCTGTTGTCGGAAAACTCGGGGCGCAGAACCTTGATTGCGACCTCGCGGTTGCCGTTGTTGACGTCGTCTGCCAGCCACACTGTAGACATGCCACCGTGCCCAATGATCCACTTCAGGGTGTAGTCGGGGCCGATGAGTTGCTGGAGGCGCTCAATCCCGGTTGTATCGTTGTTATCACTCATGTGCTTTGACCTTTCCGGGACTACCGTGCGCTACGTAACGCGGCGTCGATAACCGCACGACCAATTGGGGCGGCAACGGAACCGCCAGTTGCTTGCTGGCCCCGATCACCACCATTTTTCACCACTACGGCGACAGCGACATCCGCATCCTGGCTTGGCCCGAATGCAATGTACCACGCGTGGGGGTTGGAATTGCGGGAATCCTCGCCGTGCTCGGCGGTACCCGTCTTGGAGGCAATATCTGAACCCGAGTAACCGGCGGTGTTTCGCTCGGAAGATTTCATGAGTTCCGTGATCTGTGATGCCACCTCAGGGGAGACAGCCTGGTTCAGTTCCTTTGGACCAATGGTTTTAATCGGCTTGAGGTCCTGACCCACAACCTTGGACACAATATGGGGGTTCATGCGCTTTCCACCGTTAGCCACTGTGGCTGCAATGACAGCATTTTGCAGCACAGAAAGGGAGACATCGCGCTGACCAATCGACGACTGCCCCAGGGCAGCATCATCTGTGATCTCGCCAACCGTTCCAGCGACCATAGGAACACCCAAGTCGTAGCTTTCACCAACACCAAAAGCCTCAGCTGTCTTGTTAAATTCCGACGTACCCACGCCGATGCCCATCTCCACAAATGCCGTATTACAGGACTTTGTGAAGGCGACCGTCAACGATGTAGTAGCACCTGGCGCGCAGGCCATGCCACCATAGTTTTCCAAAGTAGCAGTTGTGCCAGGAAGCGTCACTTCAGGCCTGGCATTCAACTGCGAATCCGGGGAATAGCCGTTAGCCAAACCCGCAGCGGTGGTGATCACCTTGAAGGTCGACCCGGGCGGCAGGGTTTCCTGCGTCGCGTGGTTCAGCAGCGGCGAATCCGAATCGCTGGTCAGTTCAGCCCACGAATTTTCCGCCGTCTCTGGGTTCACAATGGAACTGGGGTCAAAACTCGGTGTCGAAGCCATGGCCAGAACCTCGCCAGTCTTTGGTCGGATAGCCACCACGGCACCCGCGTAACCCTTAGAACTCAGCTGCTGGTAGGCAACGTCCTGTACTTCTGGTACCAGCGTGAGTTCCACATTGGCACCCTTCTTTTCTCGGCCCAGAATCACGTCTTTCCACTGCGCCGCGAACAACGACGGATCGTCGCCGTTCAGGATGCCGTTGTAGCTCGACTCAATGCCTGATGCGCCATAAATATCCGACAGGTAGCCCTCCACGGGGCCGTACTGAACCGGATTGGTCACATATTCACGCTGGTAAAAACCATCCGCACCCTGTACCGAGTGTGCCAAGGTCAGCCCGCCCGTGGAAATCTGTCCACGCGGAATGGATTTCATCTCAAAAAACTGACGCTTATTCAAGCCGTTTTGGGCATACCGTTCCTCGCTGAATACCTGGATCCTGGTCAGGTTCACCATCAAGATCACTGTGAGTAGCAAGGCAAAAATAGCAGCAAAACGAATAGAACGGTTCATGGTTAACGCACCGCCCCTTCCTCGACAGGTTCGCTATTCGACGCCTCAACCGCTGGGGCAATCATCGACTGCTGGGCCGTATCCGAAATGCGCAGAATAAGAGCCAGCAGAATGTAGTTGGCCATCAGCGATGATCCGCCCTGAGACATAAACGGTGTGGTCAGGCCCGTCATCGGCATCAACGCCGAAATGCCCGCAACCACCACGAACACCTGAATAGCCAACGTCAACGACAACCCAGAGGCCACCAGTTTGCCGTAGGAGTCGCGAGTGAGCAACGCTGTGCGGAAACCGCGGGAGACAAAAATGGCAAACAGCACCAAAACTCCGGCAAGACCCACCAGGCCAAGTTCCTCACCCAAAGCGGCAAGGATGAAATCCGATTCCGCAACTGGCACCTGCTGGGGATAGCCTTGGCCCAAACCCGTACCAGTGATGCCACCAAACGACATGCCAAACAGCGCTTGCGACAACTGATACCCAGTGGTGTCGTAATGGCCGATCGGGTCCATGAAGTTATGGACACGGGACTGAATCTTGTCTGAAATTTGGTACACGCCAAACCCACCAATGGCCACCAGCACAGTACCGATGATCAGCCACGATGAGCGGCCCGTGGCCAGGTACAACATGCCCAACACTGTGCTGAACAGCAGCAATGCGGGACCGAAGTCGTTTTCTCCGGCCATGATGAGCAGTGCCACTGCCCACACGCCCAAAATCGGAGCCAAATCGCGGAACCGCGGGAAGACCAAACCCAAAAAACGGGCGCCAGCTACCTGGAATAATGCGCGCTTATTCACTAGAAGCTGGGCGAAAAACAGCAGCAGGAGGATCTTGGAAAACTCACCAGGTTGCAGAGAAAACGGGCCGATGGAGATCCAAAGTTTCGCATCAGCATTGGTTCCGCTCGGCCACACCATAGGTAGCGCAAGCAGCACCAAACCCACCAAACCCAGCAAAAAGGAATAGCGGGACAAGGTGCGGTAATCCCGCACCACCAGTAATACGACGATCATCAACACAATGGCCACCAACGCCCACATGACCTGCTTCGGTGCCATGCTGGTGCCACGCGCCACATCAAGGCGGTTAATCATGATCAGGCCTAGGCCATTGAGCAGGGCAGCGACGGGCAACATCAGCTGGTCCGCATAGGGGGCCAGGAAACACAGAGCCAGGTGCGCGATGCTGAACACGCCAAAGTAGCCGCCGATGACCCACAGCACAGAGCTGGAAAGCTCGTTGCCTTGGGAAAGCTCCAGGTTAACGACAGTCACCGCCATGATGAGGGCACCTAAAAGCAGCAGACCGAATTCAACACGACGCATTGATACGCGCTGCCACATGCTCATTTAATTCACCTCCCGGCAGTTCACGCCTGGTGTTGTGAGATCGCCTGAATTTGCACCAGTGGACGATGGATCACTGGGATTATCGGGGTTTGGTGCACGGGTGACACATGCAGGAAGGGCCTGCTGCGCGAGACGCTGCGTCTGTTGCAGCACATCGTCATAGGAGCCTTCCGGCAGGGTGCTCACACTGCTACGCAGCGATTCGGGAAGGTCCTGCAGCTTAAACGTCCGGCACTTAGGGTCGTTGCTTGTTGTTTCAGTTGCCTGCAGCAACGACAAATCCCCCTCTGCGTCCATGCAGAGATTGTGGGCGCGTGTGTGCAGGTCACGCCCGAACACCGAATAGTTCAGCCCTTTTTCAATAACAATCGCGTCCTTAGAGGTGGACACGAAATATGTTTTTTTTACCTGGTTATTACCCCACCAGCCAGCAGCAACGATCCCCCCGAGAAGAATCAGGAGGATGGAAAACGTGAGAAAAAATCGGCGTTTTCGACGTCGTGGTTTCTTCGGTTTTTCCTCTGCGGTTGGCTCCTCTTTATCTTTGTCCGCTGGCGCGCTACCCGCCGGGGGAATGGTCTGTGGTTCCCGTGCAGCCATGGCCGCAGCTCGTCCAGCGGCGGTGTCGGGGCGCGGGTCTTCCGGGGCGTCGCCAAGCAGGGCACCAGCAGTGAGGGGGGTTGAGGGGACGGCGGTGGAGTGGTCGCTGCTGCTGAGGATGTCAGCAACGACGACGGTGACGTTATCTGGGCCGCCGGACCGCAGCGCTAGTTCCACAAGACGGCGGGCGGCCTCGTCGGGAGTGCCGTAGCGCAGGGCGTCGGCAATAGTGGAATCGGTCACCGGGTCGGACAGACCGTCCGAGCAGAGCATGAGGCGGTCACCCACCTCAGCGGGAATGGTCCGCAGCGAGGGTTTCACGGGACGACCGTTGTATGCCTTGAGAATCAGTGAACGCTGGGGGTGCGTGGATACATCTTCCTTGGCAAGTTTGCCCTCGTTGACCAGGGACTGGACGAACGTGTCATCAACGGTGATTTGCTCCAGCTCGTCGTTGCGCATCATGTATCCGCGGGAGTCGCCCACGTGGCACAGCGCCAGCTGCTCGCCGTCAAACATGATGGCAGTGAGAGTCGTGCCCATGCCGTCGGTTTCCGGGGCGTCGCGCACAGCGCGGGCAATAGCGCGGTTGGCGTCATCAGCGACGGAGGCGAGCATGGCCAGCATGTCGTTGTCGCCCGGGTCACCGTCCAGGTTCTGGAGGTGGCGGATCATCATCTGGGAGGCGATCTCACCAGCCGCGTGGCCGCCCATTCCGTCGGCTAGGGCCAGTAAGTTCGGGCCAGCGTAGGCCGAGTCTTCGTTGTTCCCGCGGACCAAACCCCGGTCAGACGCGACAGCATAATTTAACTTCAGCATTAGGGTTCGAGCCTCACAATTGTTCGACCAATTTTGATATCACTATTGGAATTCACACGTTCCGGTTGATCAATCCGATACCCACCAACAAAAGTGCCATTGCGGGAGTCCAAATCCTCCACAAACCACTCCGAACCATGCTTAAACAAACGAGCGTGACGTGCCGATGCGAAATCATCACCCACAACAAACGTGCATTGTGGACTGCGGCCCATCACAACTTCATCCAACGAGGAAATATCCATATGTGATCCCACCAACGGGCCTTCAATCACCCGAAGCTGGCTTGGCGCATCAGACTTTTTTAATGCAGACACAATGCTTGGTTTAGCTGGGCTGGCGGTCTGTACAGCACCTCCGCCTGTGGCCAAACTAGCCGTTGTTTTTGTGTCGGCTCGTAATGCGCGAAGTGTCATCAGCACGAAAAACCACAGCAAGACCAGCAAACCTATGCGGAATGCAAGCAATACAACAGAGTCCATGGTTTCTCCGCGCCTCCTAGAAAAGAAAAATAGATGAAATTAATCTAATCCTCTACAATACGGACCTCAATATAGGAGTGACCAATAGCGATCACATCGCCATCTGCCAGCAACCAGTTTTCGATCGGCATATCGTTGACGGCCGTGCCGTTCGTGGACTGTAAATCCACCAAAATCGCATCGCGACCGTCCCACGTAATCTCCGCATGTTTCCGAGAAACCCCAGTATCTGGCAGGCGGAAATCCGCCTCGTTGCTGCGGCCAATAATGTTTGAGCCTTCCTGCACCATGTACGAACGACTCGACCCATCCTGCAACAGCAAACTCACAACGGGGTTCTTCTCGGGGGTACCGTGCATACTTCCCGCAGCCACAACCACCGTCTCTGGGTACTCATACGAGCTCTGCCGATCGGGTGCTGCGGCCGGGGCAGCAGGAGCTGCCGACGGGACGTCGATACGCGGTGCCGCCGTGTACGGTGCCGCCTGAGGCTGTTGCGGGTACTGAGGCTGCGGGTCACGACGCCGTGTTTCCTGACGCCGCTGCGGAGCCTGCTGCGGCTCATGGCGCGACTCCTGATGCCCTGCCTGCGGGGCGTCAACGCCTTCAAAACCTGATACCAACTGGGTACCAGCATCCGCGCGGGACTCAGCCTTCAACTGGCCGGTGCGAAGCCCCTGTTCACTGAAAATCTCCACCACAACCGGGCCTGCGGCAACCCAGCGCTGGTTGCGGAAAAAACGCGACAAACGATCAGCGAAATCACCAGGCAACGTCGGTGCCTGGGACGATAGATTCTTAAAATCCTTCGGGCTTACAGCCACGCGGAACTCGTTAGGTACCTCAACGAAACCCTCATAAGTGTGAACAACGTTGTCCTCGGCCTCCTGCTTCAGCAGTTCCTCAATCTCGGCCGGGACGACCTTGCCACCAAACACGAAGGCAAAGCCATTGTCTAAGCCACGCTGCAAAGAACTGTCTAGCTTTGCGAACCGACCCATCACAGACATCGCACGCCTACCTTCCTAACTCAACGAATTACCACCCGCATGGGGCCGCCAGTAAGCCAGCGATCGGCCGACGGTCAGCTGACGGCCAAAGGAACCACCATACGGAAACGAAAAAAGAGTGTCCTGCCTAGTATAGGTTCCAAACGCTCAACTCCCTAGGTGAGTTCCCCACTAAAAGAGAAACCAAAGGCAAACGGGGTGGTAAAGTAGTCAGGCTAAGCCTCAAGGTAAACGTTAAGGTGGCGCTTAAGGTCGCATCTTCGGCGAGGGTTGGGTGGGTGATTGGTGGGTGTGAGGCAGAGGGTGTGGGAGCTGCTGGTGATGTATCTCGGCAGGTGGGCGGCAGCAGTGGATAGACTGCGCAGCTGCTTGGATGAAAATAGGCTGTGATCAGCGTATTTGACGCAATGCTGCGACTGTGTGCTATCTTAAACAAGTCGCTCAGCGGCCAAAAACACTCGGGCGAGTGGCGGAATGGCAGACGCGCTGGCTTCAGGTGCCAGTGTCCTTCGGGACGTGGGGGTTCAAGTCCCCCTTCGCCCACCATGACAAAACCGTGGATCCTTTTGTGGGGTTCACGGTTTTTCCGTGTTTCTGGGTTGTGGGGGAGTGTGGGAGAGCAGAGAGGGTGCTGCAAAGTTTGCACCGACTTTGTTCAACGGCTGTGGTCTAGGAAACTGCCTGTATGGGTGAGCCTCTGTCCTGGGTTTTGCTGTAACTACACCGTTTTGATGGGAAACGGTGTAATTACGTTCTGCGACTCTGGAAAAGTCCCAGGTTGCGGGAGTAGCACAAGACGTAACTACACCGTTTTTTCGAAAATGGTGTAAAAATGTTCCACCTTGTCAAGTGTGCTTATGCTCAAGCACGAAAATGCCCTGTTTTGCAGCTTGGGGATAAGCACATTTTACGCAGACGTTTAAGGCTAGAGTCTATCTAGCTCGCCAAGAATCTCCACCGCGTGCTCAAGGTCATGGACTGGGCTGGTGAACGGAAGCCTGAGCGCATGCGACCAGTCTCGCTGGCTGGGGGAGAACATCACGCCCGGCAAGAGCTCCACGCCACGTTCTTTGGCGCGCTGGACCAGCTCGTGCGCGGGAAGAGTGAGGTTCTGGCACCACAGGGATAATCCGCCCTCTGGTGCCTGATAGGTCCAGTGTGGAAGGTGTCGCGCCATGGCATCCGTGAGCGCTCGATACTGCGTGGCGATGAGTTCGGCGTGGCTAGGGGCTTGGGCATTGGCGGTGCGGTTCATAAGTTGCGCTGCCATCAGCTGCTCGATTACTGGCGCACCTAGGTCAACACCCAGCCGAATGTTTGCCAGGGCATCGGTGGCGCGTCTCGACGTCCTGATCCACCCGACGCGCAGCCCCGCCCACAGGGATTTCGACGTCCCGCCCACCAGGAATGTTGGTGCGCTGTCGCGATCAGTGCTCACCATTGGTGGTGGCATCTCTTTGCCGCGCCAGTTGAATGTCACAAGGGACTCGTCAATGATCAGTGGGGTGCGGCTCACGGCGGCTGCACGCAGGATGTTGGTGCGATGGGCTTCGGAAAGCACATGCCCGGTGGGGTTATGAAAATCAGGTGTGATAATTGCCGCATCAAGTGTGCCTGAGTGCAGCACCGCCGTCAGCGCGGCCGGGAAGCCGCTGGCGACATCGAGGGGGGTGATGCGGCGGCGTTCCGTGTTCACCACGCGCGGGATGTTGGGGTAGGTGGGGTTTTCGACGCCCACCAACGCACCCGGGCGCGTCGCGGCGATGAGGGACAAATGCAGGCCGCTAATCACACCATTGGTGACCACCACCTGTTCTGGGGAGGTGGGCAGGCCGCGGCGATTGTAATGCTGGCAGATAGCGTCGATGAGTTCGGGGACGCCCTGTGCCGGACTCGCTCCCAACGAGGTAATCGAACCAATCCCCGAGGCGACGGCCGTGGCGCACTCCTGGACCAGTGGGTGCGGCGGCATGACGGTCCAGCGCAGGTCAATCGCGTCATTGCTCGCCAGGGTGGGATGGGGGTCCAGCGACTCAACTGGGCGGGCAGCTCGTTTAGGAAGGCGAACACGATGCCCCGAACCTCGCTTGCTGTCCAGCATGTCGTGCTCAAGCAGCTGCTCCATCGCGCGCGTGACAGTTCCACGCGACACATCAAGCGTGATTGCCAGCGAACGTTCCGACGGCAGAATGGATCCAGTACGCAGCCGTCCCTCTGCGACCAGCGCCATAATGTGACTGGATACCCATGCACTGGTTACGCGATCAGGGAGCGGACCTAGGAGCTCAACCAGTGCCGGTGCGGCGATGGTGGATCTGCTACTTTTGTTCGCCATAAAAAACAGTGAATCACAGGTGGCTTTTTTTGATAAGTCCACTTGTTAAAGATCACACTTTTGAGGCTGGTGTGACTATTGTGATTAGTGGGGCTGCAGTGGCGATTAATGTAGGGTGATCAGCGATCTTGCTGATGATGTGAGGGTAGATGGTGCGAAATTGAGGTACCCCCAAAGGTGGGTGCAAGGTATGCCTAGGCTCAGACTCAAGAAACGCCATTTTCGCGCCTGAGCGTAGGCAGACTGTACGCAAATCTGTTGCACCAACGTTGTTCAATCTTCGTTCAATCCGTGGGGCAAAGGTGGGTGAATAAAAGTCGCACTCTATGATGTGACGGCATGCTTAAGGCAATACCCATCGGTGTGTTGATAGTCGCGGTGACGCTGCTGTGCTGGCTCAGCATCGTCCTCCGGCAGAGGTGAACTTCACACGGAATGCAATAATCACCCCTTGCGTTGGAGCGCACTCCAGCGCCTAGTGTCGGGGACATGGACTTTACAGACCACCTTGGGATTGCGGACGTCGCTAAGCAGACGGGACTGACGCAGGACACTTTGCGCTGGTATGAACGTCAAGGGGTGATCCCTCCCGTGCCGCGCCAGGGTGATGGTCGACGGTCCTATGATGAGGCGAGCGTGCGGATTATTCAGTTGATTGTTCGATTGCGGCGCACGGGCATGCCGGTGGAAGATATGCGGCAGTTCTGCGGGATGGTGACGGAGGGGGCGGCGAGCCATGGGCGTCGGATGGCTCTGCTGCGTGACCACCGCACAAGAATCGAAGAGCAGATTGCGCAGCTACAGGAGGATTTGCAGGCTGTGGATGCGAAGATTGAGCACTACGCGGACCTCATTGAACGGGGGCTTGACTGCGACGAGCAGCCGGTCACCGACCCAGATATTCGTGAACAACAGAGGAGATTGTTGTGACTATTCCTACTATTCACCTGGGCGACGGCCTAGAGGTCAGTCAACTGGGTTTCGGCGGTATGGCGCTTAGCCATGTGTACGGGGATGTGAATGAGGAGCAGGCAGAACGCACCCTGCACGCTGCCATTGATTGTGGCATCACATTTATCGACACCGCGAACGTGTATGGCAAACCTCGGCCTGGAACGGTCGGGCCGGCGGGGACGAATGAGGAGCTAGTGGGCCGGGTTCTCGCGTCGAGGCGGGACGAGGTGCAGCTGGCCACCAAGTTCGGGATCACGGGGCTGTCCAACAACCCAGAGACGCGGGTGCGGGGTGATCGTGAGTATGTTCGGCAGTGCTGTGAGGAGTCGCTGCGTCGCTTGGGCGTGGACACCATTGACCTCTACTACATGCACCGCCCGGATCTGAGCCGCCCGATTGAGGAGACGGTGCAGGCCATGGCGGAGTTGGTACGGGAAGGAAAAGTCCGCCACCTGGGGCTTTCTGAGGTCACAGCTCCCGAATTGCGCGCCGCCATGACGGTCCATCCGATCGCTGCGGTGCAAAGTGAATGGAGTGTGTGGTCGCGGGACGTGGAAAACCATGTGGTGCCCGCAGCAAGCGAACTGGGTGTCGGTTTCGTGCCGTACTCGCCGCTGGGTAGGGGTTTTCTCACGGGAACTCTGACAAAAGAGAAAATTCAAGCCTCGATTCTGGCGGACCAGCCCCGCTACGACCAGAACTTTGACGCTAACCAGGTGGTGGTCGCGGAGCTGCGCGCCGTGGCCACTAACTACGTTGTAAACGGCCACACAGCCACACCCGCACAGGTGGCGTTGGCGTGGCTGCGGAAACAAGGCGAACACTACGGCCTGCCGGTGGTACCCATTCCAGGCACCAGCAAAATCGAGCGCGTGCAGGAAAATGCGGGTTCGCTGGCGGTGGACCTCACCGACGAGGAGATGCAGCGCCTAGACGAGGTGTCCAAAAACGTCCAGGGCGAGCGGAACTTCACCTTCACTGGCCCGAACTGGTTGTCCCACCACCGGGAATAACGCCAGTTCACGCACGGCTAGCTCAAGGCGTGACGACGCCCTGAGCAACTTCCTCCCAGCACCACCAACAGTGTCATCTCCAGATAAATACAATGACGTCGTCTGGGAGGAGCGTGTGCGCACCAGTTGCTTCAACGATAAATCGGCCTAGCTTTCAGACCCGGTTTCATCATCCGAAACGACTTCTCGATCTGTATGAGATGAGCGATATTCGCCCATCTCATACTCAATATAGGCATCAATCATTGGACGATACACTTTTTCAACAATTTCGGGAGACATTCCTATTTTTTCGGCTAAGCCTCGTACTCGTTTAATGACCTCTTCGACACGACTAGAATCCCGAACGGCATGTTCGTTCTTTTTTAAAGATGAGGCTCGGTTTACCAGGTCTTGCCTTTCTTTCAGAATTTCAACCAGTCGATAATCAATCTGGTCAATTTCTTTCCGTATACTGGATAGTTGATCTTTGTTCCCATCGCTCATACGTTCAGATTCTAGCGAATGTTGAACGTAGTTATGCGTAAGACGGACTTTTGTTGAGCTAAGTTGCTATGTTTGCTTCATCTACCTGGTGATTTAGGCAAATCTGTTTTCGGTTACCCTCTGTAGGCGGGTCTCCATGATCTTAGGTACGCGGCAAGGTGACCTGGTGAAGGGCACAGAGAGCAAGATCTAACTAGAAGAACATAGACTATGCATATAGCACTCCACATCTCGCGATTTTTGCGCTCAGTGTTAGGTGTCAGGTTGGATTGTGGCGGTAAATTCTATTCCTCCACCTGTTTCCAGTAAACCTGACATGCTTCACCTTCACCGGCCCGAACTGGCTGTCCCACCACCGGGAATAACGCCAGTTCACGCACGGCCAGCTCAAGGCGTGACGACGCCCTGAGCAACTTCCTCCCAGCACGCCCGCAACGCCTCCGCATCATCCGGGGTGAATACCCCGGTGGCCAGGTTGAAATGTGCGCTGAGCTGCGGCCCACTAGCTTCCTCAGTGCCCGAACCAGCTTCACCTGGAACCACGGACAACGTGACTTCCAGCGCGTAGGTGCGGGGTAGCTCGGGATCGGGCATCTCGGGCAGTGCCTCGTAGACGGCGTGGTCTGTGCTGATGCTCCAGGCATCGTTGGGAATGCTGTCTGCGGATATGCCGCCTGCGCCTGCATCAAGACGCCCCAGGTAGTTCACCTCAATTTCCGCCGGGCCGTTACTCACCCCGCAGGCCAGGGAGTGATCAACAGGGCTGCTAGGTTGTGCGGCAATGGAGTCCGCCACACGCCCCGCCATCGCACCGATGCTTTCATCGCCCATATCAGCTGGCAGAAGCGTCGGCGTGATGGTGGTGAACCAACCTGCGGTCCGGGAAAGGTCATCGCCAGGGTGGCCGTAGGCGTCGAGAATGTTGGCATCACGGCCGTGGCCTTCCAGGTCCACAACCACCGGTCCGACCCCGCGCCAGCGGTGCAGGGTGCGCGCCAGCATGGCCAGCAGCACCTCCCGCAGGCTCACGCTTCCGCCGGTGCCGCTGCCCGCTTCGTCGGCACGCTGCAGCACCTCCGTCGCCGGGGTGAGCGAGGTCGCGGTGTGCGCATCGGCCGCCAAGTCCATGGCAGGATCCACGGCGCGACTGCCCAGCGTGCTGCGGTCCCGGGGCTCTACATAGGATGCCCAGGTGTCGCGAAGTGCTTGGGTATCTAGTGCTTCTCGACGCCGCTCCATCAGCTCCGCCCAGCGCGCAAACGAGGTTGTTTCGCTGCCGCCGGTGGCACTCATGAGTTCGCCGATCAGCACGCGCCACGAGGTTCCGTCCACGGCGTGGTGGTGGACCAGCAGCAAAAGCTGTTGCTGGGGTTTGAGCCACACGGCCCGCAGCATCCGCCCGGCCATAGGGTCGATCAGGTTGATGGCACTCTCGGCGGTCTGACGCAGCACGTCAATGTCATCGCCCGCAGCTTCTTCAACACTCAACCATTCCTCCGCAGGTGGCACCTCGGCGGGAATGGTGAATGTGCCGTCGTTGGCATTGACGGTGGCGCGCAGCATGCCATGGTTGGACAGGAGCCGCCCAATGGCCTGTTCAATATGGGTGCGATCCGTGCCCTGGGGAAGGTTGAGCAGTGCCCATTGGCTAAAGCGTCTGCCGCCGCCGACGTCGATAAGCCACTGCTGGACGGGCATGGCGCGGAAAGTTCCCACTCCGGAATCGGGCGCGGCATTCACGCTATCCGCAGCAGTGAGTTGCTCGGCGATGCCCCGGACGGTTGGGTTGCCAAGGATCATGCGGGGAGTGAGGCGCTTGAGCGCGGGGTGGGCGTCGTCAAGTGATTGCAGGTCGGAGGACAGCTGCATGAGCAGAATGCTGTCCAGCCCCAGGTCGCGAATGTCGGCGTCGCGGTCAATGGCCTGCACACCGGTCAGCCGACTGATGGTGGCCGCGAGCTGCGTCTCCACCGGACCTTCTGGTGGCGTGACCACGGCATCGGCGGTGATGCTGGGCAGTGCGGCGACATCGATTTTGCCGTTCCGGGTGAGCGGGAATTCCCGCACCGGAATAATCGCGGCCGGAATCAGGTGGCTTGCCACAGCGCTGCGCAGCTGCCCGATCAGGCGCGCGGAGGTCCCCGCCGGATCGTCCACGGCATTGTGCAGCACATCGTCGGTGGGAATCACAACCGCGATCAGGCGCGGGCCCGCATCGGTGGTGACCACCTGAACACGTGCGTCCCGCACCCCAGGCAGTGCCAGCACTCCGTGCAGCACCTGTGACGGCTCCACCCGGAAACCCCGGATCTTGATCTGGTCGTCGGCACGACCGATGTAGCGCAACGCCTGATCGTTCGGATCAAACACCACCACATCGCCTGTCCGGTAGGCGCGCTCGCCTGAGGTCGTGGCAATAAAGCTCCCCGCGGTCAGGTCGGGTCGGTCACTGTAGCCCAACGCCACCTGTGACCCCGACACATACAATTCGCCGGGCAGACCCGCTGGTAGTGGGCGCAACCAACGATCCAGCACCCGGGCTTTCAGGCCAGGAAGCGGCGCGCCAATGCACGGGGTGGTGTAGTCGGACAGCCGTGCCGCCGCTGCATCCACCGTGGTCTCGGTGGGACCGTAGAAGTTAAACACCGCTGGGCGTTCACGCGCAGCAAGCCGCGACCACACGGCGGGGTCAATCGCCTCGCCACCCAAGCCCAGCACGCTCAGACCCGGCCACTCATCCGTGGCATCCAGCAGGCCGCGCGGCTCAAGCTGGCTAAACATGGTCGGCGAAGTCTCGATCATGTCCACCCCGTGCGTGCGCAACGCCTCCATGTACAGCTGAGGGTCACGCTGCTGCTGCTCATCCAGAATCGCCACCGCATGTCCCGCAAACAACGCCGTCAACGGCTGCCACGACGCATCAAACGCCATGGACCAGGCATGCCCCACGGTCAACTGACGATCCTCCGGCAACACCCACCGCTCATGCGCGGCAATCAGCGCAGACAACCCACGCTGCGTACCCACCACGCCCTTCGGGGTGCCCGTGGAACCCGAGGTAAACACCATGTACAGCGGCGCATCCAGCGACGACGCGTCCGGTACCTGCGCCAGCTGCTTATCGACGCTCGCCGCATTCGCCGTATCTATTGGCGGCACCGTGAGTACAGGTACATCGCCATATGCGGCGGTTGTGCCAGTAGTGAGTACGGCATCCACGCCCGCCTGTTCGATAATCGACTGATTATGCGCATCGGGTGCCGAGGCATCCAGCTGCACAGCCACCGCACCCGTCCAGGCGCAGGCCACAAGGCTCGCGGGCTGAGACACCGTGCGGGGCAGCAGGATAGCCACGCGCCGACCGGTGGTGAGCTGGGCGTCGATAAGCAGGCGCGCAATATCCAGGATGTGGTTGAGAAGATCGCGCCGGGTGAGCTGCGTTGTTGCGTCCGCAAGTGCTGGGGCATCGGGATTAGCATCCGTGAGGTTCCTCATACGCTGCGGCAGGGTGCGGGGTTCAGCCGTCGGTGCATACGGGATTGTGGGAGCGGAAAAACCGTTTCCCACCTGCGCTAACGGCAGTCCATCGGCGGTGGGGAATGTGCGCAGCAGTGTCGTGATCGCCGAGGCAATCGCACTGGCGGCCGCAGGTAACGTGCCCTCCATCAAATCCGCGCGGGCCTCCACTTTCACCCGGAACACCCCATCTACCAGGGCGGGAACGATGGTGAGGGGGTAGTGCGTCGAATCGTTGGTTGCCAGGGGAGTGACCTTGAGCCCGGAATTGTCGTCGGTTGTCGCGGCACCCAGGGGAGTGTTCTGGAACACAACCAGGGTGTCGAACAGGTCGCGGGTGCCCGCCGCACGCTGAATGTCGGACAGGCCGATGTGCTCGTGAGGGCGGGTGGCCACCAGAGTGTCGCGAAGCGCCTGCACCTGCGTGGCGGCATCCTCGCGAGGGTTCAGCGTGGCGCGGGCGGGAACGGTGTTGATGAACAGGCCAATCATGGATTCCGCACCCGGCAGATCCGCCGGACGGCCCGACACCACCGTGCCCGTCAATACCTCATCGCGATCCGTCAGTGTTCCCAACACCATCATCCACGCGAACAACACCGCGTTACTCACCGTCACGCCGTGTTTCCTGCACCATGTCTGCAGCTGTTCGGTCTGTTCGCGGTCAAGTTGCGCCTCAAACACCACCGGTGGCAACCCGGGGGAACTGGGGGCCTGAGGAGCGACAAGGCAGGGGGCTGGCTGCTCGCCCAGCGCAGTACGCCACACCTGCAGGCTTTCTTCCTTCGATTTCTGCTGCAGCCAGGCAATATACTTCCGATAATCCGGGGGAGGGGGTAAGAGTTCCGCGTGGCCACCGTGCCGATACAGGTTAATCAGCTCCGCGAAAAACAACGGCGCGGACCAGCCGTCAATCAGAATGTGGTGCGCTGTGAGCACCAGGTGGTGGCAGTGGGAATCCCAGCGAAGCAGCCTCAGCCGCAATGGGGCAGGGCGGAACAGATCGAACGGCTCGCTGAAGTCGGACGCGGCAAACTCCGCAGCCTGAGCGTCGCGGGTATCCGTATCGGTGGCAGCATCTGGCGCGCTGGTAGCGGTCATCGGCACCACCTCCCAGTCGAGCTTCGCTGAGGCGGGCACCACCTGCACCGGGTGTTCCACGTTCTTGTCATAAAACGCAACACGCAGGTTGGGGTAGCGCACCAGCATTGCATCCGCGCAGCGCGCCAGCAGGGCCTCATCAAGGTTGCCGTCAATGCGGAACACGAACTGCACGTGGTACGGGTCCGCACCGGAACTCAGGCGGTGCAGGGCCAACAGCCCCTCCTGCAGCGGTGTTGCCGCGAGAACATCAACAACTGCTTTACTCACTGTCATCTCCAAACGCTCCCAGCACGCGGGACAAATCATCACCGGATAGTCCGGACAGGTCACCCATGGCGTGATCCTCGGGCGCAGTCTCCGCTGTGGTGTCGGATTGCCGTGGCCTGGAATCCGCGATGGCACCCAGTTCGTGGATGGTGGGTGCCACCAACACGTCCTGGATGGTGATGGGAAGTCCCTGCTCAGCGGCCCGTGCCGCCAACCTAATGGCGGTGATGGAATCACCACCCAGGGAAATGAACCCTTGGTTACGTCCAGGCAGCTCATCGCTGCCCAGAAGCTCGGCAACAATACCGGCGAGCAGTTTCTCCGTCTCCGTTTCGGGCTCCTGCCATTCCTCCGGTTCCGGGTCGGGAAGTGCCGCGACGTTGACTTTTCCGTTGTCCGTAAGCGGCATGTCCGGTAGGAATACCAGCTGCGCGGGCACTGAATAGTCGGGAAGGATACGCCGGAGTGCGAGCAGCAGGGTGCTCTCATCTGGGGCTGTACCTTCGGAGTTGTCCTCCAACACAACGTATCCCACCAGTGTTTTCGCCGTGCCGCGTTCCAGCACCTTGGCTGCCGCCTTGGCCACCTCGGGGAGAGAAAGCAGCGCGGAGACTACTTCGCCTATTTCCACGCGGTGTCCACGCAACTGTATTTGCTGGTCACGGCGTCCCCAATAGGTGAGCCGACCATCGGCGTGACGGCGAACCTGATCACCGGTGCGGTACATGACCCGCCCGGTGCCCTGTGGATCCGCAACAAACGACGCCGCCGTGAGGTCCGCGCGACCGACATATCCGAAGGCAATCTGTGAGCCGACCAGGTACAGGTCACCCAGCGCACCGTCGGCCACGGGCACCAGGTAATCATCCAGCACCCGAATCTCCACTCCTGGCAGCGGCAGGCCAATATCCACAGGGCCCGCATTCTGCTCACCTGCGGTGGCGAACACGGTGGCTTCGGTGGGGCCGTACAGGTTCCACACCTGGGCACCGGCATCGGCCACGGCAGTGGCTACGGTCTGCGGCAAGTCCTCGCCAGAAATGACGGCACGCACACCGCGAAGTTCGTCCGCTGCGGCCTCAGCAATGAGGGACCACAGGCCGGGGGTTGCTTCGCAGCAGGTCACACCATGCTCGGCCATGAGCGTCACGATGGCGCGTGGGTCACGGTACTGCAGGTCGTTGGCGATGATCAGCCGCGCACCCGCAGCCATCGGTGCCAGATACTCCCAACCGGTGACGTCGAAGCAGAAGGGCGACAGCGCCAGCAGTACATCCGTATCCGTAAGCGGCACGGAGTCGTTGGTGGCAGCAAGTAGTGCCTCCAGATTTGCGCGAGAGACCAGCACGCCCTTTGGCGTTCCCGTGGACCCGGAGGTGAACAGGACGTAGGCAGGGGCATCGGCCGGAATGCTCTCCGCCGCTGGAAGGTCAACCTCGGGTGCTTCGCCGATTGTCGACGCCGCATCATCACCGATAGACACCAGCGTTACCGAATCCGGAACCTCAAGACCTGCCGTGTTGCTGCATAGAGCAACACGAACACCGCATTGTGCGAACTGCGCGGCAAGCCGCTCCGCGGGAGTGTCGGGAAGAATCGGCGCGTACGCGGCACCCGTGCGCAGCACCGCCAGCTGTGCGACCAGCTGGCCTACGGTGCGTTGGCACAGAATGCTCACCACGTCGCCGGGTTTCACGCCGTGGGCGACCAGCAGGCGAGCAACGGCGGTGACGCGCTGTTCAAGCTGCTCGGCAGACAGCCACGAGCCGTCGGTTGCCAGCACGCTTCCCACAGTAGGAACGCCGCGAACCAGCTGCCGGATTGACTCGGTAGGCTGGGCAGCGGTGCCGTGCGTGGTGCGCAGGTGCGCGCGTTCGTCGTCAAGCAACACCGGAAGGTCATGCAGCTTGATGTCTGGCGTGGCGGCAGCGGTCAACAGCACGCGTTTGATGCGGCGGGCGATGCGGGCAACGGTGGCCTCATCAAACAGCGCCGAATCGAACTCGATGGCGAGCTGCGCGGGCAGGTCGGCGGACGGGTCGTCGGAACCCAAGAACACGTCCACGTTCATGTCAAAGCGGGACACCTCGGGATTGTCCGGCAGGATCGTCGCCGTCACACCGGCAGGGGCCGGGAATGCGGACGGCAGGTTCTGCAGGCCAATACCCACCGTTGCTAGTGGATGATGAGCCTTCGAGCCGCCCGCAGCGAGCTCCCGAACCAACACGTCAAATGGCATGCCACCGTGCTCAGCGGCCTGCAGGTTCGTGGTTCGAATGCGGTCCACCAGCTCCCGGAAATCCGGGTTGCCGGCAAGCGATGTCCGCAAAACCAGCAGGTTGACAAAGCACCCCACCGCAGCCTCATCCATGCCACCATGGCGGCCCGACACCGGCGTGGCCAGCGCAATATCCTCACCACAACCCAGCCGTGACAACACCGCAGCCACGGCGGCATGCACGACCATAAACGGCGTGGCATCCAGAGTGCGGGCCGCCTCGTACACGGCCTGCACCTCCGCATCGCTCAGCGCATAGGACGCCAACATGCCCTTCGTCGCGCCTTCCGGGTTGCGCGGGCGATCCAGGGGAAGCGGCAAGGGGCAGGGCACGTCAGCCAGTTGCTCCTGCCAGTACTCCCGGTCGCGCGCTTCCTGGCCAGAGCTTTCCCACGCATCCTGCCAGGTGGCGATGATGCCAGTGGGTGACGGCGCGGGTTCCACAACTGTAGTGTCTGCGGCCTCCTCGGCATGAGTCCATGCCGCCTCCAAATCAGCCATGAGCAGCGGCAACGACCAGCCGTCGCAGGCTGAATGGTGAATCACCAGCGACAACAGCACGCTATCCCCATCAGGGCAGACCGCCGCCCGAATAGGCACATCTTGGTCGAGACGGAACGGGGTGGCGCGATGCCGCAGCAGCTCCGCCTCATCCGCCAGTACCGTGATGGTCAGGCGATGGGCCGCTTCGTCAGCGGGAAGTACCACCTGCTGTGGGCCGTCAACATCCCCAGACAACAGCGTGCGTAGCGACTCATGCCGTCGCACCAGGCGCTCCACACCACGCTGAACATGCCCAGCCATGGTGCGAGCATCCAGGGAGTCAGCATCGCCCTGCCCTTCCGGTGTCAGCCGGACCATGAGCGGCAAATGGTAGGTAATGTCGCCCGGATTCACCTTCGCCAACGCCCAGAACCTGCGCTGCGCAGGTGTGGCCGGCGCAGGGACACCCGGCGTCGGCGTGTGCTGCGTGTAATGCTCGGCAAACTCCTCGGGAGTAAAACCGGTGTCTGTGTCACCGGCGGCCACCGCCTCCGCAATGGCGCGCGGGGTGCGGTGCTCCAGAATCGTACGCAGCGACACAGGGGTACCCAGAGCGGAACTCAGCCGACCGCTCAGCCGCGTGCCGGACAGGCTTTGCCCGCCCAACGCCAAGAAGTCATCGTCGGGATGAACGCGGGTGGGTTCGCTGTTCTGCTCGGCCAGCACATCCGCCATGATTGACGCCACCAAATCCACGCTTGTCGACGCCCCGACGCTCACCACACCGGCGGCCACTCCAGGCGTGGCGGTGGTGCTTGCCTCCTGGCCAGACGGTGCGCCGTCGCGGAACCAGGAGTGCAGCATCCGAATATCAGTCTTGCCGTTAGCTGTCACTGGTAGTTCTGGGACCACCAGCACCCGTTCTGGCACAAGAGCGTTATTCCCGGCGGGATCGCCGCCGCCAACCAGCTGGGCATACTGCTCACGCACATCATCAGCAATAACAGCATCGGGGGCGTCTGCTCCGGCAACCACGGCCAGACACAACACGCCATCCACCTCACACGCCGCAGCCTCCGCAACACCGGCAACAGCCTGGGCGATGGCAACAACCTCGGCGGGGGCGATACGAACACCCCTAACCTTCATCTGATCATCGGCGCGCCCACGATACTCAAAAGAACCATCCGGGTTCTTCACCACCACGTCACCCGTGCGGTGACACCGCGGCACCGCACCAATCCCGGCGGGGAACCGCTCGGCGGTGAGTTCTGGGTCATCAAGGTACCCGTCAGCCAGCGCCCCAGCGATGTACAACTCGCCAGGTTCACCATCGGGGACGGGCTGCAACTGCTCATCCAGCACCAACGCCTGGACATGCGGCAACGGGGTACCCAAGGACGGTGCTGCGAGTGCTGCGGAATCCGCCGACAGGTTGCCGGTGGCCAGCACCACATGCGTTTCCGTGGGGCCGTACTGGTTATACAGTGCCGGGCCGTCCGGGGAGGAACACCAGGCACGCAGATCCGCGCCGGGCTGCAAAGCCTCCCCGGCCTGGACTAGAACACTCACGCTTGGCTTTCCGCTGCGGGCGTACTCACGGGCGAGCGCGTTTAACACCACGTTCGTGGCAAACAGCACATCAACACCCTGGGAATCCAGGAAGCGTGCCAGCGCAGACATGTCCTGGCGTTGTTCCTCGGCCACCACCACAAGGGCATGCCGCCCAGCCACGGCGGTAAGAAGCTCCTGCATGGATACGTCAAACTGGTCCGGCGCATAGTGCGCCAGCGTCGCACCCGACGGGATGATTCCGGTGGCGGTCTGCCAGTGGATCAAATCCTCCATCACCTGCCACGGCACTACCACGCCTTTGGGGACGCCGGTGGTTCCCGAGGTGTGAATGATGTACGCGGCGTCGTCACGCGTTAACCGCCTGGTGCGGTCGGCGGGCGTGAAGCGTCGGGAAGCAGAGTCGGTGGCGGCTAGCTCCGCAAGCAGCGCGGAATCAACGACCACAGTGGGGTTCGCGCGGCCTACAATCGCGGCGGCGCGCGCCGTCATGATGCCAGTCGAATTCACCTCAATGGGCATGGTTGCGGCACCGACCAGCCAGACGGCAAGGGTGGCGCACACCTGCTCCACCCCACGGGGTAGGGCAACAGCAACCGTATCGCCGGGGCCGACACCACGGTCCCGAAGCGCCCACGCATAGGTGTTGATGATGTCATCGGTGTCGGCGGCGGATAGGCGCTGAGTAGCGGACACCATCGGTAAGCCAGCGACCTGGTCCGCTAGCAGCGGCAGGCCGGCAATACTGCGAAGGTGCCGTTCCAGATGCGCGAGAAGATCATCTGTGGTTGCCCCGCCAACAAGCTCCACACCGTCAGCCACGGCAATGCGCAACGACACCTGCCGATCCGCACTATGCGCCACCACCATCACCGGGTAGTGCGTCCCATCCTGGAACGACAAGTCCGACACAGTCACCCCATCCAGCGGGGCCAGCAATGCAGCCTGGTCAAGGGGATAATTTTCCACCACCATGAGGGAATCAAACAGGTCGCCAGGTGCATCGGCGCCGCTGGCGTCGCCATGTTCCACCAGCCGTTGCGCATCCGCCAGTGACGGCGGGTTTTCCGCACCGAGCAGTAACAACTGCGAGGCGGAACGCGCCGCATACAGAGGGGAGTCGGCGGTGACAGCGACGGGAATGGTGGTGGCGTATAGACCCACAGCCTCCTGCGCGCCGGGGGCGTCCAATGGCCTGCCGGACACCACGGAACCGAAGGTCACGCGTGTTTGACCGGTGAGTTCGGACAGCACGCGCGCCCAGGCGCCGTGAATCAGCGCCGCAACGGTCACATGTTCGCGCTGCGCCGTGGTGGTCAGAGCCTCCGAGGTTGTTGCATCAAAAGTCAACCTCAGTTCTGTTCGGGTACCCTGATCGCGTCCGCCGGCGGCAAGCATAGTTGGCTGCGCAGCACGCAGGGGTTTCCGCCATGCCGACAGTGGACTCGTGGACTGCCGCACCGCCAACAGCGAGGGCAGGGGATCAACCACAACCAGATCCTGATCCGGATCCATCAGCGTGAAGAAGTCCCTGATCAGCAGCGGAGCCGACCAGCCGTCGGCCACAATGTGGTGGAACACCACGTCAACGATGTGACGTTGCGGAGCATCAGCGTGGGCAGTGTCCACCTGCTTCATCCGCAACCGGGTCAACGGGCCAGCCGTCACATCGAACGGGCGCAGCATATCGACCTCGGTAAACGTTTCATCGTAGCGGGCGTCCAACTCCAACGCGGGATCAACAGTGGCCACAACCGACCCATCAGCATTCCGGGTGAAATACGCCCGCAGAATCGGGTGACGGTCCGCCAACCGCGACCACGCCTGCAACACACGCTCAGAATCCAGCGCGCCATCCAGCGTGAACGTCATCCTGGTTAGATACGCAGCAACTCCCGGGTCACCCTGCTCCTCCAGGTAGAACATGCCTTCCTGCGTGGGGGTCACCGGCAGGGTATAGGTTTGTGCACGCGTATCAACGCCGCGTGCATCCCCACCCTGTGCACCAACCTGACGTTCCAGTGCGGCCAGGAATTCCTCTCGCAGCTGCCGTGCAGTCTCTTCAGAAACCAACCGCGTGCCGCGAATAAACATCACCTGGATTGCCTGTTCGGCAGTGACTACCGAAGTCACTGACAGGGGATTACGCAGGGGAACATCGTCGCCGACAACCGTATCCAATGCCGGTAGTTCAGGAACCGGCGACGGCACGAACCCCACCGGGGATGAATCCTCGCCCGTGGTGAACATGCCACCCAAATGATTAAACAAAATATCCGAGCGTTCACCAGCAGCAACGCCGCGCTGCGCTGGGGGCAATTCGCGGAGGGAATCACCATCATCAACCACGGTGAACACCTGCGTCCACCAGCCCACAGAGCGGGGGTCAATGACGTCATCGCGCCCATGGTCCTCCACATCAAGGGTGACTAGGTGTGGTCCCCACGGATCGGTGGCCCGGACCGCCTGCGCCAGTGCGGACATCAGGGCGTCCCGTAGCGTGCCGCCGTGGCCGTGACGCTCGATGAGCTCGTCCGCCGTGTCTCCTGCCACAGTAAACGTATCCACCGCGGCCGTTGCGGCGACGTCGTCAGGGCTCACCTCGCCCGCAGCGATACGTGCCCGCAGTTCGGGCTGGGGTGGGGCGTCGGCTCCGCGTACCATCAGGGAACCTGCGCGTGGCGACGTCCCCTCCGGCTCCGGCAGTTCACGACCACTCATCGTGGCAATGACCATCTGCCGCATATCGCCAATGATCTGCATCCAGCTTGCCGCATCCACCGCCATATGGTGCGCGACCAGCAGCAACATCGGTCCTGAGTCCGTGGATACTTCCGCACCAGCAAGGAGCACTCCGGCGCGCACATCAAGATTCTCGGCTAGGCGGTGACGTAGCTGCGCTAGATCCTCAGTGGCCGTGTCCCCTGTGAGTGTGGTGGTCTCGGTATCGAAGTACGACTGGCCCTCGGCCAGGGTTTCACACTCGCCGGTGTCGGTGACGCGGGTGCGGAATGCGGGGTGCCGGGCCACCAGGGCGTCGACAAGCGCCGAGCCGTGTCCGCTGACAGGTTCAAGCATGGTGAGCAACATGCTTTGTGCGAAAACACTGTCGGGGGCGTCGGCGAGGTGTTCGGCGGCGACGCGGATGGGGGCGAAGGTTCCCAGGTCGGAGGGTGGTTCGATGGGTGCGACGGGCTCTGCCTCAGCGTCGTCGGTACCGCTAGTGCCATCGGCTGGGGTGAGGGCGCTGGCGAGGTCGCCGAGTGTGCGGGCATCGAAAATGTCGCGGGCAGCGGTGACCCAGCCGCGGTCCTTGAGCTTTGCGATGAGTTGCAGGGCCAGGATGCTGTCGCCGCCGAGTTCCAGGAAGTCATCGTCTTCACGGATGCTTCGGGGATCGGTGTCCAGCAGGATGGCCACTTCCTCGGCAAGCGCCTGGAACTGTGGCGATACCGGGGCAGCGGGCTCCGCTGCAGGTTCCGCATGGGATGCTTGTTCCGTGCTGGATGTTTCAACCTCGTCGGGGGCCTTGGACAGGGCGTCCAGCACCATCAACAAGGTGGTGGCGCGGTCGGCCTTGCCGTTGGGTGTGACCGGCAGGCCGGGGACCTGCACAATGCGCTGCGGAACGAGGTGTCTAGGCAGCTGGGATGCCAGCTGGTGGCGAATGTCGGCGAGGCTTGCTGCGGACAAGGTTCCCTCGGTGGGCACGACAGCGGCGGCGAGAATGTCGCGATCGCTGCCGATCCGCGAACCTGGGACATGAACCACGCGGGCACCGTCAACGCGGGAGTCGGCACGCAGCGCGGTTTCAATTTCCGCAGGCTCGATGCGCAGCCCACGGATTTTCATCTGATCGTCCACGCGGCCGAGGCACAGGAACTGGCCATCGGGCCGGAGTACCGCCAGGTCGCCGGTGCGGTACATGCGCGAGCCGGGTGGAAGCCCAAGGTGATCGGGGGCCGCGACAAACACGGAAGCGGTAGTGCCCGGCATGGCCGGGTATCCCACGGCGAGTTTGTCGCCCGCTAGCCACAATTCGCCCACCATACCGATGGGGGTGGGTTGCAGGGCGCTGTCCAACACCACGGCCGTGACATGCGGGTCGGCCACACCAATGGGGATCGCGCTGCTGGTGGGGTCGGGTGTGATGAAGCCGTGGATGGCGTTGACGGTGACTTCCGTCGGGCCGTAGAGGTTGATCAGGCGATGCCGCGCGCACCACCGTTCCGCCAAATCGGCGGGCAGTGGCTCGGCACCGGAGAAGACCTGCACGTCCTCGGAAATGGAGCTGGGGTCACCGAGGAATCCCAGCACGGTGGGGGTGGAGGCGAAGTGCGTGGCACGGTGCCTGCGCACGGCCTCCGCGAGAGGAGGACCAACGCGTTCCATGTCGTGGGCGACATACAAATGCCCGCCGGTACAGAACGTGGCAATGACCTCCAGCAATCCCACGTCAAAGGACATGGGTGCAATGGACACCAAGCGCGGGCGGAAGGCCGCGTTGTTCGGGTCGGTGCTGCTGGTGGCACTCAACAGGTCGAAGATCAGGCCGTTCAGACCGGACATGGCGCGCTGATCCACCAGCACGCCTTTCGGGCGTCCCGTTGTCCCAGAGGTGAACACCATGTAGGCGGGATAGTTCGGGTTGCGCTGGGGGGCGGGGGCGGCAAGTTCCTGCGATATGCCCAGGCTGTCCTGGGAGTCCGGTAGCACAGGCGGATGACCTGCGGGGAGTTTATCGGGGTCGCTGGAGATGATCAGTGACACATTCGCGTCAGCCAGGATTGCCGCAAGACGGTCGGCCGGGTCATCCGGCCTGAGCACGGTAAACGCCGCCCCGGAGGCCATGACACCCAGGATGGTGAGCACTTCGTCGAAGCGGGTGGGTTGGTGGATGGCCACCATGCGACCAGCGGTTATACCGTCGTACGCCGCGCTGATCCGCGCCGCAAGCCCACGCATGTGCTGCTGCACTTCCGCGCCCGTCAGGGTCACACCCACGGTGGAGAGCATGGGCTCGTCCTGGTGTTCCGTCAGCTGGCGGTCGATCAGCTCGGGGATGGTCATATCCCGCAGGTCAGGCTGGGTATCGGTCTGCGTATCGACGCCTCGTTCACCCGCCGTTTCCGGTTCGGTGCTGCGGGTTTCGGTACTGTGGGTCTCAGGACTGAGCGCAATAGCGCCCAGGGTGGTGGAGGTGTCTGACTGTCCTTGCGGGGTGGCGTGGGCCTGCGCGACACCCATGATGGTGTGTTGGAGCGCTTCCACGAAGGCGTCCGCGCCACGCTGCTCGAAGTAGTCGCCGGAAAAGAGCACGTCAATGCGGTGCGTGGTGGCGCCATCTACCTCGGGAAGCTCCGTGTGCACAATGGTGACCGGGAATTTCGGTAGCGGCGGCACCACGGGCAGGAGTTCACTGCTCCAGTCGGCGGTGGCGGGGACCTGCGGCGCTCCGACGCGGTGGTCCACAATCACCTGGAATGGCGCGGTGCCGGACAGCTCCTCAATGGGGATGCTGGAATGCTCCGCCACGTCCAAAACTTCGTGGTGAACCGCTTCAATCAGCTTCCTTGTGTCAAGGTCATGGCTGAAGGACACAGCGGCATCCCCGGCGCGATCAACAGTGACCGGCAGGGTGTTGCCCAGGTACCCCACGACGTCAAGTAGCTCCGGGTGATGCCGACCAGACACGGGAATACCCACGGCGGAGTCGGCCCCGGCGCGCTCAAGGAACAACAGCACGGCGGCTTTGACCACGTCACCAGCGGTGGCTTTGAGCGTGGGGTCGGGGCTTGCGGCGGCTATCGCGGGGATGGTGACGGTGCGGTGAATGGCCGGGCCGCGCCCACCCAAGGCTGTTCCTGCCGCTCCGGCGCTGACGGCGGCCGCCCGGGAGAACGGCAGGGGAGCGGGCGCGCCGGGTGCGGTGTCGCGTTGGCGAAGCGACCAAAAGTCCACGTCAGCAGGGTTTGTTGTGCTGGCGATGGCATGAATGCGGTGGAAGCTCGGTCCGTTGTGTGTGTTGAGGGCATCGGCGTTGTCGTAGGCGCGCGCCAGGTCTGTGAAGAAGGGTTGGAGGCTCCACTCGTCAAAAAACGCATGGTGGAACAGCAGGGCCAGCACGGTTGACGCGGTGTCCTTGTTGTTGCCTTGTTCAGCAACCTGCACAACGTATGCCTGTAGCGGCTGGTCGCTGGTGGCGGGGAAGGGGGTGCGCACAAGCTCGTCAAGGAATGTGGCGAGGCTACCTGGCGTGGTCGTGCGCTGATGTACAGCAATAGGCTGTGCCAGCGCTTCTTCTGGGGATAGCAGCGTTGCATTGATGATTCCGGCGTCGTCAATGCTCAGCCTGCTGCGCAGCACTGGGTGTGCGGCAACAACTGAGGTCAGGGCTGCGGATAAGCGCTCGGTGTCGATGGTGCCGGTGACGGTGGCGAACAGCGGAATGGTGTACAAACCATTCTCGCCGTCTAGTTGCTCGGCAAGAATGACGCGGCGCTGCCCAGCGAGCGCTTCGATGGGGCCATCCTCGGGTTCGGCGTCCTGCGGCGGTTCAGGTTGTTCAGTTATGTCCGTGGCATCGGCATCACGCAGATTCGCGCATGCCTCAGCCAGTGCCACGAGGGTGGGTTCTTCAATGACGGCGCGCACGGGAACATGCACCCCGAGTGCGGTGCTGAGCGTGAGTGCCAGTCGGTGCGCAAGGAGCGAATGCCCGCCAAGCGCCCGGAAATCAGCGTCGATGGACGGGGTGTTATCAAGCTCCAGCACGTCCTGAACGGCCTGCACAACGGCGTGTTCCTCTGGAGTGTCTGCCACGCGATGCTGGTGGCTGCCGGTATCCTCTGGCAGTGGTAGGCGCGCGCGGTCAATTTTGCCGGTGGGGGTGCGCGGAAACTCATTTACCACGACGATTGCGTTGGGGCGGGCGGCGCTTGGCAAGGCATCGGCCACAGCGGCCTGTATTGCCGCCACGCTATCGTCCTGAGCGTCGGCGAGCACCACATAACCAATGATCGTCGGGGTTTCCGCCGTGGTATCCACCCGTACCGCCGCTGCTGTCACGCCCGGTGCCGCTGCCAGCGCGGCCTCTATCTCGCCGCGTTCGATACGTAGGCCATGCAGCGACAACTGTTCGTCGGCGCGGCCAAGGTACATGAGGTCACGCGTATCGACGTCCCGTGCCACCAGGTCACCCGTCCGGTATCGGCGCTGCCCACCCGGCGCGGCCACGAAGGTGAGTGCGGTCAGCGCTGGGTCGCCAAGGTAGCCGTAGCCCAGGTGCGGTCCAGAGAGATACAGTTCGCCGAGTGCACCATCAGGAGTGGCGGTGAGGGCTGCCCCGAGAACGTCTCCGCCGACGCTGGGCAGAGTGGTGCCCAAAGGCGGTGTGCCATCGCCGGTGACGTGGTGCGATGTGGCCACGATGGCGGCTTCACTGGGGCCGTACAGGTTGAACACGTCCGCACCGGCGGCACGCAGCGTGGTCACCAGGGTGTGGGGAAGTGCCTCCCCACCAGCGCAGGCGCGGATTCCCCGCACCGCCTGCGGATCCTGGTGCACGATTTCCGCCCACAGCGACGGGGTGGCTTCCATGACGGTGGGACGTACTCGGTGCAGCAGCGCGCAGGCTGCGTCAATGTCAATGGAAAAATCGGCGGGTGCCACGTGCACCGTTGCCCCAGCGAGGAGAGGAAGCAGGTTTTCCACAATGGAGATGTCAAAGCCGAGTGTGGAGGCAGCCAGGTAGGTGTCATCCGCCGTGAGCTGGAGAGTGTCCTGCATGGATCCCAGCACAGCATCCAGGCCGGAACGGGGAATCACAATGCCCTTCGGGGTGCCTGTGGTCCCGGAGGTGAATACCAGGTAGGCGGGATGCGCCTGCGACCAGTCAGGTACTTGGGGTGCATCGACAGGGCTGGCGAGGACTGTGGCCACGTCGGAATCGTCAATGATCAGTGCGGGATTGGCCGCGTCCAGGATCATGCGGGAACGCTCCGCCGGGTGGTTCGGGTCAATCGCCACAAAAGGCGTTCCCGCCCGCAGCGCCGCAAGCAGGGCGACAGGAATACCGACGCCGCGCGATAGCCGCAACGCCACCACATCACCGGGCTGTGCCCCCTGTGCGGTGATGTGCTTGGCAAGGGTGGCCGCCGACGCGTTGAGTTGGGCGTACGTGAGGGTGGTGGTCCCATCCTCCACGGCCACGGCATCGGGAGTGGTTGCTGCATGCGATGCCACAGCACGTACCACATCCTGTGCAGTGGTGGCTACCTCAGGCAGGTCTGGTACTTCCGTGCCCTGAGCTGGGTGGATGGCCGCATCCCGCCATTCCTCAAGCACACGCTGTGCTGTTGTCGGGCGCAGGGCCGCGTGTCGGAATTCCAGCGTCAGTTGGGCATCCTGTTCAGATTCCTCCAAGGACAGCACCGCATCAAACGGCGCTGCACCGGAATGCACAAACACGCCCACTGACGGCTCGCCGTCAATAACAAGGTCGCGGGTTCCCGCACGATGCGTAACCACCACGTCCACAAGCGGCGACCTGCCCGGAATGTGTGGCAATCCCGCAGCCCGGATCACATCGTCCAGACCAGCGCAACGATCCGCGCTGGCGGCCCGCACGGCGGCAGCAACATCAGAGAGGGACGACCCTACCGGAATCGGACACGGCACCACGGATACGCGGTCGCCATCCGATTCGGCGGCGTCTCCACCCAGGGCGTCGCGCACATCCGTCGGGGTTCCCACTACCACCGTGGCATCGTGTGCAGCGCCGGCGCGCCGGGCGATGACGTGTGCCGCGGCGTCGATAAGCACCGATAGGACGGTGGTGTTGTCTGCCTTGGCACGGTCCTGAACAGCCTGAACCCAGTCCTGGGGTACCGGCAGGGTAATCCTGTCAGCAGTGTTGTCGGCGGTGGTGGTGCGCTCAGCGGCGAAGGGGTCGGGCTGAGGCGTGGGTTCACCGTCCACGTCGTGGGTTGCGGGGCGCACGGCGGTGAGTCGGCGTTCGGTCGCTGTGGCTACCTGGGCCGTCGTGGCGTCGCTACGCGGGGGCGTGGGTTGGGCGGACAGCGCACCCGGGGAGGCAATCTCGGCATTGATGTCGCGCAGTAGCAGCACCCACGTGTGCTCATCAGCGGCAACGTGATGGGTGCTCACAACCAGCATCGTGCCGTCGGGAGTGTGCAGGAAACGTGCGCGAAGTGGGGGTTCGGACGTGGGATCGATGGGGGTGGCGGCAAGCGCATCCACCTCCGTGGGTTCCGCGGAATCGGAGGAGGGGGTGACCACGGTGTCTGCGGTAAGGACAGTGCGCTGCAGCCCGCCGGTGTCGTCGGCAGAGACCGTAGTCCTGAGGTCCGGCCGGTGCTGCGCCACAGCAATGATGGCGTCGCGTATCCGAGCCTGAGTTGCGGCATCCTCAGGAATGGGAAACGCCCAAGTCAGCATGCCTGCCGCCCCGGCGTTTGCAATGAGCCTGCCTAAAATGCGCTGGTCGGTGACAGTGCCGGAATCACCCACCTGAGTATTGGCAGCCTGATCCGCCGACTCCTGTTTAAACCCTTCCGCGCGGAGCCGCGCCCGCAGCAGCTCCCGACGACGATCCGATACTGCATCACTCATATTGTGCCCTCGCTGATATAACTGCTGATAAAACTGTTGGTGCCGAGCTCAGCAACGCGGCGCATTTATGCGGAAACGCCAACTGTGCGACCTCGCCACCCATGGTGTGTTTCGCCGCTCCCCGTGCGGCATTGTTCAAAAGGTTTGGTTCCCCCAGCGCGTGGGAAAACAGCGTTTTATCCCCCAGCAGCGCCGCCACCCCAAATAGTGTCACGAGGTCACGGCCCATGCCTTTGCCCACCCGCGATGTATCGGCAACGCCGATGTGGATCCCCACCGTACGCGGGTCGGTGGGTCGCGACGCCCCGATGCTCATGTGCGCGGGGCGGTACACCTCAATGTAACCAATGGGGGCACCTTCCGCGCTCAAAATATAGGGCTGGGTGAACGGCTGGCTGTTCAGCAGGTCCAGCTCCTCCTCCCAGCGTTCCACGGACCACGGCTGCCGGAACGTGTACAGCAACTCTGACTGCATCCACTCCGCGATGCGCTCCGCATCGGCTGGGCCGTGGGCTTCACGAAGCTCACAGCCCTCAAACTCCACAGCACCCGCCATCTTCCCTGGAAGATCAAGCCCATCCAGAGAAAGCTCCGGCATGTCATCCTTCGGGCCACCAAAACCGGCAGCGGCCAGCCACGTTGTACCCGTCGGGCCGCTGTGATTCAGCGTGTCCCGGCCCCGCAATGTGGGGAAAAAGAAGGAATCAGCCTCCAGCCACGCGCCCGGCGTGTGGCCCTCCACTGAGCCATCGGCGGGCTCAGCAGGGGTGCTTGCTGCGGGAGTATTGTCAGAAGCGCTTTCGGTGCTGCTCAACACATCAACAAGCGCCTCATGAGCGTGCCCAACGGCCTCCAGATCCGGGTTATCAGGGGTGTCTCGGCCAGCCCTGAATGCCGCGACACGCTGCAATAACGCCAACAATTCCGCCGGATCAGACACCGGCACCTGCCGACCCGACTCGTCAGCAGGGTCCACCAGGCTTACCTCATCCACTGTGGGCAGCCCCACCTGCGGCACTGACCACTGGAAAGACAACGCCGCAGCATCTCGCTGGTCAGCGGCCACAAACAACGGTGGGGTCACCACACGTGTCGACGTCCCCCGCTCCACCGGCGGCAGCACATGCGTCTCTGCCGCCCACAAACGCACAATATTCGCATTATCCTCAGCAGACATTCACAGACCTTCGTTGTCGAGCTCATACACAATCGCCGCAGTCCGGTCAAACAACCCCGGCTCGGCCTCTACCTCGCGTAACGACGCCGCGACACTCCGCGGTGTCCTTGACTCGAACAACAACACCGCCGGGAGGCTCGGATCGTCCAGCACATCACGCAGCACAGAGGCGGCCTTGGTGGTCAGAACCGAATCCCCGCCCACCTGAATGAAATCATCATCCAGGCCAATGACAGACTCGGGAACGCCAATGACCTCGGCAAACACGCCTGCCACCAGGTGCTCCAACGTGCCAGGGGTGGGTGGCTCCGACGCAGACTGCTGCACCGTGTCGCGCCGGGCAGTGTCGATGAGCTGGGCGCAGTACTCCCGGTCTGACTTGCCGTTCTTGTTCACCGGAATGGCCTCTACGATCACCATGAGGTCGGGAATCATGTAGGGCGGTAGCGTCTCGCCGAGGAACGCTCGTACCTGCTCTTCCAGGTCCGGCGCAGGGTTGCTGCCAGCGGCGATGACGGCACCCAAATGGGCGGAACCATCCCGCGGACCACCAGCGGGGCGCGACACCACAGCCACGCAGCTGTGCACACCCGGGGCCTGGCGGAGCGCCGCCTCAACCTCGCCAATTTCGATGCGGTAGCCCCGGATTTTCACCTGGTCATCTCGGCGGCCCAGGAATTCAATGCATCCGCCGGGAAGGTAGCGCGCAAGATCGTTGGTGCGGTACCAGCGTGCCCCATCAATGGTGGGGAATTTACGGTCCGTCATTTCGGCATCGTGGCGGTAACCACGGGCAATGCCAGGTCCAGACACCAGGTATTCACCGGGCGCGAAGTCAGGTCTGATGCGTCCTGCATCATCAACGATGCGGGCATGCATGTTGGGCAGTGGGCTGCCAAAGGGTACCGATCCCCATATCGGATCGATGGCTTCTGGGTCCGTAACCTCGAAGAAGGTCGAGTGGATGGCGGTTTCGGTGGCGCCACCGAGTCCGGCGAAGCGGCAGTGTGGTGCGCGTTCCCTTAGGCGTCCGGGCAGGTCGAGAGTGACCCAGTCCCCGCCGAGGAGACACCAGCGCAGCTTGTCAAGCTGGGTTGTTGATGTTGAAGACAACAACATGTCAAGCAGCGGTGGGACGCAATACAGCTGGGTCACATGGTGCCGCGTCATTAAACCAATCCATGCTTCCGCGTCGCGGCGTTCCTGCTCGGTGAGTGTCACTACGGCTCCGCCGACGTTCAACGGACCGAACATGTCATGCACGGACAGGTCGAATTCCAGGGACGATAGGCCCAACGTGCGGTCGTCGGCAGTAAGGCCGACAATCTCGTTCACAGCGTTGATGGTGTTCATGACGGCACGATGCGTCAGCTCTACACCCTTGGGCTCCCCGGTGGAACCGGACGTGAACAGCACATACACCACATCGTCGGGGGATTGGGTGGTCGCCTGCGCCGCAGCATCCTCGGGGAGGTCGGTAGTCAGGGCGTCGTCAAGCAGAACACCGGTGATCCCCTCATCCGGGTCGGACAGCGCGTTCGTATCGTGCAGCACCACAGTAGCGTCGGCGCGCTCAAGGATGCGGCTCCGGCGCGTGGCGGGTTGGTCCGCACCCAGCGGCACCCACGCCGCACCCGCCGCCAACACGCCCAGCAGCGCGGTGAGTTGGTGTGGGCCTTTAGCGATGCGAACACCCACAATATCCCCAGGTGCTACGCCGTGTTTGCGTAACGACGTCGCGACGCGCAACGCATCATCCCGCAGCTCAGCGTAGGTACGCACACCGTGCTCACCCCACAACACGGCCGGTCGGTCAGGATGTGTGTCAGCAAGGTCGAAGAAACGTCGGTGTAGCAGGGCGTCCTCAGGGAGTGGGGCTGTGGTTTCCGTATCGCGCCGAGCCTGATTCTGCTCTTCCGGAACGGCACTGGGGAACGGTGCTGATGCCCATTCCGCGTCCTGCACCAGCAGATCAACATTGGCGCGGTACGACTCAAACATGGCATCTACCATGCCCGGAAGGAACATTCCTTCGCGAACATCCCAGTTGGCCAGGAAACCACCATCCAGTTCCGTGACCTGCGCATCAAGGAGAACCTGGGGGCCTTCCGAAAGGATCCACACTGGATCGCCAAACACCGAGCGCACCCGAGCAGAGAACAATTCCCCCAAACCCACCGCCGAGGTGTACACAATCGGGGCGATCACCTGACTGCCGCGACTACGGCTCATATCGCGCAAAATATCAAGCGCTGACCAGTCCGAATGCCGCATGCTGCCGTGCATACTTTCCGAGACGGCACGGATACGATCCAGCACCGTCTGCTCCTGGGAGACATCGACGGTCACCAGCACTGAGGAACTGAAATCTCCGACCACACGGTCAATATCGGGGAGGATCTGCTGCCGGTGGAACAGCGGCACGTTCAACAGGAAACGCGATTCGGTGGTGAAAGAACCAATGGCCTCTGCAAAAGCAGTCGCCAGGCAGGCCGCGGGAGTCACACCGTTATCCTGCGCATGGTGCTCAAGCGCGGCGCGCTGCCGCTCATCCAGGAACAAATGCCGACGCTGCGGGCGCACTGAATGTGCGGGCACACCGGTATAGGTGGGGAGTTTAGGAGGATCCGGCAGAGTTGCCAATTGCTCCGCCCACCACTGTTGATCTCGTTCTCGGTTCCTCAGGGACGTGACCTCCGGGGCATCAAGATACTCGCGGAAACTGCTGCTAATGGGGGCAAGCTCTTCGCCAGTGAGCACGGCGGCGAGGTCATCCAGGACGATGCGGTAGCTCATGGCGTCGCCAGCCAGCATGTCAAAATCCACGTGCAGGCGTGCACGCCCACCGGGGAGGCGGGTGAGGCGAACATCAATCATCCGGCCCAGGTCAGCTGCCGCACGCTGGCCGCTCATCTCTGAGCGAATATCCTCCAGTGTCGCGGCGACGGTGACATCGTTGGTGTCGCGTAGATCCAGCGAACTAAATATCGGGGTGTCAGGCTGTGCCTGCACTTTCTGCGTGCCGTCGTTCAGGATTTTCACCCTGAGCATGTCGTGCCGTGCGACCACAGTATCCAGTGCTGCCTGCAGGGTATCCGGTTCATGGTCGGGGCCGTCTAGTTCCACGTAGAGGTGCGCCGACACCCCGCCCAGCTTGTCGGTGTCGTAGCCGCCCGCCCAATAGGCGTGTTGCAAGGGAGCCAACCGGAATGGGGAGGCATCGTCGCTGGTGCTGCTGGTGCCGCTGTTGTCAGCAGGCGTGGCAGCTTCGGGGGCGGTACTGGGCGTCGTTACGCTTGGGGCTTGAGTGCTGGGCGCATGGTTGTTCAGCAGCTCAGCCCAGGCTGCGGGTTCTGGCTTTTCCAGGAAATCCGCGAAAGAAATGTCAAAGCCAGCTTTTCTGCACAACCCTGCGAACCGCATGATGCGCAGGGAGTCAAAGCCGACGGAAAAAAGATCAGAGTCTGGGCGGATGGAGGTGTTGGGGAGAAGGTTCTGTAGCTCTTCTATCACATCGTCCGCTGTGATTGGGGGTTGTGATGTATCAACAGCTGGACGATTGCTAATTCCCATGTCTCCATCCGATCAGTCAAAAGGTGGCAAGTGTGGGTTTGATCTGTTCGATACTCCACGGAACCGAAAGGACTGTCGGCACGCGGAACGACGTGACCGCCGCAGGATCCAGTTTGAGAACATGGTTTTCCCGTACCGCCGTGAGACCTGGCCACAGGGGAGATGACTCCATTGCAGACAGGTCCCCTGTCGAACCCATGATGATGATATCCGAATTCATCTTATCAATTGTTTCTAAGGACAGCCTACCCTGAACGCCACCTTCGCCGCCACCCAGGCCGATGAGGGAGTCTGGAAGCTTCAAACCCATTTTCGTGAGCATCTGCACCGTAATATCGTTCGGGTCCGTCACGACCTGGATATTATCCGCGCCACCAAAGAACGCAACCGCAAACGTCTTTCCTGCGGCGGCCGGGAACTCCTGGCTCACAGCCGACAGTGTCTGTTCTGTTGAGGCAACAATATTGTCTGCCTCACTTTCCTTCTTGAACAGCTGGCCAACAATCTTGGTTTGGTCCTGCCAGGAATCTAGCTTACCGTCAGCCAGCGCCGGGAGAGTGGGGGCAACATCCTGCAACTTCTTATAAATTTCCTCGTTGGAAGCCAAAGCACCGGCGAGAATCAGGTCGGGTTCCTGCTGCGCAATCTGTTCCAGCGGGACGTCGCTGGGGTTCATCAGCTTCAGCACATGGGTACTGCCCTCAGGCTCAACCTGCAGCTTGCCTTCCTCCCACGGCATGACCGACTTGGGGAAACCAGCGTAACCAGCAATCGCGGCAGGAGACTCACCCAACGCCAGCATGGCATCCGTGTAGCCCGGAACCAGCGTCACCACCTTCTTGGGTTTGGTGGGTAGCTGAGACTCGCCGTAGACGTGGCTCACTGTGATCGTTTCTCCCGACGCGCCACTACCAGACGAGGAACAAGCCGACAGGCCAGCAACCAGCACGATGCTGGCGACAAACGCCAGCATCATCAGGGCGGTTCGATACAAGGGGCGATGTGAAAGCCCTGCGGGTGAACCCATGGCTAATACGGTCATGCGAGAATGACCAGTGGTGGGATGCGTCATGGTGTTGAGAATCTCCTGCTATAAGACGTGATGATTAGTAACAGTTGACCCACGCTGCTGAAGCGAGGTTACAGACTGTGGATTTTTGCAGCTTCCATTCGCCATCCACGTACTGGAAACCGGAATTGGGGTAGGTCCATTCGCCCCAACCAGCTGGCCAGATGATAGTCATGGTCGCGGTGGCGGTGTCGCCCGTGACTACGACGTCGCGGACATCAAACTTCACAATGTCACCCATGGCTTCCATGCCGGGGGGAGGGGCCATCCTGGACCGCACAGCAGCAACCTGCTCTAGGGTGCCTGCGGTGACGGGACCGTCGACCGTGCGCTTAGCTAACTCTGCGCCAGGAACACCAGGCTGGGCTGCGGCCATGGTGGTTTGCAGCAGTAGATCGGCGGAAGGCATCGGGGCTGAAGCTGCTGGGGCCGGCGCTGCGGGGGCTGCCGGAGCTGCCTGCTGGGGTGCAGCTTGCTGTGCCGGAGCAGCGGCTTGCGGTGCTGCGGCTGCCGGAGCTGCCTGTCCTTGTGCAGCGCCGCCAGCACTGGCCGCACCCGGCTGAGCCGCGCCTGCCTGAGCTCCGCCCGCTTGAGCCTGCGCGCCAGGCTGACCCGGCTGGGCTGCGGCGGCACCGGGCTGACCCGGCTGTGCACCTTGAACTGCACCCGACTGATTTGTTGCTCCCGCAGAGCCCTGAAGGGCATATGATTGCGGTTCCTTCAGGGCTGCGACAAGCTGCGCGGTGCGTTCTTCGCTCCGGGTGGTGGATTCTAAAATATAAAATACTGTTGCCCCAGCAGTCACTGCTGAGGCTAGTGCAACGATCAACGCTGCAGCGGCGATCACGCCGAATCCTTTACCCATCCGCGTGTCCGTCACTTCCGGTTCATATTCTTCATATTCTTCTTCTGCTTCTACGGGTTCTACAGGTGCCGTAGCTTCGTCGGTGGGTTCGGTGGGGGGGTCTTCTTGGGTTCTGGCTTCGGCCAGTGTCATGACCTTCCTCCTGACGCGTTTGCGTGTTATGGAAATTACTTCTGTTATTTGGCCATAGCCCTTAAGCTGCGTCAGCCATTATGCTGCGCCAAATATTGTGGACGATTGTTGCATACTAAAAAAAGGCCGTCAAGGGTATCCTTACCTCAGTTTGTTGAACAAACTTGCACGGTTCAGATGGCTGTTTCCTCAACAAAGAACTAGTGTCTCCACATGCCTTCGATTTATCGCCTCTGACATGCCAATAGTCATTTCTTCTCACTATATAGTTTAGGTGAGCCTTGCTTTGTGGGTATCCTGGAGACGCGGCCGACACGTGATGAATAAACATTAATGTTGCGGTGCGGCTAGGCGGCAACTATGCGTCGCGCCTTGGGCCGCGCTGATCTTATATCCACGGCGGCAGCTCAGCGCCTGATGCGAACACAAGTAGTGAACGCGAATGAATAATGACACGGCACCATAACAAGGAGCGAACATATGAGCCAACCGACCAATCCCTTTGATGATGACAATGGACGCTTCTACGTTCTTCGAAACAAAGAGGAACAGCATTCACTGTGGCCCACATTCGCCGCCGTCCCCGACGGTTGGGATGTGGTGTTTGGGGAGGCAAGCCGCGCAGAATGCCTGGACTATGTGAACGAAAACTGGACTGACATTCTGCCGCTGTCAGCGAGGAAAGCCGTTGCGGAAGCACGTGGCGAATAATAATGGCCGCAGATCTTGGCCTGAACATCACAGGTGAGGGCACGCCTATCGTCATGGTGATGGGCCGGAACGCCTCTGGCCGGGTATGGGATGCCCACCAAGTCCCAGGGCTGGTGGCTCGGGGGTGGCGGGTAGCCACGTTTGATAACCGCGGCAGCGGCGGCAACATCGACCCCAACCAGCAGTTTCATTTCAACGACCTGGTCCAAGACGTCCTGACCATCATTGACCAGCACCTCGGCGAACCGGCGTTCCTCGTGGGCACGTCCCTGGGGTCCCGCATCGTTCTGGAGGCTGCGCGCCAGCGGCCTGACCTGGTGCGGGGCGTCGTTGCTGCGGCCGCCCACGCGCGCCTCACGCCCCTGCAGATTGCACAGTCGAAAGAACTCGTGGCGGTCACGGATGCTCTGTCTACCGTTGCCCCCGACTACCTCGCCGCGACCACCGCAACGCTCAATTTATCCCCCAGCACCCTGCTTGACGACGCCGCGTCTGCCGACTGGCTCGCCTTGCTCACCTTCGCGGGGCAAGGATCAACAGTGGGGCTTGCCCAACAAATCGCGGCGGACTGCGGCAGCGATCAGTCGCAGCACTACCCGCAGATCGCGGTGCCTGTGCTGACGTTGGCATACGCGGATGACCGCGTGATTTTCCCCGAGCAAGTGCGCGATGTCGCCCAGCTCATTCCTGGGGCGGAGTATGCCGAGTTACCTCGCGCCGGGCATTTTGGTTATCTGGAACGCCCCAACGAGTTCAACGAACTCGTGCATGAGTTTTTTACTCGCACGAATTCTTAAACAGTCCACTGCTCAACGTCTTGCCAGCGGTGCCACAGGTGGGTGAACAACCCGCCTTTGTCAATGAGTTCGCTGACGGTGCCGTTTTCGGCAATGGCACCGTCTTTGAGCACCACAACAGTGTCGGCGATGGATACCAACGCGGGGCGGTGCGTCACAATCACCATGGTGCGGTGACCCCGCAGCCTGCCCAGGGCATCAACAATTGCTTGTTCATTGGTGGCGTCCAGGGCGGATGTTGCCTCATCGACCAGCAACAAGCCGGTGTTTTTGGCCAGCGCCCGAGCGAGTCCAACACGTTGACGCTCGCCGCCGGACAACGTGCTCCCGCCTTCGCCGACGGTGGAATCCCAGCCGTGTGGCAGCTTGTCAAGAATGTCAACAAGCTGCACCTGATCGGCAATGCTGTCTAAATCAGCGTTGGCATCGGCTGCGGTGACGTTGTCGCGGAGTGTGCCTTGACGGAGCTCTGTCGCTTGGAACATCACAGAGGTATGTGCCAGGCGATTGGGTGCGTCCAAGACAGTGCCGTTAAAGGCAATGCTGCCAGTGTTGTGTTGCCGAAGCCCCGCGAGAACGTCCAGGAGAGTGGATTTTCCAGAGCCGGACTCCCCAACAACAACGGTGATGCTTCCCGCAGGCAGGGCAAGGTTGATGGAATTGATGCCCACAGTGGTGTCGGGGTAGTGGTAGGTCACGTCGCTGACCTGCACTTCCACCGCCTCAGAGGACGTTCCAGTGGGTGGAATGGAATCGCTGGTGTCGGCGGCGTCGACAAGCGCTCGGATGTCCCTGAAGGTGCGTTCCATGGAGCTCATGGGTGTGGCCAGGAGCGACAGGGCACCGGAGGCTTCGATGATGCGCAGCAACACGATGATGAGGGCTGCGGCAGTGGCGCCGGAGATGTCGGAATTGAGGTACAGCATGCCGGTGACCAGTGCGAATGCGAGAAGGCCGAGCTGTGAGGCGATGCTGAACAGCGTCTCACCCGGGATTTGCCAGAGGAGGAGCCGCAGGCCGCGCTGTCGTGACCCGCGGAGGACGTCGTCAAGGGCGGAACGGCTCACCCCGGCGGTGCGGAGCGTTGGTTGTGCCCAGGCGAATTCCAGTGTGGCGTCGTTGAGTTCGCGGGTGGCGTCGTCGTAGGCCGCCTCGGAGCGGGCGATCAGGCGCTGAGACCCCACCAGTGCCAAGGTCAGAAGAACGCCGGTCACGAAGGCCACCATGGCCAGCTTCCACGATATGGTGAGCAGGAAAATGCTGAGCAGTGGGGTAATCAGGATCCCTTGGATGAGAGGGAACATCAGGTGCGCAAGCGCAGAGAGGGATTCAGCACCAGCGGTGGACAGTAGTTTTGAAAGTTTTGACGCGGATTCGGAGTGCAGCTGCGAGATGTCCATCCCACGGATCGACGCCACCCCGGAAGTTTCAACGGTTTTGAGAATGCGGCACCCCAAGGAAAAACCAATGCGGTGGCTGATGTGGTCAATGCCCCACCCCAGCGCCACCAGCCCAACCAGCATGCCCACCCAGCGGATTGCGGAGGCGGGAGTATCCGAGAAAAGTCCCTCGAACAGCGGAATCAGCGTCATGATGGCCCCGGCCTGCACCGCCGTGGACACGACGCTCAGCGTGAAAAATGAGATGCGGTCGCGTGTGGCTTCGGGGCCGGTGATGGCGGCGAGGTTGGAGGGGGCGTCGAAAAGCATGGGTCTACTTTCTGTGCATGCTGGAGGCAAGGCTGCTGTACAACCCGTTGGTGGTGACCAGTTCATTGTGTGTGCCCTGCTCAGCGATGTCGCCGTGCTGGAGCACAACAATGCGGTCGGCGTGGGCGATGGTGTGCAGGCGGTGCGCAACAATGATCTTGGTGCGGCCCTCCAGAAGGGCATCGAGGCCCTTGCGCACAGCCCATTCGGAATCGGGGTCGGCGGCGGCGGTTGCCTCATCCAGCACTACAACATCCGGGTCACCCAACAATGCCCGGGCGATGGCGACGCGCTGGCGCTGGCCACCCGATAGGCTCTTGCGGTCCACGGGCGTGTCGTAGCCGTGGGGGAGGGACATGATGAAGTCGTCAATGTAGGCGGCTTGGGCTGCGGCCCGAACGTCTTCGCGTGTTGCCTCCGGGTGACCCAGCGCAATGTTGTCAAACAGGGTTCCCTTGATCAGCTGCACGTCCTGCAACACCACAGCCACTTTGCGGTGCAGCGTATCTTCTGGGATGTCGCGCAGGTTCACGCCGTCGAGAATGATGGCACCATCCTCGGGGTCCCACAGGCGCGCCAGCAGGCTTGCAAAGGTGGACTTCCCGGACCCGGACGGCCCCACCAGCGCCGTTGTGGTGCCAGCGGGAATATCAAGGTCGATCTTGTTCAGCGCCCGTGTGCCCGCCGAATAGGAGAACGAGACGTTCTTCACCGTGATGTTTCCGCAGGTGCGTGCGCTCGCGACCTCAGTTGTGTCGGCAGCGTCTTCCACGCCCGAGGCAGCATCGCGCTGCGAGCCATCGCTGGATTCGCTGAGTTCCGGTGTGGTGAGCAGCAGCTCCAGGCTCTTTTTCGCGTTGAGACCTTCGCGAATGCCGTTGGCGGAATAGGAGACGGCCAGCAGGCGATCACCAAAGGACGTTCCCAAGATCAAAAACGGAATGATGTTCTCCGCAGGCATGATGCCACTCACCACAAGACCGGTCCCTACCAGCAGCAACAACGCCATGATGCTCATCGGTTTGGTCATTTGTGTGGAGTTCAGTTTGGAGTCCAGGGTGCTCCGCTGCCAGGTGATCAGGTAATCGCCCATTTCTTGCAGTTCACGGGGCAGGTTGACTGTGGCATCGTCGCCAAACACTCGGCTCACGGCCTGCCCGGACACGAACCGTTCCGTATCGCCGCTGATGGTGGCGTTCCAGCGCAGAATCCGGGCAATTTTTTGCTTATCGGCACTGGCCTGGCGCACCGTGACCACAATGTAGAGCACGATAGGAAGCAGCAGCACCAGCGCCAACCGCCAATCCACCGTGAACAGGTAAATCAGAATGGCGAGCGGGGTGACTACCGCACCCACCATGTCCGGCACCGCGTGCGTAATCAAATAATGCAACGAAGACACATTGTCCTGCACCAACGTCTTCACTTCTGCGGACCGGCGGTCCTTAAACCAGCCCAAGGGCAGGCGTGACAGTTTGTGCAGCAGGCGCTTCCGCAGTGCCGCCGAATAGTTGGCATCGTACACATGCTGCGCGAACAGCAACACTGCCGTCCCCAACGTATTGAAGCCCAGGATGCCGACCCCCACAAGCCCCACCTGAATCAGCTCGTCCTGGTTCGCACCCCGCACCAGGCGCTGCGCGAGCTCAGAAAACAGAATAAACGGCACAATGTAGGTGATGGACAGCAGCGCCTGTGCCAGCCCACTGATAATCAACGCTACCCGCGCCGGGCGCAGCACCGAAACGGCAGCTTTATCGCTGGTCGCCGTATCGCTTGTCGACGCCGCGACCGGTGCCGTAGTCTGCTCCGTTGCTGCTGCATCCGCAGTATCTGCGCCTGAGTTGTCGGCTGTGGTGTCAGGTTCAACATCAACCTGTTTGCCCATGGCTCGGCCTTCAATCCAGTACGCCTGGGAATGCAAGGTTGCGCGATTGTGGCCAAAATTCAGTTCCAGATGCGATTTGACCAGCCGGGTTGCCGTGCTTTCGGCGGCGACCCAACAGCGCCACCCGTGAACGTCGTGGCCTTCGAGGGCGTCAACAAGCGCGCGGGCGTCGTGACGCGTGGGTATCCAGCGGACGGTGATGTCGGGGTGGTCAGGGAAGGACAGCTGAGTATCGTCGTCACGGAATTGTTCCATGACAACCTGGATGGGTGCACCGGTGGGCAGCGTGCCGATGATGGCGTTGATTGCGGGCCACGATGCTGCGTCGCCGACAAACAGGTAGCCGCGCGGCGGTTGGTCGTCGGGAGTAAAGCCGTCCCCACCGAATCGCTGCATGGTGAGTTCATCCCCCGCGCGGGCGCGCACAGCCCACGAGGATGCCGGGCCGCTGGGGGTGTGAATAAGAAACGCGATGGAAAAGACTCCAGTGGTGGGGTCGGCGTGGAGGAGGGTGTAACAGCGCTGATGAAGTTTTCCCTGGCCCTCATGGTCAGGGAACCATACGCGCACCCACGAGGCGGGAAGCTCCCCGTCGCTGTTCAGTAACGTGTCGGAATGAAACGTAATGTGTACAACGTGCTGCGTGAGCCATTCGGACTCGATGACGGTTGCGGTGTGCTCCTCAACGCGCATGGCGCGGAGCATGGCTCCCTGAAAGCCTTTCCCCATAGCGAGCTTCCTCCTCCTGGGTAGTGTCGTGTCGGTGCCACTGCCCTTAACTGCCGCCCGCATGTGTGTGGCGTTAGGTCACGCGGGTAGATGTGGTGGCGAGGTAGCTTTTCACCGATTCAAGAACTTCACCTGCCCTGATGGATACCAGGGACAACAGTGATGAACTGAAACCATGACTATGTTCTACACCACCACACAGGTAAATAGCTGGAGCGGGGGTATCACCAGTAGCTAACCGGTAGTCTCGTTCCACAATGACGCGCCCATTGTCATCCACGGGTATGTGTGATAAGTCTACAAAAAATTCCCGAGGATCGGATTCATTAAAACCTGTTCCGCAGATGAGCATGTCCGCATTGAGGGTTTCCGTGGTGCTGTCCATGGAGTTTTCCAACTGAAGCTGCACGCCATCAGGAGTTTCTGCAATCGACGTTACGTATGTGGTGTCGTGAATGAAAAGGCGTTTCTTTCCATCAAGGCGCTCTTTGTAGGTCAAGCGGAAGAGTTCATTCAGCAGATCTGGATCCACCGCAGTGTAGTTTGTCCCAGCATGGACGGCCCGCAGACGCTCGCGTTCTTCGACGGGGGCGGCGTGCCACTTGTCCACGGCGTCGGGGTCAAACACTCGGTTGGCAAAGGGTGAATCGTCGCTGGGGGTAAGCCCATATCGGGTGTGAATCAGGTGGACTTCCGAATCGGGGAACGTAGCGTGCAGGTACTTTGCTATTTCCGCTGCGCTTTGTCCGCCGCCCAACACGGCGAGTTTTTTGTTCGGAGTGGTGGTGTTGTGTTCCCTGAATTGTTCAAGGAACGGCAGAATGTGCACGCTGTGGGACACTCGATCATTCTCGGTGAGGCCGTCGGGGAGTGATGGATTCAGTCCCGTGCCTAGGAGAACGGCGCGGGCACGATAGTGCTGGGTGTTGCCGTCTGCGTCGACCGTGTTGACCACGGCGATGTCTCCATCGGTATCGATGCTGGTTACGCTGGTGCCGTACTGCACGTCAACGGGGACGTTGCGGGCCGCCCACTGGATGTAATCTGCGATTTCCTGGCGGGAGGGGAAGAACGTTTGCAGATTAATGAAGTCCGTGAGCCGATTGTTTTCAAACAAATAGTTGAAAAAAGTGAAGCGGCTGCGGGGATTGCGCAGTGTGGCTAAGTCCTTGGGGAAAGCGATCTGCATCACGGCGTCGGGAAGCAGCATGCCCGGGTGCCAGGCGGTGGTGGGGGAGGACTCCAAGAATAGGGCTGTGAGCTGTGCTTTGTCTGGGTGTGCTTCGTTTTCGTCGGCCAATGCCGCTGCGAATGCGATGTTCGACGGTCCGAAACCAATGCCAATGACATCAAGGGTGTCTGTGCCATTGGTTTGGCGAATGTCTTGATGTGATGGCAAGCTATCTGAAGACAAACTAGTGGTAGGCAAGGTCATATCTAATTATATTAGGTTAGACTTACCTTTATGCACAAGGAAACTACCTCACCTGCTCCGATGTCAAGCACCGACAACAACCTCCGCACAGGATTCGTCGGCTCCCCCATGCTGCCTTTCCTTAACGACGACCCCTCACTCGATGCCGGGCAGCCCCTGGACCAGCTGGTATGGGACCAGCTAGAACAGTCCCCGAACAAGGTCGCGATTATCGACGGCCCACGCACCCTCACCTACGCACAGTTACGCGCCCATGCGGAAGGTGTTGCGCGGGGGCTAGTAGCGCGGGGACGTCAGCCGGGCGACCGTGTGCTGTTGCACCTTGAGAATGGTCTAGCGTTTGCCGAAGCGCTGATGGGAACCCTGCTTGCCGGATGCGTGCCAGTACTCACACTGCCAGGTCATCGCTTTGCGGAACTGTCGCACTTGGCGCAGCTCAGCGGGGCGGCCGAACTAGTGGGCACAGATAAGGCTCTGCTAGACGAGGTGGCTGCTTCGTGCGATGTTTCTGTTGTGCATGTTGGGGGGCTGCCGATTACAGAAGGGACTGACAGGGGAGATGCTGGTGCGGATGCGGCCGAGTGGCATCCCGGGTTTGTACCAGATAACCCTGCCGTATTGCTTGTGTCTGGCGGAACCACAGGGTTGCCCAAGCTGATTGCCCGGACCCACCAGGACTACCGCTACAACATTGCCTGCGCGGCCGCTGCCTGCACCATTACGGGAGACGACGTCTACCTTGCTGCGCTGCCGTTGGCACACAATTTCCCGCTGGCAAGCCCTGGGCTGTTTGGGGTGCTGGCCGCAGGCGGGACTGTTGTCTGTGCGCCCATTCCCAGCCCCGACATGATCTTTGACCTCATCGAACAACACCGCGTCACCATTGTCTCCGCAGTTCCTTCCCTTGCATTGCTGTGGGCCGAAGCCACCGAATGGGAAACCCAAGACCTCAGCTCACTGCGTCTTGTGCAGGTCGGCGGCGCGCGGTTTAGCCCGGAACAAGCGGTTATTGTGGATGAGGCATTTAACAACACCCTCCAGCAAGTATTCGGCATGGCCGAAGGACTATTGTGCTTCACCACTCCAGGAGACTCGGACCGCGACCGTGTGCGCACCACCCAGGGCTACCCCATGAGCCCGCTCGATAAGCTCCGCATCGGTGCCGATGGTGGCCTGGAAACCAGCGGACCCTACACCATCCTCGGTTACTACCGGGCACCCGCCGCCAACGAAGCATCCTTTACTGACGACGGCTGGTACCGCAGCGGCGACAACGTGCACATCCACGACGACGGCTCCGTGGTGGTGATGGGCCGCATCAAAGACGTAGTGATCAAAGCCGGGGAAAATGTGGACTGCGTGGAACTGGAAGAAGTGTTATCGCAGGTACCAGGTGTAGCGAACGTTGTGGTGGTCGGTGCTCCCGACGAGTACCTTGGCGAAGCCGTGGTGGCGGGGATTGTTGCGCAGCCCGGAAGCCAGATTGACCTGGAACTACTACGCGCAGCCGTCCACGATGCGGGCATGGCCGACTTCAAACAACCCGACCGGTTGCTCATGATGAACCGCGTTCCACTCACCGCCGTGGGAAAGCCAGACCGGAAGGTTGTGGCGGAATGGGCGCGGGAGGCTTAACGCCTTCGGTGAGTGATGATGTAATAGATACGTGAATGCAACGGTGCAGTGGAGTGAACAAGAACCCGGCGTTGTTGTATTCCCTTCCGGTGCGCGAATAAGAGGTCGGCCTCGTAGCTATTACCGGGAAGGCGTGGAATTACCCGATCATATTGTGATGCTCGCAGGGTTTTCTCCACGTACTTTACCCATAGCTGAGACTCAGTGGATTAGGTGGCCGGATTTTTGGATTCCAGTTGATGGACCAAAAACTCGCTGTGTTTTAGAAACCGCGCTTAAAAAGGCACGGGATTCCCGTGTGGACATAACATGTGGCGGAGGAATTGGGCGAACAGGAACTGCGCTCGCATGCATTGCGGTACTTGATGGAATAGATTCAGCCAGCGCAGTGGCCTTTATTCGAGAAAACTATCATCCGCGAGCAGTGGAAACTCCGTGGCAACGCTGGTACATTTCACGGTTTGCGTCCACAGTTGGTCAGTGAAGGAACGCGAAAGAGAAGCGATTTGTTGTTTGGTTGTTTATGTTGCGACGTGCAGGCGTGTCTCACGATTATCGCTGGATAAGCGTGTTACAGTGAGTTATCTACGTTGACGCGTCCCCATCAAAGCGCTATCTACCCAGTTCAAGCATGTTTTTGAACGGGGTTAACTTGCAGGGGTGGTGGGGTGGTCTCAGATAACTCGATACCGGCGTTTGGTGTGTAGTGGGTTGACCTGGTGTTTTTATTGGAAATTAAGGAAGCAAATGCGGGAATGTGATCTATTCGACGGGGGTGTGTAAACTGTTTCCTCCGCCGCTGGTCAGAGGGGGTGTTTTTCTGGTAGGGTCAGAACCCAAGTACCGCGATATAGCGGATGAGGAACACCCCTACTTCTTTTCTTGCTTCACTCTATTTCATTTAGCGCAGAATCGCCAGGAATATTCACATGTCTTAATGTGATTAAATTCGTTGAATAAGGGTGACTATTCGTGCTATCGCTCAATGAAAAAGCGACCCACTTTCGATTATATGGGGAATTATTCACGGGCCTAAAGAATATTCAAAAAGTAGTTATTTTCTGAGGTTGTTCCTTGTAGTATGGGGTCCACGCGCAGTACGGCAATACGATCGGAAGGCGGGAATCAACCATGCTGAGTGTCTCTACTTTGGGTAAGACAATCGCCATGAACGGGAAAACTGGGAAGAACAGCAAGAAAGCATGGCTGTTCAAAAACGTCACGCTCGATGTCCACGCAGGTGAGATGGTTGCCCTCATGGGACAATCAGGGTCGGGAAAATCAACGCTGCTCAACTGCATGTCTGGCCTAGCCCCTGCAGATGAAGGCACCTGCCAGGTTGATGGAAACATGCTTTCCAACGTCAGCAAACGACACCTGCGGCGGAACCTGCGCAACCATGTGTCGCTTATCTTCCAAGACCATCATCTGATTCCTGGGCTCACGCTTTTACAGAACGTGCAGCTAGCACGCAGCCTCTCAGACGCAACCGCAACAAACGCACAACCACAGCAACTCACTCCCGATGAAGCATTGGACAGACTAGGGATTGGTCCGGAACGCAATTCCCTCCCAGAGTCGGTATCGGGAGGCCAGGCTCAACGCGCCGCCATTGCGCGTTCTCTGGTCACCTCGGCGCAGGTCATTTTCGCTGATGAACCTACTGGCGCGCTGGATGGGGAGAACATTGGCAAAGTACTCACCGAAATGCGGCGTGCCTGCCATGAAATGAAGACGCACATGGTGGTTGTCACCCACGACCACGCTGTTGCCGCAGCGTGCGACCGTACGTTACTGCTGGAGGGAGGCACCGTCCATGCCAGCGACCACTAAACAGGTCACCAGGGAGTACGCCAAGCACACCTTCCCCGCCACAGCGACCGCCACTGCTGTATTCGGCTTGTCCTGTGGTGTGCTTGCTGCGGTGCTCAATATTCGTAGCGCTGCCGCTTTGGAAGGTGATAGTTCAAACATTATGGTCCCGATCTCCACGAACGCGGCAGTGTCCTGGGTGATTGCCTCCCTGTTCTGCGTGCCGTTTGTGCTGGACAAGGCGTTTCGGCGCGCGGATTATCTCAACTCCTGCCTTGCCGTGATTGGTTGGCCTATCCGCCGCCAGGTCCGCATGCTGGCCGGGCAGTTCGCGATCATTCTCGCTGGTGGAACGGTACTCAGCTATCCGGTTTCCGTGGTCACCCAGTGGGGGGTTGTGGCGTATTCGCCGCGCCAACGGTGTGGATATGTTGTTTCCCCAGCACGTGCATGCCTCCATCTCGTTGACTTCTTTAGCAACAGCAACCATACTCACGGCACTGCCGCTCGGGTTATCCTTTCTTGCAGTGCTGCGTTCGGCCGCGTTCGGGAAAATTCGGGAAAACCTAGACCCCACACCAGTGACCATTACGGTCCCACAGCCCCGCTTGTTGAGTGGCCAGTTCCTGGTGTTTCTCATTGCCATCGTGTGTCTGTGGGGTGCGATCTCAGCGGGGGACCAGGCCGGGATTTTCGTTATTCTGGCTTTTGTGCTGCTGCTTTCCTGGTTTGCAGCCACCTGGACGCTGCCCCTCACCCGCGCTGCGGAGAAGGTTCTGGCCAAAGCCACCCCGCGATCACCGCGTTCTGCCGCCTTATCAGCGTTGTTGGGTGAGTTTCATCCGTCTCTTCGTGCGGTGTTTGTGCCGCTTGTGTACATTCTGGGTGTTCCGGCGGTGTTGTTTTCGGTGAGCCGAACCGAGGCCATTGCACACCATGATCCCCATGCCGGTGTGGCCGTGTGGGATTTTTCGGTGCTGTTGGGGTTGGCTTTGGTGTATGTGGGGTGTGCCTGCGTCGTTACCTTTTTCATCGCCGCCGCAGAGCACAACACCACAGCGGACTACCTCAACCAGGTTGGTATTGGTGAGCTGACAACCAGGGTGCTTAGGTTTCTTGGCATTCCCGCCATGCTTTTAGGTGCCAGTTTGGCAGTGGCCGCTGTGTTTGCCTTCCTGGCCAGCCTGCTTCACGCCACATTGCTGGGAGGCACTATCGTCGCCGCGTTTCAGGGGTTGAGGCTGGGTTTTTCGTGTGGCCTGGCGGCTGTGTTGCTGGTGGTGTTCGCGGTCGTCGGTACCTGCTGCGTGCTTCGCGCCCGCAACTAACGCACATCCCCCGCAGAATCTCATAAAGGTATTCTGAAAAAGTTTTTGTTGAATGTTATTGCGTTCGCGAAAAGTATGTGTAATAATCAACCGTGGCTCGACAAAGCGATGGGCCACAATACAGTTACATGCAGGACATGAATGAGTGATGGAAAGGAGTCCCGCCGTGAGTCAACGCGCACCACTGATAAGCTATGAACAGCCTCAACGTGAACGCGAGCGCAGCTATAATCAGCCTTCGGATCTATGGCCACTGACCTCGGCGTTTGATGAACTCCTCCCACTCTCTCTGCTAGTGAGAAGCTAGTAGCTACAGAGAATTCATCAGCGCCCACGTCAGAACGTGAGGCGCTTTTTTGATGCTGTCATTTCCTTTTTAATTGGGTGAAATACTTTTACCACATAAGTGTATTTGGCATGCAAAATATAACACCAAGTAGATGAAATTCTGCATGTCGTAAGAAAGGGTAATCTATGTGTAAGACGAACCGAGATGATGCCGCAGAGGCTACGCGTACTGCGACGCATAATGTGCACATCTCGGATAGGAAGGTGAAAGTCTTCGCTTCTGAGGTGGAGGAATCCACGCTGAAGCAGGCACGTGAGCTGGCTCGGATGCCGTTTGTATGGCCGCATGTGGCACTGATGCCGGATGCGCACACGGGCCTGGGGTCCAGCGTGGGCACTGTGTTCGGCACTAAGCGCGCGGTCATTCCCGCCGCTGTGGGCGTGGATATTGGGTGCGGCATGATTGGCGTGCTCACGCAGTTCACCAAGGATGACCTGCAGGGTAAGGATCTGAAGGACCTGCGTCAGGCCATTGAGGATAACATTCCGTTGTCGCCGGGTAACTACAATTCCTGGCAGCTGCGGGATAGCGCTAATGATCGGTGTCGCGAGTTGAATGCCCTGGCTGAAGAGCTGGGTGTGGATTTGTCGCATTCGCCGAAGTGGCGTCAGCAGTTAGGTTCGTTGGGTGGTGGTAACCATTTCATTGAATTGTGTTTGGACGAGCAGGACCGCGTGTGGATGTTCCTGCACTCCGGTTCCCGCGGTGTGGGCAACAAGATTGCAAAGAAGCACATTAAGATTGCCCAGCGTCTGTGTGAGCAGTGGTGGATTCCCCTGCCCAACAAGGATTTGGCGTACTTGGTGCAGGGGACCCCAGAGTTCAAGGCTTATCTGCAGGATTTGAAGTGGGCGCAGCGGTTTGCCTTCCTCAACCGTGAGGAAATGATGGACCGTTTCGCTGACTGTCTGGAGGAGTTCATGGGCCAGGAGCTTGTGGAGCTGGAGCGCATTAACTGCCACCACAACTACACGGTGAAGGAGAAGCACTTCGGGCACGAGGTGTGGCTGACCCGTAAGGGTGCGGTGAATGCGGCAGAGGGCCGGAAGGCCCTGATCCCGGGTTCGATGGGCACTGCGTCCTACGTTGTGGAGGGTAAGGGCTACCCGGGTGGTTTGATGTCTGCGCCGCATGGTGCGGGGCGTCGTTTCTCCCGCACGGAAGCCCGCCGCCGTTTCACGGTGGATGATTTGGCGGCCCGCATGGAAGGTATTGAGTACCGTCCGGGTGAGGAGTTCATCGACGAAATCCCGGACGCCTACAAGGACATTGACGTGGTGATGCGCGACGCGGAGCCGCTGGTGACGGTGCTGCACCGCCTGCGCCAGGTCATGAACGTCAAGGGTACGTAGCCTACAGCGGGGTTTCCGCTAGAACACGACCGGTAGGTTGATGACTGCCGGCCATCGGCTCCTCAGTAACCATCACTTTTTCAATGTTGGCAGGCAGCGGCATCCATACGTCGCTGTGTGGTTCCGGTCCGATCACGCCTGCGGAACGCATGGTGCCGTCCTGACCAACGGCCCATACTTGCGCACCCATTCCAGCATCAACCACCGGTTGCCCGTCCACCATGGCGCCGCCTTTGCCCATCGAATCGGACACCACAATGGACAGGTTTGCCCCCTTGGCATCCATGTCGGCGCTGCGCACATCGAAGGCACCCATGATGGCGTGCATTTCCCGGGTTCCGGCCTGTTCGGCGCTTATCGACGCCCCGTTTCCCCCGCTCTCCTCTTTGCTGCCCGACCACAGCACGGTGGCACCAATGCCCACACTCGCGATGGCGAGGCACGCGGCGGCGATGGTGAGGAAGCGGGGGGTGGGGCGGCGTCGAGAAGCAATAGTGGTTACATTGTCCTGGGGAGTCTCGGCGACGGCTGCCAGCACGGAGTTTTTCAGCGCGGGGGAGACGGGGACGGGGGATGGGAGGTCAGCGAGGGCGTCGCCAGCTGCCTGCAACTCGGGTTCGGTGCGGATCGCGTCGGTGAAGGCATCATCGCGGGTCATAGTGCGTCACTCCCTTTCCATCTAAGAGCGTTTTGAGTTTGCGCAGGCCGTCGCGCACGCGGGTCTTTGCTGTGCCTAGGGGAACGCCAGTGGCTTCGGCAAGTTCACTATGCGTCAGACCTGCGAAAAAAGCCAGCACAATGGCGGTTGTGTGAGGTTCGCCAATGTCATCGACAATCCGGCGGAGCTCTGCATTCTCCACAGCGGATACGGCTTCCTCCTCAACAGACAAGGACCAACCGGCTGCCCGTTGTGTCGCGTCCTTCTCCTCACGATCATGGGAGGCAATAAAAGAGCGCAGCCGATCAATGCTGCGCATGCGGGTCAGGCGAAGCACCCACGAGCGTGCGCCACCCAGAGTGGCATCAAACTGCGGGGCTTTGCGCCACACTTCCACAAAAACTTCCTGGACCACTTCTTCCGCTTGGGCGTGGTCATGAATAATGCGGGTTGCCAGGCCCAAGGCTTGGGGTGCGAGGTGATCAAAAAGCTGCTCGAAGGCATGCTGATCACCCCGCGCCACCTGCTCTAACAGCGCGTCGCACCACTGCGAGGACTGTGGCGATGCTCCAATATCCACGACATGTGAGCTTAATATAGGCACGACGCTGTCCAGTGTTTAGTGGTTGCTTTCAGACATCATGGTGTCGGGCTTCATCTCATCCGACATCATCATGCTGTCGCTGGGTGCCATGCTGTCGCTCGGCATCATGCTATCGCTGGGTTTCATGGACTCGGAGGTCATCATCGACTCTGACGATTTCTCCATCTTCTCCATGGTGCTGCTTTCCTTGGATGACCCGGTCGAATCATTGTTGTTGCATGCGGTGAGTCCGAAGGCGGCGATGCCAATGGATGCGGCGGCGATGGCGAAACGAATCTTCTTCTGCATGAATTGCTCCATTCTTTATGTAATGCCCCGCTCAGTGCGGGATGCACCCAGTACTACGGAGTGCTGGGTTGCGTCGGATTGCACCGGATTGTGTGATGTACATCATGGGTAAATGGGTCAATCCGAACGGCCGGTTGGCTCCGTAATGCTGGGTGTTCCCATCCCAATAACCAAGGAGGAAGCCCAAACCATGTGGGAGTTAGCAGCAATTGGCCTGATCGGAGGTGTGGTCACCGGTATTTCGCCGTGCATTCTGCCCGTGCTACCGGTTGTGTTGGCCGTGACCACCGGGGAACGTGCCCGTCCCTTCCGCGTTGTCGCGGGCATTGCGCTCAGCTTTTCCGCCATTACCTTGCTGGGCACCGTGGTGCTCGGTGCCCTCGGTTTACCCACAGGTATTCTGCGCTGGGTAGGCATCACCCTGTTGGTGCTGGTAGGGCTCGGCATGATCGTCCCGCAGCTAGGGCACCTTGTAGACAAGCCCTTTGAATACCTTCCCCGGCCTGTGTTCCTGCAGAACAAAGCTCGTGGTCGTGGGGGTTTTGTGGTGGGCATGGCGCTCGGCGCGGTGTATGTTCCCTGCGCCGGACCAGTGCTGGCGGCCGTCACTGTGGCCGGTGCCACTGGTGATATTGGCTGGTCAACCGTGGTGCTCACCGTAGCATTTGCTCTTGGTGCATCCGCGCCATTGCTGGTGTTTGCGCTTGCGGGAAACAAAATCGGTGAGCGCATTGATGCTGCTCAGAAAAACCGCACGATCATGCGCGGTGCCGCAGGGTCTGTGGTGCTGGTTCTGGCATTGGCCTTGGCTATCGACGCCCCGGCGCGCATCCAACGCGCCCTGCCCGACTGGACCGCTAGTGCACAGCGATCCCTCGGGGACAATAGCCAGGTGCAAGAAGCGCTGGGTGCAGTGCGCAACGGGGCGTCGACAAGCGGTGGAGGCAGCCTCGATAGTTGCCGCGATGCCGACCCAGGTGAGCTGCACGATTGTGGTGTTGCCCCAGCGTTTGCGGGACTCAGCGGCTGGTTGAACACGGATGAGCCCGTGGACCCGACGAAACAGGTCACGCTGGTGGATTTCTGGGCCTACGCCTGCATCAACTGTCAGCGCGCCAACCAGCATGTGACCGCCCTGTATGACACCTACCGTGACTACGGGTTGCAGGTGGTTGGTCTGCATGCCCCCGAATACGGTTTTGAACATGAGGCTGCCAACGTGCAGGCTGCGACGAAGGAGCAGAACATTCATTACCCTGTGGCACAGGACAATGACTTTGCCACCTGGAAAAACTACAACAATCGGTACTGGCCTGCGCATTACTTGATTGACAGTCATGGGAAGGTGCGGCAGATTCACGAGGGTGAGGGGGCGTATGCGGATACGGAAAAACTGGTTCGTACGCTGCTGAAAGAAGCCAACCCGGATGTAGAGTTACCCGACCCCATTGAAACATCTGGCGCGGATGGCGGGCGTGCCGCAGAGGGAACGGAAGGGCACCGCAATCCTGAAACCTATCTGGGTACGGCGCGAGCACGGTATTACGCCAACCCCGGCAGTAAGTATGTGACTGGCGTGCAGACTTTTGAGGAAGTCGAGAAGCCGGATCGCTATTTCTATACGCTGGGCGGAACCTGGAATCTGAAGAGCGATTCTATTACCCCGGCTGCGTCCGAGGGTGCTTCGCTGACCTTGAATTTCCGTGCCGCCGTGGTGCAACTGGTGGCCTCGGGGCATGGAGTATTGAAGGTTACCTACCCCGATGGCAGTACCAAGGACATTCCCGTGCCAGATGTTCCGGGCTCGATTGACCTGATTCGTGGCGATTCTGCGCAGGAAGGGCTGCTGAACGTCAGTGTTCCCGAAGGCGTGGAGATGTACTCGATGACCTTTGGGTGACTGTGAGTTAGGCTTGGCACCCCTGGATCGGGGTGTCGTGCTTGACATGGTGATTGATGGAGGGATTTTCAATAAGAAACCGGCGCTTGTATTTGTGCAGGCCAGAGTTGTTTTAAAAATGTTGAAAAAGTTTCCCAGTTCAAAGGCTTGATTTTCATTAGCGTTTTCAACTAGTCTCTGATTCGAAGCGAAAAAGAAGCATCATCTTTTTCAATAACAGAAGCGCAATGCTTCCATGAAACGAAAGGACACCACCATGGCACACGTCGTTCACGAGGGCCACGATCACGAGCACGGCGAGGGCTGCGGCCACGTTGCTGTCCAGCACGGCGACCACGTCGACTACGCTCACGATGGCCACCTGCACCACAAGCACGAAGACCACTGGGACGAGTGCGTAAAGTCCGACGAGCACGTCGTTCACGAGGCTCATGATCACGAGCACGGCGAGGGCTGCGGCCACGTTGCTGTCCAGCACGGCGACCACGTCGACTACGTCCACGATGGCCACCTGCACCACAAGCACGAAGACCACTGGGACGAGTGCGTTTCTGCTTCCTAAGATCTCACGCGGACGCGCCTTCTGTTTGCCACGAACAGGGGGCGCGTTTGTTGTGTTTTAGGTTATTGTGACCTGCAATGATGCCCGTGAAGCTTGCCGTGGCGTCAACTGTGCAATGTCCTGAACAACGTTAGTGCAAGGGTTTGCATAAAATCTGCTTATGCTCAGGCTCCAAAAAGAGGCATTATGGTGCTTGAGCATAAGCAAACTTGACCAGGCCGACTACAGCGGCTTCAATGCCATGAATCCGCTCCACGGCTCCAGCATGTGACGCCCCAGTGGCCTGCTCTGATGCGACAGGTTCACCGCCGCAATTCCCTTATCCAAGGTGCGAATATATACGCCCGGCGCGGGATTCAACGGTCGTGGATGGGTCGGCAATCCCAGATCCCAGCGAGCTTCCTCTCGCCACGGCATGGCGTTGTATCCGTCGTGCGCCGTTGCAGATACCGCAACATCCGAGGTTGGCGCGAAAACCCAGGCAGCCGCCAACGCCAAAAGCAGGTTCGGATCACCAGGCTCGCCCGTACCCGGAGTGCGCGCCACGCTCACGCCAGGTGCTCGCAATGTTCGCATTTGCTGCCAGATCGCGCGGTAGTTAAGACGCGTCTCGGGTGAATTGTCCCAGCCCATCCAGCATTCCTCCACGCCACCGCCGTATCTGCTGTGCCGCAACCAGCGATCTTTTTCGCGCCGAGCTTCAGCAATATTGGGCACCAGCAGCTTATCGACGCCGCGTAATGCCTCCCCGGCTTTCCTCACCAGCTGGTCCAACGCCGCGTGGACGGTGGTGATTTCTTCCCCACCGTAGAGCGGGAAGTTAAGGTTGTAGTAATCGTCGTAGACATCATTGTCGGCGAAGACACCATCGAACGGGGTGTGCTCGAATCGTTTCACCACCGTCTTGACCCATCGTTCCTGGTACTCGGGCTTCCATACTTCCTGTTGGAAATGCCCCGGGTAGCCTGCCCATTCGATGCGGCGGCGGCTGGAATTAAGGGCAAAGGAACCTAGTTGTTCTGCCTGTCCTGGGGAAATACCGGAACTGTAGATCGGCCCTTTCTCATAGACCCGCACTGAGGATAAGCACTGGTAGGCCAGCACTATCACGTCGGAATCTAGTTCCTTGAGCGTTTCTGCAGCTTTGAGTTCCCAGGGCTGGATGATGGCCACCCGGAATTTTCCGGCGGCCTCTTGTATTTCCTCGTCAGTCAGGTCATGGCTGCCGTAGCGGATCCAGGCCAGGCGTGGGCGGTAACGCACTATTCTCCTTTAGGTCTCCCTATTTTTGTCTACGGAAATATCCTCCCATAAGCTGGCCGGTACGCACCGTTTCGGGGTTGCGCGTGGTACCCCAACCAAAGAGTTGGCTGCCCTTCGGACGGCGAAGGAAACCACCTTCGCGGATATCGTCTTCACCTCGCGCGAGGTCTGCATTCGGCAAGCTTGCGGGCGTGGAGGCGGCACCGAGGCGTCGATAAATGGCGTTGTAGCGGCTCATCACCACGGGCATGAGGAAGGTGCCTTGCAGGCGCACAAGGGCGTTCTCGTACCACTCGCGGTAGGCTTCGCCGGACCCCATGAGGGTTGCGATGCCTTTGGCCAAGCCTTCAGAATCGCCGGGTTCCACGAGGATGCCGCAGGGGCCGACTTCACCGCCGTCGAGGTCAGGCAGTGGGTCGCGCACAACCTGGTCCATGCCGCCAACGTTGGTGCCCACCACGGGCAGGCCGCAGGCCATGGATTCCAGCACCACGATTGGTTGACCTTCGTTGAAGCTGGCCAGGACGAGGGCGTCGTAATCGTGGATGACTTCGCGCACCTTCACCGTGCCGCGGAAGACCACGCGGTCGCTCACGCCGATTTTCTCTGCGTAGGCCACGCAGCGGCGGTAGTACTCGGGAATGTGGTCGGTGGGACCCAGCACGTCAACAGTGAAGTTGGTGTATCCCATGCGCACGAGGTGCGCGACCGAATCAATAAGTTCAATGATGCCTTTAATGGGCACCACGCGGGCGATGCAGGCGAAACGCCAATTTTGCTTCCGACCACTGACGATGTCGTCCAGTGCTTCACGACGGCGGAGGCGCCCATAGGAAAAATCGTCCCACTCCATGCCGTTAGGCAACACCTCGGATTTGCTCGGAATACCACCCAGGGCCTCTGCCTCTGTGATGGCCAGGGGATAGAGGTAGGTGATGTGGTCGGCTGATGGGTACAGCCAGGCACCCATTTCAACCCACCATCGTGTCCAGAAGTACTCCACCGTGTTCTTCGGGAGCTCCAGGTGGCTGGTGCGGGTAATGGGAAGGTCCATGCGGCGGTCCAGCAGAGTGTTCACCGTGTCACGCACATACAAGTTGTGTTCCGTGAGCAGGAAACTGCCGTTATGCTGCCGAGCACCACAGGCGGCAATGACGGAGGCGTAGCCGGTGGTGTGGGCGTGGTACACCTTCGCCGGGGGTTGTACGCGGTCCGTAATGGCGAACGCAAGGCTGAAAAAGTCACGGAGCTGCCAGAACAGCGTGCCCACAGACATGTCCTCGGCGTTGCCCACCATCTTGATGGACTGCTGCATCATGGCTTTGGTGGGGAACACCGGCCACAGCCGGTACGAACGGGTCAGGGGGTTGACGGCTTCATCGTACAAATCCCACAAAGGCTGCGGATTATCACGAGTAACCTGGTCAAGCGCGTACATGAGCTTCTTGGCCACTTCATTGGGGCTGTGGCCGTTAAGTTCTGCAGTGGAATCGAAAAGCTTCTGCAATGCCACGCTGGTTTCAGCCATGGAGAGGTAGATCATGTCCACCCACAGCACGTTGCCCGGCACGTCATAGAGGTATTCGGTGGGGGATTCGGAGTCCCACGCGATGTGGATGATGCCGAACGTCAGCTCAGGATTGTTCGTGATGATGTCGTGAACCACCGCCGACACACCCCCCTTAAGGAACGGGTAGGTTGATTCGGCGACGATGGCTACGTCCACTTCCTCCAACTCGAAATTTTCGTTGGGGCGGCGGGTTTTTACCATTTCGCGGCTTCCTTCCAGAACAACTCATATGGAGCATCAGCGAAAGCGCCACGGCAACTCCGCAATGCCAGGTAGGTCAGGACAATATCGACGATGATCAGCGAGAAGTACGCGGCCGGAATGGGTAGCGCAATCAAGCCGATGGTCACCACTGCGATGTGAATGGCGGACAGTATCTCCGCAGTGCGGTGCTGTTGTAGCTGGCTGAGCTCGAAAATCAGCAGCATCAACATGAGGAACACAATCGGAGCCAACACCAAGGCCAGTACTTCCGTGTTGTGGTCCATGCCCATGATGGCCGAAATGAGCATCATTCCCAGGCCCAGGCCACTGGCGATCAAGGTCGTAGAGGCCACGGATTGTTCCACGCTGCTGGAAATGCCTCCCGACTGGGTGGACAACTCATTACACGGAGCCTGATCGATCATGGCGCGGATACCCTCCATGGAGCGGGTGAGAATATCCAGCTGGGAGGCGAAGTACACGCCTTGAGCCAACACCATAGGAATCAAGGCAACATAGACCACGAAGATGTTGATTTCACCGGCGTAGATCAGTACCAACAGGAATTTATCTGCCCAGAGCACGCCACCGTACAGTGCACCACGCAGCAGTTCGCGGGTGATGCGGCTGGGATTAAGCGCACGTGGCTGGAACAACCCAATCAGGGCAGAGTTCAACAGGACCAGGTGGGGGAGCAGCGCAAACACCGGCGCCAAGAACCATAGTTGCGGCATCCAGAACATGAAGGCTGCATAGAACACCCAGGAAAAGAAGATGTAGCCGAAACGCTTGGTCTCTTGCGCCGGGATGATGGCCTGAGAGAACAACATGTTAGTGAACACGCCAACCATGAAAAAGCCGGTCTCGGAGACGCCCCAGCCTTTCACGGACAGCATGACCAGTGCAAAAAGACCCACCACCGGAATGGAGCACAGCAGCAACGGCGGCCACAGTTGGCAGAAGCTGCGGTAAAACAGTGCGGTGTCCCGGCGGTCCACGGTGGCTAGCGGCTCGTAGACGGGCATACTCACCGTGCTGGCAATCCAAGGGACGGTGACAGACACCGCCAACACCACCATGAGCTCGCGAGAATTACCAATGCTCTGTGAATTCAAGGTGCCGCTGATGAACGGGAACACGGACATCAACAGGATCGTCGGGGAGAGGTTGGTGAATAGTTGGAACAACCGTGCGTAGGACTGCCCTTGGTATACCGTCATGTAGACAGCTCCGCCAATGGTGATCGCGCACACAAACAACCCGATAACCGCCAAGAAGGCGGGAGGGTTGGGCGTCATCTCAATGTACGCCCAGGTGACCGGAATCAAAGCAGTGCAGATAGTTAGAACAACCCAACTGATCCAGTGGGGCTGCCCAGATCTAATAACTTTCTGCTGAAAATTATGCTCCGATCCAGGTGCTTGTGTAGTTGATGTCATAGTGCGCTCCGAGAGTCGCTCCAGGGGTGTGGAGCTGGGGAATAACAAGAGGTAAGTGTGATCAGGGTCAGACCGGTTGTCACGGTAATAATCCTATCGAACGCCGCGCGGACCACGAACCTTCCCGTGCGAAATATCAAAATTTGCGTAGCAATACATGAGTAAAATTTGAGAGCGTTTCGCGAGCAAAAGCCGTTGACCTGCGATGATCGAAAGTGTTCCTCTCACAGTCTAGTTTAAGGATAATTACACATTAAAATTATTTAATATTGTATGGGTAATCTTCTTGCTAGCGCGGGGGTGAAAAACACCCCCGAAAGTTGAAGAATTTCCTACTGAAGCAGGTGTGTGCGGCTCCTTCGCTGGCGTTGCCACCCTGCGTCGCATGGGCCTTGCGCACATGCCGTCACGTGAGAATACTGGGCCTATGACTCCTGCACCGTCGCCGCGCCCAGCTATCCATGGTGTTGATGTTGATCCCCATGGACGTTGTTGCCACTACCGGTCATCGGTGGACGTCATTGCGAACCGCTGCGCTACCTGTAATGCCTGGTGGGCTTGTTATCAGTGCCATGAGCAATGTACCGACCATCCGTTTGGCACTGTCTCTGTTGATGCGGATAACACCATTCTCTGTGGTGTGTGTGGAATCACAATGGGGTATGTGCTCTATGCAAGGACTCACTCATGTCCGCATTGTGGACACGGCTTCAATCCTGGTTGCGCTCTGCATAAAGAGCTGTATTTTCATACCTGATTTCTCTTCAAAAGTCAAGTTGATATAACATTTGCTATGGTTGAGATGTTATAAGAAAGCCCCGTTAGCGTGCGAAAACGCGCGCAGCGGGCCTCGTCCTGTCATTTGATTTACTATTTCTTAAGGAAATGACATCTCTGCTACTTGGTCAGCGCAGCACACGTTTGCCCAGCTTTAGTGCCGTCTTCAATGCAGAGGTATAGGTTTCCCGCGCAACCTCGCCAGGGCCTGACACTGGCATGACGCGCTGCGAGGAGACAGTGCGTGTTGTCGTGTACTTCAATAAGCCCTCGTCGCCGTGGCGACGCCCCACGCCCGATGCCTTCCAGCCACCCATCGGGGCGTCGATACTTCCCCAGGTGGCAGCGTAACCTTCGTTGATGTTGACTGTGCCCACCTCCAACTGCGAAGCAATCTCCCATGCAGTGTCGGGGTCGGCAAACACGCTGGCGTTCAGGCCATATTCAGAATCGTTAGCGCGTTGAATGGCCTCGCTGATGCTGTCGACTGTCTCCACGTACACCACCGGGCCGAACACCTCCTCGCGGTATAGCTTCGATCGTTTCGCCACGTTCGTCAGCACAGTGGGCGCATAGAAGGCTTCGCCGAGGTCCGGGAGGGCACGTCCGCCAGCAAGAACGGTGGCGCCACGAGTCACGGCATCGTTAACCATGTCCTCAACGCGCTCGCGGTGCTCGGCGGAAATGAGACTTCCCATGTCCACGTCCCACTCCGGGCCGGGACCAATCCGCATCGCCTCTATTGCTGCGACGAACCGTTCAAGGAACTCCTGCGCAATCGCCTCATGCACATAGATGCGTTCAATGGATACACACAGTTGCCCCGAGTTGGAAAAACACCCCGAAATAGCACCCTGAACAGCGCGTTCAATATCCGCGTCGTGGGCTACGATCATGGGATTCTTGCCGCCTAATTCCGCCGAATACCCGATCAGACGCTCACCCGCGATGCTGCCCAAGCGTCGCCCCGTCATCGTTGAACCCGTGAACATCAAATAGTCGCATCCCTCAGTGATCGCGCGTCCCACCACGCCGCCCGACCCCGACACCACATGGAACAGATCACGGGGAATGCCCGATTCGTACAACAGCTCAGCAATCTTCAATGCCGTCAGCGGAGTAAGCGAATCCGGCTTGAGCACCACACCATTGCCCGCCAGCAACGCCGGAATCGCATCGGAGGCCGTCAGTGTCAACGGGTAGTTCCACGGTGCGATAATCCCCACCACGCCATGCGGAACATGCTCCTCAACAGTGTGCGTGAGCACGGGTAATGCGCCCTTTTTGCGGCGAGTTCGCAGCATGCGCGGCGCGGCATACGCGTAATGACGCGCGGTGATTGCCACATCCAGCACTTCATCGAACGCACTTGCGCGGTTCTTGCCAGTCTCCGACTGAATCACATCCATGAGTTCCGACTGCCGCTCCAACACCATGTCATGTAGCCGCAACATCACCGCCTTCCGGTGCTGAAGCGACGTCGACACCCACTGTTTTTGGGCATCGCGTGCGGCAGCAAATGCTTTGCGGGTGAAATCGGCGGTGTGCGCGGGGACATCACCAACATGCTCGCCAGTGGCGGGGGAATAAACAGAAATGATGTCACTTGAACTCATACCCTTAAATCTATGGCATCTATTTTCGACTCTGGTGCTGCACAAAGTCTTGGGCGTGCCGTCATGCACTGTTTTTCCTGCAAAACCGATGCAGCAAACGCACACAGCATCGTTGCGACCACGATGCCGGTTCGACGCATTCAAGCCTGCGAACAGCAGAAACTCCGGCGGCATATACCCTGCGCGTATCGACACCGCGAACAACAATACAGGTGATAACAACACTGTTTCCTGCGCACTAACCAGCAATAATGACATAGCACACCAGCTGCGAACATGTTTTTCCCTATCCTGGAAACCATGACGTTCACTGAGCATAACAGCGCCGAAGCCGCAGTTGACGCCCTCATTACCATGTACGATGCGGTGGTTGAGTTGGCCGAGGAGGCGCTGGGCAGCGGGAACCACGAGCTTTACCGCGATGTCGTCTACCCAAAGCTCATTGTTGACGTGAAACAATGGCGGCCCATCGACCGCACCGAACCCTACGGGTATGTTGACCATGCGGGGCGGTACTCGGCGGTGCTCAGCAGGCCGCGAATGATGCGCGCCTACCTCATGGACATGCTCACCCGGCTGGTCACCAACTACCCCTGTGACATCTACACCTGCTACAGCGACATTCAGATCCCGCCCGTGTTCATTGACGGACTGGAAAACACCCCGCAAAATATTGGTGGCATTGGGGGAGAGACGGGAGGTGGCTCGGGGGACTCGGCAATTCCACAGCCCAGCCTAGACTTCGTTGACGACGGCATTGTCGACAGCGCCTGGGACGCCTTTCACAGTGACGAACTGCCGCTTTTCCACTTCGCGCCGCACCGCTTCGATGTGGCCTGCAAACGCATCGAACACTACACCGGCATCCCCGCCGACGGCGTGCAACAATTCATCCTGTTCACCAACTACGCCATGCACACCACAGAATTCGTGAAGTACGGACTGGCCGAACTGGTGAAAGGCGACACCCGCTACACGCATATGCTGCTGCCCAATGGCGAAAAAGTTACTGCCAACAACGCTGCAACCTGCGAGTATAACTTAGATAGCCGCTACCAAATGCCGCGCTACGATCTCTGTACAACCGACGGAGATGGCATCACGATCATCAACATTGGCGTCGGTCCATCCAACGCCAAAACCATCACCGACTGCCTTGCCGTCCTCCGCCCCGAATGCTGGGCGATGATCGGACACTGTGCCGGGCTTGATGGGCGCATGCGCATCGGCGACCTCATCCTCGGCAACGCCTACCAGCGCCGTGATCACATTCTCGACGACCGCATCGGGGTCAACATCCCCATCCCGGCAGTTCCGGAAGTGCAACGCGCCCTCGAAGCCAGCGTTCACGCAGTCTACGGGGAATCCCAAGACCTCATGCGTACTGGTACCGTCCTCTCCACCGACGACCGCAACTGGGAATGGCACACACCCCATGATCTGTGGCGCATCCTCCGCGGCTCCACCGCTGTGGCCGTTGACATGGAAAGCGCCGCGCTGGCCACTAATGGTTACCGCTACCGCATCCCCTACGGGACACTGCTGGCGGTGTCTGACCTGCCACTCCACAACGTACCGAAACTCCCCGCCGCCGCCCAAGCCTTCTACTCCAACTCCAAAGAAGCCCACCTCATGTGCGCCGTTCGCGCAATGGAAACGCTGGCCGCGAACCCCGAGAAACTGCACACCCGCAAGCTTCGGCGCACCATTGGGGAAGTGCCGTTTAGGTAGCTTATCGACGCCCCGGTTAATCCACGCCGTCTCCGAAAGTAGCTGTGTCTAGTGGTGGACGGCGTGGGCGCAGCATGGAACCCAACACGATGGCGGCTGCCAGTGCAAAGACCCCGCCTGCGATGAGAACAGCGACGTGGAACCCCGTAAGAAAACTGCCCGAGGTAATGAATGCCCCCAGTGCCGCAACGCCAAAAACGCTACCGATTTGCCGCGCGGTATTAATAACACCACCGGCAACTCCGACATGTGCTGGTGGCGACGCATTGACGGCTGCCGAGGTTGCCGCTGGCATAGCGAACGCCATGCCAAATCCCGCGCAAAATGTGAGGACTGCAACCACTGGATAGGGGGTCTCTGGCGATACAAACATAAGACTTGAAAAGCCGCCCGCGCCCACAAGCAGTCCAGCCAACATCGCTGGGTATGTGCCGTATGCGGCAGCACATCGTCCGCCCAGAGGCGAGGCGATGATGGCCGAGGTGGCTTGCGGCGCTAAGGCCAAGCCTGCCAGCCATGGCGACCAGCCAAGGAAATCTTGAAAATACAGCGACAGAATAAAGAGTTGTCCGAAAAAGCTGAAGTTAAGGCAAAAGCCGACGAACAACGCGATTCTGAATCTTCTTTCCTTAAAGAGCGCCAGTGGAAGCATGGGGTCGGGCGTTGCTGATTCAATGATGAAGAAACATAAGACCAGCATTATTCCGCCGATGAGCCAGGCGATATACAAGGAGTTCCATCCACGTTCTCCCCATGTGATGACAAGATAAGTGATCGCGGATAGGCCGAGGATTGAGGTGACCTGTCCCCACAGATCGAAGCGCTTATTGTTATCAGGTTGTCGAGAGGGCACATAACCGATAATCAGCACGATAAGGACGGCGATGATGGGTATGTTGATCCAAAACGCTGCATTCCAATTTATCGCTGAAACAAGCATGCCCCCTAAAATGGGGCCAAGTGCTGCTGCAATTCCTCCAGCAGCGCCCCACAAACCGATTATCTTCGTGCGTTTTATATGGTCAGAGTACATTTCTGCAATCAAAACAAGCGAGCTCGGAACGACCATTGCTGCCCCAATGCCTTGAAAAGCTCGAAAAATAATCAGTGCGCACATGGATGTGGACAGTGCGCAGGAAAAGGAAAAGATCGCGAATGTGATCAGTCCTGCGCAGTAGATGTATCGAGTCCCCAGGCGATCGCAAGCGGTGCCTGATGTTAGAAGAAGCGCAGCGAATAAAAGCGTATAGGAATCAACCACCCACTGTAGAGACGAGGTTGTGCCACCAAGGTCCTTGCCGATGTAGGGAAGCGACACGTTGACAATGGTCGTGTCGAGCATAACTACGAAGAAACCGCATAATACTGTGCACAGTGCTATGCGCTCATTAAGGTGTCGCATGATTGCCTTACGTGATAACTGTAAGCTGTGGTCGAGGGGTACGAATGTGACCATAGAACCGTTTTGGTTCGATGTGGGGCGAACAAAGTGGTCGCTAGAGTGGTTGTTAATGAATACGCGTTATTTTCCCGAGGCAGTTCCGGATGTTTCTGTCCTCTGCGATGTGCTATCCGACCAGTCGCGTGCAGCAATGTGCGCAGCGCTTATGAGTGGCACTGCCTGGACTGTTGGCGAACTTGGGCATTATGCAGGCGTATCGCGATCCACGGCAACGGAACACGTGAATAAGCTGGTTAAGGTCGATATTGCGCATGACATTCGGCAGGGGTGCCATCGTTATGTCACGCTTGCTGGCAGCCATGTTGCGGAAGTGATCGAGGCTCTTGGTGTATTGTCGTCAGATCTACTGCCAACACCTCAAAGCCTGAATGCACATCGAACTACTAAGGCTTTAGCGGATGCACGTACCTGCTATTCCCATCTCGCTGGAAGACTTGGGGTTCGTCTTTGCACCCATTTCATTGAGCAGGGGTTCATTGCGCCGGATTGGGCAGTCACTACTGACGGCGTGAACTTCTTCCATTCCTTGGGAATCGATGGTTCCAGACAGCTTATGGCGAAGGCCTGTCTCGACTGTACAGAGCGTCGGTTTCATGTCGGTGGTGCGCTGGGCAAGCACGTGTGTCAGCAATTCTTTGCTCGCCAGTGGATAACACGGGTAAAGGGAACTCGCGCTGTAAAGCTCACACCGGCGGGTACCACGATGCTGAACGATCTGAACATAGACCTCGATTAGCCCCATTCACCTGCGTTTTTTCGAGACTGTGGGGTCCCCAGGAATCCAGAAACGCCAATGGGGTTCGGTGTTTTTGCTGATACCGATGCGCGGCCCGGTCATGTAGTCCACGGGTTCATCGGGGCTGACTAAAAGAAAACCAGCCTCCGCATCAGTTGGGTCCTGCGAGATGGGGGAGTGGTTGTGTTCGATGAGCAATCCGAGTGCTTTCCCGAGGTTGCCTGGACCTTGGGCGAGTCGGGAGTGCGGGTGGACGTCGCCACGCCTGGCCTGCGCGACGTCGCTACCAGCAACAATGGCACCTGCTCGCAGAAGCACTCCGCCTGCGGTGCCGTCGGGCCAGCACACAATGTTGCCTGCTTTGTGGATGCCATAGGAGTTGTAAACGTAGAGGCATCCGGGAGGTCCGAACATAGCGGCGTTGCGGGCGGTTTTGCCTCGATAAGCGTGGGAGGCTTCATCATTCGCACCGAGGTAAGCTTCTACCTCCGTAATACGGAGGCTGACCTCGCCGATGGTGAGCACGCACCCGAGTAGTTGTGGGGCGACAACGTCGGGGGCATCGGCGAAGTTGATCATGTGGCGAGTGTACTGGACAACCCGGTGTCGTGGATGGAGCGTGTAGGATAGTGGCAATTTGATCAACCTATGGAGGTTTCTATGTCGTTAACTGTTGCAGAGGCGATTGCATCCCGGCGGGCCACACGCAAATTTGAGGATAAGGACATTCCGGCTGACGTGCTGGATCGCGTCGTGTCTCATGCTCTGGAGGCACCGAGTTCTTTCAATCTCCAGCTTCGTGATCTCGTGGTGATTCGTGATCCAGAGGTAAAGCAGGCGTTGTTTGAAGCATCTGGTCAACGGCAGTTTATCGACGCCCCGGTGGTGCTGGTCACCGTTGCTCGTGCGGAAACCTTCCCTAAGGATGCGGAAGAGATTCTAGGGGCAGAGCGTAAGGCTGTGGTTGCGCAGTGGCGGGATCCAAAAACTCCGGCTGAACTGCGTGAGGCTGGTATGAAGGACGCGATGCTTGTTGCTGGGTTTGCGTTGCTTGCCGCGCAGGCTGAGGGCTTGGCTACCAGCCCGACAACGGGGTGGGATGAAGAAAAGGTGAAAGAGGCTATTGGTCTGGGTGGTCGTGATGACCGTGCTATTGGGCTTGTCACTGCTGTGGGGTATCCGGCTGAGTTTCCTGCGCACCCAGGTCGTGCTGCCGATAGGCTCGTGATCGACCGGTACTGATCACACACTGGATTATGATTGCAGCAGGGTAATGCTTCATTTAGCCTTGGTGCTATGACTGCGTATCTTTTCGATCTGTATGGTGTCCTGCTGAAAGTCCAAGAGGAGGGGGCGCTGCGCGACATCGAACGAGTGGTGGGGGCAGGTCCAGAGATATGGGAAACATATTGGGAGTTCCGCTACGACTTGGACGCGGGTCTTCTCACTGAGCAGGAGTACTGGGAGAAGTTCCGCACTGCTCTTGACCTGCCGCCGTTTGATGTGGATGCTGCGATCGAGGTGGATTATCGCGGTTGGTTGGCACCTGATGAAGAGATGGTTTCCTACGTAACTGAGATGATCAACCAGGGGGAACGCGTGGGCTTGCTGTCGAATATTCCGCATGGTCTGGCGCGACGTGTGCGGAAGCAACATGCGTGGTTGGATAAGTTTAATGCGGTGACCATGTCCTGTGATCTGGGAGTGGCTAAGCCGCACCCGGAGGCTTTTAAGGCGGCGTTGCAGAACTTAGGTTCCACACCCGAAGATACGGTGTTTTTTGACGATAACCCCGACAATGTCGCTGCTGCCCGTGCGCTGGGGATCACTGGCGTGGTGTTCCGCAACATTGATGATGTGAAGGATGAAGTGGAGAGGAATTCCTAGTATGAGTATGCAGCCGCTGATTCTGCCGTTTAAGGGCGCTGTGCCGAGGATCCATGAGTCGGCGTGGATCGCCCCGAACGCCACCATCATTGGTGACGTGGTGATTGGCCCCGATTCCAGCGTGTTTTATGGGTGCGTGTTGCGTGGTGATGTGGGCCCGATCCGCATCGGTGCGCGCACTAATATTCAGGATAATTCGACCGTTCATGTGGATGGGGATGCGCCCTGCACGATTGGCGACGATGTGACAGTTGGCCACATGGCCCTGCTGCACGGGACCACTGTGCATGATGGCACGTTGGTGGGCATGAAGGCAGCGTTGTTGTCGCATTCGGTGGTGGGGGCGGGGTCGCTCATTGCCGCTGGCGCGATTGTGCTGGAGCACCAGGAGATTCCGGCAAAGTCCCTGGCCGCAGGTGTTCCCGCGAAGGTTCGCCGAGAGTTGAGCGACGAACAATCCGCTGCGTTCATTCCCCATGCCGCACGCTATGTTGTGACGGCCAGCACGCAGGCGGGTATCGACGCCGCGCTCACCCTCGACGAGGTGCGTTTCAGCTAGCCTGCTTCCGGCTAGCTTGCCACCGGGTGCGCGATGCACCGATCGAGGGCGATCGCCCGTGCTGCGGAGCGCATTTCCAGTTCACGCTCGGGGATGAGCCGCAGTTCGATGGTGTCTTTCCCGCTGGTCGAGAGTTTTTGTCCCACATGGGAGCGGAGGTCTTGGTCACGCACAAAGCTGGCACCGGCAAGGATGATGCGCTGGATGTTGGCTTCGTGCACCACGGGAGTCGCGGCGTCGATAAGCGCCTGAACCGTGGTTGGTTGCGTGCTTTTGATGGGGGCGGCCACGCCATCAACAATGGTGGCGGCGCTGAAGGTGTCGTCGGCAACCAGGACGAGCGTGGGTGGCACGGGTCCGGTGGGGGCGGAGAAAAGTTCCGCTGCGGCAAGTGAGGTGGCGATGTCCGCGACGCTGACGGGTGCACCGAATTCCGTGAGGAGTTTTTCGGTGCAGTTGATGGTGCCCCAGCCGGGCAGTGGCATGGTGACGGTGCCTTGGTCGTCAACGGTGCCGATGGTGGAAATGCCTATGTTGGCGATGGGCAGTCCCAGCGAAGATCCAGTGAGATGGATTGAGGTACTAATGTGCTCCCATAGTTTTTCCGGCGTGGTTCGTGAAAGCGTATAGGGCACTTGACGGTGCCGTACTGTGCGACCTTTGGTGTCAAAATAACCGACGAAATATTCGTGAGCAAAAATACTAACTCCGACGTGAAGTCGTGGTGAAGGGGCTAGTTCCACAGGTACGCGCGGCCGGCCCGGGCCGGACGAAAAGATGAGATCGGGGCGCTCCTGGACCAGCTGTGCCTGAATAAGTGCTGTGACCGCCCTTGTCACCGTGGGCTGAGAGAATCCTGTACGTGTTACAAGTTCATTACGGGTGGTTAATCCGTGGTGTCGTAGGTAATGCAAGCATGCGGCAGCCGGTGTTTCGGGCAGTATGAAGTACGGTGTTGCTGGGGTTGTTGCCAGGGTGCGCATGAAAAAAAGTCTATAAAACATAGACTAGGCCGTCTAGGAAAAACTTAAATTTCCCAGTCTGTGAGATAAGTTCAATAGACCGGATGGTCTATTTTTAGGTCATTGAAAAATTCTATACCAGAGGAAGACAATACCTATATTAACAGTTAATGTGGAGGTCATGCCGCATTCCCCACACTGTATTGCCTTCTACTGCGGATCTGCAAACGGGCATAATCTGACTTACAAATCTGCTATCTCTGAAATTGTTGAACAATTAGCCGTGAGAAACATTTCCGTCGTTTATGGCGGCGGAAACATCGGTTTGATGGGTGTGCTTGGTGACGCCGCGACAGCACATGGGCTCCACATCACCGGCATCATCCCCCGCAGCCTCGTCGACCGTGAAATTGCTCATCCTGGCCTCACTGAGCTGGAAGTGGTGGACACCATGGCCCAGCGCAAAACCCGAATGGAGCAACTCGCCGACACCTACATAGCCCTTCCTGGTGGAGTGGGGACCCTGGAAGAACTCAGTGAAGTACTCACCCTCCAACAGCTGGGTGAGATTACCGGGCCGATTGTGCTCTACAACATTGACGGTTTCTGGACCCCCTTCGTGTACACCCTCCAGTGCATGTGCGACGCGGGATTTATCAACCCAAAGTACATTGCTACCCTCATTGTGGTGGATAACCCTGATGATCTTTTCGCCGCGTTGGAACGGTGGCACGCGCCCGGTGGGAAATGGGGAGACTGATATACACCGTTTTTCTGGCTGCTGTGCTGCGTGAGGGGTTCCGGCCGCTATTTCTACTGTGGTTTCCCTGAGCGTTTCCCATCGCGGCATCCTGTTACACGGGTAGCATGTCTCATTGTGACTGAACAGCGAACCCCCTCAAAGCTCGACCACGCCTGTGACACATACGTGCATAACCTGGCGAAACTTTCACCTCTCTCCGCCACCGCCTGGGGCATCCACGGCCGTGACGGCGATATAGAAAACTTCTCACCTGAGTATTATGATTCCCTCGCCGTTGAAGCCCGTACCCTGCTCGCTACAGTGATGGAAGAGGAGGCTGCGGGCGACAACACCCTCGACGACGTGGACAAGGTTACCGCCGCAGTGCTGAAAGACCGCCTAGGGGTGGAACTAGCCAAACACGAACGTGGCGAAAACTACCGCGACCTCAATAACATCGCCTCACCCATCCAATCCATCCGCGACACCCTCAACCTCACTCCCAAACGACATATGCAAAGCCGCCTTGCAGCAGTGCCCGCAGCGCTAGAGGGGTACAAGGAATCCCTTACCCTCGCAGCATCCCAGGGAAACGTCGCGGCGATCCGCCAGATCAACGAAGTGATCACACAATGTATTGACCTGGCCAAAGACGGCTCGATGCTGGAGCGACTGGGTGTCGGCAGGCACGCGCAGGAAGTCCCACAAGCACGGGCCGCATTCGGGGAATTCGCGGACTGGCTGAAACAAGAACTCGCACCCCAAGCCCCCACCGACGATGCTGTGGGGCGGGAACGCTACGAGTTGTTTTCCCACGAGTTCGTTGGTGCCCGCGTGGACCTTGATGAAGCCTACGACTGGGGACTAGAACGCCTGAAGGACATCACCGCCGAACAGGAACGCATCGCTACCGAACTCTACGGCAGCGACGTCGGGGTGAAAGAAGCCATGGAACGCCTCAACAAAGAGGAGCGCTACCAACTCCACGGCACCGACGCCCTCAAAGAATGGATGCAAGGCATCGCAGATAAAGCCATCAGTGATCTAAATGGCACGCACTTTGATATTCCCGAACCCGTCAGGACCATCGAATGCCTCATTGACCCCGCAGGAACTGGCGGCATTTTCTACACCCCGCCCACCGACGACTTCTCCCGGCCAGGACGAATGTGGTGGTCCGTTCCTGCAGGTGAAGAAGTATTTTACACCTGGCAGGAACTCACCACCGTCTACCACGAAGGCGCGCCGGGACACCACCTGCAGTTGGGGCTGGCGCTGACCGAGCGCGACAAGCTCAACCTGTGGCGTCGCGTGGCCTGCTGGAACTCCGGGCATGGTGAAGGGTGGGCTCTGTACGCCGAACAACTCATGGCCGAGCTGGGGTACCTGGAAGACCCCGGTTTCCGCATGGGGCTTCTCGACGCCCAGCGTTTCCGTGCCGCCCGTGTCGCTCTTGACATCGGCGTGCACTTGGGCAAGAAAACCCCCGATGGACAGGGTGTATGGGACGCCGACTATGCCGGTGAATTCCTGCGCTCGCACACCGCCATGGCCGACGCGAACCTACGTTTTGAACTAAACCGTTATCTCGGCTGGCCCGGGCAGGCGCCCTCGTATGCACTGGGGCAACGCCTCTGGCAAGAGTTGCGTTCCGATGCAACCGAGGCCGGGTTATCCGCTGTGGAATTCCACGCAAAGGCGTTGGCGCAGGGATCCATTCCCATGGAGATTCTCCGGGACGTCGTGATGGGATGACCGCGCATGCCTCGTTAAAGCCGCTTCGGTAGGGTCGGGGGCATGAAACGAACCATCATCCTCACCGGAGCCAGCGACGGCATCGGGGCCGCCGCAGCGAAACGGCTGGCCACGGACAATAACACGTTGATCCTGGTCGGCCGCAACCCAGAGAAAATACGCGCGGTGGCCGACCCTCTAGGTTGCACCTACCTCACCGCCGATTTCGGCGATCTAAGTCAGGTTCGTGACCTCGCGGCCCGCATCAAGGAGAAGGTGCCGCGTATCGACGTCCTGATTAACAACGCAGGCGGTATCTTCGGCGCTGTACGTGAAGAAACCGTGGACGGCTACGAGAAAACCTTCCAAGTTAACCATCTCAGCCCATTCTTGTTGACAAACCTGCTGCTTGATGAGCTTGCGGAAGGTGAAGGGGTGGTGGTGAACACGGCGTCGTTAGGTGCAAAACTGTTCTCCGAGCTTGATATGGACGACCTCAACCTACAGCATCACTACTCCTCAACCCGAGCGTACGGAAACTCCAAACTTGCCAACATTCTTTTTGCCAAGGAACTCAGCGTGCGATTCGCTGACCGCGGCATTTTCGGGGTGTCATACCATCCCGGTTCCATTGGCTCAAACATCGGCACAGGCACCACGGGTCTTGCGGCGCGGTTCTACAGCAGCCGACTACTCAAGCCCTTCCTGCGTTCCACCAACTATGGAGCAGACCGCATGGTGTACCTGGTTAACGGACGATTGGGTGTTGATTTCATTCCCGGTGGCTACTACCAGAATGATCGCCCGGCCAAAAGCGCGCCGCTTGCTGCCGACCCCAATGCAGCCAGCGAACTGTGGGAAAAATCCGCAGAGATGGTAGGGGTGTTGGTTTAGGCGCTGGTGCGTCGATAATCTCCCGGGTTGAAGCCCAGAACCTGCCGAAAATCCGCGTTGAGATGCGCATGGTCAGCGTAGCCCAGGTCCGCTGCTATCTGCGCGATGGTTGTGTGCGTGTCCTCACGTAGCCGCTGGGCTGCCTCCTGAAGGCGATACCTGCGGATCATTGCCACCGGCGAAACCCCCACATACCTTTTGGCCAGGCGTTGCACACTCCGCACCGACACATGAAGCTGCTCCGCGACCTGCTCCACCCGCACGATACCCCGGTCGCCAGCAATAATGTCCTCCATACGGTTAGCGAGCTGCCCGCCCTCATCAACGTCGGCGGCGCGTTCGCGCATCCATTGCGCATACGTATCGACGGCCGCGTCAGCATCATGTGGCATGGACGATACAACGCTGCGGTGGAGTGCGGGGGCGTCGATACGCAACGTGGTGCCGCACGTCATGCCGGGGTGAAGTGCGCCAGTACCCGCAGGTCTGAGCAGCGCGCCTATTGCCCAGCCGCTACCACGAAGCGTGCGTGTGGATAGCTTCGTGGTGGGGCCGTGCAGAGCTATCATTGATGGTTCAATGACCAGGTTTGTTGCGGGAAAAGGCAACACTTTTTGGGTTGAGACTTCACCTGGTGGGAGATTCCAGCGTGGTATCCAGAACCAGCGGATCATGTGCGTCAGATCAGCGGGGGCGGGGCGACGCTCAAAACGCGGTAGGTGATGCGGGTACAGAATTCCACGGCTATCGGAGAGGGCTGGCATGGCTGTCGTGAATCTTCAAGAATAGGGGTCGAGCGTGCTCATACGGTTATTGTATGGAAAAACACCATGGCGCGACAGGCGCGCATACCACCAACGGAATCCCGCACGGCTCAACCAGCCTGACACCATTTCTCACCATCCCACAGGCGAGGGAGGCCATTGCATTCTATGAATCAGTGTTCGGGGTTCGGATCGTGAGCATCGTTGAGGCAAACGGCACAGTGATGCATGCGGAACTGGACTTTGGGAAGGGAAAACTCCAGGTTGCCGACCCCAACCCCCAGTACCACACCGTGGCACCGCCTGCGGGCGAAGATTGCTGCTATTCTCTAGCGCTCTACTGCCCAGACGTGGACAATGTGGTCAACCGTGCTGTTGATCATGGTGCGACTATTCGCGAACCATTGACAACCTTTGTCTCGGGTGACCGGTACGCTTCCATGTGCGACCCCTTCGGCGTTCGGTGGACCATCCTCACCAGAGTGGAAGACCTCGGCGAAGAAGAAAGCGCGCGCCGCGTTAACGAATGGGCGGCGGAACAAGGATAGTTTTACAGTGTAGAGTGTAAAAATTTGCAGTGTGATTTACACTGTTGCAGTGTAAAAGTGCTGTTCGGGGGATTTTTGCACTCCACAGTGTAAAAAAGTTTGCAGTGTAGAGTGTAAATTTGTAGTCTTACAGTGTGGGTTGGTCCAAGGAAGAGGTGCTCCAGGTCATTGAGCACCTGCGTAGCAACCGTGGCGATAACGCTACTGTTGAAGTGAAAAAGGCAGCTGGGGGATTGCCGATAAACCTGCCAGAAACGCTGTGTGCTTTCGCCAACATGCCTGAAGGTGGAACGATCATCTTGGGTGTTGACGAGAAGGCGGACTTTGAACTGGTTGGCGTGCCCAATGCCGCAGAGATTGAAGCTGGGATTGTGAGCCAAGCGCGAAACCTTGTTCATCCGGCTCCCTGGGTGGACACAGAGACCGTGACCATTGACGATAAAAGCATTGTGGTGTGCTCGGTGGCCAATGTGTCTTTGATGCACAAGCCAGCACTGTACAAGGGGAAAGCGTACCTTCGCCAAGCTGATGGTGACTACGTGATGAACGACAGTGATCTTCGCATGCTTGAAGTGGCGAAGCTTGGGGCAAACGAACGAACGCACTACGATGAGGCGCCAGTTCCAGGGACATCTGTGGCTGACCTCGATGAGGATCTTCTACGAGAGTTTATTGTGAACTCCCGCAAGAGCAGTAGAAGGCTCGCGTGGGTACATGATGACACTGAACTTTTACGGCTGACAAGAATCATTACCAGTGATGGAGAGCTGACCCTTGCTGGTTTGTATGCGCTTGGCAACTATCCGCAAGGCCCGGAGCCAGGACTGCAGGTCACGGCTGCGGTGCGATTGCCTCGCGATGAATCACGGCAGCGAACACGTAATCTGACGCATTTCGATGGTCCATTACCAACGCTCCTACAGGATGCCATGGATTGGGTGGAACAAAATCTATCAACAGTGCGTGTTTACCTGGATAACGGGCACATGACTGATCTTGCTGAACTTCCGCTCAGCGCCATCCGTGAAATCATTGCCAACGCTCTTGTGCATCGAGACCTTGGCCCCAACACCCTGGGGGCTGGAAAGAGTGTTCAGATTCGGTTACTGCCCGATGCGTTGATTATCGATAGTCCCGGTGGCTTGCAGGGAGTATCGATTCGCCAACTTGAAAGTGCAGATATTACGCCAGTGGCAGTAAATCCCCGGTTGTACTACATTGCACGCCAGCTACGTACCCCTGAGGGGTATCCCATCATTGAAGGCGAAGGTAGCGGAATCCGTGAAGCTATAGAAAGCATGGACGACCGTAACCTGGGAAAACCCATTTTCACGGACAATGGGGTCCATTTCTCTGTGCGGCTTCTAAGGCATGGGAATGCTGTTATGGGGTTGGTGCCAGCTAGAGCTACAGAACCGCAACCAGTTATAGACGGCAACACAGAAACGGATGCTCAACTGGACAAATATGGTAAGAATGCCTCAGTTGTTTATCGGGTCATTGACCAGCGAGGAAGCATCAACCTGAACGACATAGTCGACGCTACGGCGCTGTCAAAAGGCCAAGTGCGGTATGCGCTGAAAGCCTTGTTGGACAATGGGCTGGTCACTATGGTTGGCACTCAAGGACGACGAGATACTGTCTACAAAGTTTCGCGTTGACGTGTCAGCTCATAAGCAGCCCACCATCCACCACATATGAACTGCCGGTTACGTAACTGGCATCATCGGACAGCAAGAACAATGCCACGGCGGCAGCTTCCTTGGCGTCTCCCACTCTCTTAAGCAACACGACGTCGGCAAGCTTCTCTTCAAATTGTGAACGAAGTTCATCAGGAAGTACGGAGCGCAAGTTGCTGGTAATCGGCCCCGGTACCAGGGTATTTACCCGAATATTGCGCGGTGCGAGTTCCGACGCCCAGCTGCGTGCCGCCGCGAGAATAGCGGCCTTGCTGGCGGAATACAGCGCAACTCCCGGCTGCCCCTCGTACACCGCGCTCGATGAGGTAACAAGTACCGACGCCCCGGTATTCAGGAAGGGAGAAAGCGCACCCATCTGCAGCATCGGTGCCACCACATTCACCTGAAACATGTCCTCGATTGTTGCTTTATCTGTCTCCTCCAGCGGTGCGCCAACAGCATAAGCGGCATTCAGCCACAAACCGTCAAGCGAACCCACTTTCTCTACCACGGGGATGAGGCGTTCCAGTGTTTTCCCGTCCGACACGTTGTCTAACACGGCAATCGCATTATCACCCAGCTCAGCAGCCGCAGCCTGAAGACGTTCTTCGGTACGGCCAGTGATAATGACCCGCGCACCTTCCTCAACGAGGCGTCGCGCCCCGGCCAAACCAATTCCGCTGCTACTGCCAGTGATAAGGATGGTCTTATTCTCAAAACGTTGCATGATTTTCCCCTCTGTCTCGCCTGTCGGAAACGCGTCCACCCTACATGTGTTTGTTGCGGAGTGTACACTGCGGCTATCGAGACGAAATGAGGACAAGGACGGAATTTCGACAATGAAGCGCGCTGATATCCACTACGCGAATATTCCTCCCAGCTGGGATGCTGTGAAGTTTACAACTATGCTGCTTTCGGCAACTCCTAGATGGCTGCACATCCTCATGCACCTGCGAGACCGTGTAGTCTCAACAGTAGGTTTTGCGCCACAGCCAAAACCTAATCCCCCGAATCTTAGCGTTCAAGTCGGATCAGCTGCTGGCCCATTCACCTTTTACGAGGTTTCCCCTGAAGCGGTAATTGGTGGGAACAACGATAAGCACATCTCATATACCGTCAGGTTTGTCGTTGAATCGTCTCCTAGCAGTACGCATGGTGGAGTAGAGACGCAAGCACGGTCCTATTCGACCTTGGGATCTGCGTATCTGACTGCTATATGGCCGTTTCATAAGCTTGTGGTGCATCGCCTTTTGCAAAACGTTCAGGTCTAGGCTGTTGTAGTGGTATGGATAATTTTCGTATTCCTCCCGCCGCTATTGCCCTCGGCGCTGCTATCGTGCAGCTATCGTTTGGTCGAAAAGCCAAAGGTACGTTGCTGTCACGGGGTGCGGCACTCAGTCTGGCCTCGGCATCCACACTCATGGGTGCCTCTGCAGTGGCCAAGTTCAGGGCTGAAACTACAACCGTGGACCCCATGAATGTTTCCGCAGCGGCAACTGTTGTGCAGTCTGGTCCATTTCGCCTGACCAGAAACCCCATGTACGTCGGAACGGCTGGAATGCTGTTTGCACATGCTTTGTGGAGAAAATCGCTGCTTGCTGTTGTGCCCGCCATGATGTATATCGCCATGATTGATCGATTTCAGATTCCCGCAGAGGAAGCGGTGTTGAAAGAGAAGTTCGGGGCAACATATGAGGATTACGCTCGACGGGTACCCCGGTGGGTATTAAGGTAACCAGCTTAAATAGACCACAACGCCGATACTGGCAGGCCCCATAATTTATCCGCGAAGCGGTACCCCTGTGGGGCTGTGCCAAGGACGAAACCGCCAAGGAATCGGTCTCCCAGTTTGTCTCGAAGATACGTGAGGCCGCGGAATTGATCGGCTTTGTACGTGGCTGAGGCTTTTACTTCAAAGGCATAAATCTCGCCGCTGGAGAGTTCCACGATCACATCCACTTCGATGCCATCGCGATCCCGGTAGTGTGACAACGTATAGCGTTTGCTGCTCCATTCTTGTTGCTTCAGAAGTTCCTGCACAACGAATGCTTCCAGCACTCCACCCATGGCTTTTGACGTGACACCAGAGATTTGTTCAGCTGTTAAACCTGCCATGTGCATCGCTAGACCGGAGTCGGAAATCATTGTTTTCTTCCTGCCTACCTCGCGCTTTGTTAAGTTAGGTGTCCACGGCGGAAGCTGGTCACAAAGATAGATGGAGTCGAGGGCATCCAGGTAGGTTTGGATGCTGCTTTGAGGGATGCCAGCTTGTTCCGACAAGCGAGCTTTTACCAGCTCACCTGCCTGGTTAGCTGCAATTAGGGAAGCTAAGGTGGTGATTCGTTGGGTTTGGCTACCTCCAGAACGCACAGCAGCGTCTCGTTCCAAAACGCGTGAAAGGTACCCGTCGAACCAGCGGAATTGCAATGGCTCTGGTAATGCTGAAACGTCGGGAAAACCACCTGTTGCTAATGCGTGCGCGTAGTCATTTTTTGCCCATGACGAACTAAAGGAAAGAGGATTGAAATCAGCATCATGGATATTATGAATGAAGTCGTCAGTATGGCTGTGTAGTTCTCCTTGGCTAAATCCTCGCAATCGGAGGGTAACTGCTCGCCCGGCCAAGCTATCGGTATCGCCATAGAGTCTCAACAAATTAGCGGAACCGGTGAGAAGAAAACGCCCTGGTCGACGATTTTGATCAACGCTAGCCTTGACTGTGCGTAGTAGTTCGGGAAGAAGCTGTACCTCGTCAATGATGAGTGTCTGCGAGGCGTGGGAGTCTATAAAACCTACTGGGTCTGCAATGAGGGAGTCACGTACAGATACGTCATCGAGGGAGTAATACTGGGCACCGCGTTGCTTTCCTAAGATCTGCGCCAGAGTGCTCTTTCCTACTTGCCGAGCGCCTTGAATCACGGTGATGGGGAAGTGGCCAAGCAGTTGGTTTCCTAAGGATTCAGTGTTTCTGTGTAGAAGTTCCATGCCGCCCATCGTACATACCTTGACCTGCGGAACCTATGCTATTCGTAGAAACGCGGAGGATTTTTCGTAGAAACGCGACACAAAAATCGTAGAAACGCGGAACCAATGCGGGCCGAAACCTGCGCCGCAGACGGGCAGACGGGGAGGGGAGCGGCGTCGATAAGCGGTGGACTACTTCTGGTTGTTCAGCACATCATCAAGGATTTTGGCTTGGGGAATGCTGAAGTGGTCGTCGCCGTCAATGACGTGCTCTTGAACATTGTCGTAGCCACGTGAGCGGTACCAGTGCGCGCCGTTGTTGGCTGCGTTCAGGGCGTTGAAGGTTGAGCGTGGATCTTTGCCGTTGTCTTTGCTGCCCACGTACCAGTACAAAGGCAACCTGGCGTTTAGTGCTGGTGCGGGGTCTGGTTTGTCTGTGGGTGCCCCGCCGCCGCCGATCATAATGGCGCCAGCTGTGATGTTTTCCGGTTCCTGTGCGAGAAGCCCGTAACTGATGAGTTCCGCGCCGCCGGAATACCCCATCCACCACATGTTATGTGTGTCAACATTGTCGTAGTCTTCCCGAAGTTGGGAAATCAGCCCTGTAAGCCATACGGAGCTTTCACCAATGTTCTCCCACCAGGTGCGTGTGCCTTCGTGATCGGGGGTTCGGGGGGCAACAAGAATCATGTTGTGGGATGCCGCAACAGAAGCCATGCAGTTGAGCAGGCCCTCCGGGTGATCGTACTCATAGGCGCCATCGCCATGTAGGCGCATCACCACGCCCACCGGCTTTGAGAAGTCGACGCCCCGCGCAAACACGTGGTAGCGGCTGCGAATGCCGTGCACGTCAAGGGATTGGTTCATCTTGATGCTGTTGTCTGGTGCCACTTCACGGTTTTCGCCAGTTTCATCAGTTTCAGGGAGGGGTTCGGGGTTGGAGCGCGGGTCGTCAGCAGGTATGCCGTATTCAGCGCACAAAGAGCCAGTGCGTGTGGCTTGTTGGTTGTGAACAACGCCGTAAATCACCACGGCGATCACGAATAGTAAAAGAGCCACAATGCATGCGATGATGGTTCGCATCAGTGTGCGCTTTGATTTTGTCGGCATAATAATAGAGACTAATGCGGTTTGTGTGCCAAGGACAGTAGGGCATGAATCAGTTGCGGCAACCACCCTGCGATAATCAACACAAATAACAGGCGAATAATCTGGACGGATGCAACAACCGGGCCGGAATTGGCTTCGCCTGCTAGGGCCAGCACGGTTTCCAGCCCGCCAGGAGTGGTGGCTAGATAGGCGTCGAGGTAAGAAACCCCTAGCCACGCATGAAGTACCCAAGCCATGGCAGCGCAGCCCGTAAGAAGGATTGCAATAAACGCAATGGTGACGGGGAGCTGACGTGCAAAGCTGGTGAGGGCGGTCGTCGATAAACCGCCGCCTGCCATCCAGCCGATGGCGAGGAACGCTGCCACCCGCACCGCATCCGGGGGAAGCAGTGATGTGCCCTCTGGGCGGAGAAAAAGCGCCGTAACCGTGAGAAACAATGGTGCGAGGAATCCGGCGGCGGGGAGGCGGAGGAGCTTTCCTAAGGGTTCACCGAGGACAATGATCAGGATCATGACAAGCCAGCTTGTCCATGTGAATGTGCCAGGGTCGGATTGTGCGGCGGTGCCTTGCGAGTACAGGCCCAGGAATGGTGTGAGCAGCGGCAAGGTGAACGACACTGCGAGTAGGCGAAGGTATTGGGATAGTGCGACATATCGGTAGTCGGCACCAAGCTCCTGCGCCAATACCGGCATGATGGACGCGCCACCCGCCAGCAGCGACAAGATTCCTGTTTCTGGGGAGATGTCGCCCCTGCGTGTTCGTGCAAGTATTAATCCACCCGCACAGCTCATGGCCAGCGTCACAGCCGCGACCATAAGACCAGGAAAAATAAAATGCACCAACTGCTGCGGTGGAGTCGTGGTCAACGGGACCGCCGCGACCATGGCAATCAGCGCCTTGGCAAACATTGTTGCCTCCGAACGCACCATAAGTTCACGGCGGGTCAACAGCGCACAACCACCAGCGCAGAGAATCGCTGCGAGAATCCATGCTGCGGGAACATTCCACTTATCAAAAAGCAACCCCACAACAATGCTCAGCGGGAGAACCGCGAGCCAACGTTTGTCATACGTGCGGAGTTGAGGCACTGCTTCAGTGTAAAGGCGCGGCGCTGTTTGTGCCTAAAACTGTGCGCGGCAAACCCAAGTACCCTGAAATATATGACTGAATTTAAAGACATGCTGCTCCCACCACCAGTTTTGCTGCCGGAAGACCCCAATACCAATGCGCTTACGCACCCCGAAAGCCCGCTCGCCTGGGCGATTCTAGCTGAACAGGCGTTGGAGGGCGCTAGTACAAACAGCACTACTGACCAGGAGAAACTGCAAGCATATGCGTTTGCGCGCACTGGTTATCATCGCGGCTTGGACCGGCTGAGAGCACACGGGTGGAAGGGGTTCGGCCCTGTGCCCTGGTCGCATGAACCAAATCACGGGGTGCTGCGCGCCATCGCTGCGCTGGCGTTGGCTGCGCAGCTCATCGGCGAAGACAGTGAGTACGAACGCTGCCGGGCGTTGCTCACAGACGCGGATTCCTCATGCGTCGAGGTTTTACTGCCGTAGGATAAGCCGGGCAGGCGAATGATTTAGCGTTTTCCCCGCCCCTTGACTCGTCCCGTCGCCTCCGCAGACCACGGATCCTCCGGCCATGGATGCTTGGGGTAGCGGCCACGCATGTCAGCGCGGACCTGGGAATACGGCCCGGACCAGAAACTGGCAAGATCATCAGTCACGGCCAGCGGCCTACCAGCGGGGGAGAGCAAATGGAACAGCACCCGCTGCCCGCACAACGTCGGGGATTCAGCGAGGCCAAAACATTCCTGAAGCTTCACGCTCACCACCGGTCTGCCGGTGCTGTAATCCACAAAGACATGACGGCCACTTGGGACAGTGAGCTGCGAGGGAGCATACTCATCAAATGATGCTGCCTCCGGCCACGGCACAAGCCTGCGCAATGCCGGAAGCATATCTACCTGCGATAATGGCGTTCCCTGGGCAATGTCCTGAATCTCTGGGGCAAGCCAGTCGCCCAGCATGGAATTCAACGCGGCATCGGACACATCCGGCCACGGTTCCCCGCGCTGCGCACGCACAAACGCCAAACGATTCCGCAGTCCTGTGGCTGCTTGCGACCAAGGAAACAACGACACATCCAAGCCAGCGACCAACGCCTCTGCAGCCTGCTCTGGCGGCACGGCAACAGGCGTCGACGACAACTCAATTTTCCCAGCTCTGCGCACTTTTCTGCCGCGAATCCGGCCATTCACAAGTGACGCCTCCACGGTCTCCGAAACTCCAATCAACGACAGCGCTTCATCTTCCGACAGGTGGGCCGCAGCATGAATGTACACCCGCTCACCTGCGGAGGATAATGACGCCACCGCCAACCACTCAGAACCAGCAAAAGTATTATCGCGCGTCACGGCTCGAGTGCCGCTAGCCAGCAGAAACTCATTCTCACCCACCCGCTTGGCAATGAACTCAGGATAGGCAAAGCCCGTTACCACGCCAGGGGAATCATCGTAGGAACCCGAGGAAGTTACCAAAGAATGCAACCGCTGCGCTTCGGCCTTATTCGGCGTGAGCCGGGCAATGTCCCCACGCGGATCATCCGCAAGACACGCCACAATGCCTGCGGCGCGCCGGGTACCTGTGAGTAGTAGTGCTCGCCCAAGCCTGGGATCACAAGGAATGGACGCCAGACGACGTCCAAAGTTGGTCACCGTCCCAGAAGAATCCACCGCCCCCAGTTGTTGCAATGTTGCTTGAGCTTGCTGAAACGGTCCGGGAGGAGGGGCGTCGATAAGCGGCAGGTCGGGGCTGCCCCAGCACGCCATGAACAACGCCGCCTGAGTGAGATCAGTGGTGAAAATTTCTGGTGTGGCGTGCGGTGTCATGTGCGCAAACTCGGATTCGGTGTAGCACCGGTAGACGATGCCCGGCCCCTCGCGACCTGCACGACCTGCCCGCTGTTCGGCTGATGACCGCGCGCACCCCACCGTGACCAGCCCAGATATGCCGCGCGTTGCATCGTGCTGAGGCTGTCTGGCGAGCCCCGAATCCACCACGACCCGGACCCCAGGAACCGTCACTGAGGACTCCGCAATTGACGTAGACACGATGATGCGAGGGGTGCCACGATCGGTCAGGGCGGCATCTTGCTCTCGCGCACTGAGCCTTCCATGCAGGGGAATTGCATTATCAAGCAACTCGCACGCAGCAGTTACCTCGCGGACCCCCGGTACAAACACCAACACCGATTCTCCATGCTTTTCGATGCCTTCCCGAGCCACTCGCGCGACATGCTCTAGGTACTGCTTCTCGACGCCCCGCACACCCAGCCGCTGCGGACCCGGACGGTACAGCACATCAACAGGATGCGTGACAGCGGGAGTGGCAATAATCGGTGCGTTATCAAGCAACTCAGAATAACGCTGGGCGTCCAAAGTTGCAGACATAGCCACGAGATAAAACGGTGAATCAAGCGAATTGCGCAGTTCATGCAGCTCACGCAGCATTCCCAGGGTGAGGTCGGTATCCAGCTGGCGTTCATGGACTTCATCAATGATGACGCCGCTGATGCCCTCCAAACCGGGGTCTGTGAGCAGGCGGCGCAGCAACACCCCGGGAGTCACAAACTCCACCGCATCGCCCCGCTGATACTCGCCCCGCACGGCAAAACCCACTGAACGCGCCTGCTGCGGGTCGAGGTGCCGAAGCCTCCGTGCCGCCGCCCTTACCGCAACACGACGCGGGGCTGTGACCAGTATTTTCCCCTTAACGTGATTGTGTAGCGCGGGCGGGATGAGGGTGGTTTTACCCGTACCCGGCGGAGCCTGAATCACCGCAGTTGTTCGGCTGGCGGTTTGATTGCCAAGTGCGTGCGACAACTCTGGCAGGCTCGCGGCAACAGGCAGGCCAGCGCCAATACGGTCAAGATCAAAGGGCACGGGGAGTAGTTTAGTGTTAAGTAACTAGATCGAGTGGCAGATCGGAAATATCTCGAAGCCGATCACCATTCAACAACGTTTCCAGCTGAGCTTTGCCCTCGTCATTATGACCTGCTTCGACAGCGGTGATGAGTTCATCCAGGGCAAAGTGGTAGATCATGTCAAGGTCGCCTGTTCCTAGCGCCAATGAAGCAATGCGACTGGGTGTTGGTTCTGCTGTTACGGCGACGATGTGTGGTGTGCGTCCTTTTCTGTTTCTAATGAGGCTTAGGGCTTCAGACCGACTGTTTTGTGCGCGATCCGATCGCATAGTCCACTTGCATGAGACTACTGCATGAACGATAGTGGAAGTGCTTTTATTGTTGTCTGAATGCTGTTGTTCCTTGTTGGCCCGGATGTGAGAACGTTGTCCTGTAGTGTCATCAACTAATTTTTCATGCTGGTTGAATACGCTATCTTCCAGAGCACTACGGAGAACCAAGACGTCTGGATTAACTGAATAAAGATTGCCGAGAACGGCCTCCAACGTTCTGTCGGCCTGGACTTTTGTTTGGAGTTCGGCAAGGTGGCGGTATGGCCAATACTGAGCTAGATGGTCACGTTTGCGTGAGTTGCCAACATTTTCAACATGCCAACCTGTAGGGTGTCCAAGGCTTATGATTGGGAGTGTTGTTATAAGGAATTCTGCTACAAATTTTTCGAAGAGTGTGCCAGCTGTTTGTGCAGGGAGTTTTCGGTCCACCGTGTGGGCTTCAAGGTTATTAGCGATGTGCATTGCAAGCTGGCGTGAGTAGTCTTGTGAGCTGTCTGCGTTTGATGCTATGTCAGGTGTTTTGCCTGTTGTGACGATGGTCAAAACTTTCTGATCGACCAGCATTTTGTGGAAAGCTTGGCGTGCCTGAGTTAGTAGTGCGGATTGTGCGGACATGTTGACATCCTTGCAGGAGTTTAGATGAATTCATACGCTGGATAGTATATGACGAATGACCTCTGACCTGCTTGGAAAGAGATTTCAGCTCATATGTTCGATAGATTGCTGGGCATATCGGTGATCCAAGGTATCGTGATGCTATGGAAAAATTAACCTCTCTGGAGATCTGCGCTGGTGCCGGGGGACAGGCTTTGGGCCTGGAACAAGCTGGATTTACCCATGTTGGAGTTGTTGAGCTTGATACTGATGCTTGTGAAACGCTTCGACTGAATCGTGGTGAGCAACAACCGGGTGTTGTTGAACCATGGCCGATCTTTGAGCAGGACGTGATGAGCTTTGACGGCTCACCATTTCAGGGTGTCGACTTACTCTCGGGTGGAGTGCCATGCCCTCCCTTCTCCGTTGCGGGGAAACAGTTGGGAAAAGCAGATGAACGAGATCTTTTCCCTGCAGCGCTTGATTTAGTGGAAATCATCAGACCTAGGGCGGTGTTGTTGGAAAATGTTCGTGGACTGTCTACGAACAAATTTTCCGGGTACAGGAGGGAGATTATTCGGAGGCTAGAGGACTATGGTTACTTTGCGCATTGGCAGGTGATTCAGGCATCTGAACATGGCGTTCCTCAACTACGTCCTCGCTTTGTGCTTGTTGCTCTTCAACGTCGCTATGACGGATTTTTCCAGTGGCCTCGACCGGTAGGAACGCCTCCGACCGTTGGGGAAACTCTGTTGGATCTTATGGCAGAAGGTGGGTGGTTAGGGGCAGAGCGTTGGGCTGATAATGCGGCTGGTATAGGCCCAACACTTGTTGGTGGATCAAAGAAACATGGTGGGCCAGACTTGGGGCCAACGAGGGCGCGCGAAGCGTGGTCTCGCCTTGGAGTTAAAGGGACAAGCATTGCCGATGCCCCTTTGACAGTAGATGATCCGATTGATGAGGTTCCACGTCTCACAGTGCGTATGGCTGCTCGATTGCAGGGTTTCCCTGATAGTTGGAAGATTTTCGGTCGGAAGACCACTGCTTATCGACAGGTTGGCAACGCATTTCCACCGCCTGTAGCTCGTGCGTTGGGTACTGCGATTGCATCAGCGTTGAGGGAAGAGTCTTCGAAGGAAGAAGCTGAGTACAGTGCTAGTACTTTAAGGGGAGTGCAAACCGAATTGCCGTTTATGTGACTACGTAATTAGTCGTATCACCTTCGCCGGATTCCCTACAGCTACAGCGTCGTCTGGAATGCTGCGCGTGACCACGCTGCCCGCTCCAATGACGCTGCGAGCACCAATGCTCACGCCTGGTAGTACGGTGACTCCTGCACCCAACCATGCGTCTTCCCCAATGTGTATGGGTGCGGCCTGTTCCCAGGCATCGCGGCGTCGTTGAACGTCATCAACGGGATGCCCGACGGTAATGAGCTGGCAGTTTGGTCCAATGAGCGCGCGATCACCTATGTGCACTTCAGCGCTATCCAGGATTGTGACGTTGAAATTGATGTACGCACCTTCGCCAACGAATGTATGAATGCCGTAGTCAATTGAAGCGGGCGGAATGAGGAAGCTTGACTCGGGGAAGTTGCCAAAAAGTTGGCCGAGAATGCCTCTGCTGCGGGTGGGGTCGGTGGGACCAAGCTGGTTGAATTCATGAGCAAGCATACTGGCGTTGTGCCGTAGCTCTCTGAGTTCTGGGCCAAACGGCAGGTACCATTCACCGGCCACCATTTTTCGGTGCTCATCGCTGACGTACGTGATGGCATGATTAGTCTGATTCATCACACCATTGTGCCTTGTCAAAGGCCATGAAGGGGGTGACGGTACCCCCGTATGTCTGGCGCATTGTCTAGGGTGCTGAAGCATGGAGAATCTTGGGGACGATCTGGAAGCTCGGGGGCTTGTGTACAACCCACTGGATGGTCGTGTTCGACCTGAGTGGGCGGTGGCAAATGACCAGCTCCGCGACTACTACGACTATGAGTGGGGCGCGCTCGCGACCACCGAGGCTGAGTTTTTTGAGCGCGTGTGCTTGGAGGCATTGCAGGCCGGCTTATCGTGGAATCTGGTGTTGAGTAAAAGGGAGGCACTGCGTGCTGCTTTCCACAATTTTGATGTGGATGCCGTGGCGGCCATGACCGATGAGGATATTGAGCAGCTTGCCACCAATCCCTCGTTGATCCGCAATCCAAGGAAGCTTAGCGCGTTGGTGAACAATGCCCGCGCTGCACAGAAACTGCGTGATCAGGGAGGTTTGGTGGATTTTATGACAAGTTTTGCCCCGCCACCGCGTGAACAGCCGCTGGAATCTACCGCAGATATTCCCACGTCCAGCCCCGAATCAGCCGCGTTGGCGCGGGCACTTAAGCAGGCTGGATTCAGCTTTGTCGGACCTACAACCTGCTATGCACTTATGCAGGCAACCGGGCTTGTCGACGACCGCGTGAAGGGTTCCTCACCGCTCCTTCCGCAGGTAGATTGAAAGCCATGACTAAAAAAATTGCAGTAGTAACCGGTGCGTCCAGTGGAATTGGTAAGGCAGCTGCTGTGGCGCTTGCCGCAGATGGGTGGCATGTTGTTGCCGCAGCTCGTCGCGTGGACCGGCTGGAAGAACTAGTAGAAGCTATTAGTGCCACTGGTGGCAGCGCGGAAGCCATTGAACTTGATGTCACGCGTGAGGATTCCGTGGTTGGTTTTGCCAGCCGTGTCCCACACTGTGATCTGCTGGTGAACAATGCTGGTGGTGCCAAAGGGCTGGATTCCGTTGCGGATGCTGATCTTGACGATTGGCAGTGGATGTACGACACCAACGTGCTCGGGACGCTGCGGGTAACCAAGGCATTGTTGGACAAGCTCATCGCATCAGGTGACGGGCAGGTGATCAATATCGCGTCGATTGCCGCGCATGTTCCGTACGTGGGCGGTGCCGGGTACAACGCCGCCAAGCACGGGGTTGCCGCCATGACCAGGGTGTTGCGCCTTGAACAGGTTGGCCAGCCACTGCGTATTTGTGAGATTGACCCTGGCCGAGTGAAAACGGAGGAGTTTTCGCTTGTGCGATTCGGCGGTGACGCTGAGCGCGCTGACAAAGTCTACGAAGGCCACCTCAACCTCACCGCCGAGGATATTGCCGAGGCGGTGCGGTGGGTGGCGGCGCTGCCGTCCCACATGAACATCGACAGGATGCAGATTATGCCCCGTGATCAGGTCTAAGCACTATTCATTTTCATGTCCCTAGTTACGTTTGGTGCATTGTTATCAGCGTGGTTTGCGGCTCTTGCCAGCCCCGGTCCTGACATTTCAGTGGTGTTTGAAGTGGGATTCATATGATGGAACCGACAATCTCAAATCCACAGTGAGGTGTACATATGGAGCAACAGCTGGATCATGAGTCCTTGGAACGCCTTATTCGAATATCGCGAACTTCCCTGGAAACAGCAACGATTACGAACGTTGGCTCGTTTAACGTTGAGGCATTGATGGTGAGTTTTCTTGAAGATGAAGACTCGCTGCACACACTCGCCTGGGAGGGGTTAGCCCCAGGTCGTTCATGGGACTTTGAGATTCCTAGTGATTACGTTGGTGATGAGCAGGTGAAAATAGGGGTGTCCTATCCCGTTATCGTCCCTAATCCACGTGTGATCCGAGACATGGTTATCTGAGCTTCGATGAAGCATGTTCTTGGATTCGCACTGCCTGCGCATCCATCAACTTTTTCTCTCAAAACCACCCCCGGTAGGTCATCAACTCGCCGAAATGCATACAGTGGACAGGGAATTTGTTTATCCAGCCATGAAAGGAACAATCATGATCGTCACCACCACCTACAATGTTGAGGGACGGCAGATCTCGGAGTACATCCGCGTTGTTGCTGGTGAAACTGTTTCCGGTATCAACATGTTCAGGGACCTCGCCGCCGGTTTCCGCAACATCGTTGGCGGCCGCAGCCAAGCCTATGAGGAAGAAATGATCAACGCTCGTGAAAATGCGCTGGCGGAGATGGTGCAGCGCGCCATCGAATTGGGGGCTGAAGGTGTCGTTGGCGTTGATATTGACTATGTCACCATGGGTTCGGATAACGGCATGATGATGGTCTCTGCAACGGGGACCGCTGTACGTTTCGCTCCAGCGTACTGATTGTGATGTAGGTGGGTGGTGCGATTCTTCGCATCACCACGGGGGTACAGCATAGACTGCTAGTCATGCAACCTTTCGACGTCTCGATTCGCGATGAGACTATTAAACTTGGGCAGTTCATTAAGCTGGCGAATCTGGTGGAAACCGGTGGACAGGCGAAGGATGCTATCGCGGACGGCCAGGTGACGGTGAATGGTGTGGTGGATACACGCCGCGGTAAGACGTTGCGTGAGGGGGACGTGGTGGGGTTCGGTGGTCAATCTGCTCGGGTGGTGCGTGCCACTGCCGAGGAGTTGGATTATTTTGATGAAGCTACCGCCGATGATGATTTTGACCCTGAAAAGTGGAGGAATATGTAATGCCTGCTTTTATGGCTGAGGGTGGCATGCCCTACTGGATTGACTTGATGACCTCGGATGTTCGTAAGTCCTCGCATTTTTATGGCGAGCTTTTGGGCTGGGACTTTGAGGAATTGTATGTGGGGTACCGCGTGGCGCGCGTGCAGGGGCTTCCGGTAGCAGCGATCGTCGATAAGCCTGAGGATTCGCCGCTTCCTGATACGTGGGTGACGTACTTTCTGGCGGATGATATTGAGGCGCTTGTGCAGCGTGTGAAGGACTTGGGTGGGCGCGTACTTGCGGAGCCAACGGATGTGAATTTGGGTCGGATGGCACTGTTGGTGGATACTTCCGGCGGGTTGTTTGGGGCGATTGAGCCGTATTCGGAGGAGGCGTTCATCGCGGCAGGCGAGCCGGGCACTCCGGTGTGGCACGAGCTGACCTGCACGAATCATTATGAGGAAGCTGCGGAGTTTTACCGAGATTTGTTTGATTGGGTAACGCGGTCCACAGAGGCTGGGGGGTTCAGGTACACAACTGCGCTTGTCGACGGCGCGCCGTTCGCCGGTATCTGGGATGCGCAGGGGAGGTTTCCGCGCGAGGTTCCATCGTTCTGGCAGTCGTATGTGGGTGTGAAGAATGTGGATGAGGCCGTGTCGAAGGCAGAGAAACTGGGCGGTGAGGTTGTGCGCGAGCCGTGGGAGTCGGAGTTTGGACGCATGGCGGTTGTGGCGGATTCCACAGGCGCGACTGTAACCATCGCTGAGGTTGATGAGCCGGTTGTGGAGGGGCATGAATCCGATCCGCTGGAGGGCATCGACCTGAGCCAGTACGGTCTTTAGGTAGCACCAAATCTAGCCAAAAACCCGTCAGCACCTGCACTTCTGCAGCAATACATCGTTTTACGTAGAATATCTCTTGTGATACCCCAGGTCAGAGGGTATTGCTCAAGAGTTGGAAGGATATTGCGCACGTGAAACGGATGCTAGCTAAACATGTGATGGCAGGGGTGGTTGCGGCCTCCCTTGCTACAGGAATGACCCCGGCGTTTGCCGCGGAAAACGTCAACACGTTGGACACTGTCATTTCTGATATGACCAAGGAAAACGACAAAGTCCTCGCCTACAACGGTGAGGTGGGGAAACGCTTCTACGGACCGGGAACCCTCGTGATGGGTACCAACCCGCATGGCGATCAAACACCGGGCTATTACAAGAAAGCCCTGGTGCACCCCGATTTCAAAGATGCTGATGCCTGGAACGCCATGGTGCCGTGGCTGGAAATCTTCACGGCACGCGAAAACCAAGCACGCAACACCAGTGTGGAAATGAGCAACATTAAGCTCTATGTGCTGCGGAAATCCACCGGTAAGTGGCAGGAAGTAAGCGACACGGCTGTTGATGGTAAAGACTTTCCCAAGCATGGGGCCAGTGGCGATGTTCTGACCCCTGATCTACACCCTGAAGGTGACAATAAGGTTGTGACACCCGCCAGTGACATAAACCGTATGTTCCACGGTTGGGGTAGTGAAACAGATACAAGGGAACTGGCTGAGGGTTTTCCCACCACGGATATTAAGGCTGTTTTCGCCACGGTTAACGCCAGGTTGGTGAAAAAAGATGATAAAGGCACAGATGACAGGGATAAGTCGGAGTACCATTTGCAAATGGGGACTGATTACTATCCTGACAAAGGCGTTCGTACCGAAGATGAACGCATCCTGATGAAGGGTGAAGATGGGAAGCCAATGCGCAATAAGGAGGGAAAGCCTATTGGCACCTACTTCCCAGGTGTGGGCGTCAGCCGCGCGAAGCGCGTGACCAATGACTGGCAGGCATTCAACTTCGTCACCATCTGGGACGAGGAAGGCAAGATCACGCAGGATGACAACAATGGTATTTCCATCAAGGAACGTGCCATCTCTGTTGATGAACTCCGCAAAAACCCACCGCCATTGAACTAGTTGGCTAGTTTAAGCGTCGGCCACGGTGAACCGTGTGCCGACGTGCTGGGGGTTTTCCACCTCATCAATCATGGCCACAGCGAAGTTTTCGGCCGATACGGCACCACCGACGGGGGAATCTGTGCCAAGAGTGATGTTGCCGGTGCGTTCACCGGGTGCGATAGCGGGGGAGGGGGAAAGCATGGTCCAGGTGAGATCTGAATTGCGGTATAGGTTCAGAATTTCCACAAATGCCTGAGCCTCTGCCTTGTATTCCTCGGGGAATTCAGGGCTGTCCACTAGTAGCGAGCCATCTTCACGTTGGAGTGAGCCAGCGCCGCCGACAATGAGTACACGACCTTTGACGCCACGATCAATCAGCTTCTTGTGGGCATTAACCAGTGGTTGAGTTGAGCCTCCTGTGCGATCGGGAGAGACGGCGATGATGGTGACATCGGTGTTGGGGGCTTCGATGAGTTTGGCGACGGCATCCGTGTCTCCCAGTTCGACGGCGATAGCGCGGGCGGCACCATCAACTGGCTTGCCTGAGCGGCTAGCAGCTGTGACGGTGTGTCCGCGTCGGACTGCTTCGTTGACAATGCGGGACCCGACCATGCCGGTACTGCCGATAACGAGGATGTTGCTCATTGTTTTCTCCTTGTGGTGTGAGCCTGTGTTGGTCGTACGGTTCACACCCTAACCATAAAACTTACTTTTGGAAAGTAAGTACTTTATGGTAAGTTCACTTACCGGAAGGTAGTAAGCCAGCTCTGAGGAGTTACGTATCATGCAGGATGTGGCAGAAAACACATGGGACCCCTTTGCTCGAGGTTGCCCATCCCGGGATGTGTTGACCAAGATTGGCGATCGCTGGACGGTACTGGTTATTAATGCCCTTGCCCAAGGACCACTGAGATATTCTGAGCTGCACCATCGTGTGGATGGCATTTCTCAGAAAATGCTTTCCCAAACACTGAAAGGACTCACTCACGATGGTTTGGTAGCGCGGCAGGTTTATCCCGAAATTCCGCCACGGGTGGAATATGAACTCACGGCTGCCGGGCTTTCCCTGCTTGAACCGCTTCAGATGCTTGTTAATTGGGCAATTGCCCATATGGATGACATTGTTGCTGCCCGAAAACGTGCGGAAAAATAGTAGACTGGATTTGGACGTGAACTCTAATTATTTTTGCACATGCAAGTAGGAGGAAGCAGGAATATGACATACCCACCATATCCGCAACAACCAGGTGGTGATGGCTACCAACACCCCGAAAATGACCATGGCGGCTATGCTAACCCCCAGTATCAACAGCAGCAGTATTCGGGTATGCCAGACCCTGGTGGAACTGCCAACGGAACCGGAAAACTTGACTTTGGCGGAGCCATCAGCTTTGGGTTCAAGGCTGTGTTCCAGCAGCCTGGATTCTGGATTGGCATGACTCTGCTGATGGGGGTGCTTATTGCTCTTATTGGAATAGTCGTAGCCATCATCGTTCCGGGGCCAGTATACGATGTGTCAAATCCAGACGCAGCCCCGACGGTGAGTAGTACGTTACAGCGAAATATTCCGTCGATTATCGGTGGTGCATTGAGCATTTTTGGGATTAATGCTGCGCTGAGATATATAGACAAAGGATCGGTGTCAGTTTCTGAGACATTCCAAAATCCCCAACTTGTTGTTGTGTTTGCAATTCAGATCGTTGCTGGCTTGCTGGGGCTAGGATTGTCCCTGGGAGCATTAAGCTCTTCTGCTTTTTTGGCTGTGGCTGTGGTTATTAGTATAGGTTCCTTTTTCCTTACGCCATTCTTTATGTTCCTGTACCCTTGCCTTCTCGATGGTCGCGGCTCGGTTACTGAATGTCTGTCGTTGAGCATTAACTATGGTCGCCGCCACTATTTGATACTTTTGGGCTTCAGTATTGTGATGGGACTCATCTCTGTTGCTGGTTTCCTCCCCTGTGGGTTGGGCCTGATTGTCATCATGCCAGCAATATTTCTTATGTATGCCACCGCCTATCGCCAGATCAGCGGTGGCTTGGTGCGCAGCCTCTAAACTCTAAAGCCACGCACGTTCGCACACCGCTAGACCGAGCGTAGAAACTCTGCCGCATCCTGAATGCGTTGACGCGCCACTGCTGGGGTCAGTACATGGTGTTCCGCCATGTACTCCCGCACAGTGGCGCGTTTTTCTGCATCTTCCCAACGTGTAGCCACGTCATCACGAATGCCGTGCTGGATCATTGTCGCAGGCCAGGATTCTGTTGCTGAGGCAATAAATGCATCAGGGGCATACACGGGTCGCGTGAGCAGCAGGGCGTCGATAAGCGGGGCGAGGGAGCAGGCATCCGCCGCTGATTCCGCTGTGCCCCATGCGGTGACGTGCTGTGCCCCCTGTGCGCGGGCGTACTCGATGGCGGAGGCGGCTTTACTGGGGTCGGAGACGTCGATGATGGTGGTGCCGGAAAGGTTCGCTGCGGCGGCGACCTCGGGTCGCCAGGCATTATCCAGCGCGAAAGCAGACAAGCCGGGACTCAGGGACACCGCCCAGCGCTGGCGGTCGTTCGGCTGCTGTGGAATGAACATCACCGCAGCTAACTCGGGCAGTTCCTGCACCTCAACGCCCTGAGTGAAAGCCACACCCGGCATGGTGTGATCCACCGCAGCCCCCAGCATGAGCATGGCGGCGTGGGTGAGTCGATCGGGTAGGCGGGCGAGCCAGGCGTCTTTATCCGCAGGTGCGGTGGGCATGGGATGGTGCTCGTGGATGTACCAGCTCAGCTGCTCAAGCTGCTCGGCCTCCGAGAGGTTGCGGTCCTGGCCGCCAACATGAAAGTCGCGGCCTGTGGAATCGTCATGTACAACATCGCTCATGGTGGCCTACCAGATGGTCACTCGATCGTTGGGAGCGATCCATGTTCCGCTTTCAGGATCAACATCAAAGGCATCGTAGAATTCCGCGACGTTGGCGGCGATGATGTTGCAGCGGAACTCGGCGGGGGAGTGCGGGTCCACCGCTAGGTACTGCGTGGCCAGTTCTGGACGGATCTTGGTGCGCCAGATGCGTGCCCAGGAGAGGAAGAGGCGTTGGAGGCCGTTGTATTCCACATCCTGCATGGAAGGGTCGGACCCGGCAATGTCCACCGTCATGCGTTCGGTGGTGGAGAAGTCTTTGCCGTGGTCAGCCAGGTATCGTTTGTACGCCACCACGGCAATACCTAAACCGCCAAGGTCGCCAATATTTTCACCTAGGGTGAACTTGCCGTTTACACCCTTGGAATCCGTGTCAGCGAGCACTGCGGGAACTTTGCCATCGAACTGTGTGACAAGTTTTCCGGTGAGTTCTTCAAAGGCTGTGCGGTCCTTGTCAGACCACCAGGAGTTGAGGTTGCCATCGCCGTCATACTGGCTGCCTTGGTCATCAAATCCGTGGCCAATTTCGTGGCCAATCACCGCGCCGATAGCACCGAAGTTAGTGGCTGCATCGGCATCGGGGGAATAGAACGGAGGGCGGAGGATGGCTGCGGGGAAGGTCACGTCGTTGAGCACGGGATGGTAGAACGCATTAACGGTTTGCGGGGTGGTCACCCATTCGTCGCGATCTACTGGTTTGCCCAGTTTCCCCAGCTCATAATCGTGTGTAAACGCGGACCCCGCGCGGGCGTTAGCCACCAGGGAAGCACCAGAGGGGTTGAAGGACAGTCCTTCGAAGCTGCGCCACACCTCTGGGTAACCGATTTTCGCACGGAATTTAGACAGTTTGACCAGAGCTTTTTCTCGGGTTTCCTCCGTCATCCACGGCAGCGCGGAAATGCGCTCTTTGTAGGCGGCGAGTAGGTAATCCACCAGCTCCAGCATGTGGGCTTTGTATTCAGGGGCGAAATGCCGGGCTACGAACTCTTGGCCGATTTCTTCGCCCACATGATTTTCCGCCAAGCCTACGCCGCGTTTCCAGCGTTCCCGCTGCTCGGTCGCGCCGGACAGTTTCGTGCCATAAAAATCAAAGTTCGTGCGGGAAATGTCGTCGGTGAGCAGCCCGGCGCGGTTGAGCAGGATGTGCCAGGTGGCCCAGAGTTTCCAATCCTCAAGGCGGTCCTCGGTGAACAGTCTGTCCAGGTGCTGGACGAAGGAGGGCATCATGTTGATGAGTTTCAGCTCTGGCACGCCGCTGGCTAGGAGGATGCTGCGTACCGTCTCAGGCAGGTCGGCGAAGTCAGTGGGGTTGAAGGTTTTCAGGCTGTCGCGGGAGTCCACCACGTCCCAGTGTCCTGCGGCTATGTCTTTTTCTAGCTCGACGATGCGGCGGGCGGCGTCGACGGGGGTGACGCCACCGAGTTGTTCATCATCAAGGAATGCCAGCATGGTGGCGATGTGGTGTTCATAGTCTGCGAGGGTGTCCGCGTGGTCGGGGTCGCGATAATATGCCTCATCGGGGAGGCCCAACCCGGATTGCGCTAGGTAGAGGACGTTGTTGTCGCCGTCGGAGTCTTTGGTTACGTAGAAGCCTAGGGGAGAACCCACGCCGGTGCGGTCGAGTGCCCCCAGTGCGGGCAGGAAATCGGTGATGGTTGGGACGTCGATAAGCGCGAAGTCTTCGGCGAGAGGTGCGGTGCCGGCGGAGTTGATGGCATCGGTGTCCATGAAGGATTGGTAAAGGGTTCCAGCGAGCCCGGTGCTCTCTTCAACGATGGCGCGGACGTCGGCTTCGGCGGTGTCGCGGAGGGCGTGGAAGGTGCCGTCAACGCCGCGGTCGTCGGGGATGGTGTGGGTGTCGAGCCAGGGGCCATTTACTAGTCGGTAAAGATCGTGCATGTGCCCACTGTAGCGCCCATGGCTGTAAGGCGCGTCACGTGTTCCTACACCCGTGTGACAACTGTTACGTGTGTGAAAACTGTTGTATGTGTGAAAAATGAGGTACGTTGGTCCGCATGGACTTAAGCACTACCCACACACAAGAATCAGGCCGTCGACTCCGAAGCCGCGGTGTCACGGTGGCCATTATGATGGCCATCACGCTCGCCTTCAGCGTCATTTCCGTGCCCAAAGCCACGGCTTTCGATGACGCCAACCCCGTTTCCGGCGTTGACGTCGCAGACTGGCAGCATCCTGATGGATCCGACATTGACTGGAAATCCGTGGAAGCTGACGGACAAAAATTTGCCTTTATCAAGGCAACCGAAGGTCAGGGATACACCAACCCCTACTTCGAGGACGACGTCAAACAGGCCAAGGAAGCAGGGTTGCGTGTGGGTAGCTACCACTTCGCGCGCCCCGGCGAAAGCGCAGCTCTCCAGGCTGCGAACTACGCCAACACCATCCGCACCATGCCACAACCCTCCCTGCCGCCCGTGTTGGATATTGAAAGCGATGACGGCGTAGGCCCAGAAGAAGTGCAGCGTTGGGTGAAGGAATTTGTCACTGAAGTTGAAGCGCTCACCGGCCGTACCCCCATGATTTACACCTACCGCTACTTCTGGTCAGAGCAAATGGGCGATACCACCGACTTCAAGGACTATCCGCTGTGGCTCGCCGCCTACCAGGACGAAGTACCCACCGAACTGCCAGGTGGCTGGGAGTACATGACCTTCTGGCAGCGTAGCGATAGTGGCAATGTCAATGGCATCACCGGCAACACCGATATGAACCTGTTCAATGGCAGCGAAGCCGAGCTTGACTCCCTGGGCACCGGCAACCAGGTCAAACTCGGCAAGGTTCTGACCCCCAACTTTAAGGCTAGCGACGCCCTCGGATCCTCCAACCTCGGAGCACTCTCCCGAAACAACGGTGAAATCGTCGGAATCATCCTCGCGCTCGCCCTTGGTGCTGTCTCCATTGGCGCGCTTAACGACGCCGTGAGCAGCGCCGGGTTCGACGCCGGTGGTACGAAAACACTCGCTGGTGAAGTGCAGAAACAAATCGACAACAAGACACTTCCCGTTGACGATCTCAAGCGCATGGCCGACAAGAACGAATACAGCATTGGTGACCTCATCATTCTGCTGAGTAACGCCAGCAAATAGTCGCGCTGTTTAAATTTGCTTAAGTTCAAAAAACGTGGCGGGGCCCGCCGGTGGTTTTCGATCAAAGCTTCGTAGTGGATGGCTTTTATGAAAGCCCCAGGCAGGGCCCCGTCGTCATGCGCGGCGCTTAGCGGGAGACCTACCCCCATTTGGTTGGGGTTTGGATACGGTGCGCGTGTCGCTGGTGGGCGAGGCGTCGATAAGCTGGACTGTGCTGCGGAGGGGGTGATGCGGCGGAGTAGCGGTCGCGCTGGTGCTCATCTGTAGGGGGTGGAAAATTCCTGAGAAGCTAGCGTTTTTGCGGCATCAAAACGCACATCTGCTGTGGTTGTGGCGTGGGGGTGATAAACGCGGGGCATGGGTGGCTTGAGTGGCAGATGTGATGTTTCTAATTGATCACAATTGCCGAGGTGTCTACATGTAGCGTTTGTTATGACGTAGGGTTGGTGGCAGCTCTGATAAGTACGTAAGATCACGCAACTTTTGCCAGGTATATGGCACTGGTTGCCTCAGCGCAAGGCGAGGTTTTATAACAATGAGGATTTGATTTTTCATGTATATCAGCAATTTCCGTACGCCGACCCAACGTCGGCACCGTGCTATTGTGTCGGCGCTGATCACAGCAGCCGCACTTGCCATTGCCCCCAACACTGCGGCTAGCGCAGAAGTGGGGCTCAATTCGAACCCGATTCCAGGAATTGATATTTCTAGCCATCAGCATCCTGGTGAAAAGAACGAAACCCTTAATTGGAAGAGCGTCGGTAGTGATGGGCAGAAATTTGCCCTGATCAAAGCAACTGAATCGGATTCCTATGAGAACCCCCACTGGAAGTATGATGCAGAACAGGCAAAAGCCAATGGTATGAAGGTAGGGCTCTATCACTTTGCTCGAGTGAAGCAAAGTGCAAAATCTCAAGCGGACTTTTTTGCAAAAGCTGTGAAAACTCTCGGTGACGACTCCCTTCCGCCTACGCTTGACATTGAGATTGCTAATGATAACGCTGAAGATCATAACCCGCTGGATGCTGCGGGCGTGCAGCGTTGGGTGAAAGAATTTACCACCGAACTGGAAAAGCAAACTGGTCGCCCAACTATGATCTACACTTACCGATTCTTCTGGGAAGACTCAATGGCAAATTCCCAAGAATACAAAGATCATCCACTGTGGTTTGCGGCTTATGAACAATTGCCTCCACAACTTCCCGGTGGCTGGAAGCACATGGTCATTTGGCAAAAGTCCGATAAAGGTCACGTGTCTGGCATCGAAGGTGATGTTGATTTGGATGTGTTCAACGGCACCGAAGCCGAATTCAACTCTTTTGCATCGTCAGGCAAGCCCAAGGAGCAACCAAAGCCTAAGGAGCAACCGAAAGATAAGGATGCTTCTAAAGACAACAAGGACTCCAAGGATAAGGACGCTTCTAAAGACAAAAACGCGACCAAAGATGATGCATCCAAGAACAAGGATACGTCTAAGGACGACAAGACCACCACGTCTCAGAATGCGCCGAATAAGCCACAGGACAATCCAACGACACAGTCCAATGACTCCACCAGTAATAACCTAGCCCAAGACAAGCAGCCAATTGGTCCATCAGGCTCTGCCGATTTGTCGTCTGGAGGGCTGTCGTCTGGAAACTCCTCCGGTACCCCCGGTAACAACCCAGATCGTACCAAGGGATCTGGATCGTCTCACTCCTTCAGCTCTTCTGACCTAGAGGTGCTGTCCAAGGGAAACAATGGTCTGATCAAAGCTATCCTTGCTATTGCGACCGGTGGCGGCTCTAGGAACTTGCTTACTGATGCCACGAGCAGTGCAGGCTTCGATGAAAATAGTTCACGTGAGTTCGCTGACGAAGTGCAAAGCCAGATTGATCACAAGACCCTTCCAGTGAACGAACTGCAGCGCATGTCTGAGAGTGACAAATACAACATCGGTGATCTGACCATTCTGCTCAGGAACTTCAGTGACTAAGGGGGTAACAGCTATTGCTGTTTTTGCGTAATCCTGTTTAAATTTGCATAGGCTGTTTTGCTCACGGCAGGGCCCGACCTACGGTTTTCGTCCAAAGCTTCGTAGTGGATGATTTATACGAGAACCACACCATGGTCGGGTCCTTCTGATTGTGGGTGGGTGGATACATGGCGTTTTTGGGGCAGTGCGATAGCCCACCAGTTACCTGACGCGTCCCAGCTCTCCCGCAAATACCGAGAAGAAACCCCCGGGCCCTTGCCATCAGACAAGAGCTCCGGGGGTCTCTCAGTCAACCAGTCGAAGCCAAGTTTTAGTCGTTGATCTTCATGCGACCAGGGGTCCATAGTCCAGATCGGTGGATTTCCTGGTAGTCGATGATCGCCTCGGTGGGTGCGACTCCCCGGGAGTTCGTACGCAGGTGGTAGCGCTCAATGGAACCCCAGTCACGTCCCCAGTCATTCCGCAGATAGCTGGGCACCTCGATGGAGGAGTTGATTGCCTCAGCAACGCCGAGCGCGCCACCGCCGTTGTAGTCCTGCCATGGGGACAGCGTGACTTTGCCAGGGTGATCGGGCGCGATGCGGTACTCAGGGATTTCGGTGACACCAGCGTAGTGATCGAATGTGCGCTGGCAGGGGAACTGCAAAGCAACCGACCAGTCCAGTAACCCTGGGTTACTCGATCCGATGACGGTGTTCAGAGATTCCAGGGTGGGTACCCGCGGCGGGGTAAACGCCAGCCATTGCTCCGGGTTGAGGCTGGTGTCGGATGCCACGACACGCACCACGTTAGCGTTGGCCGGGATCTGGTCCATGGGAACACGCAGGTTGCGCCAGGACGGGGCGGGTCCAATGTCGAGCGGTTCGACGCTGCCAGTGTCAGTGACAGTTCCGTCGGGCTGGCGGACACCGTATTCCACGGCAAGTTCCTGTCCGTCTTGGTGCACGCCGCTAATGTCATGGTGTTCGATGCGTCCGGCAGCGGAAACCACCAACAGCGGTGCGTTCTCGTTGCGTTCAGGCAGCTGGTACCAGGCGGTGGTCACTTCGGCGGGGAACTGCGGGCCGTCTGTGTAGGAGCCCAAGACGGGGACCTTGGTGTAGTCCAAGCCGAAGGGGAGACGTGCGCGAGAGCCGTTGACACCAACGTCACCACGCACACCACCAGAGGTGCCAGTGGACTGTCCGGCGGCGTCGCCACTGGAGGTGTCATCGTCGGTGGAACCTGCGATGGATCCAGCTGCTTCCCCGCCCGAGTCAACGCCTTCAGCAGAGATGGAGGTGGGCACGTTGTTGGCATCGAAGCCGCGGTTATCTCCAATTTCTAGGGAGGATCCTAGTGGTGTTCCGTCAGCAGGGGTGAGGAAGGATTCGTTGGAGTTGGTTTCAAGCATGGCGTCATTGGCCAAGGCGCAGGTATTACCAGTCAGCGCACGCAGGTTGCCAAGCCCCACGGAATAGGCGGGGTACTGCGTGACAAAGCCTTTGGTCAGTGACAGCAGGGAGAACACCACCACAACAGCCGAAACCACGGCAATGGGGGCGGCGGCAACACCAGCGAATTTCATTTGGTTGCGTTGACGTTTGGCGTTGAGTTGCTGCACCGTTCCTTCGGTTTCGGCGCGGGCGGTCTGGACGTCGCCAGCAAAAGACTGGATGGCGGCCGCCAGCAGCACAAGCAGTGCGATAACTAGCATTACTGTGGATGCTTCAATGTGGCGGTATTGGATGGATTTATCAAACCAGGGGATGCCAAAGCTTGAAATGTACCACCAGCCGTTGGTGCCGGACAGAGAGAAGGCCAGCACAAACAGGATCACACCGATGAAAAGCGTGCGGTTACGTGCGGACCGCATGGCCATGTGTGACACGGCCACCGCAGCGAGCGCTGCCAGCGCGGCACCGATACCCGCGTACACACCGAAGTGGTGAGTCCACTTGGTGGGGGTGAACATCATGAAGAACATGGTGCCGAAGAACACCATCATCAACCGGTTCGACGGGCCTGCGTCGGATCCCGGCACGCTGCGGTTGCGCAGCACAGAAGCCAACACCAACCCCAGGCACAGCAGCATCATCAGCACAGCAAAACGCCGGGTAAACGAGCCGTCCACCGTCTGTTGCATCAGGGTTTGGTAGCGAGCCCATTCCTGGTACCACGACAAAGCCGGTCCAATAGCGGACCGCACGCGTGTGGATTCGCGCACCGTGGCCAGCGTTTGATCACCAAACACCGCTAACAAAATAGCCGTTCCCGATGCCAGGAATGGTGCCGTCATGGCCAGCACACCCTCAATTTTCGCGCCTCTCGACGCCTCGGGGCCAGCATCCAGCAGCGGCAACCTGCGGTACACAATCTTGATCAAGCTAGACAATGCCGCAAGCAGCGCCGCGACAGCCATCAAACCAGTCGGGCCGGCACCCAAGGAGACTGTTGCAATGATGACGCCTACAGCAGCGGGCAGCAGTCGACGTGTCGCAATGGCGCGCTCCATGCACACCCACGTCAACAGCGCGCCCAACGCAATCACAGGCTCCGGGCGCAGGCCATTGTTGTAGACCATCCAGAAGCCCAGGAATGAAAACGCCGCCGTCCAATGCGCCACCTTGCGCGCATTAATCTTCTCACCCATGCGTGGCAGCACCTCACGGGAAATCACCCACCACGTCAAAATGCCAGCGACAAACTCCGGTAATCGCATCCACACAGAGGCTGTGGAGACGTGAGTTAATAAGGCCAGCAAGTCATAATATGGCGAACCAAACGGGGCTTCAGATACGCCGAACCAGCGGTAATAGTTCGCCATGTAGGTAGCGTTATCGGCAACGCGGGCCATGGTCAGCAGGTAACCATCATCGGACGTGTTCGCACCAATGATGTACCAGTAAACCAAGACGACAATCACAATGGCGTCCAACAGTCGAGGCCGGAACCATCCATTGGGCAGCACTTTCCTGTGGCCTTGGCCATCCAGGCGATCCATTCGCTTCAACGCCCACAGTGATGCCACCAGCATGACCAGGCCACCGTACATGCTCATGTACTTCCAGATACTGGGTGACGATGTAAACCGTGAGTTAATTTCCACCTGAACGTTGAGCCCGGCGTCGATAAGCGATGCCGTGTTGGCCGGTGTGTTGGCGAGTTCAGTGTAAATACCCGTCAACTGCGGGCGCTCGTCCCCCTTCAACTCGCCGCGATACTCCTCACCGCTGCTATCCCGTGCGCCGGGGATGCTCGCGACGGTGGATTCTTCGGTGGAGGAAATCTGCAGCACAGCGCCAGGTGGCAGGGCGTTGATTTGCTCGCGGTTCAGCTCCAGCGGAACCTTGTTACGTACCACAACATCCAAGCCCGACTCGGAGTAGCGAACAAACAGGCCACGGGTGGTGGCATCTTTACTGTCTGCAGGGAGGGTGGACAGCACCATGGACTGGTCAGGATTCATGTCCTGCAACGACTGCAGGGGTATCGACGCCTCGATCGACTGCGGTGCGTAGGAAATCAGCGGTGCCGTAATACTGTTCAGCTGATTCTGCTGCGGCCAACTAAACGACGACTGTGTTTGGTTCACCGGCATGAACGGGGTGAGCACAAACAACACGAAGCCGAGAAGACCACTCACAATGGCCAGTCGCTTCACCCACCGGGGCGCGGTTTCTGACGGTTTTTCTGGCATTGGTTCTGACACAGTGCCATATTTTACGTTAGCTGCCATGATTTATACGGGTCACCACCACAAAAGGACCCACCTGGGTCACGTTCCAATGTTCAGGATTATTTAAGAAAACCGCTGGATTAAACCACACACCGCGGAACCGCACATTCGGGTTATTCGGATAAATATCCTCCGCGATGTCGTACATCCAGCCCTTGGACTTATCATCAACGTCACCAGTGAAAATGAAAACATCTGGGGAGCGCCACTGCTTGTCCGACTCATCCAAGGATTCCCGGAACCTGCGGGGATCGGCAAGCGACGTCCAGGACTGCGTTGCCCACTCTTCAATCACATGGTTACGCATGGAAAACTCGCCTAGTGGATTAGCATAATGGCTGGTAAAAGACTGGAAACCATGATACGGGTAGAACGCCATAAAGTTGCGTTCATCCGTCAACACCACTGTTTCCCGTGGAACATACCCATCTTTCTGGATCACGCGATCAATCTCTGCATAATGGGCGCCAGAATCCGCAGGGAAACGGTCAGCGCGTTCGCCATTGCCGTCCGTGTCTGTATAGGCCAAATCAATCGCGTCATGATTACGGTTCGAAATTGTCTGTGCATAGCTCAAACCGCCAAAACCCAGCAGAATCACCATCACCAACGTCACCGTGCGACCACGACTTCGACCCACCAGGCGCGGATACAAGCGGGCAACCCCCACGAGGCGAATCTCCGCCAAGGCCAGCACGCCAGCTGTGGCCAACTGCATGGCAATCAGCGCGTCCAAACGGAAACCAAGCAGGGTATTACCGGTCAACGTGGCAACCATCGAGGCCACAATCCAGCCGTAGAACACCACCAATGCCGCGCCCATGGCGCGCACATCACGATCCACAGCGCGGACCACTAAATACACCAAGCCGCACATACACAGCGCGCCAATGACGCTGAAAGACAACATGGGCATGGGGATCTGCGTGCCCTCATTGGGCAAATAGTGCATGGCGGTGGCGCCCGATTGTGGCCTGCCGCGATACACCGCCATGACATAGGGACCCCACACAATTGCCGCAACAGCAATGGAACCCACACCAACCGTTAGCAAATGCAGCAGCGGCATCAGTGTGCGGTGCGCGCCCGCAGCCAACACTGCAGCTACCACCACCACGCTGAGGGCAATGGCGGCTGTGTACAGCGTGTACATGGAGGCAGAAGCGCCAAGGAACAAAATTGCCCCAGCCATCGAATACACCGAACCACGAACGGCGCGTCCAGCTACGATCGTTGCGGCGGGAGTGCCCAGGGCGATAATCGCAGCGTAGGGCTCCTCCGCCGACATCACCAACACCACGCACACGTTTACCAAAGCAATGCCCGTAGCTACGGGAAGGCTGCCGCACAGCCGTTGCCACACTGGAACCAACATGCAGGCCGCGGCAGAAATCGACACCAGTGCCCATGGCTGGAATGCCTCCCAGCCGGGCAGTCCAATGAGGTTGGCAAAACGGCCGCCCAACCAGAACCAACCAGCTGGGTAGTAGGGCGGCATATCGATGTAACTCATGTCCTTGAGCTGCATCGAATCAGTCATACGGGTGAGATATTCAGTGCGGAAGCCCTGGTCAACCGTCACACCGTCCAAATATAATTTGGTGGCAGCTAAGGGGACGCCTATGGTGGTCACCACAAGGGCGGCAGGGGAGAGGTAGCACACCACATAGGTCAACCATGTGCGCCACCGTGGGCGCTTCCTAGTAGTGACATCCGCATCCCGCGATGTTGTTGTACGGGCATCATCGGGGTTGCGGGACGTGTGGGCATCATGCGATTCCGATACGTCAGCTGCAGAGGTGTTGCCCGAATTGTGCTCGTCTCTCAGCCAGAAATACACCAGCACCATAGTCACAATCAGGACGGCAATCGTGCCAGCGTTACCCACGGCGCGCGATACGTAGGAACCGCCAAACGCAGGTAAATGGGTTTGTTTCAACACAAACCAACACAACAAAGTAAAAAGACCCCCGCCGAAAGCGGCGGCAACAATGCCCAGCGTGGTCCAGCCACGGCTCACAATGTCTGTTTCATACGCCTCATGCCGACCTCGGTCCGGGCCTGAAGTGGAGGCCAGCTTCGCCTCATGGCCACGTGATGAGCCAGAGGCGCTGGTAGCTGTATGTGTCATAGCGTCCAGTGTTCCATATTCGCAGTGCTTAACTGTAGATACCGCCGGTGCGGATGTCCCCCGCTCCCCCTGTTGCAAGGAAGCGTAAAAGGGCCGACCAGCCTAAACAAATAGTCTAAACTAGTTGACCCTTTAACTTTAGGATCAGCCTTACGTCCCCAAGGAGGGTTTTAGAAAGGCAGCTTGCGGAAAATCGGACGCGGGATGTGCTGCAGCACTGCCATTACATACTGGAAGGCCGGGTGAACCCAAATGATGTCTTTACGGTCCAAGACGGCCCTGAATACGGCCTCAGCTACCTGCTGGCGGTCCACCGTCAAGGGAGCCTCTTTCACGTCGGCGCTCATCTTTGTGCGTACCTGACCTGGGCGAACCACAAGGACGTGGGCACCACTGCCGCGCAGTGCTTCGCCCAGCTGGGTGTAGAAACCATCGAAACCGGCTTTGGTGGAGCCGTACATGAAGTTCGAGCGGCGTACCTTCACACCAGCAACAGATGACAAAGCGACGATGGTGCCGTGGCCTTGCTCTTTGAACTTCTGCCCCAGCAGCACGCCCACAGACACGGCACCGGTGTAGTTGATCTGCGCGCTTTCAACAGCCTTTTCCTGGTTTTGCCACAGTTCTTCGGCGTCTCCGAGGGTGCCGAAGGCAACGACGGCAAGATCAACATCGCCGTTGGCAAAGGCGGCGTCAATGACCTCAGGGTGTGAATCGGTATCGGCGGCGTCGAAGTCGATAACCTCAACGGCGCTGGCACCTGCCTGCTCCACCTGGCGTACTGCGGCGTCGAGACGCGGGGAATCGAGGCGGGCTGCGAGGGTGACACGGGCGGGGCCGTGGCTGAGGAATTCCTGGACAATGGCGAGTCCAATGTCGGAGGTCCCGCCAAGAAGCAGAATGTTTTGGGCTTTACCCACAGCGTTCAGCATGTTTTTAAGTCCTTTACTTAGTGCAGTTCCAGGCGGCGCGACATGTCAGATGCGAAAACGCCGTTCGGGTCGATGGCATTGCGGGTCTTCAGCCAGCCTTCCATGCCGGGGTACATAGCGTGGAAGTCCTCTGCAGAGGTGCGGGATTCTTTGGCCAGGTACAGGCGGCCGCCGAACTCCATAACGCGACGATCTAGGTCGTCCAGGAACTCGCCAAGACCAGCCTTAATGGGGAAGTCCACACACACATTCCAACCGGGCATCGGGTAGGACAAGGGAGCGCGGTTGCCCTCGCCGAACAGCTTAAACACGTTCAGAGCGGAGTAGTGACCGGAGCGCTGGATGTCGCGGATAATCTCCTTGAACGGCTCCACGGCCTCGCGGGGAACAACAAACTGGTACTGCAGGAAGCCGCGGGAACCGTAGCCGCGGTTCCACTCGCCAATCAGGTCCAGCGGCTGGTAGAACTGCGTGAGGTTCTGCACCTTGTTCTTGTAGGTGCCAGATTTCAGCCACCACAGCTCACCAATGGCGATCATGCTGAGCTTGTTCATGGTGAACGAGGGGAAAATATCTGGAACGGTGACTAGCTGCGGGGCGTTGAACTTCAGCGGGTCTTTCGCCAGCTTCGGGTTGAGTTCTTCCAGCTGGGCGAGGGTGGCCAGGGAGCCGCGGGAAATGGCGGAGCGTCCCAGCTTCGGTTCGGGGGAGATCGCATCGAACCATGCGGACGAGTAGGTGTAGTTCTTTTCAGACCCGTCGGAGTGGAACTCAATGGTCTCATCCAGTGAGCTGGTGAGGTCGCCATCGGCAATGAAGTAAGCGGTTTCGGTGCGGGTCATCTTGATGCGGGCGCGCACAATGATGCCGGTCAGTCCCATGCCGCCGACGGTGGCCCAGAACAATTCACCTTTCGGGTCGTCGGGGGTGCCTTCCGGTTCGAGGTGGAGAATCCGGCCATCGGCGACCAGCAGATCCATGGAGACCACATGATCGCCGAAGGAACCCGCTGAGTGGTGGTTCTTGCCGTGAATATCCGGTCCGATGGCGCCACCAATGGTGACCTGGCGGGTGCCCGGCAGAACCGGAACCCATAGGCCGTAGGGGAGGGCAGCTTTCATCAGCTGGTCGAGGGTGACGCCGCCTTCTACATCAACAATGGCGGTTTCTGGGTCAATGGAGTGGATGCGGTTAAATGGCTGCATATCCACCACCAGGCCACCGGCGTTTTGGGCGCAGTCGCCGTAGGAACGGCCCATGCCACGTGCGATGACGCCGCGGCGAAGGTGTTCAGGTTTGGAATCGTTCTGCTCTGCAACAAGGCGAACCGCCTCGCAGATGGTCTCCAAGTCGGGGGTGGAAAGAACCTCGGCTGTGGAGGGGGCGGTGCGGCCCCAACCGGTCAAAGATTTGGCTTCTGTGTTGAGGGCTCCGAAGGCACCGCTCGAAGCAACGGTGCTGGACGCGCCCTTATCGCTCGTCATCGCTTTACCAGGCTACTCCCGATTTCGATGCTTAGCCTGGAGTTACACGCCCATGTTTGTTTCCAGACGTTTCGCTTGGGGTAGGGAATGGGGAAGCGCTGCGTGACGACGCCGCGTCCACCACGGTAAAAGGGCACGTTAAGCGTGATATTCCTGCTGTAGCTGGCGGTTTTAGGAAAGCCTTATATGTGTGATAATTCCCACGTTCCGAATGTGTGGGTTTATGGTGGTTTTATGTCCGTACGCGAGTGTGCTGATGATTGCTTTTGGGCAGGTAGTGGTAGGTATCACAGATCCATGAGGTCACGGATCTCCTGCGGCAGTTCCTCCTGTGAGGTGATTTCGGGTCCGTCGTAGTTGTCTAAAATCTCGTAGACGCGCACCCGATCCTTGCTGTCCAGCATGGGGATTTCCTGCGCCATCATGAGGGTCATGGCCGGGCTCATGGGGGTGGTGGTCTTGTCCGCTGCAATGTGGGAGGCGGGTTCTTTCTTTTTAAACAGGCCAAACATGCCCTCTAGGGTACCCCCGTGTCTGTATTCTCAAGTACTGTGTGGTTCATGAGCACAGAGACCCATGACACATATGCCGGTAACAACGCCTTGTTGGATGACACCCTGCTTAACGACACCCTGCCGTCCCGCATTACCCAGGCCGTCGGTGCCGGACTGTTTATGGCCGTACCAGACTATGTTGACTCGCGGCCGTTGCGCTGGCTGGTCCGCGGAGGTATCGCCGCGGGAACGGTTGGTTTGGTGGCCTACTTTAACTCCATTGACGATGACCCCAACAACGATCCAGCCATCATTATGGATCGCGTCAAGCAGCGCGTTGGTGACCTTGGTTTTGGGGATGGCCCTGAGTCTGATGATGTGATCGGTGATTTTGATTCCCCACTGAAAACCTGGGGGATTCTCGGCGCTGGTGCCATTGGCGTGGCCACTGTGCTGAAAGTTAACGGGGCAGTTAACAAGGTCCTCGCTGGAGGACTGCGCAAGGTTGGTGTTGGTCGCCCCCACACCGCACTCGGCGTGCTCACTGGTTCAGCAGTGTTTGCCTTGAGCGGTCGGGAGCGTTAAATGTACCCCACGGTGTCCGTGGTTGATGTCATCTCCGCTGAGGGGGCCAATGGTGCTCCCGACGGTGAGCGACTCGTCGTTTGGCACGTGCAAACCGCCCCTGATGCTGCAGCGGATGCGCTCAGCGGTGCCTGGATTTTTGGTGACAGTACGGGCCACAGCATCGCACAGGCGGCTGATGTGGTGTCGGGTACCGTGATGCTGCCCACGCCAAGCGCCAGTGATCATGCGGTGCTGGAGCAGCTGGGCGTCGATAAGCAGATCAGCGTGGATGCTGTGATCAAAGCCATGGAGGCCGAGCTCAAGCGCTATAAGGCTGTGGCTACAGAGGCGAAGAAGAACAATCCACAGTTGACGCTTCCGCGTTTTGAAGCAATCCGTACGCCGGACCTGGATGATATTACTGCGGGTTTTCATGGCGAACCGGAGGCGCGTGATGCGTGGGCCTACGCCACGGCGGTGGCTGAACTGGTGGAGCAGTGGAACGCAATAGAATCGCAACGCAAAACCCGCAAATACCTGCAGGAAGAGTTCGGGGCGGATGTTCGGCCGCTGCCTGTGGCCCCCTGAAGCATGATATGTCACTACGCTGGGAACCATGTCCACCTCATTGGCACAAGGCGACGCGTTGGCGAAAGTGATCACTTTCCCCACGACGCGCAGGAAGCCGCGCACCCTAATTTTCCGCGCGGCAGTCGATCAGGCAGACGTGCATCGTCACCTCGGCATCAATGATTCGCTTCCGCTGACGGAGCTTCACCGCGTCCTGTCCATCAGCTTCGGGTTGAGCGAGGAGCAAACCCCGTGGTCGTTCGACAGTGATGATGTGGCCGTGGATGTGCAGGAGTGCGTTCATCAGTACCTGTCCGAGCCTGAGGACCAGCTACTGTACCGCTGGGGTTTATGGACCATCACACTTGAGACCATCGATTCCTACGTGCGGGATGCCGGCACACCTGATGCGTTGTGTATTGGTGGTTCCGGCGCGCTTGGCCACGACACCTTCAATGTTGCGGAGATAAACGCGCAGCTCACCGGCGAAGCCACGATTGAGGCGGTGCTTGACTCTGTTCGGGAACCGGTGCGGGACCTCATCGAGCGTTCCCAGCTTTACGACTTTGTCGCTCTGCTGCAAGCCATGGAACTGACCCGTCCGGCGGTGCTGGAGCCCTCGCTTGTCGACGCCCGCGACACCCTTCCCCTTGAACATGAGGCTGCGGCCCGCGACGCCTTCTGGTCCTGCGTCCTCGCCCTGTCCACGCTTGCCGACGCCGCCGTGGGCGGCAAGATCATTGAGGAAACGATGGCCGCCATAGGCTGGACCAACGATAATGGCGATCCCCTCAGCGCCACCCATATCCGCAGCATGTGCGCGCAGTCCCTGCATAAATTGGCCGAGCTGGGCGCTTATGGGACGCAGGCCCTCGCTCCCGTGGATCGTCTGGATATTTACCGCGCGCTACTCAGGGCGTGAGAAGCGTTCCCGCCAGCCCATGCGTTGCAGACGCAGCCACTCCACAAAACCTTTGGGATCTTTGCGTTGAACTAGGAAGAACCAGCCGAAACGGGCGTATTCCTGGGGAATGAGTCGGCGCATACCGGGCTGGCTCATCAGGAAACCGCGATTGCGGTAGGTGAAGAAACGTTTGTTGGGATTGTCGGGGTATTGGGTGTGCATCCGCCCGCCAAGAATGGGTTTGAACTCGTCAGTCCCATCGGGATGCAGGTAGGCGGTGGAGAGGCAGGTGCCAAATTTCAGCCCAGAGCGGACGAGTCGACGATGGTATTCCACTTCATCGCCGCGAATGAAAAGCCGCAGATCAGGCACCCCAATGCGTTCCATGGCGTAGGCCGAAATGAGGGCACCATTGAACAGTGAGGCGATGCCTTCAAGGAGATCATCCTCCGGGTGGGCGGGGTCGATGAGTTCATGGCGGTAGCGTCGCCATTCCACACCGCGCCGCAAGGGGAAGGCAAGACGGTCCGGGGTGTTGGCGTTGCATACGACAGGGGATACTTCCTCCAGCTGGTTGCGTTCCGCGCAACGCAGCAGTGTGGCCAGCACTTCAGGGCCTTCGGGGCTGCCGTCATCGTCGGCGCACCACACGGCGTCGGCACCGAGGGCGAGGGCATGCAGGAATCCGTAGGCGAAACCTCCGGCACCTCCAAGGTTGTGTTTCGAGGGCAAGTAGACACCTTTATCTCCGGCGACCTCGACGAGCAGATTCCGGACAGTCTCCTCAGCGCCGTTATCCACAACAATGATCCAGTCCACAGGGTGGCTTTGGGATGCAACAACAGCGAGGGAGGTGCGGAGAAGATCGGCGCGGTTGTGGGTGACGATGACGGCGGCGATGGTCGAGTCGTGGTCAAGCGGCATGACTGTTATTGTCGCACAGGTGACAAGGCAGTGTGGCGTGGCCGGTGTGTTTAGTTTTATTCACAGTAAATGGATAATGCGTGCATGCTATTGAACATAGGATAGGTGCTGAAATTGTGTCCGAAAGCAGGTATCGGTTCAGGTGAGGGGTGAAAAAGGGATGTGGCTAGGCCACAGAGAGACACCCCCAAAAGAAACCAAAGGGGCCCCCATTTAGATGAGTTTCATATGTTCAGATTTATGCTTTTGGGCATGAGATTTTACTTCTTTTCCGCATCTGCCCCTGCGGCCGCGCCTCGCGCGTCGGTCACGAGCCGTCGTGGATTCCTCCGCACCGCCAGTGCTGTTATTGCTGCAACAGTGCTGGTAGGAGGGTTGAGCGCTTGCGTTGTTGATAATTCTGATTCCAATAATTCTTCCTCCAAAAACAGCAGTGGCGATAAAGCTCTGACCGTGTTTGCCACCACGGGTTACATTGGTGATGCGGTGCATAATATTGCCCCCGATGCCGATGTGTCTGTGATGGTTGGACCGGGGGGAGATCCACACACCTACCAGCCCACAACCCAGGATTTGGCCAAGATTCAAGACTCGAGTGTGGTGTTGTGGACTGGACCCGACATGGAAACTCACATGGCGGATGAGCTAGAGGCCCAAAGCGACCGTCAATTTGCGGTATCGTCGGCGATTCCCGAGCAGGATTTGTTGCCCTGGCAGGATCATGACGAGCACGATCATGATCATGACCACGGCAAATACGATCCGCATATTTGGAACAGCACCACGAACTGGAAGTATGTGGTGGATGGCATTGCCAAGAAACTCGGCGAAGTGGATAGCGGCAACGCCGATACTTACAAGAAAAATGCCGAATCCTATAAACAGCAAATTGACGAGGCTGGTAATTATGTGCAAACGAAGATGACGGAGATCCCGCAGGATCGCCGCATTTTGGTCAGCGGGCATGATACTTTTAATTACTTTGGCAAGCAGTTCGGTCTTGACGTGAAGGCCACTGACTTGATCACTTCTGAGTCTGAACTCAGCGCGACTGAGCTCAATGAACTTGCTGATTTTATTGCCCAGCGGAAAGTGCCCACGATTTTCGGGGATAATTCTGCCAACCCGCAGGCCATTAATTCGCTGAAAGAGGCCGTGAAGTCCAAGGGCTGGGACGTGAATGTGTCAACGGATGAGCTTTATGCCGATTCACTCGGCGCTGAAGCCCCAACGGATACCTATGTAGGTGTGATGCGCTACAACGCTGACACGATTCACAAGGCTTTAGTTGATCCTGCCGCGACCCCAGCACCCGGACCAGCGCCAGCACCCGGACCAGCGCCAGCACCCGGACCAGCGCCGACACCTGCTCCCGAGCAAGCCCCGGCTCCTGCCCCCTAAGCGCCTCTTGAGTAGTATGCCGCAGAAGAAAAAGAGTAAAAGCGCGCTTGCTGTTCGGGATTTGACGGTTAGCTATGGCTCAAATCGGGTGGTTGATGATGTCTCATTTCGAGTCCCGCAGGGGACCGTGATGGGGCTTATCGGCCCGAATGGTGCTGGAAAGTCAACGATCATTAAATCGGTGATTGACCTCATTCCCCTTGAGCGTGGTGATATCCGTTTTTTTGGCGAGCCGCTGTCGCGTAGCCGTCACCGGGTGGCTTATATGCCGCAGGCCGCCGATGTGGATTGGGATTACCCCATCACGGTTGAGCAGGTGGTGGCCATGGGCTTGTACCCCAAGCTGGGCTGGTTTCGCCGCATGTCGGCCGAGGAGAAACGCCTGGTGGCCGCCAATTTGGAGTATGTTGGCATTTCTGATCTGGCTAAGCGCCAGATTTCCGAATTGTCGGGTGGCCAGCGCCGTCGAGTGTTTATGGCCCGTATTTTGACACAGCAACCGGATTTGTATTTGCTGGATGAGCCCTTCGCGGGTGTCGACGCCGCGAGTGAACAGGTGATCCGCGATGTTCTGGTTGAACTGCGGGATCAGGGTGTGACAATCCTGATTGTGCACCACAATTTGTCCACCGTTGCGTCGTTGTGCCAGCACGTCACCATTGTGAATAAGCGCCTAGTTGCTTCCGGCCCGATTGATAAGGCGTTTACCAAAGAAAAAGTCAATGAGGCATTTGGGCTGGGGTTGGTGTGATGTCGTTCATTGACTTTCTTTCCGAGTTTTCCTACCAGCGCATCATCATCGGCACCACTCTCATCGGTGCTTGCGCCGGGGCGATGGGGGTGTTCCTGTATTTGCGCAGGCAGTCCCTGCTATCGGACGTCATCGGGTCCGCCGCCACCCCCGGCGTCATGGGCATCTTCCTGGCTGTGTCGCTGTCGCCACTGCTTTTCGACGCCCGCTCCATGCCGGTCATCACCATTGGTGCGCTGGTCACGGGGTTGCTGGCTGCGGTCCTGGCGAACCGCATCGCGGCCACTACGCGTATTGGCATCGACACGACTATGGCCGTGGTGATGTCGCTGTTTCTGGGTGGCGGCCTGGTGTTGCTGCAGGTCATTCAGCGTAGCCGCATTCGGGGTAAAGGTGGCATGGAGGAGTTGATGTTTGGTAATTCCGCCACCCTCACCAACCTGGATGTGGGCACTATCGCGGTGGTGAGCATCGCCGTGGCTGTTGTGATGATCCTGCTGTGGCGGCCCTTTACCATGATGACCTTTGATCAGACACTCAGCCAGGTGTCTGGGCTGCCCCTACGGTGGCTATCGCCACTGCTGCTGTCGCTGATTGTACTGGCCGTGGTGATCGGCGTGAAAGCGGTGGGCTTGATCCTCATGATCGCGTTTGCGGTGTTCCCACCCGCCGCAGCCAGGCAATGGTCCAAGACGGTACGTCAGATGGTGCTGTTCTCGGCGGGTATTGGTGGTGTCGCGTCGGTGGTGGGCACCTACATTTCTGTCGCTGTGGGCAAGGTGCCCACTGGACCAGTGATTGTCCTAGTCCTCACCGCTTTCGTGGGTGTGTCCCTGGTAGCGGCTCCTCGGCGTAGTGGTGTGAGGGGAGGGGCACGCGCATGAGTTTTGCCATTTCGGTTGCCTTGTTGGCGGCTGTTGTTGCAGTGACCTGTGCGCTGCCGGGAACGGTGCTGGTGCTGCGTCGACAAGCGATGATGAGTGACGCGATGGCACACGCGGTGCTTCCGGGCATTGCGGTGGCGGCGTTGTGGTCGGATTCGCCAACCTCGCCGTGGCTGATTGTCGGTGCGACGTTGGGCGGCGTAGTGCTGGTGGCGGGCACGGAATGGCTGCGTGGTCTGGGGCGCTTTACTGAGGATAGTGCCGTTGGCCTGGTGTTTCCCGCGTTTTTTGCTGTGGGTGTGATCATCATTTCCACGCGCGTGCGGCATTCGCCGATTTCTGAGCATTCGGTGTTGATGGGTGACCTGAACATCGCAGCCCTGTCGCACTGGATTGTGGGCAATATCGACCTGGGGCCAGTGGACGCGTGGATTGTGGGTTCGGTGGGCCTAGTGACGGGGATTGCGTTGTTTATCGCCCGCCGTCCGCTGTCGATTTCCGCATTTGATCCCGTGTTTGGGCGGTCGATTGGGCTGCGCACGAGGCTGCTGCACTACGTGATTATGACGCTGGTCTCGCTCACGGTTGTGGTGGCATTTCACGCCGCCGGTGCGGTGCTGGTGGTGGCACTGATGGTGGTTCCTGCCGCGACGGCGCTGCTGTTTACCCGTTCGCTGAGTTCAACGGTGCTGGTGGCCGTGGTGGTGGCACTGGTGGGGTCGCAGCTGGGTTTCTGGCTGGCCTACCTTATCGACGCCGCGACCTCGCCCATGATGGCGCTGCTAGATGGTGTTATTTTTCTCGCCGTGTGGTTGGTTACCCGGTTGCGGGCGCGGGCATAGCGGGTCAGTCCTCTGCCCAGATTTTTTCCAGCACGTGCCAGTGGTCGGGGGTCATCATGCTGGCGGGGGTCACGGAGACGGAGTTTGCGCCTGCCTTGGCCACGGCCTGCAGGCTCGTCTCTAGGTCGCGGGGGCTGACGGTCTGGTTGTCGGGGGCCCAGAGTCCGCTAGACATGGTGAAGTTGTCGGAGAATGACTTTTTCAGCTCTTTCGTCACTTCGCCGCCGTATGTGGGGCGTTTATTCTCAAGGCCGAAGTAGTTCCACACCACAATACGATCAACGGATTCGAGAAGCATCTTGTAGTTGTGCCCAGATTCGGTGCGGTCGCCTTCAGCGTCGTCCCAAGGGGCACGAACGTCGACATCAAGCTGGGTATCGTCATGGCGGCGCGCTTCGGCTTTGACCTTAGACAACAGCGATGCCAGGGCTTTTGATCTCCACTGCCCGATGGAGGCGTGGGATTCGTTGATGCTGCCATCGTTGCGCCGCGGCCAGTCTTTGGCACCGGTAGCGGCGCAGTAGGATTTCAAATCATCCTCGCCGAACGTGGCGTTGTCAAACATGAGCTCAGTGAGGGCGATGCGGTGTGGTGTGTAGCGGGTACACAGCTCTCCCACAAGATTGACCAGGCGCTCCGCCACCGCGCCCTCGGTGAGCGCCGTCACGCTGGCGAACTCGCTGGATTTTTTGCCGGACGGCGTGTTGCCCGCGAGGTTGGCCTGCTGGCTGATCCAATTGGGAAGCAGGGCGTCGATAGTCAGCGTGAGCTGATAGTCCCCCGGGAGGAACTTCCCCAGCTTATCCAACGCCTCTGCAACATAGTCGGTGCCGCTTTCCTGGACCATGCTGGCACTGATTTCTGGAACAGTGGACCATTCGAATGCCAGCCAGTCGGTGCGACCCACGGCCAGACTAATGGCATTCACATGAGCTTTTTGCAGGTTAGGGCCATAGTCGGCCCAGCGTGGTGTGGCGGTGACCAGATCCTCAAAACCGAAGTTCATTGAGCGTTCTTCAGGAACAACCTTCTTTGCCACACAACCTCCCAAGACTGTTGCCGCGGCCGCAGTGGTTGCAGCAATCATGAACTGACGACGGTTCAGCATCCTGCCTCCAGACTTCATAAAGCTAGTTTCGTGTAGCTAAATCCCACTCAGTCACTTTAGCGGTCGGAGCCTGTGTCCGCGTGCCGGGGTTACCGCGAGGACCGGAGCAGGGAGATTAACGCCGCGCGTACACCCCAGGAGCGACGTCGCGAGTCTGGCGAGAGATACTGCTGATGCGGCGGTGTGGTGGCTATGCGGGGCTGCCATAATGGGCCGTATGGTACTACCGATACAGCGACGCACACGGATCGATTCCCTTGATGTTGTGCGAGGGATCGCCGTCTGCGGCATTGCCTTTGTGAACATCGCGCCCATCGTGCGCTTTGACAGTTGGGCAGAAAATGCTGTCAGCCACTTCCTTAACCTTTTTGTGCAGCAGCGTTTCTTCCCGATATTTTCGCTGCTCTTCGGCATCGGTTTCGGCATGATGTGGTCCCGTGCCCGCGAACGCTCTCAGCGTCCCCGCCTGGTGTTGCTTCGCAGAATCTTGTTTCTACTTGGGTTGGGGATTCCACACGAGATGGTGCACCCAGGTGAGGCGTTGCTGCCCTACGCCACTGTGGCATTGGTGATCCTCCTGCCCGCAACCTGGATCCCACAGCGGTGGCTCGTGCCTGTGACTGCCGGTCTTGGTGCTCTTTCACTGGTTGGTCTTTTGGCTATTGGTGGGGGAAGCATCATGATCGTTCCATCGCTGCTGCTTCTTGGCTTTGCCTACGCCGTGTCCGGCGAGGTTGAGCACTGTGAAGATGATTTCCGGGTGTTTGTTTTTGCTTGCGCAGTGCTTCTGCCTGCGGTTATTGGGTGCCTGTATTGGCAGCTCCATCCGAGTAGCCCCGAGATGGCACTACAGGCAGAATCGGTAGCAGGTACTGTATTGGCCGCCTTCTACATTGGGGTGATCATGCTGCTCATGCACACCCCAGCGCGGCGTGTATTGACGGCCGTGTTTGCTCCGTTGGGACGCATGGCCTTGACGAACTATGTGTCCGCCACCCTGGTGTTTTACATGGTGAAGTGGTGGGGGAAGGACGCGCTTGGCTTGGCGGATGGCACTCTGCGTGACTGGCAAATATTGATGCTAGTGGTGGCGGTTATGCTGATTGCTCAGTCCATCGTGTCGGCATTGTGGCTGCGGCGCTTCAAGCAAGGGCCGCTAGAACAATTATGGCGCTGGGCGACCTGGGGGCAGTGGGGTGTCACGTCGCAGACTGCGGCGAAAATTTCGGCGGCGTCCGGTCAAAGGGAGTAACACTGCGCATGAAAATTTGCTTATCGCCAAGCTCAAAAAACGCCGAATTTCGTGCTTCGAGATAAGCAAATTTTGTAGCTACTCTTCTTCGCCTTTGTCCCGTTTTTCCATGCGTTTCATCAGGCGACGAACGTGGTCGGCGGCACCTTTGCCTTCGTATGCTTCTACGATGTCATCAACGGTGCCCACTTGGTGGAGGGTGCCGTGGTCAACCCAGATTGCGGTGTCGCAGAGCTGGGCTAGGAAGTCATTGGAGTGTGAGGCGAAGACGAGGATACCGGAGCGTTTCACCAGTTCTTGGAGTCGGCTTCGGGCTTTGGCCATGAAGGCGGCATCAACGGCACCGAGTCCTTCATCAAGGAGGAGGATTTCGGGTTCGATGGAGGTGACCACACCGAGGGCGAGGCGGATGCGCATGCCGGTTGAGTAGGTGCGCAGCGGCATGGAGAGGTATTCGCCGAGCTCGGAGAATTCGGCGATTTCGTCCATTTTGGCTTTCATCTGTTTACGGCTTTGTCCAAGGAAAAGCCCGCGGATGATGATGTTTTCGTAGCCGGAGATTTCCGGGTCCATGCCCACGCCGAGGTCGAAGACGGGGGCGACGCGCCCGCGAATGTCGGCGGACCCGCGGGTGGGTTCGTAGATGCCGGAGAGCAGACGCAGCAGGGTGGATTTGCCTGCGCCGTTGTGGCCGACGAGGCCAACGCGGTCGCCTTCGCGCAGGTGGAGGTTGATGTCTTTGAGGGCTTCGACCACCACGACATTGTCGGAGTTGCGTCCGATGGCGCCACCTGCTGCGCCAAGGAAGGCTTTTTTCATGGAGCGCGATTTTGCGTCGAAGATGGGGAAGTCGACGCAGGCGTTGTAGGTATCGATGGAAACCATGGTGTTGTGTTCTCCTATGAGCCTAAACCCAGTAGCTGACGCGGAATCGCCATTGTTTCATGGCGAAGAGGGCGAGGAGTAGCCCGGCAACGGTGAATCCGATGACAACCCACCAGTGGTAGGTCGGCAGTGGCGCGCCGATGAGGGGGGATCGGAAGACTTCCATGTAGTGGTAGAGGGGGTTGAGCTGGGCGATACGTGCCCGTGACGCGACGTCGCCACCTTGAGCGGTGAGGATGTCGGTCATCCAGACGATGGGGGTGACGTAGAACAACAGCTGGATGAGGGAGTCGAGGAGTGGGGCGACATCGCGATAGCGAGTAGCGATGATACCGAAGAACATGGACACCCACACGCCGTTGATGACCAGGAGTGCGAGTCCGGGGATGGCGAGGAGAAGGTGCCAGCCGAGGGGGCGAGGGAATACGAACATGAGGACGACCCAGATCACCATGTTGTGTGCGAGGAAGAGCGTGTGTTTCCACACGAGGCGGTAGACGTGGACCGACAGTGCCGAGGGCAGCTGCTTAATTAAACCTTCATTATCAATAAAAATTTCAGACCCTTCCTTAATGGAGCCTGAGATAAAGTTCCACATAATTAACCCCACCGTAACGTGCGGTAGAAACTTCTCTACTGGTACCTTAAAAAGGACCGAGTAAAGCAAGCCCAAAGTGGCCGCCATAACACCCGTTGCGATGGTGATCCACAATGGTCCTAGCATTGACCTGCGGTAACGCTGTTTAATGTCTTGCCAACCCAGTTGTAGCCACAGCTCATGCTGCAGGAAACCGCGTACAAGGTCGGACCATGCGGCACGAAAAGTTCGAGACTGGGAAGTGTGAGTTTCAGAGGCATCAACCTGCGTGATACGTGCGAAGGTTTCCTGAGACTCTTTGGGAACTGCTTTATCTGACACAACCACAACCCTAGCTGCCCGGGTGCGTGAAGCGGGATAAGCGGGCATACTAACAACAGGGAAACTTTTTTGATGAGGAGTGACGCCATGGTTTTTGACGTGGCCCGAGTGCGTGGGCTCTACGTCTCGTTGAGTGACGGTTGGACCTACCTCAACGCGCAAGAGAACGCCCAAGTTCCAGAGAAGGTATCGACGGGCGTGGCCATGGCTTTTCGTACTGCGGCATCAATAGCGATGCTGGAACCGGCCACCGGTTCGCATTCAAAATCCCAGCTGGTTGGCCAGCAGCTGGGAATTTCGCAAGTGGAGGCGGCGCGTCGAGCCATTGCCGACCTTGTTGGGGCCACCCCTGAGCGGGTGGTGCTCGGGCCAAATAAGCAGATGCTTATGCGTTCGCTTGCCGACGCCCTGCGCCCCATCCTCCGCCCCAACACCTCCGTTGTGCTCTGCCGCAGCGACGAACCCACCACCACGCAACACTTCCAAAACTTTGATGCCTCCGTGATGTGGGCCGAACCAGACCTGGGCACTGGCGAACTGCCGGCATGGCAATTCAGCAGACTGGTGTCCGGTTCGACGCGGCTTGTGGTGCTTCCTGCTGCTCACCGTCTCGTGGGCACAATCACACCCGTCTCTGAGATTTCCGATACCGTTCACTCAGCTTCCCGCGCCTGGGTGCTTGTCGACGCCTCGGCTATCGCACCGTATCGCAGCATCGACATGGAGATCATGGGCGCGGACATCATCGCAGTGGAATGCGCCCCTCTTGGCGGACCCCAAATCGCCGCCTTGGCGTTCCGCGACACCACCATGTTCCCGCGTCTCGCGGCCGTCAATCCCCTCGCGCCCCATGATTCCGCCCAAAAGCTAGAACTCGGTGCCCTGCCGATTGGTTTGCTCGGGGGAGTGGCCCCCGCTATTGAGCACCTTGCCGGCCTGGATGAATACGCACGCGGAACCCGCCGCACCCGACTGACCAGTAGCTTCGCAGATCTGGCGCACTACCATTACTTCCTCACGCACCACCTCGTGGAATCCCTACACGGGTTGGGCAATGTGCACCTGCTGGGCATTAGTGGCGAGGCTGCCGGACTAGGTGTCACCGCTATCGACCGTGTCCCTCGAGTCACTTTCCTGGTTCCTGGGGTCTCTGCAGAAACGGTTCAGCAACGGCTCATGGCCAATGGAATCGTCACCAGCGTGAGTCCTCATGATCCCCTCCTCGAAGCCATGGGAGCCGGTGAGGCTGGCGGATCAGTCACCGTGGGACTCGCCCCCTTCAACACCACCCACGACATCGACCAGCTCACCCGCGCACTGGCATCCCTGGCCTAATCCACTTCTAAGATCACCTTGCCCGTAACCGCGCCGGAGCCAAGCAGCTCATGTGCGCGGGCGGCATCGGCAAGCGGGATGGTGGCGTGGATACGGTGAGTGATGCGGCCGTCGGCAAGCATGGGCCACACGTTCTCCACTGTTTCGGACACGATGCGGGCCTTATCGTCGAGTTTGCGTGCCCGCAGCGCCGTGGCCGAGATTGTGCCGCGTTTGGTGAGCAAGCGGGCGATGTTGAGTTCGCCCTTCACCCCGCCCTGCATGCCGATGATCACCATGTGGCCGTCCATGGCTAATGCGCGCACATTCTTGTCCAGATACTTCGCGCCCATAATGTCCAAAATCACATCGGCCTTGTTCTTCATGACCTCAGCGAAATCCTCATCCCGGTAATTAATCAGGATGTCCGCGCCCAGCTCCTTGCAGGTCTGCAGTTTTTCCGGCGAACCTGCCGTGACCGCCACCGTGCAGCCCAGAGCCTTGCCCAACTGAATCGCAAACGTGCCGATACCGCCCGCGCCGCCGTGAATCAGCAGCGTCTGGCCCTCGTGCAGGCCCGCCAGCATCACCAGATTCGACCAGACCGTGCAGGCCACCTCCACAATGCTCGCAGCCTCCACGAAGGAATAGCCCTCCGGCAGTGGCATGAGCTGGCCCTCCGGCACCGCCACGTACTCCGCGTAGCCCCCGCCTGCCAACAAACATGCCACTTGATCGCCACGCTTGTGGCCGGTGGTGCCAGGATCTACCACGGTGCCCGCGCACTCAAGGCCCATGATCTCGCTCGCGCCAGGAGGTGGGGGATAGTGACCGGCAGCCTGCAGGAGGTCGCCACGGTTCACGCCCGTCGCATGAACCTTCACTAGGGCCTCGCCGGGGGCCAGTTGGGGCATGGGTACCTCGGTAAGCATGAGGGAGGTCTTGTCCTCTGGGTTGCTTAGCGTGATTGCTTTCATCGTGTCCGTCATGACATCGAGAGTAGGCCAAAATGGTGCGGAGTGGGGGTTATCCGCTACAATGCTGAGGGTGCTTGGCATGGATGTTGTTGATCCATGAACTGAGCCTAGGAAGTATGGCAGAGCGGCCGAATGCACTCGCCTTGAAAGCGAGCGTCCCGTGAAACGGACCGGGGGTTCAAATCCCTCTACTTCCGCACAAACACCCCTGGTAGCTCTAGCTGCCGGGGGTATTGCTGTTTAGAGCTTCGTTGCTGAGATATCTGGAAAGCGCGTGTAGATACTTGAGCACATCATTGATGGCGGTGTCAGATAGCGCGGGGTAGATGGTATGCAGGGCGGTGCTAATGGCATCGTCAGTGTCCGTGCTATTAAAAGTGCTGAGTAGTTGTTGGGGGACAGTGAGTAATTTTCGCCGTTTGTCGTGAGGGTCAGGTGTGCAGGTAACAGACCCATGGTCAATCATGGCGTAGACCAAGTGTGACACGCGGCTTTGTGCTAAATGCGTCCGGCGCGAGATGTCCATGATGGTCGTGTTGGGGTGCTCGGCGATGTCCTCAAAGACCATTACCTCAGTGGGGTTGGCAGGGTTGTCTGGCAAAGAGCCGGCCGCAACGGCAACGGCGTGGAGCATACGAGAAAGTTTGTGAAGTTCACCTAAAGTCACAGTGCTTAGCCTAGGTGGGTGGCTGAAACTGGGAAAGTGCGCCATAATATATCTCTAGAGATGTATCTATGGAGATGATTTATGAGTATTGTGGACTACCTCATTTCGATCGCGTTGATTCTGCTGGTCATTCGGCAAATGTGGCCGCGCCGACTCACAATCGTGGGGTTGATGTGGCCACTGCTGCTTATCGCCTGGGCAGCAGTGGACTATGTCACAGTTCCTGAGCTTTCAGGCAACAACGGCGTCATGTTCGTTGGGTGCGTAGTGGTGGGGGTGTTGTTTGGCATTGGCTGTGCCATGTTTACCCGCGTCTACTGGGAAAACGGAACCTATAAAGTTCAGGCGACGGGGTTAGCACTGTTTTTCTGGCTGCTCGGTGTCGGTGGGCGATTGGTATTCGGGATTTTCGCTGAACACGGAGGTGGGGAGCGGATCTATACCTTTTCCATGAACCACGGCTTACGCTTAGAAACCTGGGGAACAGCACTCATATCGATGGCGTTGTGCGAAGTGGTGAGTCGGGCGCTAGTGCTACTGGGAAAACGAATAAAACAAGGTGCCGTTACTGTACCCGGCCAAGGTAGCAGTTGATGCGTTCGCACGCCGTGGTGAGATGGTCAATGTGCTCCTGGAGTCGGTCGCGTTCGGACTTCAGCAACGCCGCCATCTCAGGATTGGCCTGGCGGGGGAGTTCCGCGGTGGGGCCATGCAGGCAGGGGAGCAGTTCACGCACAATCCTGGTGGGAATGCCTGCTCCCACCAGGATCTTGATCTGGTGGACCTGCTCAATGGCCTCATCGCCGTAGTCGCGGTAGTTGTTGCCGGAGCGGTCCGGCTCCAATAAACCCTGCTCCTCGTAGTAACGCAGCTGCCGGGTGGTGCTTCCAGTGCGCCGGGCAAGATCCCCAATTTTCATACTGCTACTCCTTACGGCATGTGCCGCTACGTGCTGTTATACGCTTCTTATGCGCTTCGACTTGACCTTCACGTCAACGTCAAAGTATAGCCTTGGCGCATGAGTAATCACACCGACATAGACGTCACAGTGGAAAACCCCCGCCCGTGGGCCGACCATCGTGGCTTGAACAGGGCATTCCGCGCTGGCGCGATGACCATTGGTTTGATCGCCCCGCTGGAAGGTTTCGACGGCCCCGTCCCCACAATGAGCAATCACATCGAGCTGATCCAGCAGGCAGAGCGCGCTGGTTTCTCCACGCTGTGGGTGCGCGACGTACCCCTCCTCGATCCATCGTTCGGCGACACCGGTCAAGTGTTTGATACCTGGACCTACCTCGGATACCTCGCCGCGCGCACCGAAAATATCGCATTGGGCACCGCGAGTGTGGTGCTGCCGCTGCGCCACCCCCTCGACACCGCCAAGGCGGCCACCAGTGTGGACCAGCTTTCCGACGGTCGGTTCCTTCTCGGCGTTGCCACCGGGGACCGGGCTGTGGAATTCCCCGCCTACAACATTGACTACCAGACTCGCGGCGCACGATTCCGAGACACGCTCGCCTACCTGCGAACCGCCACGGAGCGACGCTTCCCATTGATCTCCTCGTCCCTCGGAACGATGGAGGGTACGGACCTGCTGCCCAAACCCCTCCATGGCAGGCTGCCGATCTTTGTCACGGGTCGCAGCCAACAACAGATCGAATGGATCGCCGACAACGCCGACGGTTGGCTGTTCTACACGCTGCCGTTCGAACAGCAGGCATTCAACGTGCAGCGCTGGCGGCGGCTAACCAAACGAGACGACGGCGTGTTTAAGCCCTTCGCCCAGGCAACCTACCTCGATCTTGTCGAAAACCCCCAACAGCGCCCACGATCCATCCACCAGGGCATCAGCATTGGCAGGGAACCATTGCTTGAACTGCTTCAACACTGGCAGGGGATAGGCATCGACCAGCTCATGTTCAACTTCAAGCAAAGCCGCCGTCCCGTCGCAGACGTAATGGCCGAAATGGCCGAATATGTGCTGCCGCACTTCCCTCCGGGGGATCAGGAACGTGGGTAAGAGCTAAAAAGATAGCTGTTATTTTTAATGGCTATCTCTTGGATCCCACATGTGATATGCCATATGTGTAAGCCGGATTCTGATCAAGGATCGCCTTTAGTTCGCCTGCGAAAGCACGACGGGTATCACGTCCTTGAAAACTGGCTAGATTATAGAAGGCAATGACCATGGACCGAGGGTCTGCATGTGCTATTTCCTTGCGGAAAAGCCCTTTCTTGGGCATTGAGTATGTAGTGGGCCTCATCCATAGTCGCGCGTGGTGGGAGACCAAATTCCGCAGCGAGCGCAAAGAGTCAAGTCCACGATGGAAGCGATCGGCCTTGAAGTCTATTTCTTCCGCGACCCGCCTCCAGATGTGTTCCTTAGAGTCTTGATCAGTGTCGCAGCGGATGATGAACTCAGACAAATGTCCAAGGGAAAAGCTGTCAACCACCGACCATAGGGGAAGGCCCCTCAGGATCTCCTGCGTTTTGTTCGGATCCATTGCGTTGCATGTTTTTGGTACGCTTATGTGCAGGTCAGTGCAGTTTCCTTTGATTATGTCAACTACGCACTTCTCACTATATCTAAGTATGTCGTTTGCTATCCCTGTTGCAAAATCTTCATTGCTATATTCGCTTCCTAGATCGATGAAATTTGAGGATTCCAAAAAGTCGCCAGTTGCAGGATATTTGTCGCAATAATGTTTTATAATGCAGTGCCGAAGCAAAAGTTCTGCTCTTCTGAGTCCCTTGTAGAGCAGGATTGATATTTCGGTTTCTGTATCAATAATGTCAAAAACTTGTGACGGAGTCTTTGGGGTGTCGATCAATTGCTGGTCATGCAGCATTCGAAAATTTCGTGCGTACCCAATGAAATAATGAAAATTTATTTCTCCCAGTCTGTGTCTATCTGGCTCAGCAATGCTATCTTTTGGGAAATAATGTTTTGTGTAAAGGTACTCTACTCGATCGTCCAAGCTCAGAAATGGAGGTGTGCTGGCCATATTGGGTCTTTCTTATGAGTAGAGAGACCCCTAAACGATCAATGTCGCTTAGGGGTCAGGGCCTTCAGCGGGACGCATATAAAATAGAGGCGGCTGCAGGGGCTGTTGGTGCCATTCTATAGTCTTTGCATGCGCATGCCATCGGAATGGCTTAGACTTGCCAGGATTTACCCCCGTGTGTAGGCTCTAGCTGGTATTTTGATCAAACCGTCGGGGATGCCGGGGCTTGTCGTCTGAAATTTGCATAAGAACTACGCGTTTAAAGCCTCCCACGCCGCCAGCAATCTTTCCGTCTCCTCCGCTGTTGTCGCCGTGATGCGCAGCCCTTCCGGGAAGGCTCGCACCAGCACACCCGCAGCGGCGAGGCGGGCGGCGAGTTCCGGGGCGTCGTCACGCGGCACCCACACGAAATTGGCTTGCGATGCCACGCCACCCACCGCCGCAGCGATACGCGCTCGCCCCGCAACAACCTCGTCGGTGTGTTCCAGCAGGGCATCCGCGGCCGCGAGCGACGCCAGCGCACCTGCCTGCGCCACAGCATTCACCCCGAACGGCAGCGCAACCTTATTCAAGGCGTCAATAACCTCCGTATTCGCGCTAAACGCGTAGCCCACACGGGCCCCTGCCAGCCCATACGCCTTAGAGAAGGTGCGCAGGCCTACCAGGTTTGGAAACGCCTGAAGATACTCGGTAGACAGCGGCGTATCGACGTCCCGAATGTACTCCATGTACGCCTCGTCAAGCGCCACCAACACCTGCGGCGGAACCTTGCGCATGAAGTCCTCAAATTCGGCGCGGGTGATGGTTGTGCCTGTGGGATTATTCGGATTGCACACAAACATCAGTCGCGTGCGGTCGGTGATGGCGTCCAGCATTGCGGGGAGGTCATGGCGATGATCCTTGGTGAGTGGAACCGGCACAGGGGTGGCCCCGACGACCTGGGCGAAAATCGGGTATGCCTCAAAACTCCGCCACGCAAACACCACCTCATCCCCATCGGTACAGCTGATCTGGACAAGTTGCTGGCACAACGCCGACGACCCGCACCCCACCGCAACATTATCAAGGCCGGGAAGCGAAAGCGCGCTGGCCAATGCCTGCCTGAGCTCCGTGACACCCATATCCGGGTAGCGATTCACAGTCGCCGCCGCATCGGTCATTGCCTGCACTGCCTGAGGCAGCGGCGGATGCGTGCATTCATTACTGGACAGCTTCAGCGCATCAGACATACGCGCGCCGGGAACATAAGCGGGAATGGAGTTAAGGTCAGGTCGAATCATAGGCGCCATAATACCGCGTGAACAGTGCTTTTGGTGGCTGCAGGTGTGGGAAGGTAGTATTGCGAATGGTTTCTTTTGAAGCCGCTGGAGGCGTGCCAGAGCGGCCGAATGGGGCTCACTGCTAATGAGTTGTCCTCTTAACGGAGGACCGGAGGTTCAAATCCTCTCGCCTCCGCCACCCTCACAGGGTTAACTGAATATGCGCCCGTAGCTCAACGGATAGAGCATCTGACTACGGATCAGAAGGTTGGGGGTTCGAATCCCTCCGGGCGCACCACAATCCCGGTTTTCGTGCTTGGTTGCACAGCCGGGATTTTTGCTTATCGCGGGCGGGTTTTGGATGGCTTTGCGGGTACGGTATTTGCCCCAAATATGCGCTGCGTACAGCCCATTTGCCAGGGGGAGGGGTGCAGTGTAGTGTTATTTTTCGTTGCACACCAGCAAAACTGCGCCCGTAGCTCAACGGATAGAGCATCTGACTACGGATCAGAAGGTTGGGGGTTCGAATCCCTCCGGGCGCACCACTTACATAATGCTCAACGCGCTCAGCGTTGTGTAATCCTCATCGGAGGGGCGCGCAATAATCCATCGTGGGGGATGAAAATTCGGGTGTTCCCGAACAAGATGGGGGAATTCGTTCAGAACCTTGTCACTGGGGACGAGGTATATCGTATTGTCCTCACGGGCAAAAACAAGCATGTCGGTGGATGGCACACTTGTTTCGTCCATCGTTTCTGCGACGATGGCCGTGGAGATTACATCATCGTTTAACCCCCGAACCTCAAATGTGGCCAGGAAAACCTCGCTGTGCTCCTGCATTACACTTTGGATGGCCGAATGCAGCCGATGCTGAGCTTTAAGCTCCAGCATGCGCAGTTTCATACCCAGCTCAGTGTCGCGGGGAGGCAGCTTGACCACCCAGTGATCGTCCACAATCAGGTGTGGTACTGGGTGAATTCCATCATGGGCATCAATAGCCGGGTTGAGTAGATCTAACAAGGCATCCCACTGGTCCGTTTCGGAATTCACCAGAAACAGTTGAGAGCGGCGCGCAGGGATAACCACCCAATAGGTGTCTGTTTGCGTCCACAGGTGGAAGAGCAAGGACTCCATGGTTTTGACGTCCGCGAACCAGGCTGCCTCGTTGCCGTCTGGGTTGTCCAGTACCAAGACGTCTGGGCCTAGGCCAATTTCAGAGAACGTCATGTTCCCGGCCATGGTGCGCAGATTTTCAATTGCTTGGCTTTGAAACTGCAGGTCATCAAAGTGATCATGCTGCTCTGGCATCTGTGAATCGTTGATAATGCGCAATAGGTCAGGTTCATCAATGGCCAGACCAAGCCCAATAAAGTCAGTAAGCCACGCCACGACGCTGGGAGCAGCGTTGTCTGGTCTTGGTGCGAAATAATCCGCGCTGCGGACTAGTGGAACAACATCTTGGAGAGACAGCTGGTCAGAGGTCTTGCCGTTTGCTTTCATGACATCCAGGGTCCGGTGGATCCGGGCGATGCGATCCTCCTCTGACTCATCAGCCGTGAGCGGGTTAGCCATTTCGGGGTTGATTCCCGAGGACGTCCCGTCGTCAAAGAGCACGGTGATTAGCCCAAGGTTGTTGTCCTCCGACGGGCGTACATCCACCACCTGAGGATGTAGTCGCAGGATCCGCATCATGTCTTCTCTGCTCATGGTTAGATCCTACTGATGTCGGGTGAACATGTGAGGGCACCAGCTAGGAATTAATCATCTTGAGGGTGGCATCAGCAACGATTTCTTGAGTTTGGTAGCTAAAACCATGACCTTCACCATCAATGGGTTTTAACGTTGCGGTGGTAAATGTCTTTGCTGCTCGCTCTGAATAAGAAATGGGCACGAGCTCGTCCGCTGCTCCGTGAAAAATGAGAACGTTGCCGCTGAACTTTGACATATGTTTGTAGATGTCCACGTTGTAGACGTCCGTAAAGTACCGTCGGCCAACAGTTAATCCCATCAGGTCGTAGGTGTTGGGAATGTCGGCTTCCGTGGGGAAGCGTTTATGGGCATCGTCAAACAGAGAAAAAGCCGGGTACAGAAGGACAATGCCCTGCACTCCTGCAGGGTGTTGGTTGGCGACCAGCGTGGTGACAACGCCACCCTGGCTAGCACCAATGAGGTAGATGCGTCTGGAGTCTACGTAGGTAAGTTTCTCCACCTCTTTTAGTGCATCTCGTAGATTTTGCACCTCTGTAAACACGGACATGTCGGTCATGTCGCCTTCACTTTGCCCAGGTACATACCCTGAACCTCCGGAGAAGTCGTAGCTGAATACGACTATTCCATGTTGAGCCAGAATGTCTTGCATGTGTGATTCCTGATCATGGTTTCCTCCAAAACCATGGCTCATGATTGCTACTGGCCGTTGTCCTGTAGCCTCAGGGATCCTTATTTTACCGTAAATACGGTTTCCGTCGCTCTGAAAACTGAGCTCTTCGGTTTTCACTGTGTACGTTTCTTCGGACGATGCGCTGGTTGATAGTCCGCCCGGCGAGGCGGTGGCATGTGAACCTTCATCTGATGACGAGCACGCACTGGTACCAAGCAAAATTCCGGTAGCTGCGAGCGGCAGCATCTGCAGAAAGGTTCTTCGTTGCATGTTATCTCCACCTGTTTCTCAGTGATAAGGGCTAGACAGTCGCTGTGGTTGGCGGCGACATCCGTGATATTTTCTTGAAACCCCGATGGAGAATCACGAAAAGAAAGATCACAGGGAAGCTGATGGTGTGCTTGAGCAGTGCTGCGGGGTTCATTGGAGCGTACAGGGCAGGCAGCCCTGTACGCTTCTGTGGCTAGCGCATTTCCGCGTTCCCATGCCCAGCTACCAGGTGTTTTTGCGGTGTCTTCCCTGCGACGGGATGGTGTGCAACTGTGTAGCGTCATTGCGGAGGTGGCTACTTTGCCACCAATAAATACAGCTCGCCCTGTGGTCATATAGCCCTTTGTTTTTGTGACGGTATATCTCTTCTGGGAATCTATGCCATTTTAACAAGCATCCTAGATTCCTGGAAGGTATTTTGAGTACTTTTCAGGGGCGTAGAACTTAATGACCACCACTGTCCACCCCCCCGATCACCTCACTTAATCGTGTACCCCGTCACTGGCCCCTCGGTGTTGGGTTTCCAACCAAGTTCTGGTGCCACGTGTTCGGCGAAATTGCGAAGGATACTCAGGTTAAGCTCTACTCCTAACTGGTTGGGGATGGTGAGCATGAGGGTGTCGGCGGACATGACCGCGGCGTCGTTACGCAGCTGTTCCACCAGCTTGTCGGGTTCGGCGGCGTAGGTGCGGCCGAAGGTGGAGACGAGGCCATCGATACGCCCTACTTGGTCCTGGCTGTGTGCCTGCGAGCCAAAAATCTGGTGATCGTGGTCGCTGACTAGTGGGAAGATGCTGCGGCTGACGGAGACACGCGGTGCGTTGTTGGCGTGCCCAGCATTTTTCCATGCTGTGCGGTAGCGTTCGATTTGCTCGGCTTGGAGGTCGGCAAATGCTTCGCCATTAGTTTCAGTGAGCAAAGTGGAACTCATTAGGTTCACGCCTTTTTCCGCTGCCCATTCGGCAGTGTCGCGGGTGCCTGCACCCCACCAGATATGATCGCGAAGGCCGGGAGAATGGGGCAGAACCGGTAACTTTATGCCGTCCCCGTAGTAGGTGGGGTCGGCTGATACCATGCCTTTGCCTTCCACAGCATCAAGGAAACGGTCGAATTTTGCGCGAGCAATGTCGGCACCGCGCGGATCAGTGGATCCGGTGTAGCCGAATGCCTCCCAGCCGCGTTCGGCTTCTTCGGGGGATCCCCGGGAGACGCCGAGGGCGACGCGGCCGTCGGCAATGTAGTCGAGTGCTGCAGCTTCTTCAGCGAGGTAGAGAGGGTTTTCGTAGCGCAGGTCGATCACGCCTGTACCCACTTCGATGCGCGTGGTGCGGGCGGCGATGGCGGAGAGCAGCGGCATGGGGGATGCCGCTTGGGTGGCAAAGTGGTGGACGCGGAAGTACGCGCCGTTGACGCCGATCTCGTCGGCGCCGACTGCCAGGTCTATCGCCTCGTGGAGAACATCGCGCGGTCCGGGGTGCTGGTCGCGCGCCATGCTGTAGTGTCCGAAACTTAAAAATCCGAATGCCTTCATGTTTCCTACAACATTGTTGATGTGTCACCTATTCCCCGGCGCGCTCCGCGGCGCGCCCTTTGCTCTATGTCTGTTCAAAACACCTCAATCCGCGCGCCCACGTTTTCTGCCTGGATCAGCTGGCTCACCCAGTTGTCTGCGCCAGGGTGGAAGCGAATAACGGGGCGGGCGGACATATCCGACCCAGGACCACTGTGCACAGAACCGCCGCTGCTAGAACCACTCCGGGAGTTGGAGCGCGCTTCGTAGCGGATGCGGGAGCGGTACCCGGCATCGACAAGCTCGCCAACGCTGGGTTTGTCGGCGTCAAGGTTGGCGCGGGCATCCTGAAGCAACGTCAGTGTTTCGTCTAGGGCGTCAAGCAGGGCGGCGTGGTTGGTTTCGCACATGGCGCGCACCAGGGACGGTGCCGAACCCGCCACGCGGGTGCCGTCGCGAAAACTGCCCGCAGCCAGGGACAACGCCAGAGTGCCGCCGTTGTCTCCGACGATGGCTAGGGCTTCCGCGAGGATGTGTGGGAGGTGGGAGATGCGGGCGACGGCGGCATCGTGGTGGTCCACCCGAGCGGGAATGACCTCTGCCCCCACTCGGGTGGCCATGTGCACCACATCAATCCACAGGTCAATCCAGCTTTGCGAAGGCCGCGTGTCCAGTGCGTGATCGAAGGTGACTACCCAGGCCGCGCCGTCGAAAAGCCCATTTTTCGACGCCCGCCACCCGCTGTCAGCGGTACCGGCCATGGGGTGCCCGCCGACGTAGCGATCCTCCAGTCCGTGCTGTTTCACCAGCTCATACACTTTCCCTTTGACACTGACCACGTCGGTGAAACCGCAGGAAGGGGCGTATTCTTTGATGTCGTGAAGCAGCGCATCAATGGCAGGCATAGGGGTTGCCAGCACGATCAGCGCAAACTCCTCCTCGGCGCGGCGTAGCGCATCCTCTAGGGAATCTGTGACGTCGAATCCCTCAGCCCTTGCAGCGCGGGCGGCGGAGGGGGAGCGGTTGTAGCCAAAAGCGGCATGTCCGCTGGTGGTGAGGTCGCGCAGCAGCGAACCCCCAATCAAGCCAAGGCCAAGAATACAAACCGGGCGGGAAATGTCAGTGGTGGTCACCTGACAAGTGTGGCACATTCCGACTACGGTTACTCCGTATGGAAACGAACAGCACACCAATGGGTGACCCCGCATCGGTTGCCCCCGGTGTCACGGATGCAGGCGCGACCTTAGACGGACACGAACCTGACCTCTGCTTTGCCGTCACTGTCACCCGAAACGGCACCGACTGGACGGTCAACTCCCTGAAAAGCTGCTTCAGTCGCATCGACGACACCATCGAAGCTGTTCAGAGGCTTGGCTCGGAAAACCCCACCTTTGCCATGCTGTGCGTTGACGACGAGTACTTCATCATCGTCCGCCCCACCCCCTCCCGCGTCCACCTCCTGCTTTCCGACGCCACGATGGCCGTGGACGATAACCTCGCCTCCAGCGTCCTTGACGCCATGGGTGCCCAAACCCCCGAAATGACGGAGGAAGAACTCGACCGCCTCGATCCCTGGGCCGAAGGCGACCTGAGCATCCTTGCCGACCTGGGGCTCAGCGAACAAGTGATGTCCGTCATCTGCGATGACTCTGAACTTTGGGCCTCCGAACAACTGCTCCGCATCGCCGCTGAACTCGGGTTTGAATCTGAACTCTCCGCTGCCGCAGACCTGGACCTGGATTAGCATGACCCTGCCGCGCGAAGCCGGGCTCGTGCGCGATGAACGCTACATGCGCCGCGCACTTGAGGTTGCCCGCAGCACACCGCGTGACGACGTCCCGGTGGGCGCCGTAATATTCGGACCTGACGGGCGGGAACTCGGTTACGGCACCAATCGCCGCGAAGCTGACCAAGACCCCATCGCCCATGCCGAAATTCTGGCCATCCAAGCGGCCGTCCGTTCTTATGGGGACGGGTGGCGGCTCACCGACTGCACTCTCGCCGTCACCCTCGAACCTTGTGCGATGTGCGCCGGTGCGCTCGTTGGTGCGCGACTGGGGCGACTCGTCTTTGGGGCATACGAACCGAAAACAGGTGCGTGTGGATCGGCTTTTGACATTGTTCGCGACCCCTCTGTACTGCATAAACTCGAAGTGCGGGGCGGGGTTCTCGAACGAGAATGTGCTGATCTCTTGAAAGTTTTCTTCAGCTCATTACGCTAGGGGCCATGAGTAACTTTGGAGACAAGATCCGCAAGCAAGGCGACGAACTGAAAGAAAAATTCGACGACGCAGCCGACAAGTTCAAAGACTCGAAACTTGGTGAACAGGTCAGCGAAGGCATAGACAAAGCTAGAGACAAAGCCGAAGAAGCCGCAGGTAAACTCAAGGACAAGTTCAACCGGGGGTAGTGCGCACTCAGATGCTGATCAATAAAATATGTTAACCTCGCTGCAGGTTCGCACAAGCGGATTTGTCCCCACTACATGTAAGGAGTGCACCATGGGTGATCTCGGAGACAAGGCACAAGAATTCGGCGGAAAAGCCAAAGAAGGAATCGGCGAAGCCGTAGGCAACGACGACCTGGCCAACGAGGGCCGTGCCGACCAGGCGAAAGCAGAGGTCAAGGAAAAGCTCAGCGAAGCTGGGGACGCCGTCAAAGGTGCCGCCGACAAGGTTCTTGGGCACTTCAAAAAAGACGATTAGATAGCGGTTTATGCTGCTAGGCGCCGTTTTGTGAGTACTTAGCAGCGGTGATTTGGCTTAGCCGCTACGCTCCGATACGCTTGTTGGCGGTGGCGTGTCCGAGCGGCCGAAGGTGCTCGCCTCGAAAGCGAGTGTTGGGTAATCCCCAACCGGGGGTTCAAATCCCCCCGCCACCGCCAATAACCCCCAGCTGAATGGCTGGGGGTTTCGTGTTTGCTGGATGCGAAATGTGCTTATCCCCAAGCTGGAAAAAGGGGTGTTTTCGTGCCTGGGCATAAGCACATTGTGCAACCCACCGTGGTTTTAATGATCTTTCAAAGATGCGCGGCGATACACCAGGTACGCCACCGGCCCAATAATGGGCAAGATGATTACAGCCAGTCCAGCCATTGCCTTTGCTGTGGAGGAGGCCTCGGATCGGGCGATAAGGATGATCACGCTTATAGTGAGAATGGCGGACGCGATGAAGATCAGGCTCATGATCACGTCGTATGTAGTGGGGACGAGCGGATTCATGGGGGTGAGCATATGGTGTGATCTGTCGCATGGAGGGGCGACACGCCGTTACCATCGTTGACGAAACCAGCAACCATTAGTACACTCTCTATCGAACAAAATTTCCTATTGTGAGGGGTGTGTGCAATGCAGGGTAGTCCGCTGTTGTCTAGCAATGGTATTAGAGGCAGCTTCATGACCATCGTTACCGAAAGTTAGTGCGATGGCGAGGAAACACTTTGAGCTCACGGACTGCACGCAGCGGGTGGGGGACCGGGTGTTGCACCGCATTCGGGCGACGCGGGATCTACCGCGTCACGGCGTCGATAAGGGCATGGTGGGTGGTTGGGTTGAGCATTCGACGTGCCTTGCGGGTGATGCTTGGGTGGATGACGACGCCCGCGTCTTCCGCAACGCCAAAGTCTATGGCCAGGCGCTGGCGGGGGAAGATGCGTTGATTGCTGACCGGGCGAAAGTGTACGGGGATGCTGTGGTGGTGGGGGATGCCCGCGTTATGGACCAGGCGAAAGTGCTGGGCAAAGTGGAACTAAGCGAGTGTGTGCAGGTGCGTGATAATGCGCGCATTCGTGGGGACACATGGATTGAAGATTTTGTGCAGTTCACGGGCGATATGGATTACAACGGTGGCCCTGATCTGCAGGGGTTTAGGCCAGACATAACGCCACGGAACGAGCAGGATGATTACGTTCCGGGGGAGCCGTATTTCAGGCTTGTGGGTCATGCTCGAAAAATCGAGGGCGTGTTGATGAAGCGGGTGAAGGCGATACGGAACCTGCCGCACGCGGGTGTCTTCAAAGGCGATGTTGGTGGCTGGGTTGAGAAAGAAAGCAACCTGGCGGATGGTGCGTGGGTCGCCGATGATGCAAAAGTCTACGGTGATGCACTTCTTGCGGGGGAAGTAGTCGTGTTTGAGCAGGCCAGGGTGTGTGACCGTGCTCGTGTAACCGGTCGCGCGAAGGTGTGGGGAAGCGCCGTCATTTGCGGTGACGCCCAGGTGAGGGGCGATGCGGTGGTGTGTGGTCAAGCGTACGTATGTGGAAAAGCACAGGTTGGAAGCGATGATGAGAGGGCGTGCGTCTGCGACTGCGCGCGCGTGGACGGTAGGGCGCGGGTGCTCAATTGCGCCCGCGTTTATGGCAACGCTGAGGTGACGGGGAGCGCGGTTGTTTCGTCGTTTGCTCGGGTGTTTAGCGACGCACGGGTGCGTGCGCGGGCGAAAGTGCAGGATCGCGCTCGGATTTTTGGCACCACCATACTCACTGGGGCGGTACGGGTCGGCGGCAATGCGGAAATATGTGCTGATGTGACGCTGAGTGACACAAAAAACGTGACCACCATCGGCGACTATCTTGAGCCGTTTTATGAAAGCGCAACTTTGATACGCACAGGTGACGGGGCCGATGATCACCTGCTCCGGGTGGGACTGTGGCAGGGGACCGTGGATAAGTTTGCCACCAGGATTGAGGAGCTGCCTGCGAGCTGGTCGGCAAACGGCACGCAGCGGAGGATGTGGCGCGCCGAATATAAGAAAATAGAGAAGACTGCGAGAGTGCTAACGTCGCGTCCGCGTTGACGTAACATACATAACAAAATTGGTGGGTTTATTGGGAAAACTAGTCGATGATGACGCGTCTATAATCAAGATATGTCCTCGCTCACAAGTAGATACTACGATACGCTGCTGCGGCACTTGTCAACCAAGGATCGAGCTGCATTTTTAGAGCTGCCGGGAGCTGAAGAGGACGACATTACGCAGGTTCTGGAAGCGTATCCGAACGCGCCAGTTGATGTGATTGAGCTGCTGCGATTGCGCGATGGAACGCCTTTTGAGTTGCCAATTTTGGGGTGGCATAACGGGGATTTTTGGGAGGGTTATAGTCTCAATTCGTGTCGGGATATTATTGGGAATAAATCGCGAGAAAGTATTATTGACTTTTACGGAATTGACTATATTGAATCCGAAGGCGATGAAATTTTCGACCCCCGCATTGATGTCACAATTCCCATGTTTCGTCGCTTATTCTTTGCGGCCGATACGACGTTCTATCAGTTGTATGTGGATGTTGATCCGGCGCCCGGCGGCACGGTGGGGCAGGTGATTCGCTTCGCGGGCGACGGCGACGAGTGGTTAGTCATTGCACCCAGCTTCGCGGACTACCTACAGCAGGTCATTGATGCCTATGGGTACCCCTGAGGTACCCTAACCCCTCGCGTGTATCGACCATGTATCGACATCGCGTCTTACCTGCTGTTAGTGCGCAATTCCACTGTTTTTATGAACAAAATTGTGATTTTTGTTCATTCTGAAAAGGAAATTTTCATGATAGCCTTATGTGGTCCATAAGGGGCCACTGCTGTAGTCAGCGATAGTGGCCAAGAGTGCAGGTATGGTGAGTGAGGAACTCTATGCGCAAGAATATGACTGCCGTCGCGGCGCTGGCGGCAGTAGCAGTGCTGGCTTTTGGTGTTGCCGGCTGTGGAAGCGATGATGCTGGGGAAAAGAAATTTAAGGTTGCTGACGTATCAAAGGAATCTCGCGTTTTGACAACCACTTTTGCTGATTCATCCGTCCCGCCAAGCACCTACGAGCAAGATTCGAAGGGCAATTTCAAGGTGACGGCGGAGACCCCGGGTCAAGGCAAGTCAGAAACGTATTACGTTGATGGGAAGTTCTATAACTGCAGCAACGGTACATGCGCTGAAGATTCAACAATGAGTAAGGCTGCTGCCAACACTGACGTGCTCAAGGAATATCAGCAGCGGTTGGATCAGGCCAAGGACACCGCGCAGTATCTGGGCGAGGAATCCTGCTCCTCTGGCACGTGTGATACGTGGGAAGTGGAGAATCAGAAGTTCTTCATGGATAAAGATCACCGCGTGGTGCGCATCGTTGCCCAGACGACCAATCCATTCACCAACGAACCAACCGAGTCGACCACCGAGGTTGAGTACAAGGACGTGCCCGAGATTAAAGCGCCGTAGGTGTAACTGTACGCGTATCGACGCCCACCCTGCCTGCTGTTAGTGTGCACCGTCCCTGCTTTACGGCAGAAATTGCTATTTCCGTTCATTCTGAAAAGAAAATCTTCATGATACGCTTATGTTGTCCATAATTGGCCGCCGTCACATGTGGCAAATGCGGCCAGGATCACATGTATGTTGAGTGAGGGATTCTATGCGCAAGAATATGACTGCCGTCGCAGCGCTGGCGGCAGCGACGGTGTTGGCTTTTGGTATTGCTGCCTGCGGAAATGGCGGAAGCAGTGATACCAGCAGCGGGGGAACATCGGCGACAGCCCAGAGCGGCAATGGGGAAAAGAAAATGGAGGTTGCTGACGTATCAAAGGAATCTTTTGTTTCCACTACTAAATACGCTGATAGCGGTCTCCCTCCCAGCGTTCAGGAGCAGGATAAAAAGGGGAACCTCAAAATCACAACGGAAGTCCCCAACCAAGGTAAGACGGAAATATATTACGTAGACAAGAAATTCTATCGGTGTGAGAATGGTCCGTGTACCGAAGATGCGACGCTGAACGAAGCGGCAGCTGATACAGATATGGTCAAACAATTCCAGGACCAGCTACAGCAGGCCAAGGACGCTGCGAAGTATCTAGGTGAGGAATCCTGCTCCGCAGGTACCTGTGAGACGTGGGAGATGGGAGGCCAGAAGTACTTCCTGGACAAGGATCACCGCCTGTCACGTGTCACCGCTTCAGCAACTAATCCGTACACCAACGAACCAACGGAAATGACCACAGAGGTCGAGTACAAGGACGTGCCCGAGATTAAAGTACCGCAGATGTAGCGAGACGGTACCCCTGGGCTGAAACCTTATCCGTCCGGGCGTCGATAAGCATGAGGTACGCATCAACAGTGATACATGTGACGGTGCCTGTCGCCGAGGAAGCGACGCGAGTCTAGGTACACTGGAGTACTTGTTGGTAGTTGCGACGTGGAGTGGAGGGTAGGGTAGTGGCCCAGTTGCTGTTTAAGCTGGGGCGTTGGTCTTTTCGGTGGAAATGGATTGTGATCGTCGCCTGGCTGCTGATCTTCGTGGCGGTCTGGGCGGCGCAAACGTCCCTCCAGCGTGGATTTAACGACCAGTTCGCCATCCCCGGCACCCCCTCGGAAAAGGCCGTGGAGCTGCTACAGGAGAACTTCCCAGACGTACGCAACCCCGTCGAAGCAACGGGCGTGACCATGGTGTTTGCCGCCCCAGAGGGCCATACCCTGACGGAGGAGCAGTACACCAAGGCGATTGATGAGGTGATCGCCTCCCTGGACGCGAACCTGGACGGCATTATTGACCGAACTCGTTACGGCAATCCAGTAACGCTCAGCCCCCAGCTGGAAAAAATGGTGATCGACCAGACCACCTCCATGGGGCTGCCAGAGAATATCGCGCATGTCGACGCCGCGAACCTCGCCCTGCTCAGCACCGATAAACGCGTCGGCTACACCACATTCAGCCTGGATGTGCCCTCGCCTGCGGACGTGACGGACGAACAGCGCGCCGCGATCCGTTCCGCTATGGATGTGGGCCGCGAGAAGGGTCTGACCGTGGAAACCGGCGGAGCGGCGTTTGGTGACCCCCTGAATATTAAGACCACCAGTGAAGCCATCGGCGTGGGCATTGCCTTTATCGTGCTGATCTTCACTTTTGGGTCGGTGGTGGCTGCGGGGCTTCCACTGATCACCGCCATCTTTGGCGTGGGACTTGGCAGCATGTCTATTCTGCTGGCCACCCACTGGGTGAACCTCAACAACGTCACGCCCGTCCTGGCGGTGATGTTGGGCCTAGCGGTGGGCATCGACTACGCCCTATTTATCCTCTCCCGGTATCGCGCCGAGTACAGACGCATGCCGCGTGACCAAGCGGCAGGCATGGCGGTGGGAACCGCAGGTTCCGCCGTGGTGTTTGCTGGGCTGACGGTGGTGATTGCGCTAGTGGCGCTGTCCATTGTGAACATTCCATTCCTCACCTACATGGGGCTTTCCGCCGCCCTCACGGTCAGTATCGCAGTGCTGGTGGCGTTGACGTTTGTACCGGCGCTGCTGGGCGTGGTGGGCAAGTACGCGTTTGGCATCAAGATTCCGGGTGTTGGCGGTAATGCGTGGAGCAAGAAATCCACCCGCGACCCCTCACAACGCCGGTCCAAAGGCCGGATGTGGGTGACCTTTGTGCAGAAAGTCCCGGCGCTGATCCTCACCGTTGTGGTGCTGGGGTTGGGCGCGTTGACGGCCCCGGTGATGCGTCTGGAACTGTCGTTGCCCAATGACACTCTGTCCAACCTGGATACGACCCAGCGTAAATCCGCCGATCTGCTCAAAGATGCCTTCGGTCCCGGCATCAACGCGCCCTTCTTGATCGTTGTGGACGGCAACAATGTCAACCCTGATTCTCAGGTATTGGCACCGCTGATCGAGGCCCAGGAAGCCGAAGCGCAGCGTAACAACAAGCCCTTTGACCGCAAAGCCGCCGCAGCAGCAGCGTCGTTTATTTACGTGGCGCAGCGTTTCAACGGCAACGTGGATGTGAAACACGCCCAGCTAGTTGCCGCCAACGAGAAAGTCACAGCCGCGCAGTTGATGCTCACCCCGAACTCGGGTCCGGCGGATGAGGCTACCTCTAAACTCATGAGTTCCTTGCGTGCTCAGGAAGCCGAAATCGAATACTCCACCGGCGTGAACATCGGCATTACCGGGCTCACGCCAATCCAGCGCGATGTGACGCAACGCCTCTCCGACGCCATGCCGCTGTACCTGGCCGTGGTGGTGGGCTTGGCCATCTTCCTGCTGCTCCTGATTTTCCGATCCATCATGGTGCCGCTCATTGCGGGCTTGGGCTTCCTGCTCTCTGTTGGCGCGGCCTTTGGTACTACAGTGCTGTTCTGGCAGGAGGGACTCGGCGGGTTCGTGAACACCCCTGGGCCGCTGATCTCCTTCATGCCCATCTTCCTGATCGGCGTGACGTTCGGCCTGGCCATGGACTACCAAGTTTTCCTGGTCTCCCGCATGCGGGAATACTACGCTCACCACCGCGGCATACCAACGCCTGGGTCGAAATACAACGCAGTCGAGGAATCGGTCATTGAGGGCTACACACTGGGGAGCCGCGTGGTGACCTCAGCGGCGCTCATCATGATTGCTGTGTTCATCGCCTTTATCGACCAGCCGTTGCCGTTCATCCAGGTCTTCGGCTTCGCGCTTGGCATGGGTGTGCTTTTCGATGCGTTCTTTATCCGCATGGGCCTGATCCCCGCCTCCATGTTCCTGCTTGGGCGCGCCACCTGGTGGATTCCCCGCTGGCTTGACCGCATCCTGCCCACCCTGGACATTGAGGGCACCAAGCTGGAAAAACAGTGGGAACAGTACCGCGAACAGGAAGAACGTGATGCGGAACCCGACTATGACCTAGTGCCTGAGCGCGCCTGACGGTCCCTTGCAACAGGCCAGGCGTTACAGTAATGGAATGACTGAAGGTACCTTTCACGACACCACTTTTGAACTGGGCACTCGCCTGGAGGCAACACCCCGTAACGGCGATGGGGGCCATGGTGCACGCCACGGTCGTACCGGGGTGATCCACACCCCGCACGGTGATATTGCCACCCCAGCGTTTATTCCGGTGGGTACGAAAGCCAGCGTGAAAACCCTCACTCCCGAGCAGGTCCGAGATGCGGGCGCGCAGGCCGTGCTTTCCAACGCCTACCACCTGTACCTTCAGCCGGGACCAGACATTGTGGATGAGGCCGGGGGTGTCGCCGCGTTTGAAAACTGGCACGGGCCGACCTATACCGACTCGGGTGGCTTCCAGGTGATGAGCCTGGGAGTGGGCTTCAAAAAAGTCCTGGCCATGAGCACCGAAGGCCTGAAAGAACACGATATCCGCGCCCGTGGCAAAGACCGCTGGGCCCACGTGGATGAAGAAGGTGTGAACTTCCGCAGCGTGATCGATGGTTCCAAGCACCGCTTCACCCCGGAAATATCCATGCAGATTCAGCACCAGCTCGGCGCGGACATCATGTTCGCCTTCGACGAGCTCACCACCCTGCTGGATACCCGTCTTTACCAGGAACAATCGGTCGAACGCACCCACCGCTGGGCCCAACGATGCCTCGACGAACATGATCGCTTGACCCGCGCGCGCGTCGATAAGCCCCTGCAAAGTCTGTGGGGCGTGGTGCAGGGGGCGCAGTACGAGGACCTGAGGCGTCAGGCAGCCCGCGGGCTTGTGGAACTGAGCGATGCCGCGGAGGCCGAGGGGCGTCGCGGGTTCGGCGGGTACGGCATTGGTGGAGCACTGGAAAAGGAAAACCTGGGCACCATTGTCAGCTGGGTGTGTGACGAACTTCCCGAGCTGAAACCCCGCCACCTCCTGGGCATTTCCGAACCCGACGACCTGTTTGTTGCCGTCGAAGCAGGTGCCGATACGTTCGACTGCGTGGCACCAACCCGGTTGGGGCGTCGCGGCGGCGTGTACACCCTTGACGGGCGCATCAACCTGACCAACGCGCGGTTCACCCGTGACTTCACGCCCATTGACGCGGAACTTGGCGGCTACGTGTCCGAAAACTACACGCGCGCTTACATTCATCACCTGCTCAAAGCCAAGGAATTCCTTGCCGGAACGCTATGCACCCTGCACAATCTGCACTTCATGATCGGGCTGGTGGATAAAATCCGCTGGTCCATCGACAACGGCGACTACGAAGCCTTCCGTGACGACTTCCTCGGGCGGTACTACGCCACGGGCGGGCGCGCGCAGTAAGTTCGTGCGCAGTAGGTTCGTGCGCAGTAGGTTTTAGTTGCTATGTCAGTAGCCCTCGTGGTTTTTCACAAACCGAATCACCGCGTAGGTGACTGGCATGACAGCGACCTCAACAGCGGTTTTCCACAGAAACCCCACCACCGTGTAATTTACCGTGTCGCCCACGCTGGCAATCCCAATAACAGGTGCTGCAATGAGGCAAAACACCAGGGTGTCACCACATTCCCCGACTACGGTGGACCCCAGCAACCGAGCCCACAGGCTTTTCTCCCCGGTACGCTGCTTCATATGAACCAGCACGTAGGAGTTCAGCAATTGCCCCACCAGATACCCGGCTAACGACGCCACGACAATCCGCGGCACCAGCCCCAGAGCTGCGGAAAAAGCGTCTTGCCCCTCATAAAAAGGTGCAGACGGAAGTGCGATGGCGATGTAGAACGATGCCACTGCCAACATCATGGCGGCAAAGCCCGTCCAAATGGCGCGCCGAGTTGCGGCAAAGCCGTAGCATTCCGAGAGGACGTCGCCGATGACGTAGGCGATGGGGAAGAGGAAGAACGCGCCATCGGTAATCAGTGGCCCCAAGGCCACGCCTTTGGTGGCCGTGACGTTGGAGATGATGAAAACGACAACAAACAGCGCAAGAAGTATGGGATAGTAGCTGCGCTGTACTGGAATTGACCTCACAGTGGAGTTTGAAGTGCTGTTGTGCGGCGGGGTGCTGGGTATCGGGCCGGGTATGTCAGGCATGGGTTTTATCGTGCCATAGGGGGCGTGGTGTCGGTGTGTGGGGGTTTGTGGACAATACGGTGACCAATGTAGAACATTGCGTACATATTCCCCCAATTCGGACGTTCCAACAACGCGAAGCTGTGTGTTGTTCGTTTTTGGAAACGATCATAGTGTGGGTGCCATGTGTGCCTACGTGGATGTGCTAGGTGTTTGAAAATGGCGGCTGGAATGCATTAATGCCTTTGGTTGATATACCAACATTTCTCAAGCACTTTAAGCTTAAAATAAAATAAGAATAATTTGATGAATCTTGATCGGGAAATGTATCTAGTTAGCGGGGGTGACACGTGTACGCTACGGATACTTTTATTGGCAGGGAGAGATGTGGGGTTGGTGTGGTTTCATTCAAGAATGAAAGTAATGGTGATACGCCAACAAAAACTGCTTTAGCTGCAGTTATGCTAGAAACTTCGATGAAGTTTGAAGGCTAGAAACGGGGATCAATTCGCCGGAATGCTTCCTTGCTCCGTACGAAAGATTTTCATTAGTGGGGGAGGAAAACGGGGGTGATTTTTGCTAAGAATTCGCAGTTGAGAAATAAATATCTCGATTATATTGACTCTTGGATTTATTTAAGGGTTATAGTAACGAGCGAAGATAACACCTTGTGCTCTTGTTGCAGTGTGATGGGGTTATCTCGTCATCAGTCTCTTTGTTTTGGGCTGCTCACGCCTCCTTTATATGTGAGCATGTCTGCGAAGCAAGAGTGATTCACTAAGGATGGGAATTAAATGAGTACTCTTCACCTAAATCTTAGGGAGGGGAAGCACCACATCTTGCTGGCTATCGTGACTGCATTGTCACTCGTAGCTGGTTTCTTGGTCGCTCCTCCCACTGCGCAAGCGGATGTCAACACTGGAATTAAGGTGACCGATCTGAAGCTGACGGCTTCGGATCAAAACGGCAACCCGCTCAACAACAACGCGATGATTACTCGTGACACCGCAGCACGTCTGGACTTCAACTGGGATGCCTCTGGAACGCGTGTGAAGTCTGGGGATACTTTCACCATTGATCTTCCTGAGCAGTTCCAGAGCTGGCGTAACTACGAAAAGCACCCCCTTGTTGTTGACCACAATGGTCAAAGCGTGCAGGTGGGTGACTGCAACAGCGAGACAAAGACCATCAACTGCGTTTTCAATGACAAGGTTGATGAGCTGAATGCAGACGGTTACCGCGGCATTGAAGGCTCAGGCTGGGCCGTGTTCAAGGTGCTCGGTGAGCACGAAGGCCCCGCCATTGACTTTGTAGTCAACGGTGAGAAGACCGCCGTTGACCTTCCCGGCGGCAAAATCCCCGGCATTCCTGGTGATTACTTCAACATGGGCTTTGGCAAGATGGCTGCCTACCTCGGCCCGAACACCGATAGCATCACCTGGGACATCAACTTCAACTCCACTCACGTGAAGAACCTGCTGAAGGACACCCCTCAAGCATTGACTGTGGACGGCAAGACCTCCCAGACCATCACTTTTGAAGACATCCTGGGCCCCGGCCAGAAGTTCAACCCGAATACTGGCAACTTCCAGCTGATGATCCGCAACAGCAAGAACCACCCCGCCAACATCCTGAAGCCTCTGGCTTTTGTGAGCGGTGCCAAGGACAAAGTGGTCACCGAATACGGCGACTTCACCATCGCTTTCGACCGCAAGAATGACCAGGAAGGTACCTTCACCCTCACTGGCCCGTGGGCAGAAGACACGAACTACAAGATCGTGTACACCGCCCTGCCGGATTCCGCCGATGGTCGCGCAGTTGCCGACCACGCTTACTACAACGAATCCACCATCAAGGGAAGTACCCAGAAGGCTCACTTCTCCCGCCAGTTCAGCCGATCCTTCGACGTGACTGCTAGGTTGCTGCCTGGTTTCGGTGGCCTGGAAGTGACCAAGAAGGTCGCCAATGACCCGCAGAACAAGGTTCCGGCCGAGTCCGAGTACATCGTGAACATCGAGTACACCCTGCCGAACAACACCACTGCATCGAACTACCCGACCTGGACCCCAGTGGGCACCCTGAACGATGCGAAGACCGGCGGTACTGCCTCCATGACAGTGAAGGCCAATGAAGCTAAGCGCTTCACCGGCCAGTTCCCCACCGGAACCACCGTCAAACTGACAGAAGAAAGGTCAACCCTCCCGAACGGCATCCAGTGGCGTGACCCTGAGTTCACCGTTAACGGCAAGAGCGCCGATACCTTCACGGTGGAAGAGCTGAAGCACGCTTCCGTGGAGCTGACCAACGAAGTCGCACGCATCGACGTCAGCCCGCTGCCGAACCCGGATCAGAATGATCCCACCAATCCGGACAACCCCACCGATCCGGTCAACCCAATCAACCCGACCGATCCGACGGACCCGAATAAGCCGGACAACAACAATGGTTCCTCTGGTAACGGTTCCTCCGGTGCTGGTTCCGCCACTGGTAGCTCCCGTGGATCCAGCATCTCGGGTAGCTCCGTCTCCCCGTGGTGGCTGCTCCTGGGTATTGCCCCGCTGCTGATGTTCCTTCCTCCGCACGTGCTGAAGCACTTCCAGCCCAGCAACAACGCGCAGGTTCCGGCACAGGCACCGGTCAAGCAAGGACCCCGTAAGGGATAGTTCCTTAACACCAGATTTACGGTAACAACGCTCGCTCGCCCCGCTCGACATTCCTGTTGAGCGGGGTTTTCTTGACCCTGCGTTGTACCATGGTGGGCATGTCTGGAGCTGGACGTTACGCGCCGTCGCCAAGTGGTGACCTGCATTATGGAAACCTTCGCACCGCCTTGCTGGCCTGGTTGTGGGCGCGCAGCACTGGCCGCGATTTTCGGATGCGGGTGGATGACATTGATACGCAGCGCTCCTCGGCTACAAGCGCCGAACGTCAGCTGGCGGACCTTGCGGCGCTGGGCATTGATTGGGACGGCGAGGTGCTGTACCAACACGACCGCTTCGATGCCTACGCCAACACCCTCAGACACCTTGAGCAACGCGGACTGGTGTACGAATGCTACTGCTCCCGGCGCGAAATTCAGGAAGCCGCCCGCGCCCCGCACGCCGTGCCTGGCTCCTACCCAGGAACCTGCCGCTCGCTTGACGACGCCACCCGTGCCCAGCGCCGCGCTAACCTCGCCGCTGCGGGGCGCGTGCCCGCGCTACGACTTCGTGCCGACGTGACGCAGTGGACCGTGCACGATTTTTTCGCGGGTGACTACACCGGCGACGTGGATGACATGGTGCTTCGCCGCGGCGGGCAGGCTCCGGATTGGGCGTACAACCTGGCCGTGGTGGTCGACGATGCATTTCAGGGCGTTGACCAGGTGGTTCGTGGCAGGGACCTGCTTTCCTCCGCGCCCCGGCAGGCGTATCTCGCGGGCCTTCTGGGTATTGAGGCTCCGGATTATGTGCATGTGCCGCTGGTGCTCGGCCCCACGGGGCGCAGGCTGGCCAAACGCGACGGTGCCGTTACACTCCGCGAAATGCTTCACGACGCCACGCCAGGGGAGGTTGTCTCCCGGCTTGCTGCGTCTTTGGGTTTCGGGCAGGTGAGTTCTGCGGCGGAATTGCTAGAGGTGTTCGATCCGGCCGCGCTGAGCGGGGAGGATTATGTGTGGGGGTAGGGGGCTGCGAAGTTTGCTTATGGTCGAGCGTGAAAATCGGCCATTTTTGAGCTTGAGCATAGGCAAACTTTTATGCAAGCGTTTGCGCTAGCGCCGTATCCCGACGCACAACAAAAGGACCCCAGCCATATTTGGCTGGGGTCCTTACTGCGGAGGATAGGGGATTTGAACCCCTGAGGGATTGCTCCCAACACGCGTTCCAGGCGTGCGACATAGGCCGCTAGTCGAATCCTCCATCAAGAACATGTCACCAAAGGGCGCTGTTCCTTGAAAGACTGTACACTTTCCGCACTCCCGTTGGCAAATTGCTGGTGGGAGTGGTGTTTTGGCGCGTGGTGCGGTGTGAGGCTAGGGTTGTTGCTAGGACTCCGTGTGGTGTTTATCTTGTGAACTCCCCCAGGGCAGGAATGCAGCAAGGGTCAGCGAGCTCTGGCAGGTGCGCGGGGTCCCTTAATTCTTTCTAAAAACTCAACATCTTTTGAGGTTTTGCGTCTAAAGTGGGGGCCGGTGGCCACCTTTTTGTTTGGCCACCATAGTTGCAGTTTTTTCGCACCGTGGAGGGTGGCCTGATATGGCGTTGCAGGATTTTGAGGCCCAGGAGTTGGCCCAGTTTGCTGAGGATATTTCACAGGCGTATGAGGATTTGAAAGCCCGCAATCTTGCTTTGGATTTGACTAGGGGGAAGCCGTCTTCCGAGCAGCTGGATTTTTCCGACGAGCTGCTTGGCCTGCCCGGATCCGGTAATTTCCAGTCTGCGGATGGCACGGATTGCCGTAACTATGGTGGTTTGGCTGGTGTTAAGGATATCCGCGAGATTTATGCGGAGTTGCTGGGCATTCCTGTTGATCAGGTGTATGCGGGGGATGCGTCGAGCTTGAACATTATGTTTGACCTGATCATGGCCTCCTACATTTGGGGGACTAATGATTCCCCCCGTCCTTGGAAGGATGAGCCGGTAGTGAAGTGGCTGTGCCCGGTACCGGGCTACGACAGGCACTTCACCATCACCGAACATTTCGGTTTTGAGATGCTGCCGGTTCCCATGCTTGACGACGGCCCCGACATGGATGTGGTCCGTGATCTGGTGAAGGATCCTGCAGTGAAGGGCATGTGGACGGTGCCGATTTTCGGTAACCCGACAGGCGTGACCTTCTCCGAGAAGGTGTGCCGCGAGCTTGCAGAGATGGAGACCGCAGCTCCTGATTTCCGCATCGTGTGGGATAACGCTTACGCGGTGCACACCTTCACGGATGAGTTCCCGGTAGTGCATAACGTTATTGAGTTTGCCAAGGAAGCAGGCCACCCGAACCGTTTCTGGTTCATGACCTCCACCTCTAAGATCACCTTTGCGGGTTCCGGCGTGAGTTTCTTTGCCTCGTCACCAGAGAACCTGGCATGGTATGCCTCTCATGCGAATGTGCGTGGTATCGGCCCGAACAAACTGAATCAGCTGGCCCACGCGCAGTACTTCAAGGATGCCGAGGGCGTGCGTATTCTCATGCGCAAGCATGCTGGCTCGCTGGCCCCGAAGTTTGAACGTGTGCTGCAGATTCTTGAAAAACGCCTGGGGGAGTACGGAGTGGCTAGCTGGACCAAACCCGAGGGCGGCTACTTCATTTCCCTGGATGTTGTGGACGGCACCGCGTCTCGCGTGGTGGAGCTGGCCAAGGAAGCGGGCATTGCTCTGACGGGAGCTGGCTCGTCCTTCCCGCTGCACAAAGATCCGAATGACCGCAATATCCGCCTCGCGCCGTCGCTTCCGCCGGTGGAGGAAGTGGAGGTAGCCATGGATGGTGTGGCTACGTGCGTGTTGTTGGCTGCGGCAGAAAAGTTTGCGGATTAACCGTGAATTTGCAGGAAACAGCATATTGGCTGGATGGTCTTTTTCCGGGAGATTTGAAATTCTCCCGGATTAACGGCCTGCATATTGCCAGCATTGATCTGAGTTCCGAGGACACCACTGAGGCGTTGGCCTGTACTGCGGATTTCGGCCGGGTGGACACTGGTTTGGTGAGTTCGGAAGAGGCGTTCGAGGACAGGGGCGTCGAAAAGCAGGTGGAGGTGCGCAGCGAGATTTTCTGCGTGGCATCTGCTGAGCCTGAGGTTGTGGAACGCGCGGTGGTGGCTGCGGCGTCGTTTTTGGCGGAGAGCAACACCATTCAGACTGGTATTGTGCCTGCTCAGCCGGGCCAATTGCTGCCTGCGGTGGGGGTATTTGGTGGGCTGGCGGAGATGCCGGGGATTGAGGTTCGGCATGGGTTGCTGGTTGCTCCGTATGTGTGGTCGGATGGGGTGCCCCGGATGCGTGAGGATGACCGCATCACCACGATGCTGCAGCTTGTGATGCTCACCGACGATGAATATGAGTACGCCACCACCTATGGTGTTGATGAGCTTCAGGAAGCGATGGTGAACGAGGGAGTCAATATTCTCGATTTGGGCCGATAACCTGGTACTTATCGCGTTATCGGCCCTGGATGGGGGTCAACCTGAGAATTCTTTATTGAAAAAGGGCTGCGTGGCCGCAAGTGGCCTGGACAGCTCGATTTGTGCATTGGTATTATTAGTGTATCCTGTGAAAAACGCTTATTAATTTTAGTTTATATTTCAACTAATTTTTAGAAAACGGATGTCACGTGGATTCACTGTTTAGGAAAAACCAATGATCCTCAGCTCTGAACACACCAACACAACCCGCGCCAGGATGGTTGCGCTGCTGACAGTGCTGTGTGTCGTGTTGTCCATCACCGTTGGGGCTGTCGCGACCGTCACAGGAACCGCCGTCGCCCACGCACAAACCGCCAACAACCAAGCGAGCGAGCCTCGTGCGGGCGATGCCTGGTCCACCCGAACCAACACCCGCAAGCTCGACGGCACTTACGCCACCTGGGCGGCCCGCTTCAACACCACCGCGCTCGCCGCAAACGTTCCCAACCTTGCTTTTACCGGCACCCCCACGCAGCTTAACTTTGCGGTGACCGCCGACGACGGGCAGGTACTCGTCGATGAACAGCCCTATTGGGAACTCCACCGCGTCGAGGCTGGAAAGGCCGAGGGTGCCGGGGAAGCGGACTCCGCCACTCTTCTGGCCTCCGCAGCAGTCGCAGCAGATGGCTACAGCGTCAGCTACGAATTCACCGATGCTGCCGGGACCAGCGCGAACGTTACTATCAACGGCCCCTTCGCCCCCGACGCCACCTACGAGGTACGCTTCCACACCATCCCCATCAGCCCCGCGAAACCCTACTTCGATCGGGGTGCTGGCCTCCACGTCACCACCGCCATCGCGGGGCTTAACTCCACGGCGACAAACTACGACATCAGCGGCACCATCACCAGCGAGGAGACCACGCCAGGCTTCGGTACGTTCTCCATCACCAACCTGGTTCAAGGCGGGGCAGCCGACAAGATGCCCGCAGGCGCGCGCTTCATTATCAACGGCACCTACACCCTTCCCAACGGCACCACCACCAGCGACTACGCTGACTGGTCCGCCCCGGGGACCATCCGCGCCGACAAAACCGGCGGCGCCTTCACCATGATGGTGGGCAAAGACAACGCCGCCACGCTTGACGACGCCGCCCACCCCGGGCACATCATCCAGTTTCCGCTGGGCACTCGCATTGACTTCAAAGAACAACAGCCCCAAGACTCGTGGGAGTACGCCTGGGCACCGCCCTTTTTCCGCATCGGAAACGACATCATTTCCGGCGTGACACTCAGTGCAGAAAAAACCCACATTGAGGTAGTGAACCAGGTGCACATGCGAAGCGACGTCACACCTGCCTGGACATTGCTCACCGGCATTCCATTCCTCGGATCCGTCATCGCCCCGCTCGTAGCCTCAGGACTGGGGATCCTACCTACTGGATCGTCCACGCCGTCTGGGGCTGGCATGTCGGGGGCAGCGCAATCAGCAGCCCCCGACAACCCGGTCGTGCCCAGCGCGAATGGCTTCTCCGGCTCATCCCAGCCCGGCGAACTTTCCCAAGGGGATTCCGGTCACGAGCAGCCCAGCATCGCCCAGGCAGAAGTCCTCAACCGGGACGGGGGAACCGCGCGAAAGATCGCAGGCAATGCAGGCACGTCCGCCCATATGGACGTGTCTGCGGTGCGCGCCACCTCATCCTCCGCCGTGCTTGATGCGCTGCGCGTGGGCTGGGTGGTTATCGTTTTGGCACTGCTGTTGCTGGTCGTCGCCGTGGGTCTGCTGATTACCGTGGCGTACCGCAATCGCCTGTAACCCTGTAACCAGGCGCGGGTGTCCCCGTGTCTGGCCTGGGCGGTAGGCTCTACATCGTGGCTCTTTATCGTAAGTATCGTCCAGCCTCTTTCGCGGAGGTGATCGGCCAGGATCATGTGACCAGGCCGTTGTCCGTCGCTCTTGATAGCGGACGTATCAATCATGCTTACTTATTTACTGGCCCGCGGGGGTGCGGTAAAACATCGTCGGCTCGTATTTTGGCGCGGTCCCTCAACTGCGTGCAAGGGCCAACGTCCACCCCCTGTGGGGTGTGTAACTCGTGTGTGTCGCTGGCACCCGGGGGGGCGGGCAACCTGGACGTGGTGGAGTTGGATGCCGCCAGCCACAACGGCGTGGACGATATGCGTGACCTGCGCGATCGCGCCACATACGCCCCGGCGGAATCCCGCTACCGCATCTTCATTATCGACGAAGCCCACATGATCACCACCCAGGGCTTCAACGCCCTGCTGAAGATTGTGGAGGAGCCCCCAGAGCACCTGATCTTCATTTTCGCCACCACCGAGCCAGAAAAAGTCATCGGCACAATCCGCTCCCGCACGCACAACTACCCGTTCCGGCTGCTCGCCCCGCCGGACATGCGCATGCTGCTGGAACGCACCTGCCAGGCGGAAAGCGTGCAGGTAGAGGATTCCGTCTACCCGCTGATCATTCGCGCCGGGGGTGGATCGCCCCGTGATTCACTCTCCGTCCTGGACCAGCTGCTCGCGGGCACTGGTCCAGAGGGGTTGACGTACGATCTTGCCTCCCGGCTGTTAGGCATCACCAGTTCCACGCTTATCGACGCCGCCGTGGACGCCCTGGCCACCAGCGACAGCGCAGGTATGTTCCTCGCGGTAGATCACGCCATCGCCGCAGGTTTGGAACCCAGGCGTTTTACTGCTGACTTACTAGACCACTTCCGTGACCTCATGGTGTTGCAGGCTGTGCCCGATGCGGTGGACAACGGCCTGGTGGACGCCCCGCAAGACCGCATTGAGACGCTACAGCGGCAGGCCGCGTCCTTCCAACCAGCGGCTCTGGCTGCCATCGCCTCCACCATCAACAGCAATGTGGACGAAATGCGCAACGCCACCGCGCCCAGGCTGCTTCTGGAAATCCTGGCGGCGAAGCTCATCATCTCTGCGTCTGGTGGGGGAGTGGTTCAGGCTGCGCCTGTTGCCTCTGCTGCGGCACCAGCGCCAACGCCGCCTGCGCCTGCGCCCGCGCCCTCGCCAAGTGGTCGGGTCTACGAGCGGAAATCCCAGCGTCTTGCACGGGAAGCAGCCGAGGCTGCAGCGCAGGCATCTGCTGCTCCAGAACCCGAACCCGAAGTGGCACAAGTCCAGGCCCCAGAACCCGAACCTGTGCCGGCTCCCGAACCCGTGGTTGAGCAACAGCCTGAGCCGGAACCCGAACCAGCACCGGAACCCCAACCCGAACCCGCGCAGCCTGCCGCGTCTATTGCCGAGCAGGTCCGTTCGCAATGGACAGCCGTGCGCACGAAGGTTGGAAGCGCGAATAAGGTTGCCGAGATTATGCTCACCGAAGCCCGGGTGCTGGGCATGCGCGACGGCACCTTAGTCATCGGGCACAACACTGGCGCCCTCGCCTCTCGACTGAACGATCCCCGCAACAACCAAGCCATCGTGGACGCGGTGAAGGATGTTGTGGGAGTTGAAGTGCCGATCACCTGTGTGATTGGGACAAACCCCAGTGAAGCCGGAATTAGCGCGGAGAACACGGGGGAGCTGACGCCAAAAAAACCGTGGACCCCACCGGTCGTTGAGAAGAGCGAGGAGAAGCCGGGAGAAGAAGAAAAACCCGCCTCGACCGGATGGGGAAAGCCCGCTGCTCTCGGTGGGTCTCAGGGTGAGACACCTCAAGCCCCGCAGCCTGCGGTAACCCCGAAAGACGTCGATACGCAGCCAAAAGAGGAACCCCGGAAGCTGAAACGCTGGGAAGAAGCGGCGGCGCGCGGGCGGGCTGCTCTGGAGGCAAACGGTGGCATGCCGGAGCCTCCACCGCCACCGCCGATGGACGAGTCAGTGCCGCTGCCGCCCGAACCCGACGATGACGTGCCGCCCCCGCCAGCAGGTGACCCCTACGGATACCCCGCAGATGAGGGTATTCCCGCACCGCCGCCCCCGCCAGCGGACACGAATGCGGAGGAAGAGGAAATGCTGCGGGAAGCTGCGCAGGAGCCGGGAAACCGCGACCGTCGAGACGCAAAAACCGTAGCCATGGACCTGCTGAGCCAAGAGCTCGGCGCCAAGCCCGTCTAACAGCCCCACGGCGACGGCAAAAAATACTAGACTCGTACTACTACTGACAACACGAAAGGTACATAATGACTGAGCCTAACGACATGGCCGCACTCATGGCGCAAGCCCAGGAGATGAAAGCCCAGCTGGACCAAGCCCAGCAAGAAATCATGGCAGCCTCCGTGGTCGGCGAAGCCGGAAATGGACTGGTCAAGGCCACCATGGGTGGCAACGGTCAAATCTCCGACCTGGTTATCGACCCCAAAGTCGTTGACCCCGAGGACGTAGATACCCTCCAAGACCTCATCCTCGGCGCACTTGCCGATGCCCACCAGAAAGTCGCCGCCCTCGCCGAAGAAAAAATCGGCCCCCTCTCCCAGGGCTTCCAAGGAATGTTCTAAACCTTCCACCCAACGTGCGGCCAGGGCAGATGCATACTTACCTGGCCGCTTTTCCACGTCTCACACAGAAAAGGCTCGCTCACCACAGTGTTTGAAGGACCACTCCAGGACCTCATCGACGAACTTTCCCGGCTACCAGGCGTAGGTCCAAAAAGCGCCCAACGGATCGCCTTCCACCTCCTCACCGCCGAAACCACCGACATCAACAGGCTTATCGACGCCCTCGGGGCCGTGCAGCATGGCGTCACCTTCTGCCGCATCTGCAGCAACATCTCCCGCGAAGAAATCTGCCGCTTCTGCGCCGATTCGGGGCGCGACCCTGGCATTATTTGCGTGGTTGAAGAACCCAAAGACATCCAAGTCATCGAACGCACCGGTGAATACAACGGGCGGTATCACGTGCTCGGTGGGGCGCTCGATCCCCTGGCCAACATTGGACCCAAAGACCTGAGCATCACCGCCCTACTTCAACGTGTCGGCGGTGTTCTCGACGACGTGGAAGGTCGGGGCATTCCCGAGGTGCGCGAAGTCATCCTGGCTACCGACCCCAACACCGAAGGCGAAGCCACCGCCTCCTACTTAGCGCGCATGCTTCGCGACTTCCCCGACCTCATAGTCTCCCGCCTGGCCAGCGGCATGCCCCTCGGCGGCGACCTCGAATTCGTGGACGAACTCACCCTCTCCCGGGCGTTGAGCGGGAGGTTGAGACTATAGGGGGGTAGCGATTGAGAAACGTCATATGATTGCCGGCATGGGCAAAAAGTACCGATTCTATATTTTTCTGGTTCTGGCAGCACCAAGATGGTGGCCGAAGTGGTTGCAGAGACCCTATCGGGCAGTGAGATTGAGCCAGTGATGATGGAGGTCACGCAGAAGCTGTCGGCCGATGATGTAGCACCGTACGGTTTCTTTGTTGTGCTAACGCCGACCTATAACGCGCGTCCGTCGCAGTTGCTGCTCGACTTTATCGATGGGCTGCCGTTAGCGCGCTATGAGAAAGCTGCCTATGTTATCGCCACATACGGCTTGTATCCAATCAACTGCCAACGCATTGTTGGGCAGCGTCTATTGAGTCGGGGAATTCGGCCGGTTGGATATGGTGGGGTTCGCGGTCCGGCATCTGACGGTTCTTTACTATTCCCAAGTTGGCTTTCCTTCATGTTCCACTACGAAAAGCATGTTCCCCGAAAAATACGTGCCATGGTTGAAGAGATAGAAGCGTTGGCACAGGACTGGCGTTCGCGGCCAACAACATTGCCGCAGTTCAAGTGGTACGCTCCGCTCGATTTTCCGGTCAACACGGTTTTCACTCGCTGGTACTTCCGGCGCTTCTACCGGCCGAACATTCGTGTCCTACCGGACCGCTGGGACGGTAAACCCATTGACGATGCCTACCCAGAAGCATGGCAGAAAAATGGCAACGGAGTGCCGGTATATCACCCAGAATCTGATCACGATTTTGCTCTGCGGGCCGTCCACAGGACGCCACATAAGGCAGTTATTTTCCATGATCGCATGAAGGACAAGCCCCGCTTAACGCCGGAATTCTATGCGGAGCGCAAGCGGGAGATTTTAGAGCGTATGCGGTAGGAGGTTTTGTCGCTGGGTGTAGTAGTGCCGTCATAATGTTTGCTCATCAAACTGTCGCTTTTGGTGTCTGAAAACGACAGTTTGATGAGCAAACACTATAGGACACCGTTCACAAAAGCCTGGTGTATCAGTGGTCTCATTGTTTATGACGGTACTTAACGTCTCCCGTTGCTGCAGGAAAAGAAGAGGCCCCTGGGACCCCAGCCGGACGATTGGCCCTAGAGATCTCGCGTGGGGAACTTTCGCTGGTCACGTAGTGCTGCTTGTTTGCTATCTGGGTGGATGTGTGGTTTCCTCAACCAAGGAATCAATAGTATCGCACCTACTACACCCTTATGGAAAGCACACACCCCCTCATCGCAATGACGTTCAGCGGACCAGCCCACTCGCAGCCTGTGGTCCGCTTGGTTTCTGAACCCATTATTCCCGCCGAAACCACCATGCTGGGATTATTCGGCCTGCATGCCGACACACAACAGGCAGTGGGGACAAGCACCCAACACGCTGTTGGTTTTCCTGCATGGCCAATTATGACCGACCCAGACAATGCCCACCATGCCTTGAATCTGGTCGCCGAGCTGGAACAGATTCGCCGTCGCCCCAGTCTTCGGCGGGCTAGAACACGTATTAATGCTGTGACCGCGCAGTTGGCAGCTTCTGCACCGCATTTTGCCCCGACGTTTTTGGAGGAGGTTGCCCGGATTTTCGTCACCGTGGGGAACCGACAAGCCGCACGACAATTTTTCGGCAAAGCGAGGGCGGTGGAGCGTGCTCATAAAGTGGCGATTGATCTAGAACGGCACCAGGCTGCGTGTGTGGAGTTTGCTCATGCTGGTGTTGTTGGTGCTGCGGAACTGGTGGCGGAATGCCGTGCAGTTGGAACTCGTGACGGTGATGCCAAGCAGGGGTTTACGTATGCATTGGGGTTGGTGCATGCTCAGGCTCGGGCGGGGGTGTGTCCGTCAACGGGCGTGGTTGTGGTGCTACGGCAGTTGGGCCAGCGCGCGGGGATGACTTCGGCTGAGGTTGATCAAGCACTGGTGGCCGGATTGCTGGGGCTTGCTGTGCTTACAAAGGCGCCGACCAAGTTGTTTGTGGTGCTTGCTGAGGCGTTGAAGCAGCATCCAAAGGCGCTTGAGGTGTTGTGGGGTGTTACACCTCGGAAAACAAAGCCGCTGCATTTTCTGCGGTTGTGGCATGCTGCGGGGTTGTTGGAGTTTATGCACACTGATCGTGCGCGCTACGCGCAGTGGTTGGTGGAATTTATTAATACCTACAGTGATGATGATGAAATAAGCGACTACAGTGCGGTGCTTGAGGGGGAGCTTGCCTATTGTGGTGATGCGCTTCGTGGGTTGCGTGTACGCAGGAATTTTATGTGGATGCCGCTTAATGTTATCGATATATTATGTGAATATGACGTCTCCTGGGATGTCAAAGGTCTTGGCATTGCCATGGGGGAAGTAGATTGGGCTTATTGGCTGGAGGATGAGCATGCTGAAAATCGTCGACCTCTACTACATGCGGCACGCCATCAAGATATTTCTTCATGTTTTGTTGAAGGAATTTTCGATTTCGAGGTCAAGAAATATCTTGATGTTTTCCTTTCCCATGAGGGTGCGCGAATAATACTAGGTAAAAAATTAGATGAACTAGTAGGTCGCACGGAAGATATCTTCAATAATAATAAAATTATTGATGATTGGTCTTTTCTGGCGGTGCCAAAAGTGTATGATGTCTATGGTGAGCGAGTGAAAAAACTCTTTACTCGTAATGCTGATGAGCTCTTGGTGTCCGCGCTACATGCAGGAACGATAGCGGAATTAACCTGGCCTGCTTATGAGCAGGCGGTTGCGCGAGTTAGGTCGAAATCTAAGAAAACTGATTTTAACGTCTTCGATTCTTTCCCTGCTGTGGCGGTAGTCTCTGGGGCATATGTAGAGGTGGTGGATGGTGATGCCACACTAGCCAGTGGAGAACTTCCTGCGCGCTATGAAAACATTCATTCGGTTTTAACCGTTGGTGATAAAGTTCAAGTTTATCTTACGCCGCATAACCAGTCAGATGGTCGCCTTATGTGGCTGGGTGATTTGCAAACTTATTCAGTAGACGAACATAGGTGGGGTTCTGAGGGTGTCAGCCTGCCTCTTTCCGATGGAACACGTTTAACAGCTTTTGGTCTACTGCGGCCGACGGAGTTGAAGTTAGGGTTATGCAATTTCGGGAACGTTATAGCTATAAATAAAGAAAATTTACCCATTTTTGCATCAGCTTATAACGAAGATGAACTGGTGCTATGGGATGGAACTGATTATAAAAAATGGGAGGGAACTGCTAGGGAAGCACTAGAAAAAATAGGTGCGTTTTCCTATGGGGTAGATATTTCAGAAATCCCGGAAGAATCCAAGATCATGACTGGATTATCAACCATTATTCCAGCCTTTCCAACGACTAAGCATAGCCTGCTTGGCGCTGTGCAGGGGAACCATGTTTACATTCAATATGAATATAATGATGACTATTATATTGTCTCGCCGCATGGTAACTACAAGTGTGATAGTAATTTCCAGGGTGCCATTCCTAAACCTGGTGGTGGTATATGGCTTGTATGTAATAGTAGTTCCCCCTGGAAAGATACTGAAACAGAAGTGAAAATCACATTACAAGATAAAGATTCCCCATTTCAAAATTTGCCTTTTGCTGCATTTCATCAGTTCCACTATCGTGATGAACATGCAAGTAAGCTCATGCGAATCTATACCCATGACCAAGCACGGCAAGTGTTCGACGCAGTAACTGATAACGAAGTATATTCCATTTTTTCTCATCAATTAAGAAGTGGCGATGAGATATTACTAAACGAACTTGTAGCCACGCAACGCACTATCCGCGTACAAGTTGCGAAATTTCAAGAACTTGTCAAGCAGTTAACTCAAAGCGCTGTCGTCCCTGATATTTGCATCAGTGAACCAGCTGCAAACTTACTATATCTATACTTAGATAAACGATCCTATGATTATCTACATTTAGCATCGCGTGATGCTCAAATCATCGCATCGTTCATTGTCGATCCCGATAACTTTTCCGCTCTTTCTTCCGATGAGTTTGACTCTGAATGGGTCAAACTCATGCATAATGAACGTTTCATCATTGGCATGCTGGGCTCTCCCTTGCTTCCTCAACTCTATAAAAAAGATAATGCTTTTACCGACCTAGTAGATTTTTTCCGTACAGCAACTAAACTTGGTATCTTTGGATGTGGTTGGCGCCGAGCTTCCATTGATATTGGTACCTATGAGTCAGTTGAATATGTGGCAGATATTCTTCCTCACGGTTCTGTCGTTGAGGGGTGTCTTGTGCTTGATTCTGAATATGACTGGAATGGAAATAAATGTAGTATATCTCGCATTATTCTCACTCCTGATGGTCGGGAAAAAGTTGGCGAATATACAGTTAAGTACAATCAAGATGTCAGCATGAATGCCGAGGATTTCCTTGCCTGTCTCGATGCGATCAGTGAAACGAGCAGTAGAACCCTTAATGAAGATGTAATAAAGGAAATCTCTCGGGGAACCGGCCTGATTCCCGCTACTGTCTGCTATGTATTTGGCGGTATGAAACATCATGATGATTTTGATTTTCCAAGTAGCTATGGATTTACAACCGTAGAGAGAGCAATTACAAGACTTTACCTACATTTCTTGGCAGATGAATGCCTTGATCATTTTTCTAAAAATAACAACGATGATCAGCAGTTTACCGGTTTCCTTCAGTTACTGGCTCACGCTGTACCGCAAACCGATCCAGTATCTTATATCCAGCAGGGGCCGGATACTGCAGCCATTATTTCTTATTGGCAAGAAATATTAGGAGAACCCGGTATGCATATCACCGCTGATATGCACTACAAGGTTCTTGTGGATTCTCATGTGACGTTACATTCGCCGTGGTACAGACCAGTGTACGAAATAATTTTTAATCGTCCCGAACTAGACCCTTCAAGTTGGCCACCTTTCTACAAGGACTCTCTTGCGATCTACTTGCATTTGGCGCAGAACCTAGAGCTCAACGATCCGGGAAGGCCATTTGTTGCCCATAAACTCTCGTGGCTGCGTGAATCCGCAGAGAAAAACTTGAAAAATTCTGAGTATCTTGCCGCTGTTCCTTTTGGCAGTAGTTTCACTGATCCCGGTTTTACTGGAGATAAGCGCCCTGATGTTCAGGCAATCAGGCTTTTGATGGACGGCCACCTGGATGCCTACATTGCGGATCTGAGCATTGTGCATGACGTCGCGGGATGTCCCTGGGATCCTGCGGTTTCCGCTCCTGAGGTAGTAGACCAGGTTGCCACCCAGTTGAATGTCAGTCATGATGCTGCGCGCTATTACCTGCAGATGTTGGGTTTGATGTACCCAACTGACGCAGATGTTCGTAGGTGGAACAACTGGGATGCGGCCACTCTCCGGGCAGCAGTTGCCGAGCTGGCAGACCGTGGGTTGATTGTGGAAGGTCATCGTGCGCGTGCGGGCCGCAGTTGGTTCCTACCTGGTGCCTGGCTTGAAGGTAGAAAGAAGGATCGCCCGACAGAGGAGTGGAAAGCAAAGCATTATTTGTTGTGGCAGGATCTCAAAGTTCGGCCGGTGCTTCCTGGAAGTCCTTTGCTTATGCCAATCGCCCAGCTGTATCAGCAGGTATGGCAACGCTATATTGCCGGTGATGTGCCGGGATATGTGGAACTACGTACCAAAAAGTATCGGCCGCGGAAAAACCGCTAGTGGGCGTTGCTAACGTGTCGCTCGACGCATGTCTCCCGTCACGGCCAATGCTCTACCAAGATCCCAGTTCACAACCGAGGCCCGCATAAGCCCCCAGAACCTCCCAAAAACCTACCTCAATCTCTCCTTCCTTAGCTGCTCAACCTCGGGAATATCCAGCGGCTCCAGGGAGGACAGTTCAACACCCATCGCACGAGCAAGCAGCAGGTCGGCAAGCTGAGGGTTGCGGGCGAGCGCTGGTCCGTGCATGTAGGTGGCTATGATGCTGCCTTGTACTACGCCTTCGGCGCCTACTTGCCCGTCAGCTTCAGCGGAACCGTCAGCGGTTGCGCCGTGGGCATCGCAGTTTCCTACACCCCGGATCACGCGCCCGAGTGGGGCGGCGTCGGGACCAAGGATGGTGGCACCCATGTGGTTTTCAAAGCCGGTGAGTGTGTCGGTGAGTTCCGGGATTCCGGCTGGGGTGGAGATGAGTTCGCCGATGGTGCGTTTCCCAAGGGAGCTGGTGGTGGCGTCGATGAGTCCAACGCCGTCGACGATGCGCCCGTCGGCGCGGAAGGATTCGCCAAGGACTTGCAGTCCGGCGCATATGGCGAAGATGGGTCGCCCGAGGTTGGCGGCTTCGATGAGTCCCCGGTGTTCGGTGAGGTGTTTTGCTGCGAGGATTTGTGCGGTGTCTTCGCCACCGCCGACGCAGTAGAGGTCCAGGTTGGTGGGCACGGGTTCGCCAAGTTTGATGGTCACGACCTCCGTGTCAATGCCGCGCTTGCGGGCGCGTCCCCGCAGAACAAGGGCGTTGCCGTTGTCGCCGTAGGTGCCTAGGACGTCGGGGAGGATGAGTCCGATGGTTAGTTCGCTCATTTGCGCACCTCTGTTATTTTCTCCAGGGCTTTTTTCAGGTCGCGGAATGCGGTGTAATTGGCGAGTACTTCGACGTGTCCGGGTGGGCAACTGCGGATGGCCGCCACGGTGCTGGGTACGTGCGTGTGGGGCACATCGGCGTAGATGAGTCGGACGGCGAGGTCGGTACCACGTTCTCCGGCTGCGACAATGTGGGTGTTTTCGAATGCTTCGAAGGAGACGTCCCAGAGCCAGGAGAGGTCTTCACCGTCGGCGACTTGCCCGTTGACGCTGATCACGATGCCGTCGGCGGTGCGGTCCACCATGGAGAGTGCTTCTTGCCACCCTGCGGGGTTCTTGGCTAGGAGCATGTGCACTTCCCATTGTTCGAAAGTAATGGTGGAGTAGCGTCCGGCTACGTTGGAGACGGCTTGGACTGCCTGCACTGCACCATCAAGGGGGATCCTAAACACTTCAATGGCAGCGGCGAGGGCTTCTGTGGCGTTGCCACGGTTAGCGTTGCCGGGCAGGGTCAACGACAAAGGCACAACCTCCGCCGAAACCTCAGAAGGTACTGCAATGCCTGATTCGCTGATGCTCCAGGTGGGTGTGGGGCGGCGGAATGTGCGGCCGTCGGCAAGCGGGGTGAGGGCGTGCCAGTCGTCGCCGTCGCGGACGATGTGCCCGCCGGTGCGGGGGCAGCTGACGGAGTCGCCAACCCAGCCTGCACCTGCGGAGACCCAGATGACGTTGGGTGCGTCGTAGGCAACGGAGGTGACCAGGACGTCGTCGCAGTTGGCGATCACGGTCATTTCTGGGTGTGCTTCCACGCAGGCCCGCAGACGCCGCTCGATGGTGTTAATTTCACCCACGCGGTCAAGCTGGTCGCGGGTGAGGTTCAACAGCACCAGGCAGGAAGGGTTCAGGCGGTCGGCAACTGCGGGGACGTGCAGTTCGTCGCATTCCAGCACCACATGCGACGCCCCGCGACCCGCCATGAGTGCGGAAATGATGCCGGCGTCCATGTTGTCGCCACCTTCGTTGGTGGCCACGGCGTACTGTGTGCGCAGCGCTGCGGCCAGCATGCGTGTGGTGGTGGATTTTCCGTTGGTGCCGGTGATCAGGGCCACGGGGCGTCCGCCACCGAGGTTGGCCATGATGTTCGGGTCAATGGCCCCCGCGATGAGGCCGCCGATCATGCCACCGGCCCCCCGACCAGTCATTTGCGACGCCTTGGTGGCCAATGTCGCCGCTGTGGTGGCTACGGTAGTGCGCAGCCGCTGCAGAGGCGCAGGAAGGTTCAAGCTCATTCCCTAAATACTAGTGAATCCAGCACTTATTCGGCGGTACCTGCACGAACATTTTGGGTGAGCTGCATAAATTCAGTATCGGACACCAAAGGAATGCCTTTGCGGCGCGCGTGCATGGCCTTTCCGCGTAGTTCCCCCTCCTGGTTGCACACCACCAGGCTGGTTTCCCGGGTGAGCTGTTCAGAGTAGGCGAGTCCTGCATCCATCGCCGCCGCGATTATCTCGTCGGGGTCAACGGTGATGTCGGGGGTGATCACCACCTCCATCCCCTGCACCAGTTCCTTTCCGGGTTGGTGCATGCCGGGATTGGTGTAGCGGCGGGTGGCGGTCGCAGCGTCGAGACGCAGGCGACTGCGCTGCAGGCCAAAACGATCCCCACGCAGGTCATTCGGGCTTGCCTGAACCACGTCACTGTCTCTCAGGCGGTTGAAAAACATGCGTCCGAGCAGCAGCGTGTTTTCCCGCGCCAGCTGCTCGGCCGGGATGGCCGCGCGCGCCACGGATGCCTTGGGGGAGGGGGCGCGCATGCCGAGTGCCCGTGCCACGGCCCGTAGGCGTGTGTCCGGCAGGTTTGCCTGACGACGCCGCGCACTCTCCAAGGTGTCCACCACCATCTCAGGTCGGGGGATGTGCCCTATGCGGCGTCGCCGTCCCCGCTGGCCGCGCCGTTGTCCCCGGCTGCGTGGGCCTTTAGAGTTGAGGACGCGCACGGCGCGCCTGGATTCCGCGACGATGAAACCCCAGTCGCGGGTGGAGTTGTGCACGATGAGGGTGCGGCCGTCGATAAACGCGCAGATCTGGCGCAGTTGCGTTTCAAAACCCACGCCCTGCTCAATGTCTTCCGGCGTGAGGGAGTGTAGGTGCCGGGGACCGGGGTTGTCGCCGGGGTTGAACACGCAGAAGTAGGTGTCCACAACGTCGCCGTCGGGGGAGTAGGTAGCCATGTGCAGGCCCACCATGCGGGAAGTAGCGGGGTGAATGCCGGTGGACAGTACCGTTGCGGCGACATAGGGGGCGGCGGCGAGTTCAGCGCGGCGCTGTTCCTCGCGTTCCGCCCTGCGTCCAGCATCGCGCCCAGCGTCACGCCTGGTATCACGTCCTGCCTCGCGTTCGGCCTTGGGCGGTGTGGTGGGGTTGGCGTGGCTAAATGTTGGTTTCTGCGTGGGGCTCACGCCGGTGATTCTACCTGTTTGGGGGTGCCTATTTGGAAAAAGTGCTTGCTTGGCAGGGGGTGGCGGCGTTAAATAATGAATGAAATTCATTATTAACTAAGGCAACCCTTATTTATTGTGATGGGGGTTGGGTAAGCATCACTGCAAGCACCACTAAGGAATCGCAATGACACAACCAACAATGCAATCCACAATGCAACCAGAAATGCGCAAAACCTCAGCTCAGAGCATCACTAATCCGCGGTATCTTGTATACGCGGGCGTTTTCACCGCTCTGTACTTTGTCATCACCTTCGGCAGTGGGATGCTGGGAATTATCTCTCCCCTCATGATCATTGTCGGCGCCTTGATCGGAGTGGTCTGCAACGGTGTCGTCGTGATGCTCTACATCGCCAAAACTCCCTACTTTGGCGCGCTCACCATCACAGGTACCATTGTCGGTTTCCTCATGATGGCCACCGGACACACCTGGTACGTCAGCATCCTCGGCCTGGCAATGGGCTTCCTCGCCGACCTCATCGCCAACAGTGGACACTACCGAAGGCGCATCACCAACTGCCTCGCCTATGCCGTACTAAACCTGTGGAGCATCGCGCCCATCGCGCCCATCTTCTACAACTCAGATGCCTACTTCGCCCACGTCCGGGACTCTATGAGTGCCGAGTACGCCGAGGCCATGCAGCAACTACTCACCCCCACCGTGTTGATATGTTGGATGGTCCTTACCTTCATCATCTCCTTTGTTGCCGCCAATATCGGCATGACCATGCTGAAAAAACACTTCCAGCGAGCAGGCGTCGTTTAATGAACCACGTCCCATCTCGCGTTCCAGCGCACAGACTCACAGGTAGAAGCGGCCTAGACCCCCGCACCAAACTGCTCACCATTACCGTGTGCAACATGCTGGCGATGGGTGCCTTTCCCAGCAAGGTTCTGTGGATCATCGTGGCCTTAGCAACCATGTTGCTGCTTATCGACGCCTCCCTCCGAGCCGTCGCCACCTACGCCACCGGAATTGCCATCGCCGCAGTGCTGTACACCGCGCCCCTGCTGCCGCATAATTCGGTCACCGGCTGGATCATCGCCACTAGCGCGTTGGTGGGGTATTGGCTGGCGCGCATCGGCACCTGCATCGCACTGGCCTATTGGATGATCACCAGCACCACCGTCAGCGAACTCATCACCGCGTTCCGGCAGCTCCACGCCCCACGCGCCTTCATCATTCCCCTCGCCGTGGTGTTCCGCTTCATCCCCGTCGCCTTCCAGGAATTCCGTGGTGTCCTTGAGGCCCTGGCCCTGCGCGGATTCAGCGGCTCGGCGCTGTGGTTGCATCCCGTCCACACCGCCGAAAAACTCATCGTTCCCGTGCTGTCCGCCTCCGCCCGCATTGCCGACGACCTCGCCGCCGCCGCGCTCATCCGCGGACTCGGCGCGCCGGGCACCCCCACCTCCGTTGTTCGCCTGCGGTTCTCGCTTGTCGACGCCCTGACTATCGCCGTTGTCGCGGCCATCACCGTGTACGCGTTCTGGGGAGGTGCATTGTTGTGAGCATCCACATTGGCGATGTTTCTGTGCAATACAGCGGTTCGGAGGAATCGGTGTTGCACGGGATCAGCCTGGACATTGAACCCGGCACCGTCACCCTCATCTGCGGTGCCAGCGGAAGCGGAAAATCCAGCGTGTTGCGGCTGATCAACGGCCTGATCCCGCACTTCCACACGGTGGAGAGTACCGGTACCGTTACCGTGGACGGGCACAACGTCGCGGAGACTGAGGTACACCAGATGGGGACCCTCACCGCCACTGTGTTTCAAAACCCCCGCACACAGTTCTTTACCACCGATGTGGATAGCGAGCTCGCCTTCGCCGGGGAAAACTACCAGCTACCTCCAGATACGATCCGCGCTCGTAGCGCAGAAGCGCTGGAGTACGTGGGCATCAGCGACCTGGCGGGCCTGAACCTGTGGGGCCTGTCTGGTGGGCAGCTGCAGAAAGTCGCCTGCGCGCAAGCCTACGCACAGGACACCCCCATCCTGCTGTTTGATGAACCCACCTCCAACCTTGACCCCGAGTCCATTGAGGACTTCACTGCCCTGCTGCGCAGGCTCAAGGAACAAGGCAAAACCCTGGTGATAGCGGAGCATCGCGTGTATTTCCTCGCCGGCATTGTGGACCGCGTGATCCTCGTGGAGGACGGCAGGATAGCCCAGGAATTCACTGGTGAAGAATTCTTCCAACTTAATGACGCTCGCCGCCGCGACCTGGGGCTTCGCTGCTTGAGTGCGCCGGAACTCACCGTCCCCGAACAAGAAACCGGCGATGTTCCAGGGCTGCACATTGATTCGGCGGTGGTGTCATTCCAGGGCAAACGTGTCCTAGATATATCCGGTGTTGTGTTTCCCGCAGGCCAGGTCACCGGCCTCGTTGGCCCCAACGGTGCGGGCAAAACCACGCTGGCTCGGGTGCTCTGCGGCCTGCAAAAAATGGATAGAGGGACACCGAAAAACGGCATACGCTTGGTGCGTGCTGCGGAAGATGGGGCGTCGATAAGCGAGCCGATGAAGAAGGGCACAGCCTTCCTAGTGATGCAGGATGTGCACCGCCAACTATTTGCGGAAACCGTGGCGCAAGAAGCCGACGCCCAGCACCTGGAACAGCTGGGGCTGGGGAAACTGGCGGACAGACACCCGATGTCGCTGTCCGGCGGGCAGAAGCAGCGGCTGGTGATCGCCACAGCTCTCAGCATGAATACCCACGTGCTCATTCTCGACGAACCCACGTCCGGTGTGGACTACCGGCACCTCGTGGACATTTCCGAACAACTAAAAAAGCTGGCCGCACGTGGTGTTGTGGTGATCGTGATCAGCCACGACCATGAATTCCTTAACCACTGCGCGGACCGCATCGTCCGCCTTAACCCTCTTGCAGGAAAGGAGTAACAGCCATGACGAGCAACACCAGTAAACCCATGACTGAGCGTGAAGCCGGAAGGGTTGCGCTGAAAGAACTACTCAAACCCATCTCGGTGCGTCTGCTTGTGGCGCGAATACTCGCGGCTCTGGGCGGTGTGCTCGCCATCGCCCCCTACATTGCACTGGTCAAACTCGGTGCGGTGTTTTATGAGGCATACTCCACCGGCACGGAGGTGGACACGGTGCGCGTCACCACCATTGTGAACATTCTGATCGGCACATTTGGTGCGCGGCTCGCGTGCATCGGCATTGCTTTGGGCGTGACGCATTTTGCAGATGCGAAATTCGCGGCACTCGTGCGTGAACGCACTATCGCACGTGTAGCCAGTGCGCCGCTTGGCTGGTTCACCTCTACCAATGCGGGAAAGGTGCGTAAAGCGCTGCAAGACGACATCTCCATGGTGCATGCTTTGGTGGCCCACCAGCCTGTGGATGTGACGCAGGCAATGGTCACTCCGGTTGCCCTAGCCGTCTATGCTTTTGTGATCGACTGGCGGCTCGGGTTGCTGACTATAGCAACATTGCCCATCTACGGGCTCATCATGGCCATAATGATGCGCGGCATGGGCGATAAAACCGTGCAAGTAGACAACAAACTCGCCCAGGTATCCGCCACCATGGTGGAATTTGTCACCGGCATTACCGTGGTCAAAGCCTTCGGTACCGTCGGGCGGGCACACAAACGCTACCAAGACGCAGCTGATGAATTCTCCGCCTTCTACCTCGACTGGACCATCCCGCTACTGCGCAGTAATGCTTTTGCCAACGCTACCGTGACCATTCCGCTGCTGCTGGCCATCAACCTGGGTGGGGGAGCGGCCATGGCGCATGCCGGGTGGGTGGAACCTGCCGACGTGCTGACCACCTCACTGATCGCCCTGATGCTGCCCTACTCCATTGAAGTATTGGGTAACACTGCGTGGACCTACCAAACCGCAGGTGCTGCCGCGCTCCGCGTGACGCAAGCGCTGGACATTCCGATTCTGGAGACGCGAGCTGGGGGAGATGCACAGGTCGATGGTGCTGCTGACGAGAATGCTAGTGGGCCTGTGATTGCAGGCTCGGATGTGGCCTATGAGGACGTGTCCTTCTCCTACGGGGATGTGCTGGCCGTGGACCACGCCAGTTTCGAACTGAAGGAAGGTACTGTTACCGCGTTGGTCGGCCCTTCCGGCTCGGGTAAATCCACGCTGGCAACCCTGCTGGCCCGGTTCAACGATCCCGATTCCGGCCGCATTACCTTGGGTGGTGTTGACTTAAAAGACATCCCTTCGAACAAGCTATACAAGCACGTTGCCTTCGTGCTGCAGGACCCGCAACTGCTGCGCATTTCACTGCGCGATAACATCGCTCTGGGCAAGCCCGGTGCCAGCTATGAAGAAGTCCGCGAGACCGCGCGCAGCGCCCATATCCTGGACGTGATTGAAGCGCTCCCCGACGGGTTTGACACCATCTACGGCTCCGATCAGGGACTTTCCGGTGGTCAGGAGCAACGCATCGCCATCGCCCGTGCCCTACTGATTGACGCCCCGGTACTCATCCTTGATGAGGCCACCGCTTTCACCGACCCCGAATCCGAAGCGGAAATCCAAAGAGCACTCAGCACGTTGGTCAAAGGCCGCACCGTGCTTGTGATCGCACACCGCCCCGAGTCCATTGTCGGCGCGGACCGCATCATCGTGGTTGATCGCGGGCGTGTGGTGGCCAGCGGAACTCACGATGAACTGCTCGAACAGCCGCTTTACCGTGCGCTTTGGCAGCACGCACCCGCCCAGGAGGCATAACCAATGAAACTCACACTTGTAGACATCATTCCCCGCATCAAAAGGATGCTTAAAGAACAGCGTCTGATCAACACCACCATCTGGTTCAGCATTGCTGCTGGACTCATCGAAGGTGTTGCCCTATGCCTGTTGCTACCTTGCGTCACTGCTCTGGCCAACAACGAACCGGTATGGGGGCTTGGGGTGTGGGGTTGGGTGATTGTACTCAGCATCCTCGCCGTAGTCAGTGCCATTGTGGGATATGTACAAAGCCTGCGGGGCTACCAAACGGCCCTAGACTTCCTGGTTAATGTGCACAAAAAAGTTGGTGACCAGGTGTCATCGCTCCCACTTGGCTGGTTTAACCGTCCCCTTGCTGGATTGCTGTCCCGACTGGTAGCCAACGAACTCGTCATGACCGGCGAAATCATCGCCCACATGCTCTCTCCCATTATTCAGCGTGTCACCGCCAGTATTGTGCTGCTAGTATTCGCTTGGACGTGGGACTGGCATCTTGGTCTTGCCTGCACCATCTCTATACCCGTATTCCTGCTGCTTGTGCTGTGTACCACTGGGCTGATCAATAAAGGGAAGAGCATTGGTGAACCCACTGAAGTGGAACTCAGCAACCGCCTTGTCGAATTCACACATTGCCAAGCCGCGCTGCGCTCCTGTGGACGCAGCACCCACTACAGCAAACTCGACGATGCCAACGCCACATGGCTTAAAGCAAAACGCAGGAAGCTCTGGTACGAAATTGCTGGTAACCTGCTCGGCGGTGCCTTCACGCAAGTGGTGATCGTTACACTGATCAGCCTTGCCGCAAACCTCGCCGTTGGAGGAACCCTCGAACCAGTCGCCACCATCGCGTTCATCGGGCTGTGCCTCCGTTTTACCCATACGCTCGTGGGCATCACCGAAACCGCTGCTAGCCTTGAAGAACGACGCTCCGCCCTCGACTCCATTGACGACGTCCTGACCGCCCAGCCCCTGCCCGAACCTACGGAATCCACGGCACAACCCACGCCCGGGACCATTGATTTTAAGGACGTGACTTTCGGTTACGGGTCGGACAAAACTGTGCTGAACGGTGTGACCTTCCACGTGCCCAACCGCAGCATGGTGGCACTGGTCGGGCCGTCCGGCTGCGGTAAAACCACTGTGGCCAGGCTGGTCAGCCGCTTCTACGACGTTGATAGTGGTGCGGTGAAGGTTGGTGGGCTTGATGTGCGGGAACAAACAACATTCACGTTGATGAAAAGCCTCTCCATGGTGTTCCAAGACGTTTATCTCTTCGACGACACCCTTGAAGCTAACATCCGCATCGGTAACCCGAACGCTTCCGATGAGGAAGTCCACGAAGCAGCCCGTTTGGCAGGCGTGACCGAAATCGTGCAGCGTCTACCGCGTGGCTGGAAAACCTCCGTGGGCGAAGGCGGACGGGCACTATCCGGGGGTGAACGCCAACGCGTCTCCATCGCGCGTAAAGCACCCATTGTGCTGCTTGATGAGGCCACATCGGCGCTGGACCCGGAAAATGAAACAAATATTGTCGCGGCTGTCGATAAGTTGCGTGAAAACGCAACAGTGCTGGTGATAGCGCACAAACTGGACACCATCAAGAAAGCCGACACCATCGTCCAATTTCGGGCAGACGGCACCATCGAAGACATCGGAACCCACTCCGAACTCTTCGAACGAGGCGGAACCTACCGGGCATTCTGGGACACCCGCGCGGCTGCGCAGGGCTGGCAACTAACGTAGACACCATGGTCACACCACGACTCGGCCGCAAAACCGGCCCCAAACCTAAATTCACCAGTGAAGACGCTGTTATGGCTGCACTCCGCCTCGGCATTGACCGCTTCACCATCGCTGGTGTGGCCACCCAACTCGGCGTGGCTACCTCGGCCGTCTACCGGCTCTTTGACAACCGGGACGCCCTCGTCCACGCCTGCCTTGCCCATGCTGGGCGCTCCATGACACCACCACCCAACGGACTGAGCTGGCAAGATATCCTCCGCCATGCAGCCGAAGAAGTATGGGCATGCTGCGAAAAATACCCCGGCCTGGACATCACCATCTTCCAGTTTCCCAGTGCATTCACGCACATTGAGGACTACCTTCGAAATATTGTGGGCCAACTTGTGGCGGCAGGGCTCAGCGAAGAACAAGCCGCCTTCGCCTTCGACTTCATTGGAGACACCACCATTGCCTGCCACATCGGTGTTGCAGCGCTCCGGCAGGTTGGTGATGACGGCCGAACCGGTATTGAGGTTGTGCGTGATCGTACCACCCATACCAGCGTCTTCGTCCCCGATCCCAGCTGGACCGACCGTGGGACGCTTGACCGGAAAGTCGAGTTCATTATTCGGGGGATGGAAAAGGAGGTGGAAGGTTAGGGGCGCGTGAAGTGTGCTTACCTTCAAGCACGCAAACGGCCTTTTTCCGACCTGGGCATAAGCAAACTTTTAGCAGGCGAGTTCTTCCACACACCGAACAATGGGCGGATCGGCGTCCGGCTTCCACAGAGCGCTGATTGGCGGGTGTGGGGGAAGGCCCGACAGGGTGTGAACCTGGACCGCCGGACCTGGTGCTTCTGCCACGGAGTGCGCGATCAGTGCGCACCCCATCCCAGCCGTAACCAACTCGCGAATACTCGCAGGACTGTGCGTTTCAAACTCCACGCGCGGTTGTGCGTTGAAGGTTGCGAAAGCCTGGTCTAAGAGTTGACGCAGGCCGCTGTCTGGTTGCAGGCATATGAAGGGTTCGGTTGCCACATCCTTTAATGAGGTGACGCGGCGAGGACCCGCCAGGGGAGTGATAAGAACCAGGTGTTCAGGTGCAATTTCTTGATGCTGTAGATGTTTGGAGTGGGCGGCATCGGCATCGGCAGGGCCGATGACCACATCAACCTGGCCTTCCCCAAGGGCGTGTATGAGCTCTGCGATGAGGCCAGTGCGCAGCGATACCGTGACACCCGGATAGCGCGTTCGGAAGCGACTGAGCGCGCTCACCAGGTCAAATTTTCCTGTTAGTGGGGTCACTGCAACCCGAACATGACCCGCCGAGACCGACCGGAACGCTCGCATCAGGCGTTTTCCTTCGTCCAGATCAGCGAGAGCCTGGCGAACATAGGGAAGAAACCGCTCACCGGCGGCGCTGAGCGTGACGGTTCGTGAGCGATGCAACAGGGTTACTCCCAACTCCTGCTCTAGCTTCTTGATGTGAGACGAAATCGCAGGTTGAGCAAGGTGTAGGTCCTCGGCGGCCTTAGTGAAACCACCGCAACGCACAACCGCCTCAAAAGACTCCAAGTAACGCAGTTCCATGGTGTCATAATAAATCGTGATGGGAACGATGAAAACTTTGTCTTAGACATATAGTTCCATGAATGCCAGGCTGGTGGCATGACATCAGAACACAACTTTGCAGATACGGCCGTCCGACATCTCGGCGGTTTGAAGACCTCAGCCCTTGGCTTTGGATGCATGGGCCTTTCCCAGGGGTACGGGCCCGTTGACGACGCCGAATCCGTTGCCGCTATTCATGCAGCTCTCGACTCTGGAATCACCATGCTCGACACCGCTATGAGTTACGGGCAAGGGCACAACGAAGAATTGGTTGGGCGAGCTGTGGCAAGCAGTGGCGTGCCGCGTGAGCAGATTCAGATCGCGACAAAGTTCGGCATCATGCGCCGCGACGACGGTGTTGGGCTGGACGCCCACCCCGACCGCATTGCCACCTACTGCGACGATTCCCTGCGCCGACTAGGAACCGACACCATCGACCTCTACTACCTGCACCGCGTGGACCCTCAGGTACCTATCGAAGACTCCGTTGATGCCATGAGTGATCTAGTAGCTCAAGGAAAAGTGCGCCATCTCGGGGTTTCCGAAGTCACACCCGATGAACTACGACGCGCTGTGGGTGTTCACCCCATCGCAGCAGTACAACTGGAATGGTCACTAATGTGGCGCGAACCCGAACGCAGCATTATCCCCGTTGCTCGTGAGCTCGGAGTGGGGGTTGTTCCCTACAGTCCGCTCGGGCGTGGGTTACTCGGTGGGCGACTGGACGCTAGCGCTGTTTCTGAAAGTCCGTTTCGCGCGAATGACCCGCGATTTGTTGACGCCAATCTGTCCGCCAATATGCAACAGGTAGATGCATTAACTACTTTTTCGGAATCACGGGGTATGACTGTTTCGCAGGTTGCTTTGGCCTGGCTGCTCGCCCAAGGCGATGACGTTGTTCCCATTCCCGGCACGCGCAAACCAGAACGAGTGCGTGAGAATGCGGGGGCGATGCGCTATGGCTTTAGTGCTGATGATCTTGTTGCGCTGGAAAAGGCTGTTCCAGAGAGTGAATGGGTGGGGGATCGGAAGTCGTTTGCTGTGCCAGTTACTAAGAGGGGGTGAGGAAGGTTGTGTAGGTTGGGGGTACTTGCATTATGGACTGCCTGTAAAATTATTGAGTAATGTTACAGCTCCCAGCTATTATCTTATTGCAAAACGCAATATTGTTAATAGTGGGAGCTGGTATTAGTGGGAAGAGATGGAGAAAAGAAGACAGTAAGGCAACGTTTCCTGGGGTGGGGTCATCGGCGCTCTGTGTTTATTTTGGAGTGGTTGCTTCCGGTGCTTGCTGTCATTTTTATTGTTGGGGCAGCGTGGTGTCTATATCTGGCAGGGCATCGTGACTATGAGCGGATTGCTTTTGTATTGATGCCTACAGCTGGAGGTATGTTAACTATCTGGGTTGCTCAGGGACGTTTCATCGAGCAGCAGGAACGAGAAGATAAGCGACAAAATGAACGTCTTGAATCTGAGGCAAAGATGCATGATGAACGGCTTAAGTCAGAGTCTGAACGGGAGCATGAACGGCTAACGGCGGAGGCTCAAAAGGATAGGGTTCAGCGATCAATTACTCAGCGTATTGACCTTGCTGAAAAACTGGCATCGGCGATTGAACATTTATCCAGTGAAAATGAGCTCAAACAGGCTGCCGGGGTGCAAGAAATTTTATTCCAAATAGACGATTGGTATGCACTGATTGAATCGGAAATTACAGGAATTGGGGGAGATAAAGCTAAGAAAGATTCGCTAGAGCAAGAGGGCTTGCGTCATCGGCAGGAGCTCTTTGATATTGCTTATAAGTTTGATACTGAGAATATGCATGTGCTGAAGTCTCGCGCGAGAGGATTGAAGCAAAGACTTAGAGAAGAAGGTCCTTACTCTCTTATTAAATTAGACTTTTCTGGGATGGTGATTGGTTGCTCAATACCTGTGGTAGGAGGTGATGTCTATTTGGATTTAAGAGGTATCTTTGCCAATGGATTTGTGATGTCAAATGCTAAGATGTCCTATGTTGATCTTAGTGACGCGCACCTTGAGTTAGTTGTTTTAGAATCGGCTAACCTTGAGTCTGCTATACTGCACAGAGCTCATCTTAGGTCTTCCAATTTAAATAGGGCTAATCTTGAGTCGGCTGATTTGGAGGGGGCTGATCTTAGGTTGGCGGATTTAGAATTAGCCAACCTAAGATCAGCTGATGTGCGAAATGCTGACTTTAAAAATACACTTCTTAATGCTATTAGTATTAAGGATGCTAAAAATTGGAATCAGGCTAAAAATCTGGATATCGAAATGTAGTCGATTCTAGTGCTGTTAATTTTGAATAAGGTTAGAGGAATGGAGGGCTGATGTTTGTTGAATCAACTTTTGGGTTTTGATTGCAAGATAAGCGTATCGCAGGATGCTTATCTTGGTTTTGGTAAGGTGTATAATTTTTCTTTCTTGAGCTGATTTTAAAATGAAAATCGGCCCTCATTACCTCCATCTTCCACCATCGCGCATAATGGAACCATGACTCATCAAAGTGGAATCACAGCCCTGGGTACCACTGATCACGTGTACCTGGAACTTGACCTTGTCGAAGGCAAGGATCCGAAGGAAGCAATCGGCAGCCTAGCTGCGACAATCAATCTCCCCACTACCGTCGGGGCCAACGCCGTGGTTGGCGTGCGCCCCGAACTGTGGGCCAAAGTCTCTGACGCACAGCACGTGCCTAACGACGTCCATGGGTTCAACGAACCTCTCAAAGGCACAGACGGGTATGAAATGCCCGCTACCCAGCATGATGCATGGGTGTGGGTAGCGTCGTTCTCTCGTTCTCAGGCGTTTGAGGTGTCTTCCTACGTTCTGAAGCAGCTCAAGGGGTACTTCAAGCTCGCTGATGAAACAGTCGGTTGGGCCTATGAGCTCAACCGCGACCTCACTGGCTTTGAAGACGGCACCGAGAACCCAGGTGCACTGGAAGCGCCTGGACTGGTCGGTGTTCCTACTGGTCAACCTGGTGCCGGCTCGTCTGTGTTGTTGTTCCAAAAGTGGAGCCATCGCATTCGTGAATGGTCCAACTTGTCTGTGGATAGGCAACAGGACGTGATCGGCCGTACTAAGCAAGACAGCGTCGAATTGCCTGACGATGTTAAGCCTGACTCGTCACACGTTTCTCGCACTGTGGTCGAAAAAGACGGAGAAGAACAAGATGTGTTCCGCCGCAACACCTCCTACGGGGAACTGGAAAATCACGGTACCACATTCGTTGGATTCTCGTTCGAGCAGTGGCGTTTGGAAGAAATGCTTCGCCAGATGGCCGGTGCCGATGGTGGCCCACGCGACGCTCTGACCTACTTCACCGATGCTGAAACCGGTTCGTGGTATGTGTGCCCATCGGTGGCTGGCCTGCTGGCTATTGCTGAGCCGTTCATGGAGGACGACGAAGACTAGCTAGATAGCAATCCCACCTACTACCATCTAACGCGCCCCTCACTGCCTCTGCGCCATGCGGATGAGGTCGTTGTAGGCGCGTTGGATGGTCACGAGTGCCGCGTCTTCTGCGGGGGTGAGGGCGGAGAGGGATTCCATGTGTGCCCATTGGAGTTTCTGCTGGGCGGTGTTCACTACGTCCCACATTGATGCCGTAACGGGGAGCCCAAGTTTTTCTTGGAAGGTGTCTCCGGCAATCAGCTGGGTCAGTTCTTGGATGAGCTGGGTGTTGGGGTTGGTGTCTTGGACTGCTTTCAAATCCAGGAGCAGGAACACGGTGATCAGACGCGGGTCGGTGCGCATGGTGGAGACCAGGTTGAGTATCTGATCTTTGGGGTGTTGCCTACTAAAAGCCAGGCTTTCTATTTCTTTAACTATGCGCCCAGCACGGTGTGTGGTGGCGAACTTGCCAAAGCGCGTGACCAGTAATTGCCGCAGCTCGGGTACGCCGGATTTGGTGGTGGCCCATTCGTTGAGTTCACTGGCACCTCGACGGGCGACGTTGCGGGCGCGGAATAGCCCATATTCACCAATGAGTCTTACAACGCGTCTGCAGATCTCCTGCTGTTGCGTCCCACCGGCACCACCCGCACCGGCACCATCACCGCCGGTGCCACCCTCAACAGCGTCACCTCCAGAAGCAATGATGTCGATGAGGTCAAATTCGGTGGCCTCAGCGAGGCTGGCCATGACGCGGGCGTCGTTTTCCGTGATTACACCGGTGTGAGAGGTTTCGGCGAGCAATCCAGCAACGGGGATAACGGTGAGCACGGAGCTTGAGAGTTGCGCGGCCAGGGTGTCGGCGTGTTGGCGTGCGTGTTCGAGGGGGTCGCGTTCGCCGAGTGCACCTTCACCGAAGGAGTCAGCACGGGAGAGCACACCGAGTGTGTTCAGGGAGGTGAATCCCAAATCCTTGATGAACTTCACTTCATCCATGCGCGGGGTGGCATCGAACAGGAAGACGGCGGCATCGGCATCCACGGACATGGCTTTGGTTTGTTCGTAGCCGTCGATGAGGATGCGCCGGGTGCGTTGTTCGTTTTCCACGGTCAACGTGGCAAGACCGGGGGTGTCGATCAGCGAGAAGTCTTTGATCGAGGCGGTGGGCATCCAGCGGTGGATGAAGCTAATTTCTTCAACAGGCGCGGGGAGCGCCGCCACTTCGCCGCGCTGGATGGTGATGGGTAGGCGTTCGCCGTTCAGAAGAACGGCTTCGGCGCGGTCGGGTGCGCCGTATTGGAAGACGGTGACCACGTTGGTGGCTTCGAGCGCAGCGGTTTCGGCCACGGGAGCGCCGATCAGGGCATTGACCAGCGTGGATTTGCCTGATTTGAGGCGCCCGACCACCACAATGCGTGGCGGGGCGTCGAGAGTGTGGCGGATGCGTTGTGCCTCGTCGTACAGCGCGGGGCTGAAGGTGCCGAGGTAGTCGAGGGCTTGGTTGAGTGCGATTGATGTGAGGTCCATCTCGGCTTATCCTTGCTGTCCGCGGCGGGCTACCTGCGAGGTGAGTTCGGTGATCATTTTTTCCGCCGCGGTGATGTTTTTGTTGATGATGGTGATGTTCTTTTCCAGCGTCTTTTTGCGCTTTTCGCGGCTGGCCTGGTCGGCTTTGGCCACGCGCTCGGCTTCCTGGATTTGTTTTTGGGTGGTGTCCAGCATGTCTTTGAGGTATTCGCGGTAGCGGAGTTGGATGGCGGGCCGGGCGTTGGCGATGGCTGCTTCAAGGATTTTGGAGGTGAACATTTTTGAGGTGGCGGTGGTTTCGCGCATCCAGTTGAGCAGGTTGGTTTTGCCGGAGCGCATGGCGCGGAAGCCCACGTTGAAGGCCACCCAGCTGACGCCGACGATGGCGCCAAGGCCGGTGAAGCTCACCATGGTGCCTATCACCCCGCCGAGCATGGAGCCGCCGGACATGCCCATCATGAGCATCATGGGGTCGAGAAGCCCTTGGCGTTTTGTCTGCACAGTGTGGGTTTGTAGTTCTTTTCCAATGAAGGCGGAGCTGACTTCGTTTCTGATTTGTTCCCAGATGACGTCAGAGTCAACGAACCTGGGTTTGACGATCCTGTTTTCCAGCTCGGTGGAAAAGTAGGTGAGTGTTTCGCCGATGGCAGTCTGGAATTCGCGTTCCATTTCTGCGGTGAAGTACTGCGGGTTTTTGCGCAGCACAGCCATGCCGTTTTTGTTGATGCGCTCGGTCCAGGATTCGCGGATGGTATCGAGTTTTTGTTCCAGCTGGTCCATGGACTCCTGCCGGATGAGGGTGAGGTCGCGGCCGAGGTAGTAGTCCCAGCTTTCGCCTTCTTTTTTGAGCTGTTTGAGTTCTTCGAGCCGGTTGGATAGGTCGGGGACGGCGGCGTCGCCTTCCCGCAGAATCTCCAGCCGTTGCTGCAGGTCCTCGCTGAGGTCGCGGAGTCCTTTGGTCGCGATGCGCAGGCCATTGGCCAGCGGAAGATGCTCGGCGATGCGGAATTTGCCGGCGATCAGCGCATTGAGGTCGTTGATGCCGGATAGTTCCAGCACTTTGCCGCCACCTGCCGCCATGGACATTTCCGAACCAATCACTGCGAGCAGGCTGGACACGCCCACCACGGGAATATCGCGGCCGATGTGCTCACGCAGGAGTTTCTTGTTCTGCTCCACGATTTCCTGCCAGCGCACAAGGTGCTTGTCGGTCTTGGTGACGGCCACGATGATGGCTTCGATTTCGGAACCGGTATCACGGATAAAATCCATCTCGGGCTTGGTGATGGTGGTCGACGCATCGCACACGATCACCAGCACACACGCCTGATCCACCGACACTTTCGCCAGCGCCGACAGCTTCGGGTCCAACCCGCCCACACCCGGGGTATCCACAATGGTGACACCCTCCAGCGGCATCCTTCGGATCGGAATGGTGGCGCGGGTGGGCAGGGAATCCGCGTCCTCTTGCGCGGCGCGCACGGCACCAGCATTGATCCATTCACCCACCTCATTGAGGCGCACGATTTTTTCACCGTCGGGGTAGAACAGGCAGGCTTGGCCCTCCCGTAACTCATCCGTCTCGGAGGTCAGAGCAATCGCCGTTGATGTTGTGACATTCACGCCCACAGGTGAGGCATTTCGCTTGCCGACGATCGCGTTTACCAGAGAACTTTTGCCGCGTTTAACCTCTCCAACAACAACGACCGATCGTGTTTGCTGCGTGCTTGATGCGCGGGCGACGGCAAGATCGCTAATGTCATCAAGCTTGTATTGACGCAGGATTTTATCGGTAATGGTTGTCAGGAGCTTGGTTGCGCGGTCTTCAATGTCGCTGTGATCAGCCTCTTGACCTGTACGTATCTCTGTTTTCACAATGTGTCACTTTCGGTGATGGCACGATTCGCTTATTTACCCTATCGAAAACTTAAGGTGACTGTAACCTTTCGCACGTTATACGCATCCAAGCAAATGTTGAGGGCTGACAGCCTAAGATGTTATCTGTACTTTTTATCTCAAAAAGGAGACGCCATGAAGAAGCTGAAGGCCAGCGTCGTAGCTTTGCTCAGCGTTACGCTGCTATCTGCTTGCGGAAACTTGCCTAACCCGTTAAGCAAGTCTCAGGACGGCTCGACCGGGCAGACATCCACCGCTACCGACGCTGTCGGCGCAGGAAAGGAGTCGGACGCCGCCAAAGCTTTTGACACCGGCGGATTCAAGACGGAGCCACTCAAACCGATACCGGATCCCACCCCAGAAACTGGTCACATTACTGAGTCGTTTTTGCTGGCAGAGTACGTGCCCATGCCGTATGAAGTTGATCCTGTGTTGAGTAAAGGTAAGGGTGGCCGCGCAGTTCTCGGTGCGGGTAACTTGGGGATGATTGCATCCAATCGGGCTGTCGATATGCTGAAAGCGTATGACAACAGATTGCAATCCGGCTACTATAATTCGGCGGAAGCTCCCAAAGCTCGGGCTGTGGATCCAGCGATGACCACATTTCAGGTAGTGCTGCGCTATGACAGCCCTGCAACCGCGCAAGAGGTGGCGCAGAAGCTGGCTGAGGAAATTACCGCGCCTGTCGCTGAAGGTGAGTTGGCTGTGTCTTATGTACCAGACTCTATCCCCAACATGCCCAACACTTACGCAGCGCATTATACATCGGAGAGTACAGGAGAGACAGACTATAGCGCGTTTACTCCCTACAATGAGTATGTAGTCTATACATGGACATCGACGCCTGTTGGTCAGGAACAATGGAGTCGAGACTATGTCAAAAAATCCTACGACAAGCAGATTCCATTGCTGGAGCAGTTCCCGGGCATAAAAACTCCAGCAGGATACGGTAAAGCTACAAATTATCCACCCCACGATCCCAACAACATTGCCATCTATGCTTTGCAAAAACGTGAGGGGGATTCTGCGCAGGTCCCAGGTACGTATGGTCCGCGTGGTACGGCAGCGTTTTACTCCAATACCAAAAACATCTACGACACTATTACGCAAGCTGGATCAGTGAAGAATGGTAAGGCGGTCTCGCTTGTGTTCCGTGCCGATAATGATTTTGGTGCCCAAGCGATCCTCAACTCCTTCATGTCCAAGGATCTGCAAGCCGGGGCAAAACAGTACGATGAACCGCAGGGCGTTCCAGGTACTAGCTGTACCGAGAACGAAGAGGTGAATGGTACTCAATATGCTTGTTACGTGACTAATGGCCGTTATGTTGCTGATGTTAGCGACCGCACCTACACCAACAAACCGCAAGACAAGGCTGACAAGAAGCAGCTAGTCTCACAGATGGCCGCGGCACAATATGAGATTCTGAAGAAAGCTGATCAGAAGATCGAAAACGTCAAAAACTAGAGGCATCGGGAGACCCCGCTGGTAGTTGTGGTCTCCCTGGTGTTGCGTTTATCTACAAAGAACATTGTGAAAGGGCGGCTACATGTCCGGGACAAACTGGACCATTGGCATTGACTTTGGAACCTCCAACACGGCGGCGGCGCACACAAACCCCGTCAAGGGAACCGTTGAGGCGGTGAATCTTAGCCACAACCGCACTACTATGTCCTCGTCCGTGTACGTCGAATCACCCGAGCAGATCGACGTTGGCGACGTCGCTATGGACAAGGCTGAGTCCAACCCTGCGGGTTTCATTCCGGCACCCAAGCGCGTGATCCCGCAGCAAATGTTCCAGGTCAACGGCTATGATCTGTCCGCCTCCATGCCGGTTGCTGCGGTGTTGTCCTCCGTAGTGCAGCGCGTGTCTCGCGAACATGGCAACGTACAGCCTTCCGAACTGGTGCTCACCCACCCGGAGGCGTGGTCCTCCAACGAGATTAAGGTTCTGCTGGATGCCGCTGCCCAACTGGGCTTGTCGGCGGCGAAAATCACCACCATTTCCGAGCCTCAGGCTGCCGCGCACTACTATTCCCGAGCAAAAGCCCTGCAGCCGGGGCAACGCATCGCTGTGTTCGACTTCGGCGGTGGCACATTGGACGTTGCCGTGCTGGAAGCCAATGACAATGATGCCTTCGATGTGATTGCTGCCCGCGGCGATAACACACTGGGTGGAAAAACCTTCGATGCGATGATGCGCAGGTGGGTTGACCAGCAGCTTGATGACCGCAACCCAGAACTCCTGGATTACTTCCGCACCCAGGCACCTCTGCAGGAACGCCACGCGCTGGAAGATTCCATCCGCCGTGCTAAGGAACTTCTCTCTGAGGCTTCCTACGCCACGGTAGTGGTCAGCGGCGGTGGTGAGACCGAACGTTTTCAGATCACTCGCGCCGAATTTGAAGAGATTATTTCCCCGGCATTGGATAAAGCTGCGGCGCTGACCCGAGCCACGCTTGCCGACGCGGGAATCACCAACGCTGAGGATCTTGTTGCGTTATATCTCACCGGCGGCTCATCACGTATTCCGCTTGTGCAGGACCGCCTCAAGAATTTTGGACCACTCGCCACATTGGATGACCCGAAAACCGTGGTCGCTCAAGGTGCCATTTCCGCCTTAGGCCCCATCGTTCGCGGCATGACCCCGCACAACATGGGTGCAGATGCCCCGACTATGCAAGAACCGGCTCAGGGTGGAGTGGACTTCGGGTCATCCGGCTATGGTACTCCGAACTATGGCACAACGAATTACGGTGCATCAGCACCTAGTGCGACAGCACCCGCAGGGCAGGTGGCCTCGGCGACCCCTGCGGCGTCGACAAGCGCGCCCACGAAAACCCGCAGAAACCTGATCATTGCAGCAGCAGCGGTTGTTGCAGTGGCAGCGATTGGTGCAACGACGTTGTATCTGTTGGGCAACCGTAATTCGGAGGAAACGACCACGACACAACCAACCGCAGCGGCTACTAGCAGTGCAAGCGCGGGCAACTTGGTGAGTCGTGAGGCAGTGATTGCCGCTGCCCCGTCCAAGTTCAGGGAAAGCCTGGATAAATGCGAACTCAACGGAACTACTGAGACTGGTCGACTGAAAGTTCAATGCCAGATCAAGGAAGGAAGTTCCGCGTATAGTTACTTCGCTAGGGACTCGACATCGGTTCCCATAGTAACGTTCAACATCGACCCTGACAGCTCGGATATTGAGCGTCGTCGTATCACTGAAGGCTGGTACGACACACGCAACAAAGACACTGAAACCGTGGAAAACGGCAACAAAACCGCAGCTGCGTTTATCTACTCTGACACCGCAACGTCCGGTAGCAACAACAAATACTCATTGGCCTACTCCAGTACTGAGACAAACCTCATCCTGACCAGCTCTGATCTGAAGGACAAGGAATCTGCAAAGGCCTATCTCCAGGCGGCCGGACTGATGTAGCTAGGTTCCCAAAATAAAAATGATCATCGGTTGTAACTTTCTGTAGCTACGGCGTGTCTAAGTAGTGTCCAGCAGATAGGTTCGCCAGCGCTGACGGTCATAACCAAGACCGTAACAAGCGGGACCTGCCAACAAGAAAGGAATATTCATGAGCGACAATCCAGTGCAGGGTATGCAGGAAAACATCGAGGCAGCTATCCATGGTGCGCAGAGCGCGTTTAGTAGCTTCACCAGTTCAGGTGGCTCATCTGCCGGTTCTTCTGACGTTGCTGGGTCATCCGCAGGCTCCTCAGGCGACGCTGAAGCAGCAGCCGGTTCTTCTGCCATCCACGATGCAGCCGGTGGTTCCTCGGCAGGCTCCTCCGATGCCGCCGGGTCATCTGCTGGCTCCTCCGACGTTGCCGGATCCTCCGTGACCCACGACGCTGCAGCCGGCTCTTCTGCCGCTGCTGGTTCCTCAGCTAGCGCAGGCTCGGCTGGCTCAGGTTCAGCAAGCGCAACTCCTGTCGATCACATGCCTGACCAGCCTGAACCGGACATTTCGAACGGTTTCAGCCCGGACTACTCCCAGGATGATGTTCTGATCGCCGACCCGTACGCAAGCGATGCGCAGAACATTTCCAGCCGCGATGTTGATGGCGACGGCAGCATCGACGTCGTACATTCCACCACTGATGGTGTGCAGCAGATTGATTATCTCGACAACCAGGGCGAGGTTATTCTCACCGATGTTGACTTAGATGGCAACGGCACGTTTGAAACGGCCGTCACCACTGAAGAAGACAATGTTGTGGTTGCATCGTCCGACATTGACGACGATGGTGACATGGACGTGATCAGCTACGCCGACGGCGCAACCGGCCAAGTGTTCCAGGAAGACACAGTTGAGGGCAATGTTGTTGTTGATTCTCAGCTCGACTTGGACGGCGATGGCATCACCGATGTGGAGCTGATGGACGACAACAAGGACGGCACTTTTGATGTCGCCGCTGTTGACTCAGACATGGATGGTCACGCAAACGTGCTTTATCACGATGTAAACGGTGATGGAAACTTCGACTACGCAGCTTTCGACTCCGACGGTGACGGCATCATGGACACCAACGTGGATGCTAGCTCGTACGCCAATGGTTCAGTTGGTTCTGTGGATAACTTTGACAACCTCGGACACGACTCCGTCCAGCACGATGCTGGTATGGACGGCACTTTCTAACAGCTCGACCTTCACTCCTCCCTTCCCACTGCAACACACAAGGAAATAACGGTAATGACCTCCATGGACGGATATGACGACCACTCCATGTTCGATGAGTTGAACTCGCTCATTGACCCGAGCGACCTCGAAGACGATTCTTTCAATGAGTCCTTCGACGATATGGGGCATGATCACCCCTTCGCAGATCCGTTCGTGGATCCCATTGCCGACGACCCGGCTGTCAATATCCCGGATGACGGCCTCCCTGTTGTGCCTGATCTGCACGATCATCCCATCGATCCGACCACGCACGACCCTGCCGTGCAGGACCCCGCAGTGCAGGACCCCGCCGTTGCTGACCCCAACATGGTGGATCCAGATACCGTGGACATTGACGATGCTGATCCCGGTCATGCCGACCCTGCCCCCGCACCGGAAGTCCACGACCCAACCACCCATGATCCGGTTATCGACGCCCCCGCTCCCGATCCTGCGCCCGAATCCGACCCGTCCCTTGATGTTCCTGCTCCAGGGGAGGAGCCCGCACTGGATGATGATGGCGTGTACGGCAACTCCTACGAGTGGAACTCTGACTGGTTCTACCAACAGGTAGATGGTTATTGCGGCCCCACCTCCGTGGCCATTATTGCCAACGAGTTCTCTGACGCTGGCATCACCGACCCGCAGGTTATGGTGGACCAGGCGTACAACATGGGCCTCACGCAGGACATTTCCGAAGGCTTGTATATGGAGGATATTCAGACATTGCTGGATGCCTCCGGCGTGCCCTGTGAGACTGTTACGAGTTCTATGGATGACCTCGCCGCTCGCCTTGACGCTGGTTGCGGCGTGATTGCCGCCGTGGATTCCGGCGAGCTGTGGGGCGATTCCGCTGATGCGGCTGGCGAAGATAATATGCCAGATCACGCGCTCGTTGTCTCTGAGATTGATACCAATACAGGCATGGTCACCCTGGAAGATCCGGGTAACCCTGATGGGAATGGCACTCAGGTCCCGATCAGTCAGTTTGAGGATGCCTGGGCAGACAGTGGCTTCCAGATGGTGGCCACCACCGAGGGTGACCCTGATCTGGGTGGGACTAGCGACAACCCGCAACTCGCTTTTGTTAACGTGACAGGTAGTGATGTTATTCAGTAACGTTGCGGTAAAATGCACATGCTCTGGAGTTGATGGATGATGACGATGCCCCACGATGATGCGGCTCCCTTGACCCCTGATCTTTCGTTACCAGTGGATTCCCTGGACCCAGCCGTGTGGGACCGAATCCTCTCCGACGCTCTCGCCATGCCTGATGACGACATTGATGCCTCCATCGTCCCCGACTATGACGAGTCGGATGAAATCACATTGGACGACACCGACTTCGACAGCATCATGCTTATCGACGCCGATGCAACCGATGATTCCACGGATGCCAATGATCAGGCTCATGACGAGGTCACGCATGACGACGTTGATGATATGGACAACGGGGACGATAACAGCGACTTCGGGCAGCACGACCTCACGTTTGACGTGTCCCATGACGACACTTTTCACGACAACGACGATGGCCACAACAGTGCAGTCACCTATCACAATGATGACAATGGATTCGATACCGACGACATAGACATTGACTTTGACATCAATGGATAGCATAAAAGCTGTATGCATTTGTCTTCAAAATAGGTTGAGCTAGGCTAAAGTTGATAGGAGGTTGATAGGCGGCGACGCCACTTTATTTGTGGTGTGCGCATACGAGTGAAGGTTTGTTTGGGTACATGAATGATGATGCTGAGCTTCTAAGCAAAGCACGCGAGGGCGACGAGCGTGCCTTCGCGGAACTTGTCACCAGGTATCAACACATTGCCTGGAGCGTATGCATGCGCATTACCGAAAACCAGCATGATGCAGAGGACGCACTTCAGCATGCGCTGGCCTCAACGTGGAAAAATCTGTCTCGCTTTCGCGGCGAATCGAAATTTGGCACCTGGTTCTACCGCATCGCCAGCAACGCGGCCGTAGCGTTAGTGCGCAAACGCAAGCAAGAAAAACCCATTGACGATGATGAAGACGGTTATTTCATCCAGCTGGAGGACACAGCAGCCGCCTTTGAAGAACAACTTGCTGACCATGACCGGCTCAGTATCGCACTGCAACAGATCAATGCTGATTCCCGCGAAGCACTCGTCCTCGCGGAAGTGGCGGGGCTAACATACGCAGAAATAGCGGTCCACCAGAATGCTTCCCTGTCTGCGGTGAAAGTGCGTATTCACCGCGCAAAGAAGAAACTGGCGGACCTTCTGGAAAAGTAGCGGCTAGCCAAGCGCGCGGTTAACCGCGGACGTCACGGCCTTCAAGGAAGCGTAGGTGATGGAGCGGGCGATCCCCACACCCCAGACCTTCTGCCCGTTAACCTCGGCGTAGATGTAGGCGGCAGCCGCGGCGTCGTCACCCGCACTCAGCGCATGCTGCGTGTACTCCTGCACCTCAACGTCCACCCCAATGGATTCCAGGGCGTTTGCATATGCCGACACCGGGCCGTTACCCGTGCCTGTCACCGTCACGTCCTTGCCGTTGAAGCGGATCTGGGCGGTAATGGTGGCGGTATCATTCTCCGTTTTCGCGGCGTCAACTTGCATGGACACCTGCTCCAACGGAGTGGTCCGATCCAAGTACTCCTGGGCGAAAATGTCGAACATGTGCTTCGACTCCACCTCGCCGCCTTCGGCATCAGTGACGTTCTGAACCACGGAGGAAAACTCCACCTGCATGGGACGCGGCAGGGTCAAACCATGATCCGTCTTCATGATGTAGGCGACACCGCCCTTGCCGGACTGGCTGTTCACGCGGATCACGGCCTCGTAGGTCCGGCCCACATCCTTCGGGTCAATCGGCAGGTAGGGAACCTCCCATTCAATATCCTGCAGCTCCTCCCAACTCACATCGGTGTGGCTCGCGCCGGGGCGCAGCTTAGCGGCCATGGCGTCCAGACCCTTGTTCACGGCATCCTGGTGGGAACCGGAGAAGGCGGTAAACACCAGGTCACCGCCGTAGGGGTGGCGTTCTGGCACGCGCAGCTGGTTGCAGTACTCCACTGTGCGGCGGATCTGCTCAATGTCGGAGAAATCGATTTGGGGGTCCACACCCTGGGTCAGCAGGTTCAAGCCCAAGGTGACCAGGCAGACGTTGCCGGTGCGTTCACCATTGCCAAACAGGCAGCCCTCAATGCGGTCCGCACCAGCCATGTAGCCCAGTTCCGCAGCGGCAACACCCGTGCCACGATCATTGTGGGGGTGCAGCGACAAAATGATGGAATCCCGGCGGTTCAGGTTGCGGTGCATCCACTCGATGGCATCGGCGTACACGTTCGGCGTGGTCATCTCCACGGTGGAGGGCAGATTCACAATAATCGGATTCTCGGGTGTGGGATCCATGACCTCCACCACGGCGTCACACACCTCCTTGGCGTAGGCAACCTCCGTGCCGGTAAAGGACTCGGGGGTGTACTCCCAGCGCCAATTCGTGTTTGGGTACTCGGTGGCAATCTCCTTGATCAGCTGCGCCGCGTCTGTAGCCAGCTTCTTAATGGAGTCCTTGTCTTTGCGGAACACCACGTTGCGCTGCAGGATCGATGTGGAATTGTACAAGTGCACAATCACATTTTTTGCGCCCTCGCAGGCTTCAAAGGTGCGCCGGATCAGATGCTCACGGGCCTGCACCAGTACCTGGATGGTCACGTCGTCGGGAATGAGGCTGTTTTCGATAATGTCCCGTATGAAATCAAAATCAGTCTGGGAGGCAGAGGGGAAACCCACTTCAATCTCCTTGTAGCCCATACGCACCAGCAGTTCAAACATGCGGTGCTTGCGCTCGGAGCTCATCGGATCGATCAGGGCCTGGTTGCCGTCGCGCAGGTCCACCGCACACCACTGCGGTGCGGAATCAACCACCTTGTCTGGCCAGGTACGGTCGGGCAGCTCGATTTTCTCCACCTCAACCTCAAACGGATGGTAGCGCTTCACGGGCATAGAGGAGTTGCGTTGCTTATTCCACGCGGGCTGGCCGTCGGGTCGGGGGCCGGCCGGGGTGGAAATGTCACGTGGGGCGGAGATAAATGCATCAGAGGGGGCCATGGCTTAAAAAATTCCTTTGGGGATTGGTTGGTTACCCAGTTTCCTATGGGCCACGGCTGGCGCGCCTGAACTCCGCGACGGGGTGCCAGCCGTGCTCTAGACCGTTGACCCGCCGCGGCACAGAAGGAGGAGACGTGCGCGCAGCATGTTGTACAGTCTACAGTATCTTTCCGTGATATGGGCAAAAAGCTAGAAAGCTACCATAGAAATGGGATCAGGCATGGAGATTTTTCGCCCGACCCCACTTCCAACGGGGATAGCGCTTAAGGGATAATGGGGCAGTGTCGCAACAAGCCCCAGATCCCCCGGATTACCCAGCCCTGGATCACACACCCCCGGTTACCGCAGATCGCCCGGTGGGCTTAACTCGAGTGGACTGGCTGTGGGCATTCGGCATTTTCAGCGTTGCCTCACTAGTGCGGTTGGTGATCATGGGCATGATGGCCACCGCCAACGGCTACACACTGCATTCCCTGTTCTACCGTTGGGACGCGGAATACTATGTGAGCATCGCCCGCGACGGTTACTTTGCCATCACAGAACCCGTGGTGGAGGTGCCTGTTTACGAACGCTCTCTGGCGTTTTTCCCGGGGTTTCCATACCTGTTGCGCGGACTGCATGCGGTGCTGCACCCGATCACGGGGCTTCACCATGAAACCATTGCGTATGGTGTGAATTTCCTTCTCGGGGTGGTGATGATCGCCGGTGTCATGGCCCTAGTCAACCGCATTCCCAGCATTAACCACTGGGGCGCTAAAACCCAGCGCGCCCGCATCCTCGCGGCTGTTCTTATTGCCGGTGTGCCCATGGGCATCACTTTCAATATGGCGTATTCGGAATCCCTGTTCGGGGCGCTATCTATTTGGGCTCTGGTGGCCATTATGGACCGCCGCTGGTTGCTCGCCGGGCTCCTTGTTTTTGCCACCGGCCTGACCCGCATTACCGCCGTGGACGTGATGTTGGTGCTGTTCCTAGCCGTACTCACCACCGACCGGAAGAACTGGCGAGGTTGGCTCGCGACTCTGCTTTCACCCCTGGGTTTACTGTGGTATTTGTGGTGGTCCTCCAGCTACCTCACCCACATTGGCGGCTATTTCGGCATGCAGCGCGAGGGCTGGAATTCCGCGTTCGACTGGGGCATAGCCACCTGGAAATTCGCCACCTTCACCATGTTTGCCTCCCGTGAATTAGGCTACTTCCTCTCGGTGGCCGTCATGATCGCCTTTGTATTCATTGTTGCCGGGAGTTTCCGCAAACTACCGTGGCAAATCTGGGTGTTCAGCGCCGCCGTCGCCGCCAACATCCTGCTTTCCGACGGCATTATGCACTCCCGCCCGCGCCTACTCATCCCGGCGTATCTACTGCTCCTTCCGCTGGTGTTCTTCTTTGCTCGCCGCTTATCGACGCCCGCGCAGATCACCATTGCCGTCAGCTGGTTACTGTGGGGCGCGTGGTTTGGGGCCTACATGCTGGGCGTCTTCCCCTGGGCGATCTGACGGATAACGATCAGGCCGGTGAGCACGGCGATCTCCGCCGCGAGAATCCAACATTGCAGCATGAGATCGGGGGCAGTTATATACAACAGCGGCAACGTGAAACCGAGAAGAGCCACTGGTCCGAACACGAGGGTCAGCACGCTGCCAATCCCTAGTACAAGAGCTGCGACAATGGTGATCACCCTGCGCCTTGTGCTTCGCGCCGGGGGAGTGCGACGCACCCACGTGTATATCACGCGGCCGATGGTCAGCAGAGCAAGCACAATGAGCGCGGTTTGGGTATACACAATCACGTCACCCCAGTGGGTGTTGGAGGATTGTTGCTTGGGCGTCACACCCAGGGTTTCCTCCGCGAAGACCAGTGTCGGCGTGACGATGCCAGTGTTCATCTGATCACGAAGCCCCATGACGTTGTAGAGCACCACGACGCCCTTGCCGGTTTGCTGATTGAAGCCCATGTAGGATTTGAATCCAGGAACAGCCCCGCTGTGATATACCAGCTGTGTTCCATCGAACTGCTCGTAGAAAAGCCCCGCGCCGTACTCGTAATCATCAGTGGTGGAGACCTTGGACAAGGTGCTTGGTAGCTGGCCGGCTTGGTGTTGGCGGAGTAGCCACGCCCCGTAGTCGGCGAGTTGCCTTCCAGTCCCGGCGAGGTTGCCTTCGCCGATTTCGTAGTCCTGAATAGGCTCCCGCACCGCTAGGTTTCCAGTGAAGAAGGGTGCGTAGCCTGCGGGGACAGTGCTGTTTATCGTGGCTGCGCGGCTAAGAGGAGTCACGCCGGTCGCCGGATCCACGTAGGTTTCTAACAGCGTGCTATACGATTCCCCAGTGGCGCGTTCTATCAGTTGCTGCAGCAATATGTAGCTGATGTTTGAGTAGGAATGCGTGCCGACCGGGTCGACTGATGGTAGGTCTTTTACCCCGTCAATGACACTTTGCAGGTTGTGGGGATAGGGATTGAGTTCTCGGGGCAGTCCTGCCGTGTGGTGTATGAGGTCAGTGACGGTGGCACCATTATTGCCCAGTGCTGTTCCTTGGAATTCGGGATAGTACCTGGTGAGGGGCGCATTGAGATCAATTTTTCCTTGTTCAGCTAACATCATCGCCAGTGCGGACGTGAACGATTTAGAAATGGATCCCCATATGAACAGGGAATCCGGGCCGATGGGGTTGCTGTTTGAATCAACACCGACGTAGTGTTCATCGGTCACGCCGTTGGCATCAAAGGTGACCACCGCAAGACCGGGTGTTTTAAGATCGTCTGCGAGTTTCTGGTAACGGTCATTCTCATGTGATTGAGCATGTGCTGGGCTTGCCATGAAGGCCATAGCAAGAATCACCCCCAGCAGGGATATGAGTGCTTTCATGCAGTTGAGCGTATCCATGTTGGGGGCGTGTCAACATCAGGGGTTTCCCTGAAAAATACCCTGAAAATTTACGTTAACCCTGAGGTAAGTTTCTCTCCCTCGATGTCAACGTTGGGGAGTAGGCGGCCGAGCCAGCGTGGAATGCTCCAAGCACGGGCGTCGAGAAGGAACATGGTGGCGGGAATGATGGTCATGCGCACAATGAAGGCGTCAAACAGCACCGCCGTGGCCAGGGCAAACCCCATGACTTTGATGAGTTGCAGGTCCATAAACATGAAGGCGGCGAACACACTGATCATGATCAACGCGGCTGCTGTGACCACGCGGGCACCATGCTTGAAGCCGTACACTACCGCAGGCCCAGCGTTCATGCCGTGGTGGTACCCCTCGCGCATGCGAGTGACCAGGAATACCTGGTAGTCCATAGCCAACCCGAACACACTACCAATCAATATGATCGGAAGTTGGCTGATCAGGGGCTGCGGGTCCGAGACCAGTCCGGCGAAGCCCTCCTGCCAGATCAGCACCGTAATGCCGAATGTTGCTGCCACCGATAGTGCAAATCCCAGCGCGGCAATCAGAGGCACCCAGATGGAACGGAATACCACCATGAGCAGCACAAACGCCAGCGCAACGACAATGGCAACGTAGGGGATCAGTACGCCAGAGAGCCGGTCGGAAAGATCCTGGACTATCGGTGCCATGCCTGTGATGCGGTACGAGGCACCCGTCTGCTCCTGGAAATCCGACTTGTGATCCCGCAGATTGTGCAACAAATCCACAGTGCGTTTATCTGTCGCGCCATTCGAGGGGATGATCATCACTTGGGCGGCATCGCCAGCATCGTTGACTGTGGCAATCTGGGCATTTTTCACGCCATCCATTCCTGCGAAATCGCGGACGGCGGTGGTGAATGCCTCGGGGCGTTGCTGCTCGGGGAGGGACGCGACGTCGACAAGCGCGATCATCGGTGCCTGGCGGCCGGGGCCGAAGGCATCCTCAATCATGGTGTAGGCGGTGCGGCTCGGCGAACCCGGCGCGGCCGCACTGCCACCTGTCGGCATGGCCAAGCGCAGCTGTGCAGCGGGGATAGCCAGTAGCGCCAGCGCAAGAACGCCTGCCACCAGGAACAAGGCCGGGTGTTTGCGGATCATGCGCACCCAGCGGGTACCCATCGTCGGGGTCTCCTGCTCTGGGTCGGGAGCCTTGATAAAGGGCATGCGTGCCGCAAACGCACGGGTGCCCCACAGTCCCAGAATTGCGGGAAGTAAACCGATAGCTACCAGCACGGCAATAGCCACTGTTCCCGCAGCACCCAGTGACATGGCGGACATGATCGGAATATTGATAATCACCAGCGCCACCAGTGCAATAATCACCGTCAGCCCGGCGAACACTACGGCCGTGCCCGCCTTACCCACGGCCAGCCCCGCCAGATGCGCGCGCTTGTCTCGGGGAATGCTGCGCAGACGTTGTGCCAGCTCCTTAGGAGTCAAGTTATGGCCGTCCACGTACTGGATCAGCTCGCTGCGGAAACGCGACAGAATAAACAACGCATAATCAATGCCAACGGCCAGGCCGATCATCGTGGCCAGGGTTGTGGTGTTCTGATCGATGCTGTCCGTCAGGCCCGACGCCGCGTTAATGCCCAGCGAGCCAAGCAGGACGCCCACGATTGCCGTGGCCAGCGGCATTCCTGCAGCCACCAGCGATCCGAACGTGACTAGCAGCACCACAGCTGCCACGAGAACACCCGCCAGCTCGCTCTGCATGCCCGGTTGCTCTGCGCCGTCAAATGCGTTGCCCGTGTAGGCAATGTCAAGGCCATCCGCGTTGTCTTTCAGCAGTTTAGTAACGTCCGCTACCTTATTTTTATCAACATCCTGCATTTTCGCTGCATCAAACATCACCTGGATAATCCCCGTTGTCTTATCCGGACTCAGTGGTGACTGCTCGTCCACGTCCGCGCTGTTGGGGTTGCCCTGCCGCATCGCCGCGTCCGCTGCCACCGGGTTCACGATCATATCTTTGCTCTTCAGCGCATCCGAATGCTTCAGCTTATCGACGATCGCGTCAATTTTCACCGCCTGCTCCGGGTCGCTGAGGGTGCCCTCTTTCGCCTTGACCACAATCATGCCGGTTGGAGCTGTAAGTTCATCCTCTGACGTGTTGAAACGCCGGCTGATTTCCTCCTGAGCTTCCACCGACTCCGCGCCTGGCATGCTAAATGAATTACTTGGTGGCTTCGCTAACGCCCCCGCTGCCACTGCGGCCGCCGCAAAAAGCAGCAACCACATGGCAATAAACTTCAATCTGTGCGTATACGCGGCGCGACCGAGCCGATACAACAAACGCGACACAATAATCACCTCAAAATTCTGAACAGTATGAACAGTGCTGACATGCAACTGAGCATATCTATGTTGGGGATGTGGCAACATCGGGGTTTTCCCTGAAAAACACCCTGAAAAGTACCCTGAGAACCGTCATGTTGACACTCATTAAGCTTGGCAAAAAGGCAGGTCACAGCACATCGGCTGAACAGGGGAAATTTCGGCGGGCAAAAACTCCGCCGGAAGGGGGAGGTGATTGTGGAGATGTCGGTCAGGTGGAGGAGGGTGTCGGTTGATAAGCCATGACATTTCTTGGATGGATAGGTCCATGGCCGGGTATGGAAACACTCCAATGTCGTACCCGGTGGTAGACGTATATTCATGCAAACATTTGCACTAACTTTGTTCAAGGCATTGCAGTTAGCTGCGCTCTACTAGATTTCCGTCCTTGAGGTGCATTACCTTTGTCACAACCACACGAGGTAGACCACCGCAAGCGTGCACTGCAAAGTTTGCCCATCGTCAGGCACGAAATCAGCCCTTTTTCGAGCTTGAGCATAAGCACATTGTGCGCCCGCCCTACTCCTTCATGCTCTTCTGGGACAGCACCACGGTGGAGATGATCATGGTGATCAGGGCGAGGGCCATCCAGAGCCAACCGAGGTCGGTGACCTGGAATTTTTCGCCAAGCACGATGTAGCCGAGGCTGAAGGCGACGATGGGTTCGGAAATGGTCATGGCGGGCAGGGAGTTTTTCAGCGCGCCCGCGTTGAAGGAGGATTGTTGCACGGCGGTCCCGAGTGTCGCGCCGAGGATCAGAGCGTAGCCTTCCCAGTTGGTGATCAATCCGATCACGCCGTAGTACTGGTAGATTTCCACGGCTGCTTTGGAGAGCACAGCGACGTAGCCGAAGAGCGCGCCGGTGACTATGCCGAGGATGAGGGCTTTTTCGCGGTTGGGTCGGATGTGCGCAAAGCGTTCTAAGCCGGCCATGACAACGATGCCGACCGCTAGGGCAGGTACCCACCGCTCAAGGGGCGGGTGTGTGATTCCGGGAAGCGGTCGTCCGAGGATCACCAAAACGGCCACCGCTACGGTGAGTGCCCCGGACCAGAAGGTTTCGGTTTTGCTGATGCGGCGGCCGTCGTAAAGCGCGGAAAGCGGAAGGGTGAACATGAGGGAGAGCACCAGTACTGGCTGCACCACCAGCAGCGTGCCAAAACCCAGGGCGATGGTTTGCAGGAAGTACCCAAGCAGGGCTGTTCCTGTGCCTGCCCACCAGAGGGGTCGGCTAATGACGGTAAGGATCGGGGCGTTTGTGAACCTGGATCCGTCACCGGGGGCTTGTTCGGCGATGCGGTGCCGCACGACTGTCCCCCAGGCGATGGTGAGCGCGGAGGCGAGTGCGAACAGCACAGCAATAAAATTGCTTTGCACTTTCTTAACCGTAGTTGATTCTTGGGTACGATGAACAAACGTAACATTGTTTTACGCTGAAAGGGCGGCTGTCTAGTGGCATTGATCGTACAGAAATATGGGGGATCTTCGCTGGAGAGCGCTGAGCGGATACGTCGAGTTGCTGAACGGATTGTTGCCACTAAAAAGCAGGGGAACGATGTTGTTGTCGTGTGTTCTGCGATGGGTGACACCACCGATGAGCTTCTTGATCTTGCCGCGCAGGTGAACCCGGTGCCGCCGGCGCGTGAGATGGATATGTTGCTTACCGCTGGTGAGCGTATATCCAATGCGCTGGTAGCTATGGCCATTGAGTCGTTTGGGGCCGAAGCGCAGTCGTTTACTGGCTCGCAGGCGGGGGTGCTCACCACGGAACGGCATGGTAACGCCCGGATTGTGGATGTGACGCCGGGCCGTGTGCGGGAGGCGCTGGATAACGGCAAGATTTGCCTCGTAGCCGGATTCCAGGGCGTGAATAAGGACACGCGTGATGTGACAACGTTGGGGCGTGGCGGATCCGATACCACTGCTGTGGCGTTGGCGGCGGCGTTGAAAGCGGATGTGTGCGAGATCTATTCGGATGTGGATGGCGTGTACACCGCCGACCCCCGCATTGTTCCTAATGCTCAGAAGTTGGAGAAGCTTTCCTTTGAGGAGATGCTAGAGCTGGCTGCGGTTGGTTCTAAAATTTTGGTGCTGCGTAGTGTGGAGTATGCGCGCGCTTTTGATGTCCCACTCCGCGTTCGTTCGTCGTACAGTAATGACCCCGGCACGCTCGTTGCTGGATCAATGGAGGATATCCCCGTGGAAGAAGCAGTACTCACCGGTGTAGCAACCGATAATTCCGAGGCGAAAGTCACCGTGCTGGGCTTGCAGGATAGCCCCGGTGAGGCGGCGAAAGTATTCCGCGTGCTGGCGGATAGCGAGATCAACATTGACATGGTGCTGCAGAACATTTCCTCCCTGGAGGACAACTGCACCGACATCACCTTCACATGCCCGCGTGCCGACGGTCCCCGCGCCATGGAGTTGCTGAAAAAACTGCAGGTAGATGGCGTGTGTAAGAATGTGCTGTACGACGACCAGATTGGCAAGGTTTCCTTGGTCGGTGCAGGTATGCGTTCCCATCCGGGCGTTACCGCCGTCTTCTGTGAGGCGGTACGCGATGCCGGGGTAAATATTGAGCTCATTTCCACGTCGGAAATCCGCATTTCGGTGCTGATCCGTGAAGCTGACATGGCTAAAGCTGCCCGCGCGATTCACGATGCGTTTGATCTGGGCGGCGACACCGAGGCCGTGGTGTACGCCGGAACCGGCCGCTAAATTACCTTATTGCTACTCCCGCCGCATTGTGTGGTGGGAGTAGACTCATTTCGAAATGTTTATGTAGGTCGGTGCAGGAAGGAACTCCCCATGACCACCATTGCCGTTGTCGGTGCCACGGGCCAGGTTGGCCGCGTGATGCGTTCTATTCTTGAAGAGCGCAACTTCCCGTTGGATAACATTCGGTTTTTTGCTTCGGCACGGTCCGCTGGCACGACCCTTCCTTTCGGTGGGAAAGACATTGTGGTGGAGGACTTGGCGCAGGTGACAGAGGAGTCCCTGAAGGGTATTGACATCGCGTTGTTCTCTGCGGGTGGGTCCACGTCCAAGCAGTACGCCCCGATCTTTGCCGCAGCGGGCGCTGTGGTGGTGGATAATTCCTCCGCATGGCGTAAAGACCCTGAGGTGCCGCTGATCGTCTCGGAAGTGAACCCGGGGGAGAAGGACAACCTGGTTAAAGGGATCATCGCTAACCCGAACTGCACGACCATGGCGGCGATGCCGGTGCTGAAGCCGCTTCACGACGCCGCTGGCCTCACCCGTCTGCACGTGTCCTCCTACCAGGCGGTATCCGGCTCGGGCATCGCGGGTGTGGATGCGCTGGCCAAGCAAGTTGCTGAGGTGGGGGACCGGAACGTGGAACTCGCCCACGACGGTTCGATTGTTGCACCTGAAGACCTCGGTCCTTATGTCGCTCCCATCGCCTATAATGCATTGCCGCTGGCGGGGAATATCGTCGATGACGGCTCGGGCGAGACGGATGAGGAGCAGAAGCTGCGCAATGAGTCCCGCAAGATCCTGAACATTCCCGATCTTCGGGTAGCTGGCACCTGTGTGCGTGTGCCTGTGTTTACCGGCCATACGTTGACCATTCATGCCGAGTTTGACCGCCCCATCACCCCCGAGCAGGCTAAGGATTTGCTTGCCAACGCCCCCGGTGTGGAGCTTGCCGATGTGCCAACCCCGCTCGCTGCTGCGGGTAAAGATACGTCCTTGGTGGGACGTATCCGTCACGATCAGTCGGTGGACGATAATCGCGGTTTGGTGCTGGTGGTCTCAGGTGACAACCTGCGCAAAGGTGCCGCGTTGAATACTATCCAGATCGCCGAGCTGTTGGTGGACTAATTCCCGCCACCACAGAGCCCCACATCCTGTGGGGCTTTTTTGTTTTAGGGGGTGGGGACATTTTCAGGGGTACGTTGTGTGACAGTTGTGCCGTAAGTGACATCTGAGTGTGGAGCAGAGCAGAGATGCGCAGGTATCGAGGGTAATTCAAAGGTAGATGGTTAGCTTTCTACTAACTAAGAAATAATTATGAAAATATTCTTTTTTCTCAGTGGGCGGGTGTAGCGAAACATTCGCAACAGATGCTTAATTGATTTGAGTATTGGTGCGTTGTACTCTCAATTGCGTCTGGACAATGCTGTAAAACCGCCAGGTATTGGAGTTTTCCACTACCGAATGGCGCGCATGTGGAGTGGATTGAGGCCGTTGCGTCACGAATCCACTCCATGAACGCGCTTACCAAAAACTGAGGAAAACATGAGGACTTCTAAGTTTCGATGTGCTGCACTGTTGGCAGCAAGCGCCATTGCCCTTTCCGGCTCACTGGCTCCCTCTGTCGCGTTTGCGCAGAACAAACCATCCGTCACCAGCCCAACCTCTACCACGGTGGATCTTGAGCACGAGGTCTCGCTGACCATTAACAAGTACAAGGGTGAGCTCGGCCAAACGACGGAACCGTTCCCGGGCGTTGGTTTCAAAATTGAAAAAGTATATATTAATAACCCCCTCAATACGGCAGCCGGGTGGAAAGAGGCTTCCCAACTGACCGCGGAGACTGCCCAGATTGATGGCTCCTGGCCTGCGATCACCCCGCAGACCAACGGCAGTGGTCAGATCAACATCAGCACCACCAACCTCAACGGTGCGAAGGATTTCAAGGTCGGCGTCTATAAGATCACCGAGCAGCAGCAGACCGGTTATACCGTGGCCAAGCCGTTCCTGGTTACCCTGCCGTTCGTGGATGAAGGCGTGTGGAAGTACGAGCAGACCGTCAAGCCAAAAAACCAGGATGTCCAACCCACCAAGACTGTGGTTGATGAAGGTAAAACCCTGGGGGACGACTTGGAATACACCATCGAGGCTCCCGTACCCGCGGACAAGCTTAGCCGCTTCGCAATCAAAGACGACCTGCCATCCTACCTTGGGTTTAATGAAGCCTCCGGCCCTCAGGTAAAACTGATCAACAAAACAGGTGATGTGAATACACTCATCGCAGGCACGGACTTTGTGCTGACTAAACCGGCTAATGGGCAGTCTGGTCAGGTATCCATTGACTTCCAATCGGATGGCCAGCGCCAAGCTCTGGAAAATTATCGTCAAAACGAACCTGGGCTTAAGGTGCAGATAAAGTTCACCGCTAAGCTCCTGTCCGTTCCTGACAACGGCAAAGTGGATAACGACGCCGTGGTGGACCTACCCAACAATGTTTCTGTGACCACCAACAAGGACGGCAACCCCGGTGCATCCTCCCACTTTGGTCAGCTGGTGATCACCAAGAAGGGTGAAGACAACGCACGTCTCACGGACGAGCAGAGGACCATGACAGGTGCGGAATTCCAGCTGTACCGTTGCACCGAGGAAAGTGGCAAGTGGACGGTCAAGGGAAGCCCGATTAACGGATCGAGCGAGCCGACCACGAACAGCAAAACCAACACCTTTGTCACCCCGCGCGGTGCGAACCTGACCACCTCCGTCACCGTGTACGGCGTCCAGCATGAGGGCCGGGTCAACAATGCCGACGTTACTGATGAGCTGTGCGTGGTGGAAACCAAAGCACCGTCTGGTTTTGCTCTGAACCCAGAGCCGCAACCCGTGGTGAATGCTAACCCGAAGGTTGGAAACAACGATTTCAACATGACTGCCGAGGTCATGGACTACAGCGATTCGGCCATCGGCCAGTTGCCAGCCACCGGTGAAAAGGGCGTGTTTGCCCTCATGGCTGCCGGTTTGGCGCTGCTCATCGGCGGTGTGTGGGCGCGTCTGCGCCACAACCGTAAGCAAGCGCACGGTGCCTAAAACTCTGACATCCTAACCGTTCACTCCACCACTATCCCGAGGAGGCCGCACATGGTGTGGGTAAGCACGAAACCAGCGAAGCATCGTGCGGCTGATCGGGCACCCCGGCTTTCCTCTGCGCCACGCCGCACGTCGGTATTGTCGGCGATCCTTATCGTCATGGGAATAGTTGTGCTTCTGGCTCCCGTGGTCCTGACCAAGTTGCACAACGCTGACCAGGTGCGGATTGCTGAACAGTACTCGGCGTCGATACGCGAGATGCCGGTGGATCAGCGCGAGCAAGAGCTTGCCCGCGCACAGGAGTGGAATGAACGGTTGGGGCGTTTTGAGCTACGCGATCCGTGGAGTTTCGCGCCAGACCCGGAATCCCCCGAATACCAGGAGTACCTGAGTGTGTTGGCGATGAATCCGGTGATGGCGCGCCTGCGGGTCCCGTCGGTGGGTATTGACCTGCCGGTTTACCACGGGTCCACCGAAAAGGTCCTGGCACAGGGGGCTGGGCATGTCTTTGGCAGTGCTTTTCCCATTGGCGGCGAAGGCACGCATGCGGCACTGACGGGTCATACTGGAGTGTCCACATCGACCATGTTTGACAATCTTCACAAGGTGAAGCTGGGTGACACATTCACCGTGGAAACCCTCGGCAAACGAGTGGCGTACCGGGTGGACAACATCATCGTGGTCAAGCCTGAAGATACCCAGCATCTTCAACCTGTGCAGGGCAAAGACTATGTCACCCTGATCACGTGTACTCCCTACGGCATTAACTCGCACCGGCTGTTGGTGCGCGGCGAACGTCTGCCCGACGATTCCCCGGCGCTGGCCGAAAATGTTAATTCCGACCGCTGGCAATGGTGGATGCTCCTGGCCATGGGCTTGTCTGCGCTGGCGTTTATCTACCTCATCCTGGGGTTTGTGAAACGGAAGAAAGGACAACAATGACACGCACAGTCGAGTTGCTGGTGTCTTCACTTCTGGTTGTACTGCTGATTGTGCTCGGTGTGGCGACGATGCCCGCCGCCGACGCGCATCCTCAGTTTGACGCAGGCCGTACAGCGCAACTGAGTATCCACAAAACCGCAAGTTCCACTGACACGGCGCAGGAGCCTCTTGCGGGTGTGGTGTTTGGCATCCAAAAAGTCAATGGAATTGACTTAAACAGCAACGAAGGGTGGAAAGAACTCTCTACGCTTGACGCTCGGGACGTGCAACAACATCCCGAACGACTCGGAGAACTCACCCATGTGGCTACCCGCATGGTAGATGCCACCACAGCCGCCGCAGTGTTTTCGGACCTCCCGCTCGGCGTCTACCTGGTCACGGAGCAACCCGCGCGTATTGGCGACGTGTCCTACTCCGTGGTGGCGCCATTCCTCGTGCCGTTGCCGATGAACACGGGCGACGGTTGGAACTATGACGTTGTGGTGCAGGCAAAAAACCAGCCCATTTCCATCACCAAAACCGCTTCCGCGACTAACGTTCAGTCCGGTGATGACATCACCTACACCCTGGACAGCACCATCCCGGCCCCCGATACGCAGGGAAAACTATACCGCTACATAGTTACTGACCCCCTGCCGAGTGCCGTCGCGTACCGCTCCGCCGAGCTTGCCCTCACTGGTTTCGATGGGGCACCGCAACTTCGTGCCGACACCGACTACACCGTGCGTTACGACGCCGCCAGTCGCGAGGTTACCCTCACCGTCACCGAATCCGGTCTGCGCACGCTTGCCGACGCCCGCGCCCACAACGCCGCTGCCCATGTGCTCGCCAGTATTCGGGTTACCGCTGTGGGTAATCCGGGTGACCCCATTGACAACACGGCAGCGTTCTTCCCTGATGGCTACGACCCGGCCACGAGTAAGGGAATCTCATCAAACACGCACCGGATTGTGATTGCAGACCACAAACCACCTGTTGATGGTTCTGGAAATAACAGCGGAGGTGCTGCCAGTGGTGCTTCTGGCGGTGGGCCTGCTAGCAACGGGACTTCCGCCGACACACCCACATCGTGGCTGCAACGCCGAGGAGTGTTGCGTCAGGGGCAACTGGCACTTACCGGTGCCGGAATTTACGGATTATGCATCGCAGGCGCCACCGCGCTGTTCGCCGGTGCAGCACTCATGTATTACAGGGACAGAAAACAAAGGAAAGCGAAACGATGAGCACACTGGTGAACCCAGTCAGCCACCTCCGGTACCTGCGTATTTCACTGGTGTCTATAGTGAGTGCTGCCCTTATCCTTCTCAGTCAGATGGTGAGCATGCCCGGTGCTCCAGGTGACCTCGGTGCGGCCGTTGCACATGCGCAGGCGAATGCAGCGCAAGAGGGAAGCCAGGGCTGCGACTACCGGAAAGAAGGACCTTTTGCCAATGATATTTGCTGGTTAAACTTCAGCAACATTGATTTTGCCAAGGCTCGTCAGCCGCAAGGCGTTGACGTAAGCATCAAACTTGATTCAACCCTTACCGCCTACTTCAACCTACGCGTGGTGGATAGTTTCACAGACTCACAGAATGGCAAGGTGTGGGATCGAAAGATCCGAGACAGTGACGTGCCATCGTGGACATGGGCGACGTTTGGCAAACATGTGTACACGCGCCCGGATCTCAGAAAGAACCTCAAGAACAGTATTGGTACCACAGCGTTTGGTTCTGGTACGCCAGTAGACAGTCGGTCGTCGGTTCAGCTCACCCGTATGCGTGTCGTTGGTGCCGGCGGGCTGCCCGTTAATTATGGTCTGACTGTGTGGGATGCGGAAAGCACCAACAAGGGTGAATTCCTGGAAATGAGTTCCGATGTTGACCTTGGTGATCCGACCTATTTCACCCCGTCAGGTGCCGAGGCTGCCTGTCGCTTGGGTGCGGTGAAAAATGGCAATACATTCACCTGCAATGGTTCCGAAAGCAACTTTATTGGTTCTTTTGGTTTTTATACGAAAAATCCCACGCAATTCACCACAGTGTTGGGTGGTAAAAGTCAGCAGAAGATTGCTATTGGTTTTGCCAAACTCAATGCCACAGGAACAGTGACGGTGGATCGTAAAGGCGCTGACCGTATCGGGGATACCACCGAGTTTCAACTTGATAATAACTGGGCGAACTCTACCCTTGCTTCCACGACGGTTACCCCTGGTCAGACCACAGGTAACGTGTCTGCAACATACTTGGTGGATAGGAAAGATCCCCGCGTCGAGTTTGTTGGGCAGCTCACTAAGGAAAAGCTTGCGTATCTTCGATACCGTCCAGAGTGGATGTGTCGGGTAGATACTCCCGATGGTCCAGGTGTAAGTAAGGCTCCCAAGACAGCGGACACTAGGGCATTATCCAAAGTGATTTACCGGCAGGAATTCTTTGGGCATATCCACTGTGACGTGGTCTATAAGTCTGTTTTTGATTTTTCCTCGACACTCACCATTGCTAAAAAAGTCACAGGGGACGCAGCTGGGGCTGCACTACTCAACGGACGTGAGTACCGGATGCGGTACACCTGTACCAAGGAAGGTTTTGCCGACGCATACCCCGACCAGCAGGGATATATGAGTGGAGAAGTATCCCTTCGAGGCGGGCAGACGCATCGAGTGGACAACATCCCGGTGGGCAGCAACTGCACCGTGGAAGAAGTGGATCCGTTTACCGACCCCTCCCTGGCTTTTAACAAAAGTGTCTCCGTTGACGACGGTGCTCAGCAGCCCAACCAGCGCGTGGAACTGACCACAAAAACTGGCATCAATGCCGTCACCATGACCAATGAGTACAACAGGATTCTTGGCAAAATCAACGTAACCAAAGATGTGACCGGTCCCGCCGCTGCGCCGTTTGCCAACACCCCGGTGACCATGAAATACCAGTGCACCGGCGACTCAGAGAAAACACTCACCGCCCACCCTGGTAGCGCCGTGACCTCTGCGGTGGAAGTGCCCGTAGAAACAGATTGCTTCCTGTGGGAGGAAATCACCCTGACTCCCGAGCAGCAAGAAAAGCTGCAGATGACCACGAGTTATGCGGTAAATGATGGTCAATTGGCTGTGCTGCAAGGATCCCGTATACCCTTTAGGATCCCAGCGGCTCGCCGCGCCGGTGATATTGCCACACTGCCCATCCGCGTGGTGAACAATTTTGATTACCGGCGGGCACCCCTGACTATCACCTCGACTCTTACTGGTGCTGCTGCGGCCAAAGTAGCCAACAGTGGTGCCACCTTCCCCGTAACGTGGGAATGCACCTGGGATAATGGTGCACATAGTGAACGAGGGGAGGTTCCTTTTTCGCCAGGTTCGGAACAGGCCGTAGCGCAGGTTCCCGTCGGCTCGATGTGTCGTGTTTTTGAAAAGGAACCCACCGGCGGGCAACCCGTGCTCTCCCAGGTGGAGCTCACTAAATCCACCGTCAAGTATGCTGACGGCGAGAAAACCAACGCCGATGCCACTACGGCCGCGCATTTTGTTGCCATCAAACCAGTGTTCACCAACGGTGGAAACCACGTCACAATAGAAAACAACTACATCGACAAACTTGGTGTGGTGCACCTACAGAAAAAAGTGGATTCTACTGTTAGCGACGCACACTCCGCCGAATACACGGTGGCTTATAACTGTGGTGTCCGCACCGTTGCCACAGCTCACGGCACCACGGACGTTCCCCTGACTGGTCGCATCCGACTGACCGAAGGACACGCTGCCGCACCCATCCAGGCAGATAATGCAGACGCCAATGACCAAGCAGGCGGCGGCATGGGCATACCATTTGGCAACACATGCGTGTTTACTGAAGACCTTGATAACCTTCCCGCCAACACCACGGGAACAAACAGGTTTACGTCGGAGGCGGGATCTCCGATCACCGAGAATGGAACACTCGTTATCAACGATCAGGACACTACTGTCCAGGTGACCAACACCGTAGCGCTCATCCCCGGTGGCCTATCCGTGCAGGCCAGGACGGAAAGCACTGTCGGGCTAGAGACCGATCACACCGATCTTCATGTGGTGTGCAAAGCCCCTGAAGATGCCGTGGGGGCCCGCGACATTGATGACGACCTCGCCTTGTCCACCAACGATGGACACGACACTCATGAGTACGAACGTCACGACGTCCCCTCCGGGACGCTGTGTCAGGTCACGGTAAAATCCGAACCAAATACGCGTAGTAACCCCCTGACCGGTGGTTCCTTCCCGGTTAAGAAAACCGTCACAGTGCAAGTGGACGGTAAAAACATAGGGACCAGCACCTCCTTTGAGGACACCGCCTTCCCGCATTTCCGCGTTGATGATCAGGCAAAAGTCGTGGTCACCAGCGTCTACGACTACGCCTATGGCGATGTTGCCATCGATAAAAATGTTGCTTTTGATAGCAACACGGGAAATATGGTGCCCGACCATGATGGCAAACAAGCGCACGACTACACCTTCAACGTGGTGTGCACCACCCCCCTCGGAGCGAGTTCCACCCATACTGTGACCGCGCACCATGGCCAACGGGGCGTCGTCACGCATGTGCCGGTGGGAAGCGTCTGCTCAGCAGCAGAAAAACCACTCACCCCGACGGAACGCGGCGACGGCGTAACACTTGCCGTTACCTCGCACCGTGGCGATGGTGCGGGCGTGGCTGCGGCACCCGCCACGCACAAACTCACCGGTGAGGCAAACCTGCCGTTCCTAGTGACCACGGAAGACGGTGTTCAGACCATGCACTTTGTGAACACCTTCGCGCGCGAACTCGCTGATGTAAAAGTCCTGTTTGCCATGGAAAACCCCGGCAACGACGCGGCGGCGGCACTGACGAGCGGCGACAATCCCAACGATTACACCGTTACCCTGACCTGCACCGACCCGCTCGCGCCAGACGCTGCGCCCATGACCGTGCGTGCCACCCCGCAGCGCCACGACCTTGTGACGAATGGTTCCGCAGAAATTACCCTGCCCAACGTGCCCATTGGCACCAACTGTGTGGCCTCTGCGGGCATTCAGAACGTGACATTCAACTACACAGCGCAATTGCCGTCAGGCCAGGTCACCTCACGGCCGGAACTCACTACGCGCACGACGTGGAAAACTGACGACACCCTGCCTACCTACATCCTGGAAAACGACTCGAAATCCGCGGACACCAACCACTCCACCCCGCTCCGCGTGCGTGCAGGGCAACCCGCGAACGGCAACAACACCGTTAACGTGACTGTTCGCCATACCTACACAACCGCAGCAGTCGAGATGAAGAAAGTAGTAAAAATTCCCGCCGACGACGCGCAACTACTCCGCGACGCCCGCCCCACCTACCACTTCACCTACGTCTGTAAAGGCCCCGATCTGAGCACTACCAACCCCAGCGGAAACGTCAGTAGCCTGTTCACAAGCGCTACCTTTGAGGGTGACGACCTCCTTGGAACCGGATTCATCTCGTCACCTGGGTCGCATCCCACCGGACGCGAGGAAAAAACATTTGAGTACCGCAACTTTGCCAACGATGACAGCGTGATCCTGCCCGTCGGCTCCTTCTGCCACATTGAAGAACAAGAGCCCAGCGGCAACCCCGACGCACTCACCATGAACAAAGACCCCCAAGGACCTCAGGTTTTCCAGGTGAAAAGCCTTGAGGACATCCAACCGGGACAAGAAAACGCGGCCAACATCTGGGTATTCACCAACACCTACAGCCGACGCGCCACAGCCATCGGTGCCTACAACTACGTCACCGGTTCTGGAAAAGACCACGCGGCAACCGACTCCTACACTTTCACCTACCGATGCACCCTTGACGGAAAGGACTACCCCAACAACACCGGAACATACACTCTCGACGCCGCGCACACTGGCGATTACGCAGGACTCGACGGAACAACGCTCGTCACCCGCAACAGCGCAGGTAACGACGTCCCCAGCACCACCGCCTTCACCGCGCCTGCTGGTGCGCTCTGCACCGTGACCGAAAGCGCTGACTCCGTACCCGCAGCGCCGGAACTCGCTGCAACTGGACGTACACCCCACCACGACCGCAGCCCATACACCCTGTTTATGGGGCGTGCCGGAAAAGACAATAAACCGGGGCTCGCCGTTGACAAAGCAGCACAAGGCGGCTCGGCACACACCACGCCCGTGGATGATGGGAAAGTTGATTTTGCAGGCAACATGATTGTTCCTGACACCACGACCGAACAGCAAGCATTCAAAAACCGCACCTTCACCTTTGAAGTACCGACCACCATGGATGCTGCCCAGCCCTACGGGTACGAAATAGTCACCGGGCATGTCTACGTCATAGACACCAAAGACATCACCATTACTAAGACCGGACGCTTGCCTGAAGATGCGCAAGACCAACAATTCCGCTTCAAATACAGCTGCGAAGGAGGAACACCCCACGAAGACATAATTCGCGTAGGCGCGCGCTTCACCATCGCTGGAGTGCCCGTCGGTAGCACCTGTCACGTGGAAGAAGTCCCAGATTCCTACACCATCAACAGGCTGCCGCCACAGATCACCTGGACCACAGGTGCCAACTCGCGGATCGGAGACTTCCGCAGTTACACCGGCGCTGAAACAGTCCAGCGTGAAAACAACGGAGTATCCTTTACGGTCCAGCCCGTGGCCGACGTCAACGACACAAAACCTGACCCTGCACACTGGGCTATCACCGTTGACAACAGCTACCCGAACATCACGCTCACCAAAACAATCGACGGCCCGCGTGTCTCACCCGACTGGACCAACGAACTCAACACAGCAGTGCTTCGGCCGGGTCAGCCCGACATGATAGTCAACTACCATGTGCAGAACACTGGGCCGCTCCCGCTGACCAACGTGAGCATTCGCGACCTCGAACTACGCAGCGAAATCCACCAACTCACCGACGACGCGGGGAACCCCATCACACGGCTTGATGATGGCACACTCAGCGGACTCAACTGTGCAGCCCTCCTACAACCAGGGCAAGAAGTGGACTGCAAAGTACACGTGAAATTCCTGGAAAACGAAGACAGGCCGCTCTACTACGGTGGGGAAGCCTACGCCATCGCCAAATTCGGCGATGCCGACGTCACGGACCAGGACTTCTTTGCGGCAATTCGTCCGCCGCTCCTGCCCTTCCTGCTCCCCAACACCGGCACAAAAGCCATGGTGTGGGTACTAGGTATCGGACTTATTGTGGCGCTTGGGGCACTGTGGAACTACATGCGCCGACGCAAGGATGACGATGGCGACGCTTAAGGTGCGTGAGTCGGCGCGGAAGACGCGGCGTCGACACGCAAAAAAGCGCAGCTGGAACCTCCTGTTCGTGCTGCTGGGTACACTGATCCTGCTGTACCCAGTGGCAGCAACCCTGTGGAACGATCACCGCCTAGAACGCATCGCCGAGGAGTACAGCAAAAACGTACAAGCCATCAAACCCGAAGAAACGGTGGAGCGCTACATTGACGACGCTCGCGCCTATAACGCGGAACTCGCAGCACAAGGCCACCTGCCGAAAAAAGACATTGACGGCGACCCTGACTATGAGAACTACAAAAACCAACTCAACACCCCGCAAACCAACGGGGTGATGGCACGGCTGCAAATTCCCGCCATTGACGTTGACCTGCCTGTTTACCACACCGTCCGATCCGAAGTGCTCTACCGCGGTGCTGGACACATGCACGGCAGTGACCTGCCCGTTGGTGGCATGGGGACCAATGCTGTCATCTCCGCGCACACTGGCATGGTTGATGCCACCATGTTTGACAACCTGCCGAAACTCAAAGACGGGCAAGACGTGTACATCAACGTGCTTGGTGAACGGTTGCGCTATCGCGTTACCGGCCGACAGGTGGTCAAGCCCGAGGACTACTCCGCAGTCACTTACGAGCCCGACAAAGATAAAATCACCCTGGTTACCTGCACGCCCTACGGCATCAACTCCGACCGGTTGTTGGTTACTGCCGAACGCATAGCTCTCGACGCCGAACCGCACGACGCGCTAGGTCCGCGTTACCGATTCGCGTGGTGGATGATTGCCGACCTCGTAGTCATTATTGTGGTGCTGTTGATCGTGCTGGTCAGCGAGGTGAGAGGGGCTATGCGGAAAAGAAGGTAGCTGCGGCGAAAACCAAGGCCGATGCTGCGAAGGAGGTGGCGGTGTTGGGGGCCGGTGACTCCAATGGGTGCTGCGACAGGGGCTGAGCGTGTTATGAGGTCTGTGCGTAGTGCTCACGCTTCACAGAACGCGCAGCCAGTGGGGGTGGAGACGAAAGGCACTCCGGTCACCCGCGTGGGGAAACCTCCTACACTTATGACAAGGTGGGATGGGTCACCGAAACTGCGACCAGGCGGAGCTTATTGAAGCCACTGCTCACGCGGTTTAGCTACGCTGGGTATTCAGATCAGGTGACCCCTAATACTGGTCACGGTAAAGGCGCTATTCATATCCCAAATAAGTCTCTTCCTGCTGGATAGGGCGCTTTACCTGAAGGGTTTAGCCCTATAAAACCAATAGGCACATAGAAAAGATGATTGAGGTGTCAGGTGTGAATGTTGTAGATGCTTTTGATAAATTTGACTACTTCAGGGGATTCTTTCTGGAATCAATAGCAATCAGTTATCTTGAAGATGGAAAAATAAATTGTCACGTCTCGCTTAGGAGGGGTGGGGAGTATGGTGAAGATTATGGCCTAGATGTGCCCAAGGTGGCTAATATTACAGTAGGTGACGTCTCGTCATATAGACTTTATCAAAAACCTGGAATTATGAGATTGCCCATCCTTACTGGTGTCCATCTTGTGGATATTGATGGAAAACTGGGTATTGACTTTGGAGATTTGCCGAGTCAACCCAAGGATGCTGAGAGATTTTTATCGTCAAAGTTATTTTTCATTGGAAGATATATTGACTTGCAGGTAAATTGAAAATTTTGAAAAGGGTAGGTGTTGTGATCCTTGAATAAGTATGACATTTTTGAAAGGTTTAATTACTTTCAAGATTCCTTGTTGCGGTCTGTAAGTATTAAATATGCGGAAGATGGGAGAAAAAATGGTGAAGTAGTCATATATACCCGGGACTATATTGATGGTGCTGAAGTATGGGGAACTGTTACTATTCTTGTCGCTAATGTGTCCTCATATAGATTTCAAGAAGCTGTGAACACAACAGCGGTGGTTATTTCCACTGGTGCCCATCTCGTTGATTTTGATGGAAAAGAAGGTGTAGAGCTTGGGGATATCCTAGATGCCCCTGAGTCATTAGAGGAGTTATTTTTCTCTGATTTGTTTATTTTAGGCGATAGGGTTGAAATAATTTTGAGTGAAGAATTCTGCTAGAATTTTTGGTGTGGCGGATGCTAAGCTCCGTAGATATGTAGATGCGTTTTTTGCTGCCTGGGATCAAGAACGTCCAATCAGTTGCTGATAGCGAACCCCGAGTGTATGGCCTCGGAACGGTATGTTGATGATCTGCATTTTTCGCTGACTCGCTGAGGTTATCTGTTCGGCGGGAGGAAACGGTTGATGGGATGATGGATGAATAATTTTACTATACTTAAACAATTTAATTATTTTCAAGATGATTTACTAAGCTCTGTTGGTATAAGGCATACTAAAGAGGCTGGTTTAAGGGATTGTAAAATAGCTATTGATTTAGGTGGCTGGAACCTCAATGTATGGGGTGGAGTTATAGATTCTTGTATCTAGCGCCTTATAATATAGATTTGAAGAATTGGCTGATCATTTAGCTCAAGTTATCTTTACGGTGTTTATCTCGTAGAATGTGATGGAAAGGTAGGCATTGACCTTGCCGACGCTTCAGGCGCTCTGCCTGTGTTTTGGAAGGAAAATTTACAGCTAATCATGAACTTTGAAGATTTTGATCAAGCTTACGAGTGGTTTACGCCACGTCACGACCCGATGCCTTTCCCTAAAATGACTAAAGCGCAGCTAAGGAACGCTGTTAAGTTGTTCAAGGAGGATCAAGGACCAAGGATTACGTATGTCGCAGAGTACCTAGACTCTACAAGTGGGAAAGATTTTCCTACGCTTGGTGATTTGGAACAGTTGTTGCGGTTGGGTAGGAAGTCCATGGATAGGACTGGGCCAGAGTTTGATGATATTTCTGGCACTTTTTTCAGTCTGGCCAATGATTTTGCTTTCTGTCTGTGTGCATTCTTGCAGAAGTATCGGGATGATGTGGATTGGGTGGCATCGAAAACGTCAAAGAAGTCAGGTGCGTACAATCGGCCGTTGATAGCTCGTCCTAATTATGAAACCTCAAAAGGGTATATTGATGGTCTGCGTTTTTTTTCTGACTCGTTGAGGTCATCTGTTCGACGGGGGAAAACGGTGGATGATGTGATGAGGCAGTTGAAACGTTCAATAAAAAGGAATTTCGACATTGACCTCAGCTAGCATCGTCTCGAAGCAATAGGAAGGAACTTTCGTTCCTGATTCCGGCGAGATGATGCGCCGCAGCCCAACAATCAAGGAGTTCTATCTTGAGTGGGAAGGGCTGCGGGTTTTCGGCGCGATTGACATCACGAACGTCCCGAAGGAGCTGGAGATACGGTTCACCTCACCGCGCCCGCCTAAAGAAGTGTCGTTACTCTTGACCGCCTACAGCAGCGTTAACGCACGCGGACGGTAAGCTTTCGGAGAGAATCAGGCTGGTCCATGGTGACGTAAATACAACCCAGCATGGCGAGAATTACGCTCGAATCTCTATTCATGGTGCAACGCCAGAATCGTCAATTCTTGTATATAACGAGTACCCGGTAGGTTCCCCGGGGACTCATGGATGTAAAGCAGTGGGATGCTGGTTGAATGTAGCGATAACTGCATTGCGTTTCAATGCAACTCATGGAAACCTGCCGATAGGAGGGCTTTTGCTGACCTGCAGGGAACCAATACCCTGCTGCGCTGAGCAAACCAACAAGCATGCCAAGCAAGAAGGAACAACGCCATGGAAAGCCATTACATCGGTTTCGCTGGCATACGCGACAGTATAATGACGTGGCGCGACCTGCAATGGGGGCTTGAGCAGGGGCTGATCAATCATGAGGACGTTGTTCGCTTTTCGGACTCCACTCTAGATGCTTCAGGTGTGCTCGCTGACCAGCTGCATCTCAACCTCTCAACCTGCTACAGGGAGGACGCGTGGGCCATAGAGGATGCCCTCAATGCATTAGTCAACGCCCATAACGCAAGCGTAGACATTTCACTATGGCAGTACCTTGTCCTACGCCACGTCTACATCAACAGGGATTCCTACCAAGATCCTTTAGATGAGGTCGCCTCGATTTACGCTGATTTTGGCTTCGATGAAGAAGTAGAAAAGTTCGTGTACTACATGCCCCCTAGTGACTACAACCCATCTCGCCACACCTACGAGGAGAATATCGCGAGACTATACGCCAACTGGGAGTTATATCTTCGCACTAACCGCGACAAATACGTCCACCACTAACTCAGGAAACGTTAGCCCAGCCCCCACGCCTTGGTTTCTTGTTCTTGGGCGTGGGTGGCGGCGATCACGTCGGCGCGGGCGCGGGCGACGCGGGAGCGTATGGTGCCGATGCGTACACCCGTGATTTTGGCGGCTTCTTCGTAGGTGTATCCGAGTATTTGGGTGAGTATGAGGGCTTCGCGACGTTCGGGAGGAAGGGCGTCGATAAGCAGGCGCGCGTCTACCCATTCAGTCCAGGTGCTGGAGGAGGGGGTACGTGCTTCGATGGCTTCCGGCTGGGTGGATGCTTTGCGGGGGCGCGCCATGTCGTGGCGGATGTTGTCTACCCAGACGCGACGGGCGAGGGAGAGGATCCAGGTGCGTGCTGAGCTGCGGGCTGCGAAGCGGGGGAGCGCGCTCATGACGCGGAGGTAGGTTTCCTGGGTGAGGTCGTCGGCGATGTCCTGTCCGCCGAGGTGAGCGAGGAGGCGCCACACGTCTTTTTGGGTGGCTTGGATGAAGTCGGTGAGGGCAGCGCGGTCGCCTCGCCCTGCTTTGAGGGCGAGTGCGGTTACGGCGTCATCGGCCGATTCGTGCGCTGCGTGGGGGTTCATACAAGGAAGAATACCAGGTTACGTGCGGGGTGCGGTGATGCCACATACGTCGATAGGTCGACATGATAAATAGAATCTGCCTAATGAAGGTTCGCCTTGGTTGCGCTCTACCCTATCAATATATAACCTATTGATAAGCCCGAATTGATAAGACTCTCCCACTAGTGGAAGGATTCGTAACCCATGCCCCACACTCCACCCAGCAACAGCAGCCAGTCCTCCGCCGCCGACCCCATCGTTTCCGCCGGACGTTGCCCCGTCGTCCACGGAGCAGCTGCCAGTGCGTCAACAAACCTCAACGGCGCGCCCACCCCCAGCGAGAATCACTCCGTTACCCAAGGCCAGCAGGGCGGAATATCTTTGCACGATATTCACTTGATTGAAAAGCTTGCCCACTTTAACCGCGAGCGCATCCCGGAGCGTGTGGTGCACGCGAAAGGTTCCGGCGCTTTCGGCGAGCTGGTCGTCACCGAGGACGTGTCCGCTTACACCTGTGCAGCCTTGTTCCAGCCCGGCACCGTCACCCCGCTGCTGCTGCGTTTCTCCACTGTTGCTGGTGAGCAGGGCTCACCAGACGCGTGGCGCGATGTACGTGGATTTTCCCTGAAGTTTTACACCTCGGAGGGCAATTACGACATTGTGGGTAACAACACCCCGGTGTTTTTCCTCCGCGACGGCATTAAGTTCCCGGACTTCATTCATTCCCAGAAGCGCATGCCGGGTTCTGGCCTGCGCGACGCCAACATGCAGTGGGATTTCTGGACCCGCACCCCGGAGTCGGCACACCAGGTGACCTATGTGATGGGTGACCGCGGCATTCCAAAGAGTTTCCGTCACATGGATGGTTTCGGTTCCCACACCTACCAGTGGATTAACGAGGCCGGTGAGCGTTTCTGGGTGAAGTACCACTTCAAGACCCGCCAGGGCTGGGAATTCTACACCGACGAAGAAGCCGCACGGGTCGCAGGTGAGAATGCCGATTCCTCCCGCAGCGATCTGTACGATGCTATTGCGCGCGGAGACTTCCCCACGTGGGACGTGAAAGTGCAGATTATGCCCGTCGATGAGGCCGCAAGCTATCGCTGGAACCCCTTCGATCTGACAAAGACCTGGTCCCAGAAGGATTACCCACTCATTCCGGTGGGGCATTTCACCCTGAACCGCAACCCGGAGAACTTCTTCGCCCAGATCGAACAGGCCGCGTTCGCTCCGTCGAACCTGGTACGCGGCATTGGTTTCTCCCCGGATAAGATGCTGCTGGCCCGCGTGTTCGCATACGCCGATGCGCACCGCTACCGCGTGGGTGCTAACTCGGATCAGCTTCCGGTGAACCGCCCGGTCTGCCCGGTGAATTCCTACAGTCACGACGGCCCCATGACCTACCAGTTCCAGGGCCCTGACCAGCCGGTGTATTCCCCGAACGGCTACGGACGGCCCGCAGGTTTCCAGGATTCCGGCACCAGCTCGGACGTCGATACGAACCTTGGGTCTGCAGGCAACCTGGGGTTGTGGGCGGACACGCACGGTAGTGAATTCGTCCGTGATGCTTACGTAAAGCACCCCGACGATGACGACTTCATGCAGGCCGGCATCCTAGTGCGGGAGGTGCTTGACGACGCCGCGCGCGAACGGCTTGCAGGCAACATCAGCCGTGCGATGAACGGCGTCACCCCCGAGGTGGAGCAGCGGGTGTATGAGTACTGGACCAACGTTGATCCGTGGTTGGGTAACCGCGTGCGTGAGCTGTTCACCAGCGCCTAAGCCCTTTACTGCAGCCCTTTACTGAGTGAAATTGTAGTAGTCACCGAACTCACCAAATGCGGCAAACCCCAAGCGATGAAGATTCTCCTGGGGTGTGCTGGTGAGTTCGGTTTTTTCTATGTCATTGTGCAGGTAGGCGGCGTATTCTTCATCGCTCATGGCATCAAAATCGGGGAAGAAAAAATCGTCTTCCTCGTCGGTGGGAGCCTGCTTCGAGGATTCAGTAAAAATGCGGATCAGGCGCTCTTCTGCCGCAGCATCCACGCGAGTAACCTCTGCGTGGTCGCGCCCTAATTGCTGTTTGAGATTGCCAGTAAGCATCTGGGCCACGTCCACGGATTCCAGCAATACATGCGTGCAGCCCTCCAATGTGGGCTGGGTTATCACAGTGGTGACCTGCTGAATCATGTTTTCCAATTCTTCAGTCTCCACAAGCGAATGCTGATTATTCAGTTCCATGCAGCGGTCTAGGAATGCCAGAACCTTCTGCTTGCCCTCCGCATAGTCCCCGATAATGGCCAGCGCATCCTCGTCCTTGAACGTGCGGCTGGGCACGAGCTGCGGGTTGTGGCTGCACAGCAGCTGAAACAACAGTGGGATCTCGTAGGGATTCACCGCAATGCAGCGATGCTCCAGTTTGTCGCCTGTGGGTGTGACCGCGTAAAGCTCCACAGTATTGGACATTGCCTGCTCCATAGGTGGTAGAAGAATTGGTACAGTGTGCATGCTACCCTGCGAAGCAGACACGGCAGGAACGTCGTGATCTACAATAGTGTGGACTGTCTCACAGATGAAAGGACACTGACCATGGCAGAAACCCTGTACACCGCAACCGTCACCTCCACCGGTGGGGGCCGCGACGGCCGCGTCGAATCCAAAACTGGCGACCTCGCCCTTGATGTTCGCCCGCCGAAGGAACTCGGTGGTGCAGGTGGTGCCGCCAACCCCGAGCTGCTGTTTGCCGCCACCTGGGCGTCCTGCTTCAACGGTGCGCTTCAGCTCATCATGAAGAACGCGGGTGTTGACGTCGCTCACCACCAGCCCACCGTGACCGCCGATGTGTCCCTGAACCGCGACCCCAGCGACGAGGGTTTCCGCCTCAGCGGCACCATCACCGTTGCGTTTGCCAACCAGGACGAGCTGTCTAACGCCGCCGAGCTGATGGAGAAGGCCCACGCCTTCTGCCCCTACTCCAAAGCCGTGCGCGGTGAATTCGACGCAGACGTTGCGCTTGGGTAACTTTTACTAGGAACCCATTACCCCAAACCAGCCCACTGGGGAGATGGCCCGCGCCCGCATAACCCACCCCATCATGCGAGGCGCACGGTCGTCTACCTTGTTGTGTGCTGGTGATTGTCGTTTTATGGCCTATTTGTGCTGTTACTGCGAGGTCACCGCATGCACCGGCCACCACGCGGACTTCAAGGAGATAGGCATGTTTACAGAAACAATCCTCACCACAGCACAACCAACACGGAACATTCTTGCGGCGCTCACCAGCGCACTGGGGGATTACATTGTCTACGAACAAGGCGAGGTCACCTTCATTGTGGCCCAGCCTGTCTGGGAATTCACCCTGCACGGCGGGCACGACACCCCATGGGATGCGGTGCGCGATGTCATTCAGGGCACCGACTACGCCCACGACCAGGCCATCTATGGGTGGGTGGGGTTTGAACTCGCCTCCGGTGGGGCAGCGGGGCAGGAAATAGCACACTTTCTTATCCCTGGTATTGAAATCCGCATCGCAGGCGAGAACGTCACCATCCGCACTAGCGACGATGTTGCCCCAGACGTGGTGGCCCAACTCCGCAGCATCATCGAATCGGCTGACCCCTACCAGCCCGAACCCCCACGAGGGGCCAATGTTCGCGCACTGGATCAGCGCTACCTTGATGCTGTCGCAGCAGCTGTGGCGGAGATTCAGGCCGGTGTCCTGCAAAAAGTCATTCTCTCCCGCGTGGTTGACCTCCCCTTTACCGTGAATATGCTGGACACCTACCTGCATGGCAGGGCAGCCAACACCCCGGCGCGCTCCTTCCTGTTCTCGTTGGGCGACTGGCAGGCGGCTGGATTCAGCCCGGAAACAGTGGTGGAGGTGAATTCTCGTGGCGAGGTGTCCACCCAGCCACTCGCGGGGACTAGGGCGTTGACTGGGGACGCGGTGGAAGATGAGATTCTGCGCAGTGAGTTGTTGGCTGACCCGAAGGAAATATTCGAGCATGCTGCATCGGTGAAGCTTGCTTGTGAGGAACTAAGCATGGTTGCTGATGCCAACGGCCCGTGGGTGTCTGAGTTTATGGAGATCAAACCTCGCGGTAGTGTGCAGCACCTAGGTTCACGGGTGAACTGCCACCTAGCAGACGGGAAGAACGCGTGGGATGCGCTGGCGGTGTTGTTCCCGGCGATTACCGCCTCGGGAATCCCGAAGGCCCCGGCCTACGAGTTGATAAAAAAGCATGAAACCGCACCCCGCATGCTCTATTCGGGTGCTGTGTTGCGCGCCGACAGCGATGGTTCCCTTGACGCTGCGTTGGTGCTGCGCACCGTGTACCAGCATGCGGGGAAAGCATGGCTGCGCGCTGGTGCTGGCATTGTGCTGGGGTCCACGCCCGCCAGAGAGCATGAGGAAACATGCGAGAAGCTCAGCAGCGTGGCACCATACGTGGTTGCCCAGGACTAGAACTCACACTAAGCGTCAGCAGCCTCCGCAGCCTCAGTGCGTTCCCGCGCGGTTTCCTGCAGTGAGCGCCCCATGTAGAACCCGGACACGGAGGCTACGATCAGCAGTCCCAGGATTGCTAGTACCGCACGGATGAGGCTGTTGGGGGTGATGCCGTCGGCGGCGTCGTACACTACTTTCGCGATGATGAGCAGGGGAGCGGCGACACCCGTGGTGGGGCCCATGAGGTTTGCGCGGGTTACGGCGTCGGGGGCGCGCCACAGGGCAATCACGGTTGCCACGATCAGGAGGGTGGCCACCACCACCAGCGCGGTTGCAATGACAGCGGCAATACTCATCAGCGGCGTCCTTTCGACAGGATGCGTGCCATAGACACTGTGCTGAGCAGGCCAAGCAGCGCACCTAGCACTGTGATTTCGTAGGCTATGGAGGAGTCATGCAACAGCGTCCACACCAGGTAGGTGGCGATCATGCAGTAGAAAATCATGTCTGCCAGTACCGCCCGGCTGGGCACATCCTTGGTTCGCACCATCAGCAGCAGTGTGGCCAGCAGGGATACCCCAATGACGGCGATGCACGCCCACAGAACCATAGTCATTTACGCAACCTCCTTGACGTGTGGCGCGAGGCGTTCCTCCATGTCCGCAAGCCCCGCGATAACCTCGTCCGGGTCCGCCCCGTACACAGCATGGACCAACAAAACCCGTGGGCAGCCAGACTCGTCCACGTCTTTAAAGCCCAACGATAACGTACCCGGGGTCATGGTGATGGAGGTGGAAAACGCCGCTAACTCCCAGTCGGAGCGCACCCGCAGGGGATACTCCACCACCGCAGGGTGCATTTGGGATCGCACCCTGATCACATCGAAGACAATGACAAACGCGCCCACGATCACTTGGCCGATCAGCCAGGTTGAGTACCGTACGCCGTGAATAATCCGGTTCATTTCACCACTCCAATTGCAGCGTTCACGTCACCTAGGATGGCGTGCTGATACCCGGACACATCAAGCAGGCCGGAGGCGGCGGTCATCGCGGCGTCGATAAGCGCGCCACCAGCGATAAACATGCCCACGGACACCACAATCAATGCCGCGCCGGGTGCGAGTTTGGTCAATGGCACGTACAGGCCGTCGGGGAGCTGGACGTTGCCGCCCCAGAACGCTTCCCTCCACAGGCGGATCATGGACAGTAGCGCACCAAAGCTCGCCACAATAATCACGGCAATGACCAGCCAGGCGTGCCAATCCCCGGCGCGTGCGATTTCCGTGACCACGAGCACCTTGCCCCACAGGCCAGAAAACGGGGGGAATCCCACGATGGAGAATGCACCCATGGCGAACACGGCGGCCACCAGGGGGTCGCGGCGGGCCAACCCGTCCAGTCGAGAAAGCAGGTCCGTGCCGTAGGTTTCCTCAATGGCACCTGCGGTGAGTACCAGCGACCCCACGGTGATCATGTGGTGCACCATGTACACAATGCCGGCGGCGACGGCGCGCGTGGGATCGTCGGCACTGAACGCCAGCATCACCACGATGTACGGCATGCCGGTGACCATCTGGTAGGCAATAATGCGTCGCATGGCGTGCTCCGCAAGCCCGGCGAAACTACCCACCAGCATGGAGACTACGCAGAAGATGATAATCGTCCACGCCCAGCGCTGATCCAGGTCAAACACCACCACATAGATGCGGTACAGGGCGTACACCGCCACTTTGGTGTGCAGCCCAGAGAACAAACCCATCACCGCAGCTGAGGTTCCCGGATAGGTGCGCGGCAGCCACGTATGCACGGGGAATAGGCCCGACTTCACCGACAGCGCCAGCACCACTAGGCCCATCGCCACCGTCAGCGGTCCGTTGCCTTTGGCTGCGCCCGCGAGTGCGGCCAGGTTCACCGTGCCGATCACGCCATACACTATGGACACGCCGATCAGCAGCACCGTTGACGTCAGCAGGTTCACCAGCACAAACATGCGGCCACCAGCCAGGCGGGACCACGACCCGGTCATGGTGATCAGGCCGTAGGACGGCAGCAGCATCACCTCAATGAACACAAACAGGTTAAACAAATCCGCCGTCAGCAGTGCGCCGTACACGCCGCCCAACAGCATCAGCGTCAGCGCCGGGTAGAAACGCGCCCGGGTTTCGCCCACCACCAGCGCAAACCAGTTGGAGGCGAACGCCACTATCGACGCCGCGACAATCATCACCGCACTCAGCGCATCCGCAGCGAAAGGAATGGCCACTCCGCCGGTAAACAACCCCACGCTGTGGGCGATGGTTCCGTGCTGCGCGGTGGTGGCAAACAACCATATCCCGGCAACAGTTCCGAGAGCTGGAATGGCGAGTGCCAGGGCGTCGCGAAGCACCCGCCACGGGGACACCACAGCCAACGCCGCGCCCGTCAAACCGCTGGCCATGAACAAAGGCAGCATCACACCGCTCATCGCTGCTCCTCCTTAGCTACCGCCGACTCTGACACCGAGGCGGTACGGCCGCGGGTCTCCAGTGGCGACTCTTCCTCCGGGTCCTCCACCGTGCGTGTATCGTCGGAACGACCCAGTGCCGCCAGCGTCAACATAAACGCCGTCGTCGCCATTGTGATCACAATGGCCGTCAGCACAAACGCCTGCGGCAACGGGTCAGCCGCGTCGGACAGGGGCGTGCGCTCCGCAAACGGTTCGCTACGCCACGCCCCAATGCCCGTGGCCAGGATCAGCAAGTTTGTGGCGTGGCTGACCAAACCCATGCCAAACACAATGCGCACCATGCCGCGCTGCAGGATCATGTACACCCCGCCCGCAACCAACACTGCGATAGTCACAGCAATAATCATGAGGAAACACCAGCCTCGGAAGTGTCAGAAGCATCAACCTGCGGCGTCTGGGGGAGAGGATGATTGCTGCCGCGGGTAAACGGGAGAAGATCACGGTCCGCGCCGGGGCGTTGTGGTCCACCCAGGGCGTTAATTGCCAGGGTGAGCATGCCCAGCACGGCGAGGAACACGCCCAGGTCAAAGATCATGGAGGTGGTCACGTGTTGGTGCAGGATATGCCCGTGAATGGGGTAGAGGAACGACCCATGCGTCAGCCCCAGCACGCCCGCGAATAGGGCCGTGAGCATGCCGAACCCAGTCAGGTAGAAGGGTGTGTTCTGCTTGACGATCGGCCCGTCCGACCCCTTGGACAAATACCGCGCCACCACGGCGGCACAGGCCACCAGCGCCGCAATGAAACCACCGCCAGGATCGTTGTGCCCACGCATGAAGATCACAAACGCCAGCACACTCAGCACCGGTACCAGCGCGCGGCACAGCATGCGCATGGGGATCGAATTCACCTCAGGCAGCGTGAACGGCGCGGGATGGGTGCCTTTCAGGAAGGGGTGCCGGGGAATCGACCCAACCACCGCTGCAATAACCACACCAGCCATACCCAGCACCGAAAGTTCGCCCATGGTATCCAGTGCACGGAACTCCACAAGAATTGTGTTCACCACGTTTGCGCCGCCTGAAATGCCCGGCGCTTCCCGCAGGTACCACATCGCAATCTCTGGGCGTTCGTGCCTGCCCAACAGCGCCCACACGCCCAGGAAGGTGGCTACACCAGCGGCGATGGCAATAATCCCGGCGCGCGCGCTACGCGGCCTGGACGTGCGGTGGAACAACTCGGGTTGTTGCCGCAGCACAAACATGATGATCACCACCACCAGCAGCTCCACCAGGAACTGCGTGAGCGCCACGTCCGGGGCACCCAGCATCAGGATCTGCAACGTCACACCCACGCCGGTGGTACCCAGCATCACAGCTGCGGTGAGGCGCGAGTGCGTGGTGATGAGCGTGATCACCGACACCACCACGATTGCCAGCGGCAGTAGGTCCATGGGACGGTCAATGCCGTCCACACGCGGTTGCATGGGCACGCCATCTACGCCGGGGAACATGGTGGTTCCGGCCGCGAGCAGCACAATCATGAGGATCGGATAGGTCAGGTGTGGGGTCGGGCTGTAGGAATCCGCCATGCGCGCCACAAAACGACCCCAGCGAGCCATGCCCAACAGCAACCCCTGCAACGCCTTGTTTCCGTTGAACGGGAGGAAGTGGCGGGCGTCGGCAAGCGCAAATACTGCCTGACGCTTCCACACCACAACGGCCCCAGCGGCGAGGACACCCAGGGAAATCAAAAGCGGCGTGCTCACCCCGTGCCACAACCCCAGGTGCACATGCGTATCGACGGCCGCCCCTACCGGAGCGTCCAACACACCCACCATGAAGGCCAGCGGCACCGACATCAACCCAGGCAGAGCGGCGGGAAGCCACAGCACTACGGGGGCTTCCTTGACCTGCGACATATCGCGGGGACCATCCACAAACGCACCAAACACCAGGCGAGTGGAATAGGTGATTGTCAGCAGCGCGCCCGTCGCTGCGGCGGCGAGGAGCAACCACACGGCGGCGGTTGGAAGGGGTGCCTCGGTGTATGCTTCCAGCATCCCTTCCTTAGAAATGAACCCCAGTAGCGGCGGGACAGCAGCCATGGACAATGCGCCCACCACCACGGAAATAAAGGTGAACGGCATCTGGCGGTAGAGCGAACCCAAGCGACGAACGTCACGCGACCCAGCCTGGTGATCGACCACGCCAATCAGCATGAACAAACTTGACTTAAACAGGGCGTGGGCAAATGTGTGCACTAGCGCTGCTGCCAGGGCAAACGGCGTTCCCACGCCAATGGTTGCCACGATCCAGCCCAAATGAGACACCGTGGAATACGCGGTCAGGCGCTTCAAATCTGTTTTCTGCACCGCAAACAATGCGGCCATGACGGCAGTAAACATACCCACCGTTATGAGCACAACATTCCAGGCGGCATTGTTATGAAATACCGGCGAAAAACGCAACAGCAGATAAATGCCTGCCTTCACCACGGCGGCGGCGTGCAGAAACGCACTCACCGGAGTGGCCGCAGCCATGGCTTCCGGGAGCCAGAAATGGAAAGGAAACTGCGCCGACTTGGTAAACGCGGACACTGCGATAAGCATGGCGATGGCGGTGGTCAAACCAGGCTTTTCCGTCCAGAAATTCGAGGCGATAATATCCGTCAGGTTGGTTGTTCCAGCCTGAGTGGCCATAATCGCCACCGCCGCCAGCAGGGTCAAACCGCCGGTAAAAGTGAGGATCAATGTGCGCATCGAACCCGCCTCGCCGCCCGATCCCGCGCGGGCGATGAGCAGGAACGAACCAATGGACACCAGCTCCCAGGCGATGAACAGCACCACAACATCGTCCGACAACACCAGTAGCAACACCGACAGCATAAATGCTGACATAATGAGATAGAAGCTGGTATTGCCGTCATTGTTATGCAAATATGCGGCGGAATAGATAAACACAGCCGCGCCAATAACAAGAGCTAACAGGGCAAAAAATACGCTGAGGGCATCTCCCCGCAACGCAAAATCAATATCCATCCCTGGGGCAATGGCATCCTTAAGCCACGTTATCTTGTAGGACAATGGTGAATGGGAAATAACGTCAGGGACATGGCGTCCCACCACCCACGCAGCGGCAATAAACAACGCCGCTAACGGCCACCCAGCTTTTCGGTCCAATACGCGAACAGCAAACGGGGAAACCCCCACAGCAACCGCCGATAGCACAAGCACAACAAGCAAGGTCACGGCACTACACACCTGAAAAATCGGGGACTATAGACAAAACCACGTTACCAGCGGCGGCAATCCCACGTGCCTGAATGCAGCGCTTCTTGTTGTTTGTTCAGCGTTTGCTTATGAGTCAGCATCTGCGCTCACGGCTTTTATACAGCTAGACTGCATACATGAGCCCCTTGCGTACCTTTCTTGTCAGTCTTGCCCTCGCGCTGCCGCTCATCGGTGGTGCTATCTATGTTGCTGCATCAGGTTCTGATGTCTCTCAAACCTGGAACAACAGCAGCGATACCACCAGTGGTGCTCCCGCAGCGGGTGGTACTGGCGGGATCCCGCCCGAAAGCCTCGTGGGGGCTCGGCGTGCAGCGGGTGAGGCGGGTACGCAATCAGGTTTTCTGGTCACCGGCACTGGGGAACTTGTGGCAGGTGTAGACAAACTCACTGGTAGCGCCAACGACATGACTGGTGCGACCAAAGAACTTGCAAACGGTACCCAACAGCTTGCTGACGGTATGACGCAGATCCAGGCAGGCACGGGGCAGCTTGGCTCCGCAGCCAGCCAAGTCGCCGATGGTGTGGACCAGGCTGTGGAACAGGTACAAGGCGTCATTGCCCTGCAGCCGCAGCTCCTCGCCGCCATTGACGACGCCGACCGCAAACTTGCCGCCAATCCCGCTCCCGATGCTGCCGATGCCCGCAAACAACTCGCTGGTTTCCGCTCTCAGGTGGCGGGCTTCAAACTCGGTGGCGGAACGGTTGACCAGCTCGCCCAACTGCGTAGCGGTTCCCGCGATATCGCCAACCAGCTCACCCAACCTGGTTCCCAATACCACGACGCCATCTACACAGCCACCGACGGTTCCAAGCAGCTGTCCTCCCGCATGCAGGAATACGCCACGGGTGTCGACGCCGCGTTAGCCTCCGTTGGTGAGCTCCACAACGGCGTCCAGCGCATTGACGGAATGGCTAAGGCAACCCAGGACAAAACCACTGCCATGCAGCGTGCCTTGCCCGCAGTGACACAGGTGCAACCTGCGGAAAATACTGATTCCGAGCCTGAGAAAACCTCCAGCTTGCCACCCATGTATGCCTTCCTCATTGCCGCGCTGGTCAGCGCAGCAGGGGTGGCCTACGTCTGGAGCACCGGTGGTGGTCGAAACTGGCTGAACCTGCTGGGAGTATCCGGTGGTCTGGCGCTTGTGGGTAGTGTGCTCTTCGCTCTCCTTGCGAATGGGCTTGGTGTGGGGAGTGCACTGCTGGGGGTTCTGACATTGTGTGCCACGGCGGGAGTTTCCGTGTTCGGCAGTTCCGCCCTACTGTCCCTGCTTGGTGAGCGTTGGGGGCGCATCGCACTCGCTGTCGGCAGCATCGCCCAAGTGGGCGTGGTGGGATGGGTGTGGAAAACCTCAGCCGCCGCAGAAACCGCATCGTGGGCGCAGGCCATTTCTGCCCTCATGCCCCTGCACTATCCAACCTCAGCGCTTACCACCATCGGCAACGCCGGATCGGGATCCGCGCTGGCAGTGGCGCTGATCGTAATGCTGCTCCTTGGTGTTGGTGGGGGAGTAGTGGTGCGGAGAAGTGTGTAGATAGCGTGCACATTGTCAGTTACCACTGTTTGCGAGGATCCTCCCGGGCGACTTGCCTAACCCTGCTATCTGCCATCGCCCACGTTGGATAGTTAGGGCCTATACTGCTCAATACAGTGAGCATGTCCCGCAAGCGATCATTCACATTGATGCGTAGCAGGTTTTCTTGATGTGATATTCGATTACGAAGCTGCCGCATCCTTTCCAAGCGTTTCCCTATATAACGGCGCCCGGAGGCATTGATGCGAGCATAAGGAAAAGCGTTGTGTAGCGCATCGTACCAAAGCGTATCTGTTTCACATGCGCGTTGCCAGGATAAACCCTCGCCTAGTAATGAAGACCAACTCCCGAAAGTTAGTTGAGCGACAATATCGTCATGTGAGACTGGCTGACCATAACGTGGATGGTTTTGGTGTCTTGATCGTGATTGAGCCTCTGACTCTGCACGTCGACGTGCATTTTTTAGGGGAGATTGGATAAGGCGATATAGGTCGTCGTTGGCGTGATGCCTTAAAGACCATGATGCAGGCAGCCCCAGTGTTTGATTCCAATCCGCTAGTGCTCGATCCATGGCGTTCCTGACCATCACTTCAAAATAAGAGAACTGTGTGTGCCAAGCCCCCGCTAAGTTGCAGTTCCAACGATATAGATCAACAGCGCGGTCAATATCCCCACTGGATTCGTGGAGGTAGGGTGCTAGTCTAGCTGAGCCTAAAAACGACTCAATATGTATTGCGTTTTCTCTTCCCACCTACTTCATGCTACAGTGGCCTCATCGAGCAACGATGAAGTTCGTTGCACTTACTTTTCGGTATCCCCCGTGGTCTGTGGCCTCGGGGGATACTTGTTGTTTTGGACCGGGCGACCTGCATGCATCACTGATGTGCTCCCCTGACACGAAGTCGGCCATACAACTGTGTCAGGCTGTAGGGGGCGGCACATAAGTGGGCCCATCGCTAAGCTCAAGAAGCAGTGATTGTTGTACCTGCGGGTGGACCTGCTCTACGTCGGTCCCACAAAACAAAACCCACGCCCTGCTTTGGCGTGGGTTTGATCTGGTCGGGATAACAGGATTTGAACCTGCGACCTCTTCGTCCCGAACGAAGCGCGCTACCAAGCTGCGCCATATCCCGGTTACTACCCGGAATACTTTAGTCGATGACGCAGGTTACAACAAAACTGCATGTCATCTTACTTCTCCACGATGCGCAGCAGCGTGGCGGAGGGGCGGCAAAACAGTCGCACAGGTGCGTATTTCGAGGTCCCCAACCCGTTGCTTACGTGCATGAGCATGGAGCCAAAGCGGTGCAGTCCGGATGCTCGTTCGCGGTCAATGCCGCAGTTGGTCACTATGGCTTTGCCGTTAGGTAGGCAGATCTGTCCACCGTGGGTGTGCCCGGAGAGGGCGAGCTGGTAGCCGTCGGCGTCGAAAAGCTCAAGGACGCGGGGCTCGGGCGCGTGGAGGAGGGCGAGGCTGAGGTCGGCGTCGCTGTTGGGGGCACCGGCGACGGCGGAGTAGTCGTCGAGGTTGTGGTGGGGGTCGTCGACACCTGCGGCGGCGATGCGTACTGGCCCTACTTTGAATTCGTGACGCGCTTGGTTGGCGTCGCGCCAGCCGCGTTCGATGAAGGCGGCCCTCATACCTTCCCAGGGGAGTGTGATGCGGCTGACCTTGCGTTTTTTGCCCAGCAGGTAGCCAAAAGGATTGACGGGGCGTGGCGCGTAGTAGTCGTTGGTGCCAAAGACGAACAACCCTGGGCGGTGGAGCAGTGGGTCGAGTGCTTGGAGGAGGTGGGGCACGGAGTTGACAGCCCCGAGGTTGTCGCCGGTGTTGATCACAAGGTCGGGCGCCAGCTGGTCCAGCGCGGCCACCCATTCTTTTTTGTGCGGCTGATTGGGCAGCATGTGCAGGTCGGAAATGTGCAGGATGCGGAATTCTTTCTCGCCGCGCAGCGTTCCTGGTTCGAGGAGGGGCAGGGTGTACTCGTGAAGGGTGAACTGGTTGAGTTCGCGGTTTCCCCAGGCGGCGAGCGCGAGCCCGGCTACACCGCCGATAAGGGGGAGGGATGCGAGGATTTTAACTGCTTTGTGAACCACGAACCTAGACTACCTGTCCGTCCGCGCCCCGCGAGTATCGTTGCTGTTATGAGCGAACTACAGAATAAAATTCTTGCTGATTTGAAAGACTCCATGAAGGCCCGCAACAAGGAACGCACAGCAACGCTGCGCATGTTGAAGGCCGCCGTCATCTACGAGTCGGTGGAGGGGGCCAAGCACGAACTCACCGACACAGATGTTCTGGCGGTTATCCGCCGCGAGGTGAAGAAGCGTCGGGAGTCGGCCGCAATTTACGCTGAGGCGGGCCGCCAGGAGCTTGCCGACGCCGAGATCGCCGAGGCCACGATCCTTGAGGAATACCTCCCGCAGCAACTTGACGACGTCGCGGTGGCCGCGGTCGTCAATAAGCATGCCGCAGCATTGGAAGCGGAGTTGGGAGAGCCGCTGACGATGAAGCACATGAAACGCATGATGTCCGCCGTGACCGAAGAAGTTGCAGGTCAGGCGGACAGTAAGCGGCTGTCGGAGGCAGTGCGCCTACGGATTCAGCAGTGACTCCAACAGCGAGGTGATTTCATCCAGGGTGACGGGATCTTGGGTGATGTCGCCACCGCCAGGAAACCCGGTGCCGTCGGAGATTCGGAGGGTGACGGTGCCACGGCCGAGCATGGCCGTGCCGTTATCCGCACTGACCACGTGGCCAGCAGGAGTGCCGTTCCCTGGAACATTCACGGTATTGACGGTGAATCCTGCCTGTTGAAGCCTCGCTCGGGCTTCAGCTTCCGTCAACCCTGAGACGTCCGGGACGGAGCTGTTGGACGCGCCGCGAAAGGAACTTCCGTCCGCAGGTGGCAGCGTTCCTTGTAACGCTGCCGGGACTTGGTTCGCTGCGGCAAACCAGGTGCGGGCGGCCTCCATACCACCGAAGAGGTTGCCCCACGAGCACTGGCGCAGAGGCGCGGTGCACAGCGGGGAGACGTTGCCGCCGTCGTTAAACACGTAGGAGGAGGCAGCGAAACCGCTGTTGAATGCCAGGAACGCCGAGGATTGGTGGGACTCCGAGGTTCCGGTCTTAGCGGCCACCGGAGTGCTCCACCCGTAGGAGTTTGCGGCGGCGGCGCCGGTACCGCTCTTGGTGTCGTGGCTCAGTGCAATGCCCAGTCCACGCGCAATATCCGGCTCTAGAACCTGTTCGCAATCGGGGGTGTCAATGTCCACCTTCTCGCCGTGGCGATCCTTGATCTCAAGGATGGGGTTCGGCTCACACCACATGCCATCAGAAGCGATGGTGGCGGCCACGTTAGTCAGCTCCAAGGGGTTCACCGCTGTGGGGCCGAGGGTGTAGGAGCCCAGGTTGTTGTCTTTGATAAAGTCCGCGACTGACTGTTCGCCGTCATAGCTGCCCGGCTGTGTATAACTACGCAGGCCCAGGCGCACAGACATATCCACGGTTTCGGACACACCTACGTTCTCAATGAGCTGCACGAATGTGGTGTTAGGGGACTGCGCAAGCGCTTCCTGGAGCGTCATGCTGCCCTTGTAGTTGCCGGAGTTTTCCACACAATAGGTCGCGGGCGGGCAACCAGCGGCACCGCCGGACCCCATGCCGCGTGCCTCATAGCGTTTGGGCACGCTCAACACCTGGTTGATGCCCATGCCTTTTTGCATCGCCACGGCAGCGGTGAACACCTTGAACACAGAGCCGGCACCATTGCCCACCATGGAGGTTGTTTGTGGCAGCACGGTTTCCATGTTGTCAGCGTCCAGGCCATAGTTGCGCGAGCTGGTCATGGCTAGCACATGGCGGGAATCTTTACCCGGTTCAATCACGTTGAATGCCTCGGCCACGCCGTCTGCTTGTGGATCGGCCTGGCTGACCACAGCATTGTGGGCGGCTTCCTGCACATTCGGATCCAGGGTGGTTTTGATGGTGTATCCGCCCTTGTTCAGCTCGTCAGAGCTGATGCCTTTTTCTTCCAGGTAGCGCACAACATAGTCGCAGAAGAATCCCTTGTTTCCTGCGGAAATGCAGCCTGAGGGAAGTTTATCTGGTTCCTCCAGCACACCGAGTGGTTCCTGCTTGTACTTAGCGCTGTCCTCCGCCGTAATGGCTCCAGAGCTCACCATGGTGTCCAGCACGGTGTTGCGGCGGTCAATAACGGCCTGCTTGTTGGTGTAGGGGTTCAGATATGACGATGATTGCACGATACCCGCGAGCATGGCAGATTGAGGCACATTGAGGTCCTTGGCGGAGATGCCAAAGTAGGTTTTTGCAGCGGACTCAATGCCAAACGCGCCGCTGCCGAACGGCACAATGTTGAGATAACGCGTCAGAATTTCGTCCTTACTCAGTCGCTCCTCCAGGTCCGATGCCATGCGCATTTCACGTATTTTGCGCGCATAGCTCGTCTCGGTGGCGGCGATCTGCTCGGACTCGTCTTTGGCATCAACCAGAAGCAGGTAGTTCTTCACATACTGCTGGTCGATGGTGGATGCACCCTGTTCCACGGCGCCGGAGAACATGTTGGCGGCCATGGCTCGGATGGTTCCTTGCCAGTCCACGCCTTTGTGCTCATAGAAGCGGCGATCTTCGATGCTGACAATGGCTTGTTTCATCACTGGTGATATCTGGTCACCCTCGACGTTGATACGTCGCTGGTTATATAACCACGCAATGGGGGAGCCTGCATCGTCTGTGACTGTGGTCACTGTAGGGGCATCGCCGTTGGTGAGGTCGGTCAGGTTTGCTGTCATGGTTTCCTGGGTTTTGGCCAGTGCCATTCCAGAAAGACCAGCTAACGGGGCTAGGCTGAGCGCACTAGCTACGCCGGCGGCAAGCACGGCGGCGCAGACGTTTGTCAGAGATTTCATCAAGGACACCCCTTCACCCTACGCACATTCTGCCGTGGAGGAAACCAAAATAACCCCGGCCTGTGTGACACATTCGACATAGGACCACCCAAGTGAATAGACTTACAAATGTATCTGAAAGGCACCCACCAGGAGACTGAGAGAATGACAACCTCACTCATCACCGATTCCCAGCGCAACTCATATGCCTGCGGAACAGCGCAAACGGCGTCGTTGGAGCGTGGTGAATGGGTTACTCAAGCCAAGTGTCGTAACGGGGATCCTGACGCCCTGTTTGTCCGTGGGGCAGAGCAACGCCGGGCTGCTGCAATTTGTCGACATTGCCCCGTGCTTCTCCAATGTCGCGCGGATGCGCTGGACAACCGTGTAGAATTTGGAGTTTGGGGTGGGCTCACTGAGCGACAGCGCCGGGCGCTGTTGCGGAAAAATCCTGACATTACAGATTGGGCGGCCTACCTTGCCGCTGGTGGGGAACTGATCGGTATTTAATAAGCGTGCAATGAACACAACGCCTGCCCACGGATAGGGTAGGTACAGTGGACTTCATGAGTCATACACAATGGGAATACGCTACCGTACCGCTACTAACTCACGCCACGAAGCAAATCCTGGACACCTGGGGTGAGGATGGCTGGGAACTGGTCACGGTGATGCCGGGGCCAACTCCAGAGAACCTGGTCGCCTTTCTCAAGCGGGAGAAAAACTAATGCACAGTACTAGGCTCGCTGAGCTGGGGATTACGCTTCCCGACGTCGCTGCTCCCGTAGCCGCCTATGTTCCCGCCCTGCAGGTGGGTAATCAGGTGTGGACGTCCGGCCAGCTGCCCTTCGTTGACGGCGTTCTCCCCGCCACTGGCAAGGTTGGCGCGGAGATTTCTCCAGAAGATGCCGCTACCTATGCGCGCCAAGCGGTGTTGAACGCGCTTGCCGCTGTGGATGCTTTGGTGGGGATCGACGCGGTGACGCGGGTACTCAAGATCGTGGGATTCGTGGCCTCAGCCGAGGGGTTTACCGGCCAGCCAGCTGTGGTCAACGGTGCTTCGCATCTTGTCGGCGAAATTTTTGGCGATGCGGGAGCACATGTGCGATCCGCAGTGGGAGTGGCCGAATTACCGTTGAGTTCACCTGTTGAGGTGGAACTTGTTGTGGAGATTGCCCACTAACCTGGGCACAAATTGCTCATTAAGCGCACACGAGAACGGGATTGGGCATTAAGCTAGTGTGCATGAAGCACCCTGCTTACAATCAGCTGCGGCCAGTAACACAGTCCGCAGCAGTAGTATTATGCGCCAATCCCAGTTATAGCTCTTTAGATGGTACAAATACGTGGGTCATTCGGGCGCCGGAGGATTCACGCAGTATTGTGATTGACCCGGGTCCTGACGATGAAGGGCACCTCAACATTGTGCACAACAAAGCCGAAGAGGTTGCTTTGGTGCTGATTACACACCGGCATCAAGATCATGCTGATTCGATTGATCGTTTCCGCCAACTCACAGGGGCGCCGGTGCGGGGTTTTGATCCTACCTACTGTCGGGGTGCGGAACCACTAGTGGACGGGGAGATTATTACGCTTGAGGGGGTCACGCCTCAGATTGAAGTGGTGCACACTCCAGGGCATACCTCTGATTCGGCGTGCTTTTTCGTGTGGAGTGGGGTGCCTCATGATTCCACGCTAGAGGGCATTATCACTGGCGATACGATTGCTGGCAGACACACCACCATGATTTCCGAAACAGATGGTGACCTAGGCGCGTATCTTGACACCCTCCACATGCTGGAAGATCGTGGCAAAGGCGTGATGCTGCTGCCCGCGCATGGCCCAGAACATGAGGATTTGTCGCTCCTGGCCCGTAAGTATCTTGACCGCCGCGAGCAGCGTCTGGCACAAGTGCAGGCAGCGCGAGAGAAACTCGGTCACGACGCCACACTCAAGCAGATTGTGGATGAAGTCTACACTGATGTGGACCCCGTGCTGCGTGGGGCAGCAGAGCAGTCCACAAGGGTGACAGTCCGCTACCTTGACAAGGTAGCGGGGGTTTAGCGGGCTCGCTTGGCAAGGTGTTCCGTGTCGCAGATCAACACTGATTTTCCTTCCAGGCGAATCCACCCACGATGGGCGAACGTTGCCAGTGCCTTGTTGACCGTTTCACGGGAGGCACCCACCAGCTGCGCTATTTCCTCTTGCGTGAGGTCATGATTCACGCGTAGTGCGCCTGCTTCTTGTGTGCCAAAGCGATTGGCCAGTTGCAGCAGTGTTTTTGCCACGCGGCCGGGCACATCAGTGAAGATCAGGTCAGCGAGCGAGGCGTTGGTGCGGCGCAGTCGGCGTGCCAACACACGCAGAAGTTGCTCCGAAATTTCCGGGTGTTCTGAGATCCAGGTGCGCAGCACGTCCGAGTTCATGGTGGCGGCGTGCACTTCAGTCACGCACACGGCGGAGGAGGTGCGGGGGCCTGGGTCAAAGATGGATAATTCGCCGAACATGTCGGAGGGACCCATCACTGTGAGGAGATTTTCACGGCCGTCGGGGGCGTGGCGGGCGAGTTTCACCTTGCCGGAGGTGATGATGTACAGGCGGTCACCAGGCTCCCCTTCTTCAAAGATTGTTGCGCCGCGCGGGAACCGTACGGTTTCCAATTCTTGGATCAGGTTGCCCACGGCCACGGGATCGACGCCTTGAAAAATGCCAGCCCGCGATAGGATTTCCTGAATTGCTTCCACTCGATACTCCTTAGTCAGCATGTGAAACATGTCTCATATCTCGGCCTAGACCATGGGTGGCGTCCGGCGGAATTACGCGAGGCAATGGTTTGATGGCCGAAAATATTTTAGAAATTGTGCTCTCTAAGACACTCTACTATGTTCTTTGTCACTTTGCAGGAGTTAAAGTGACCTGTTCGATGCCTGGATCGAGAACACGCATAGGAGCAGTGGGGAAATGTGTTTATTTTTCCGCTTTTTTCGGTTCGTTGGTGGCGGGAAGTGAGCTGCGAGTGCTGAAGGCTTCGAAACGTTCCATCTGCATAGCAAAAACCGCCAAAATAACAGGTGTGAGAAGGCATAGTGCTGCAGTCATGCACACAATAATACCGTGTTGAGGCTGCTCGCTACAGTAAAAGGTATGGAGACATCTCTGACGCTCAAACGCAGGGCGCGGCGCATCAACCGCATCCTGGCGGAGGCGTATCCCAACGCACAAGCTGAGCTGAATTTTACTAACGCCCTTGAATTGATTGTGGCAACAGTACTGAGCGCGCAATGTACTGATGTGCGGGTGAATCAGGTTACCCCGGCCTTATTTGAGCGATATCCCACCGCCGCTGACTATGCTCACGCTGACCCAGAGGAACTGGAAACGTACATCCGCTCAACTGGCTTCTTTCGGGCGAAGGCAAAAAATCTCATTGGTCTGGGGGCGATGCTCGACGAGGATTTTGATGGGGAAGTACCCCCACGGTTGGAGGATCTGGTGAAGCTTCCGGGGGTGGGCAGGAAAACGGCAAACGTGGTGCTGGGTAACGCCTTTGGTATCCCTGGTCTGACGGTGGACACGCACTTTGGCAGGATCGTGAGGCGACTGGGTTTGACGCACGACAAAGACCCAGTAAAAGTGGAGCACGCCCTTGAACAGCTCATAGAGAAGCGGGAATGGACGCTTTTCTCTCATCGTGTTATCTTTCATGGTCGCCGCGTGTGCCATAGCAGAAAGGCTGCATGCGGCGTGTGTTTTCTGGCCAAACAATGCCCCTCATATGGAAAAGTCGGACCAACAGAAATACCGTTAGCTCAAGCTCTGGTAAAAAGTCCAGACAGAGAACATTTGTTTCACATGGCTGGAGTAAACGATGAAAACTAACCTCACGTGGTTTTTCGTGGGCGTGGTGGTGATCGCTGCGATGCTGGTGGCTGTGGTGCCGATGATGCTGCGATCGGTCAACGGCGGGCAGGAGGCGTCGACAAGTGTGGAGCAAGCCATTCAGGCGCGCCCGAACTGCCCAACCCGGCAGGTGGGCGGGGTGGATTTGCCGTGTCTTGGCGGAGAGTTTGGGGATGCCGAACCCCGCGCGACCGTCGTGAATGTGTGGGCGTGGTGGTGCGAGCCGTGCCGCACGGAACTGCCGCTTTTTGACACCCTCGCCGCCACTCATCCAGACCTCAACGTGGTGGGTGTACACGCCGATACCAATGCAGCCAACGGTGCCGCCATGCTTAATGACCTGGATATTTCTTTGCCAAGCTACCAGGATGATCGTAACATCTTCGCTGCTAAATACAGCCTTCCCAGCGTAGTGCCCATTACAGTTGTCATTGATAAAGACGGTCAGGTCCGAGCCACCTACACTGAAGCATTCGGCAGCATTGAGGAAGTGGAAGACGCTGTGAACAAGGCACTCTCATGAATCACGACTCACCCGGAGTAAACACCAGCCTGAACCCCGAGGCGGCACCTGTCTGGATGCATCGACTCGTGGATACCGTCCGCACCACGGAACAGCGCCCGCCCACTACCGCAGCCAAACAAGCCGCTGTACTCATGTTGTTTTCCGGCACCGAAACCAGTGCCACTCTGCCTAACGACGCCGCGGTGCTGCTCACCCACCGCTCACCCTCCATGCGTTCGCATTCTGGGCAGATCGCCTTTCCCGGCGGTCGCCTTGACCCCACTGATGCCAACATTGTGGACTGTGCCCTCAGGGAAGCCTGGGAGGAAACCGGACTAGATCGCACTACCGTCACCCCCCTCGCGCAGCTCAGTGAAGTGCATATCCTTGCCAGTGGCTACCCCGTTCACCCTGTTCTCGGACACTGGCATACCCCCATGAATGTGGGGGTGGTCAGCCCCGAGGAAGCCGATGCTGTATTTGACGTGCCGGTTTATCAGCTCATCGACCCCGCTAACCGAATCACAGTAGGGTGGAATACGTGGAGCGGACCGGCGTTCCGCATCAATGACTACATCATCTGGGGATTCACCGGTGGTCTCCTGAGTGCCGCCCTACACCAAGCCGGCTGGGAGGAAGAATGGGACCGAGACACGGTGCACGATCTCCAAACAACTCTGGCACAATCGCGCAATAATGAACGGCTGAGGTAACTCACCAGAATAGCTACCACGACACACGAGGAACATAGTGACCCACAACCCAGGCGTTTTGACCGACGGCCTGCTCGTCATCGCACTTCTACTCGCCCTGTGGGGCGGCTGGCGGCAAGGGGCGTTCGCCTCCGTGCTCAGTACCATCGGTGTGGTCTTTGGACTCATCTGCGGTGCTGGATTGGCCCCCAAAATCATGGGACTTACCGACAGTACAGCCCTCCGTTTCCTTCTGGGACTGGGCACAGTGGTACTGCTGGTGGGTATGGGTAACCTTGTTGGTGGTCTGCTGGGGGCCGGGGTGCGGGACAACATGCGGCTCAAAAGCGCCCAGCGCATCGACTCGACCATCGGGGCAGTGTTCCAGGCTCTAGCCACCCTCATCGTTGCGTGGCTTGTGGCCATCCCGCTGGCCACTGGCGGGACGTCCGCCGTTGCCCAAGGTGTGCGGCAATCCCACATTCTGGGGTTCGTGGATAACTTCACCCCCAGCTTCATGGGGCAATTGCCTGCGAAAATCTCGGCCATGCTCAACGAAAGTGGGTTGCCACCGCTCATTTCGCCGTTTGAAGACCACGTCACCCGTGAAGTCGAAGCACCCGCCATCAAAGTGGACAACGTTGCCCTAGTGGAACAACTGCGGCCGTCCGTCATCCACATCCTTGGCGACGCCCAGCAGTGCCGCCGCCGCCTCATGGGGTCCGGCTTTGTGGCGGCTCCCGACATGGTGATCACCAACGCCCACGTCGTCGCAGGTACTGACACCGTGCACCTTGACACGGCGCTCGGCGTTAAAGAAGCGAGCGTGGTGTTTTACGACCCGGCCGAAGACATCGCGGTTCTCCGCAGTCCTGGTCTAGACCTCCCCGCGCTTCCCTGGGCGCCCGAGGTAGCGTCCTCCGGCGATGATGCCATCGTCATGGGATTCCCCGCTTCCGGTCCCTTTGAGGCTGCTCCCGCCAGGGTCCGCGACAAGATCACCATCAACGGACCAAACATCTACGCCAGCGGGCGTGTGGACCGCGAGGCGTACACCGTGCGCGGCTCCATTCGCCAAGGCAATTCCGGCGGCCCGATGGTGGACGTCAATGGCAACGTTCTTGGTGTGGTGTTTGGTGCCGCTACCGACAACACGGACACCGGATACGTCCTCACTGCAGCCGACGTGCAGGGCAAGATTGGGGACATCACTAAGCTTGTTGACCCCGTGAATACCCAAAACTGTGTGGCCCGCTAGCCCACAAAGGTCAGTAGCGAGGCCACAAAATCCTCGGGTTTTTCCACGTGAGGCAGCGTTTTTGTCTCGGGAATATGGCTGACTGACACTGACTCTCCGCGGACGCGCCGGGCGGCGAACTCCAGGAAATGCGGGCAGAGCATACCATCGCCATGAATCACAAGTGTTGGACGGGTGATGTGGTCTCTGTGCCATTTCAGCGGCAAACGTGCGGATCGGAGTCGGGCGTTTCTGCGCATGGCATCATCAACATGGGCAATGTCGGCACCTTTGGTGCGCAGGTCGGCAGCTTGGGCAAACAATTCCGTGTGGTGGAAACTGGGGTGGGTGAGGCTGCGGAGCCTGTGAGTGGGGGTGCGGAAGGGGCGGGCGTCGAGAAGTAACAGCCAGGGGCGCGTGCGCTGGAGTTGCCGATAGTCGGAGGGGTCGGCGGCACACATACTAGTGAGCGACAAAGTGTGCTCAGGGTAGTTTGCGGCGAGTGTCCACGCGACGGCACCCCCGGACCCACAGCCAACGATGTGGGCGCGCTTGTGACCTAGAGACTGGATGACTCCTGCGACATCCCCCACGGCATAGCGGATGCCATAGCCTGATGGGGGTTTGTCGGACATGCCGAATCCCCGCATGTCCAATGCCGCAACGTGGAACCCAGCCGCCGCGAGCGGGGAAATGGAGTGAATGTAATCAAACCAGCCCCCGGTGTGGTCGTGGAGGAGGAGAATCAGGGGGTCTGTGGGGTCGCCAGCAGTGGCGGCGTGGAGCCGGACACCACGGGTATGCACGAACTCGTGACTAAAAGGGCCTTCTACAGCAACTTCAGAGGGGGAGAGGGAACCCAATTAGCTATACATCCCACCGTCGGGGGCATCAATGGCTTTAGATCCCTTGCCGGGGATGAGTTGGCGCAGCTCCGTGACTGATTCGATGGTCTCTTTAGGCATGCCGATCTTCTTGACCTTTCTCCAGCCGAACAGGGCGAACAAGCCTGCAAGAACCAGCATGATGATGAACACAATGAGGAACGCAGCCCAGCGCTGCAACCAGATGTTCAGCACCTCCGCGACGAAGAAGAAAAAGAAGAATGAGCTATACAGCGCAATAATGCCAGCCACACCGAACAGGCCGCCGCCCCAGACACCCTTTTTCACTTCCGTGGCGATCTCCGCCTTGGCCAACTCCACTTCGGCGCGGACCAGGCTGGACATTTGGGCGGTGGCATCGCTGACCAGGTCGCCAATGGACCCGTTTTCTGCGGTGTACGCATCCGAATCTGTTAAGGGGATGGAATTCGCGCGCGGAGCGTAGGGGTCAGATCCATCAGTGAATAGTCCGTTTGTGTTGCTCACGGTGCGTAATCCTCCAAAATCAGCGAATTGAATCTATAGCCAATCGTGCCACGATTTTCAGTGTTATGTGAACTTATCACTCAAGAGTATCCTCGGTTCATGTCTTTTGCGCACCCCCTTGACGCTTTGGCCACTGTGGCAGGGGTAGCGGATGCGGAGCAGCGCGCGTCAGCTGCGATTGCCGCTGTGCATCGACGCCCCGTGAATCTGCGCCGCTCGGAGATCACAAGCTCCGAATCGGCGGTCCGGGGTGCTCGCCTGTCCGCTCTCCTCAGCGGGGGTAGTGAGGATGCGGAGGTCAGCGCCTACAGTCTCCTCGCGCCCGCCCAGCTGCAAGCCACTGCCCGCACCTTCCAACGCGCGCCGTTGCAGGTGCTCGCGCGTCTCGATGCCCTCCTTGGTGGCTCCGGTACCCCACTCTCCGGTGCCTCACGCTTATCGACGCTCGCGCAACTCATTGTTGGTCCCGCCCATCCCCGTGCCGGGCTACTTCCGGTTTTTGTGCACATGGAACTTGAAGCCGGTGAATTTTTTGGCCCCCGCAGCGGCAGTATTGCGCGTGTGGCGTCCCGGGTGACGGCTGTGATGACGGGTTTTGATCCGCGAGGGTTGGCCGTCCCTGAAACGTACCTACACCGCCACCAGGACGATCCTAAAGATCCGGTTTTCCTGCTGCGCGCCTGGGAAACTGGGGCTGAAGAGGCCGAGGGGATAGCGCGTGCTGTTTAAGCTGGACCGGGCTTTCCTCGGCGGGCAAGCCACCACCCGCCAACGGTGACGGCGGCAATGCCCGCGACCACGCCTGCGCCAATGCCCATGTCCCGAGTTTGAAACAGGGGTTCTGGGTTTTTGAAGCTGCGAATGTCCCACCCCCGTGCCAATGCCTCCTTCTTGAGAGCACGATCGGGATTGACAGCTACGGCATGTCCCACGGCTTCCAGCATGGGCAGGTCTGTGGCGGAGTCCGAGTAGGCGAAGCTTTTACTGAGGTCATAGTTCCGTTCCTTGGCTAACGCATTAATGGCCTCAGCCTTTGCAGGACCTTTGCAGTAAAACAGCACCTCGCCGGTGTATTTTCCGTCTTCTATGCCGAGCTGGCTACCCACCGTGCGGTCCACACCGAGTTCCCGGGCGATGGGTTCTACCAGGTCCGTGGCGGAGGCGGAAATAATGATCACTTCGTGGCCCTGTTCGTGGTGGGCTTTGATCAGATCGCGGGCCTCCGCGTAGATGGTGGGAGTCACCACGTTGTGAAGGGTTTCCTCGCCAATGGTGCGGACCTGCTCGACATCCCACCCGGCGACCATGGTGGCTAGCTGGTCGCGTGTTGAATCCATCTGATCACTGGTGTGCCCGGCGAACATATACATTGCTTTGGCCATGCTGAGCTGTAGCGCCTCTACAGGCGTGATGAGTCCGTTGTTCATGAACTCCCGGCCGAAGGCAAATGCCGAGGAAGTGGCGATAATTGTCTTGTCCAGATCAAAAAACGCCGCGACGCGGGAGGCTGACTGATCTGCTTTCTTCACAGCGCCCAGTCTAGCGACACCCAGACAAAACGTGTGGTAGAAGTCGGAGTTGCGCTACTTAAAATCGTGTGCCATAATGGATTTCGCAAGGCCCCGATATACAGTGTGGCCTGCCCCGGTTCACCCCCCCCGAAACCGGGTGATGACGGTCCGCGCCACACCCCCCCGAGACGCGGACCGTCCTTTTATGCAGGGAGCAGGTGGGGAAAAGTATTATCTAGCAGGGATAACGCGCTCTTGCCTTCTTTACTTTAAAGGTTGAACGCCGTTAGTGCAACAGGTTTGCATAAAGTATTTTCATCTCCAGATTCACTTGACCAGTCTGTCCTTTATGTCAGTATGCTGTCCTATGTAAGCCTACTGATATAGGAGGAAATGTGTACGCCTACACAGTGAATAATGGTGGCCTGCAGTATGTGCAGAAACCAGAACCGACACCGGAACCTGGGCAGGTAAGCATCACGGTTCATACCGCTGGACTGGGGCTTATTGATGCCCTCTGGACTATTGGGGCCATGCCCTCGAACCCGGACTTTGTTCCCGGCCTGGAGGTTTCAGGCACTGTCCGTGCTCTTGGCGAGGGCGTGAATCACCTCGCCGAAGGGCAGCTGGTCGCCGCAATCCTTCCAGCTGCCGGGGGCTTCGCCGAGGTTGTGTGCACCCCAGCAACACTGGTCGCCCCCATCCCTCAGAAGCTGGATCATGACCTCGCGGCGGTGGTGCCCATCAACACTGTGACCGCGCACCTCGCCTTGACGACGGTCGCGCGCCTCGCCGAAAGCGAATCGCTGTTGGTCAACGCTGGGGTTGGGGGATTGGGCTCGCAGTTCCAGCAGGTGGCCCGGGCTTTGGGTGCGGGACCGTGTGACGCGGTCGTCGGCACCCCGGAAAAACAAGCCTTGGCACTCGAATGCGGGTACCGAACCGCTTACCTGCGGAGTGAATTGCGCGACATCCCCGACGGCACCTACGACATTGTTGTTGATCCCGTGGGCGGCGACGCCACCACCCAGGGCTTTCGTGTGCTCCGCAGTGGCGGTCGCCTGGTCAGAGTGGGTAATGCCTCGCAGGCACCGGATGTGGAGATCGGCACGCTGGCACTCTGGCTGGAAAACAAAACTGCAGCCGGGTTCAACGTTGGTGCCTGGCTAGCCGAACACCCTGCAGACGGCACGGATTCCCTGGCATGGTCGCTGGAGGCAGTGGCGCGTGGCGATGTTCGAGTGGATCTCACCGCCGTGGGTGGACACGAGCAGTTGCCGCAGTTCCTGGAAGCCCTAGAGCGTGGAGAAACTACGGGGAAGCTGGCTGTTCGTTTCGTGTCGCCATAGCTCAAAAATTGCTGGCTTGTAGAACGTTATCCACAAGCATTGCTTCCTAGACGAGTTATCCACAACCTGCATGTATGACTATTGCCGGGCACGCCCCAGCAAGCGCAGCATGAAGGCATGTCAGGTGTACAGCAAGAAGCCATCGTGGTTGCCGTCGAGGATCCAGTTCTGCATCCAGAAGCCATGCACGTTGCAGCAGCCACGGGGCGGCCGGTGGTGGAAACGTGTGTGCCTGCGGAGGTTGTGCGGGCGTCAAGAAACGCCTCAGCCGTGCTTGTCGACGCCGCCACCGCCGCCGTATTCACCCACGAACGCCGTGACCGCGTGTTCTTCCTGGGGCTGGACCCGGGGCCTGTGGATTGGCGACGCGCCATGGAATGCCATGCCGAGCACGCGTTTCTCTTGCCCGCGCAGGCACCGGAACTGCTCGCAATGCTGGGGCGTCACAACCGGGCGCGCGGCACAGCTCGCACCATCGGAGTCATGGGCGTGTGCGGTGGTGCCGGAACCAGCGTCCTTGCCGCCAGCATCGCCCTGACCGGTGCACCCGCCCTGCTGATCGATGCCGTGCCCTACGGCGGTGCCGACCTCCTGCTGGGAATTGAAAACACGCCCGGCGCGCGGTGGCAGGACCTGAACCTCGGTGACGGTTTCGTCGGGGCATCGGATCTGTGGCAGGCGCTGCCGCACACCAAAAGCGAGGTGGCCGTGCTGACCAGCGCGCGTACCACCATGGCTGATGGCTTTTCGCTCGACCCGGCGCGGGTCAGTTCCGCTGTGGAATGTGCGCAAACAGGCGACAATCTTGTGGTGGTGGATACCTGCGACGCGGCTGTTCTGGGTTTATGTGATCTGGTGGCGCTGGTCATTCCTGCTGAGGTTCGGGCCGTAGCGGCGGCCACCACCCTGGCGGCACAACTGAAAGCTCAGCGTATCCACCCGATCGGGGTGCTGAGGCATCGGGGATGGTCGGGCATGGACGCGGACGAGGTGGAACGCGTGGTGCAGCTGCCCATCGTGGGGGAGGTAGCTCATGTGCCGCGGCTGGCTAAAACCGTGGAAACTCAAGGATTGCGCAGTATTCCTCGGCCGCTGACCAAGGTGGCGCTGGATGTGATGGATGAGCTCAATGTATGAGGCGCTGGTGGAGAAAGTGCAGCGCAGGCTGGCGGAACGCCCCGGCGCTGCGGCCGCTGATATTGCGCAGTTGGTGCGGGAAGAGGCGGGGGTGATCAGCGATGTTGACGTGCTGGGGGTGCTACGTAAACTGCGCAACGATTCGACGGGGGCTGGGATTTTGGAGCAAGTGCTGGCAATAGAGGGGGTGACGGACGTGGTGGTCAACGGGCCGGACAGTATTTGGTTTGATCGGGGGCAAGGTCTGCAGAAGGCGGGCTTGCGTTTCGATTCGGATGATGAGGTCCGCCAGCTGGCTACCCGGCTCGCTGTAGCGTGTGGCAGGCGTTTGGATGATGCGCAGCCCTTTGCCGATGGTCGTCTCCGCCGGGATGACGACAGCAGCATTCGTGTTCACGCCCTGCTCAGCCCGCCAGCGGATGGTGGTACCTGCTTGTCTCTGCGTGTGCTTCGCCAGGCAGTGACCACGCTTGATGGCCTAGTGGATCGCGGCACCATGCCCTCCGATATTGCTGACACTCTCACGGGGATTGTGGAATCCAAGAAAGCCTTCCTGGTGGTGGGCGGCACTGGCAGCGGGAAAACCACGTTGTTGGGTGCCATGCTGGCTGCCATTGGGCACAACGAACGCATCATCTGCATCGAAGACACCCCTGAGCTGCACCCGCCCCACCCGCATGTGGTGAACCTGGTCTCCCGCACTAACAATGTGGAAGGTCAGGGTCAGATCACCATGTCGGACCTGTTGAAACAGGCTCTGCGTATGCGGCCTGACCGCATCATTGTCGGTGAGATACGTGGGGCGGAAGTGGTGGACCTGCTCGCCGCGCTCAACACTGGGCACGAAGGTGGTGCCGGCACCATCCACGCCAATTCCTTGATGGAAATCCCGGCGCGCATGGAAGCCCTGGCTGCTCTCGGTGGGCTGGATCGTGCGGCACTGCATTCCCAGCTCAGCGCAGCCATCCGCGTGGTGCTAGCCATGCGACGCACCCCGCACGGACGTATTTTGCATCAGATTGGGGTACTGGAAGGAAACCCGGTACGCACCCGTGTGTTGTGGCAATCCGACCTTGGGCCACAACCGGGTTTCGAGGAGCTTGCGTCATGACTTCACTGTTGCTGTGCGCGGGCGCGTTGCTTGTGCCCGATGCCGCGCCGCTGCATCGCATTACGGAGCGAAAAAACTGGAAGAAAACACCAGCGCTTGCCGTGTTGCTGTTGGTCCTGTTGAAAGGGCCGGTGAGCCTGATCCTCAGTGCGATGCTGGTGGTCGGGACTATCGTCTGGGCGATCCGCACCGCGCGCCAGCGCGCCCGAGCCACAGCGATACGTTCGCACACCAGCACGTTCTTGGGGTTCGTGATTGGAGACCTGCGCGCCGGGAACGGCATGCCGCACGCGTTGGGGGTGGCGGTTGATTCGCTCAGCTCTGATGCGCCTTCGGAGCTTCGTGACGCCGTGCGAGTCGCCGCCGCTCGGTCCGCTGGAGGTGGCGATGGTCCCAATGTTCTTATCAGTTCCTCCTGCCCCGACCTGGTCCGTGTGGGGCAACTCTGGAAGCTAGCAGCACGGCACGGTATTCCGCTGGTGGCGCTGTGCGAAAATGCCCAAAGGCGTATCGACGCCCAGCTCACCCACGCTGCTGCGACGCGTGCTGCGCTGCAGGGGCCTAAGGCCACAGCGATGGTGTTGAGCATTCTTCCGGTTGTGGGGATTGGCATGGGTGGACTGTTGGGGGCGGATCCGCTGCACTTCCTACTCGGGGGCGGCACTGGGGGAGTCCTCCTGGTGGCGGGTACCGGATTGACCACAGCTGGTTTTGTCTGGTCGCAACGAATCATGGGGAAGGCGACATCATGATGCTGCTAGCTTTAGCCTGTCTCGTGCTGGCTACGACGGTGGGGGTGGCACCGTCGATGCGGATTGAGCGGAAGGCGTCGATACGCGTGCGTGACGGCCCCACAGACATCCTGGCCATTGCGGCTGATATTGAGTTGTTCGCTGCCTGCATTCACTCGGGACTCAGCACTGCGCACGCCGCTACGGCGGTGGCAAGCGTCAGTGAGAACGAGCAATGGCGCAGCGTACAGGCCCTTCTTGCCATCGGGGTGGGTGCTGGGCGGGCGTGGGAACCCATGCGCGGCATCGAAGGGTTGGGGGAACTCGCCGCACTGGCCACCATGTCTGAACGTTCCGGGGGCGCGTTATCGACGGGGTGCGAACGCATTGTGGACAAACTTCGTAACGACACCGCGCACGCGGCCACCGCCGCAGCCGAACGGGCAGGCGTACTCATTGCCCTGCCCCTTGCAGTGTGCTATCTACCTGCATTTTTCATCCTGGGACTGGCACCAACGGTGATCAGCCTCGGGGCAACCATGTTGAACTAAAGGAGTAAAAAATGTTGCAGCAACTTCAGCAATTTCATAGCGATGATCGCGGAATGAGCACCATCGAATACGCGCTGGGCAGCCTCGCCGCAGCGGCGCTCGCCGGGGCGTTGTACCTGGTGGTCAGCGGCGGCGGAATCAGCGAAGCCCTGCAGGGCATCATCACGGATGCGTTGAGCCGACGTTAAATGAACGACACAGGATCCGTCACCATTGAAGCCGCCCTAGCGCTCAGCTCATTGGTGCTGGTGGGGGCACTCATGGTGAGTGGATTAGTGACCCTGGCGGACTACATCGCCGCTGTTGACGCCGCCGGTGCAGCCGCCAGGGCGCACGCCATTGGCACCGAGTACACACCGCCACGGGGAACCGTCGATATTGCTCACGATGGCGAGCTGGTGCGGGCAGTGGCGAAAGTCCCCAGCCCGCTAGGCACCATGGAGGCCGAGGCTGTGTACCCGGCTGAGAAACCATGAGCAGCATCACCACCGCAGGGATTGTCGCTGCGCTGGTGAGTGTGTTTCTCACCATTGCGTGGCTGGGTGGCATGGTGGTGGACAAGCACCGCGCTCAAACTGCCAGCGACCTCGCTGCCGTGGCTGGTGCCTACGCCGCTTACTACGGGCGGGATGCATGTTCGGCTGCTGATCGGGTGGCTGTTGTGAATGGCGCGTCGGTCGTTGAATGTTCCGTTGACGGGCTGGATGTGACCATACGGGCACGGTCCGGTGGGCAGGAGGCCGTAGCGAAGGCTGGGCCGGTATAGGGCGGAGCGCTTGTGGAGCGGCGTAAAGTTTATCGAAAATTTTTCCTATTTTTGGTTGCTACAGGCGATGAGGTTTGGTAGAGTAGGTGCTAGGAAAGAATTTTTGGTATCTCGGGGAAAATATGACTGAAACAACAGCATATTACACGTGTTGCGATCCTGCTGATCCGTGCGCGTGTATGTCCATGCGCACCAACTACAACTTCCTCTGCGACTGGTTGGCGCTGTTCCCAGATGGTTTGGAGGAAGTGGATGAGGATTCCTTTATCCGCTGCCTTGTTGTGGGAACGGGGCTAGGGTGCGGGGTTATTCGCACAAACCTCTATATCGCAGATCAGCTCAAACGCATGCCTCGCTTGTGCGAATTTGCCTTAACTATGCGACACCTTGACCGTGCCCGCTTGGTGGCAATCGAACATGCCTGTGTCTCTGTGAAAGACGAACTCCTTCCGCTTGTTGAGGAAGAGATAATCCGTCTGCTCACCCCCACCAAGCCTCGGCAAATGCTCATCACCGCACGCACCATCACCGAAAAGATCAAGGAGATTATCACCCAGATAGATCCACCTGCAGCGGAACGCTCCGCCTACGAATCCGAGGAACAACTCGATATGTCGCATCAGCCCGATGGCATATCAACCCTCACCTGTACATTCCGCGCCGATGAAGGCCATGAGGTGCACACGATCCTGAAATCCGTGGCGGCCAGGGAACACTGCACTCAAGCTCAAGCGCTACTACAGTTAATCCGCCAGCAAACCACAGCCACTGTCGTGCTGAACCTCTATGCGCCACAAGACAAACACCAGCCCGTCAACTTCGGCGGCACCCATACTCTTGATGCCACTGCTGCTGCAGAATGGCTTGACCGGGTGACGCGCACTCGTGACATTGACTGCTACGCCAACGCGCACACCCCTGCCTACCGCATCCCCGAAGCAATGAAAGCCTTTGTGAAAGGCCGCGACGGTGGCTGCCGCTTCCCAGGCTGTGGCGCACGCGCCGAGGTGTGCGACATCGACCACGTTGTTCCCTATGACCAAGGTGGAGCCACCGCGCCAGCCAACCTCCAATGCCTGTGTCGCCGCTGCCATAACCTCAAAACCGACGGCATGGTAACCGCCACTATCACCAAGGACGCCACCGTCGCCTGGACCATGCCCGACGGCAGTACCGTGACAACCATGCCCCAAGGACCAGTGGCACCCACCATCAAGCACCGTGACAGCCGCTGGGCAGTAAGCATCGCGGGACGTCGCAAACGACGAATCAACCGAGCCGCTTAATCACATCCCCCAGAAGTTCCAGTGCCCCGGCCTTATCTAACGGCTCGTTACCATTACCGCATTTCGGGGACTGCACACAGGAAGGACACCCAGACTCACACTCACACAAACGAATCGTCTCGTATGTTGCGGTCATCCACTCCTTGAACCGCCGGAAACCGCAGTCGACAAACCCTGCGCCGCCCTGCCCGTCGTAGATAAATATTGTCGGCATGCCCTCATACACTGTGGACAACCCGCCCAGATCCCAGCGGTCACATGTGGCGAAGAGCGGAAGCAGCCCAATCGCCGCATGCTCTGCCGCGTGCAGCGCGCCGGGACTGCCGTGTGCCGTGAACACTACCGCGCGTGTTTTCAGCACCTGCGGCGGCATGTCGAGGGGAATAATCTCTGAATCCCGCGTGTAGCCGATGACTTGCTCAGTAACTTCGACATCAACGTTGGATACCCAATCACTCACCTCGTCCAGGATGCGGATGTTTTTGGTGGTGCGGGCATAGGTAGTCCACTCGGGCTCTTCTGGGTGGGCGAGGGCGAGGTCGTCATCAAGGGAATCAATGACAAACGATTCGCCTTGGTGCAGGTAAACCGCACCCGGATGCGTCTGCGTCATAGCTCTCGCCCGGTCAATGGTTCCCAACAGTCTGCCATCGGTGGAATCCACAATGGAAACCTCCGAACCGCCTCGAAGCGTTGCTGGTGCCTCCATGGCGTACCACCGTTTTCGGTGGCGCATGAGTTTTTCCGCAACAAGTTCTTCCACAACCTTTTCTGCATGAAATTCTGCAATGTCTTCATCCGTGAGAGGAATTTCTACCGCTGCAGCCAGCATGTGTGTGCGCAGAACAAAAGGATTAGTCGGGTCGAATACGTGCTGCTCAAGCGGGCGGTCAAGAAGGGCTTCCGGGTGGTGCACCAGATACGTGTCCAGTGGATCATCCCGAGCAATAAACGCAGCCAGGGCGCCCTGACCACGGCGCCCAGCACGGCCTGCTTGCTGCCAAAACGATGCGACAGTGCCGGGATAGCCAGAAATTATCACCGTATCTAGCCCTCCCACATCAATGCCCAATTCCAAAGCATTCGTAGAGGCGACACCAAGGAGCTCCCCACTATCGAGCATGCGCTCCAGTTTGCGGCGATCCTCCGCAAGATAGCCGGAGCGATACGAGGCGACGAGATGAGATAGGTCAATGCGACCCATCATCGCTAGTTCTTCCGCACAGCGCAGCGCCACTATTTCTGCCTGCCGCCGAGAGCGCACAAACCCCAAGGTCCGGGCACCTTCTGCGATGGAAGTGGCCATGAAGCCAGCGGCGTCGGCAACCGCAGATTTATCAGGCTGCCACAGCATGATGGTGCGGGCGCCGGCGGGGGAGGCGTCGTCAGTGACGGCGGTGACGGGAAGGCCGAGAAGTCGGGAAGCATGAGCGGCGGGATCCGCGGAGGTGGCGGAGGCGAAGAAAAAGGTTGGGTGCGAGCCGTAATGCGCGGCAATGCGACGCAGACGGCGTAATACTAAGGCCACGTGCGCGCCGAAAACGCCTCGGTAGGCATGGCATTCATCAACGACCACGTACGTAAGGTGGCGGAATAACCGTTGCCACTGCTTGTGGTTCAGAAGAATCGTGTGCAGCATGTCGGGATTGGTGAACACCCAGCGCGCGGCATCACGGATGTGGCGGCGGGCGTCGATAGGTGTGTCGCCGTCGTAAGGCGCGGCCTGAACATCGTGGCGAATGGAAGTGAGCTGGTCCGAACCCAGGGCCTTCGTGGGCGTGATGTACAGCGCGCAGGCGGTGGGGTCGTTCAGCAACGTCGTAATCACCGGCAGCTGGTACGCCAGCGACTTGCCCGAGGAGGTACCCGTGGCCAACACCACATGTTCGCCGTTCCACGCGCGCTGCGCAGCCTCCGCCTGGTGCTCATAGAGCTTATCGACGTCGCGGACCACTGCCCACTCGGGCCACTCAGCGTAGCGGGCAGGGCGCGCCGGGAGAGTCACCATGTGAGTGCAGGTGCCCTGGTGGCGTTCGGTGATCAGAGAGGCGATTTCTTCGCCAAAAAAGCGGTTCATTTCTGTGAATAATCTGTGAAATTGGGATAGGACTATCGCTGTGTCGCCAAAACGTGACACACTAGGTCTTGGTTGATTATCAACCCAATACTCTAAGCGGAGTGTTCGATAGCAAGAAAAGGTTTTAAAAGTATGGCACAGGGAACTGTGAAGTGGTTCAACGCTGAGAAGGGCTTCGGCTTCATCGCGCCAGCCGACGGCTCCGACGACGTTTTCGTCCACTACTCCGAGATCCAGGGCAGTGGTTTCCGCACCTTGGTGGAAAATCAGCAAGTTGAGTTTGAGATCGGTGAAGGTGCCAAAGGGCTGCAGGCAGAGAAGGTTCGCGCCCTCTAAGAGACACACCCCCAGACACTGGGGGTGTTTTTGGTTGTAGGGGGATGCTGCTTGACAGGACGCGAGACACCCTGTTAGCAACATTAGAACAGCTTTCCCTTGAGAACTGTGTACGGTAGGCAAGGGAAGAAATAAAACTCGCGATATAAGGACGTACAACCCGTGGCAGCAAAAGGGACCAGGCGCCTCGTTATTGTCGAATCAGCGACAAAAGCCAAAAAAATCGCACCCTACCTGGGGTCGGATTACGTTGTTGAGGCGTCTGTGGGTCACATTCGTGACCTGCCCCGTGGTGCTGCCGACGTCCCAGCAAAATACAAGAAGGAAGCATGGGCGCGCCTTGGCGTGGACGTTGACCACGGGTTTACCGCGCTGTACGTGGTCAGCCCTGACAAAAAGAAAAAAGTCGCGGATTTGAAAGCCAAGCTCAAAGACGTTGACGAGCTTTTCCTGGCCACAGACCCCGACCGCGAAGGCGAAGCCATCGCATGGCACTTGCTGGAAGTATTGAAGCCAAAAGTTCCAGTGCGACGCATGGTGTTCAATGAGATCACTAAACCAGCGATCCTTGCCGCTGCCGAAAACACCCGCGAGCTGGACGACAACCTGGTGGATGCGCAGGAAACCCGCCGCATCCTAGACCGCCTGTACGGCTACGAAATTTCCCCGGTGCTGTGGAAAAAAGTCATGCCGCGGCTATCGGCTGGACGCGTGCAATCTGTGGCCACCCGCGTGATTGTGGAGCGCGAGCGCGAACGCATGGCCTTCGTACCCGCCACCTACTGGGACCTGACTGCCGAGTTGGACACCGGCAAAGACGATGGCGATAATCCGCGGCGCTTCAACGCGCGGTTGACCGCCGTGGACAAGCAGCGCGTGGCCGTGGGGCGCGACTTCAACGACAAAGGCGAACTGAAAAACAACGCCGTTGTCTTGAACGCGGACACCGCTCAGGCGCTGGCTGAGAACCTACACAAAGCCTCCATGAGTGTGGCAAATGTGGAGGAAAAGCCCTACACTCGCAAGCCGTATCCGCCGTTTATGACCTCCACGCTGCAGCAGGAGGCGGGACGTAAACTGCATTACACCTCCGAACGCACCATGCGTATCGCGCAGCGCCTGTACGAAAACGGGCACATTACCTATATGCGTACAGACTCCACAACGCTGTCCGAGTCTGGCATCAGTGCTGCTCGTGCACAGGCACGCGAGCTATATGGCGCGGAATATGTTGCTGATGCCCCCAGGCAATACACGCGCAAGGTGAAAAACTCGCAGGAGGCCCACGAGGCGATCCGTCCGGCAGGTGAGACCTTTGCCACCCCGGGGCAGCTGCACAGCCAGCTTGATGCGGAAGAATTCAAGCTCTACGAGCTGATTTGGCAGCGCACTGTGGCCTCGCAAATGGCTGACGCGCGGGGAACGTCCATGAAAGTCACCATTAATGGTGTTGCTCGTACTGGCGAGGAATGTGAATTCTCCGCAACCGGACGCACCATCACTTTTCCCGGATTCCTCAAAGCCTATGTTGAGGTCTCTACTCTCGACGGCCGTGATGTCGCCGACAATGCCGAAAAGCGCCTGCCACGCCTGACGGCTGGCGACGCCCTGACTGCCGAGGACGTCACTGCCGATGGCCACTCCACCAACCCTCCGGCTCGCTACACCGAAGCCAGCCTGGTGAAAAAAATGGAGGATCTGGGCATTGGACGCCCCTCCACCTACGCCTCCATTATCAAAACCATCCAAGACCGTGGCTACGTGTACTCCCGTGGCAACGCTTTGGTGCCATCATGGGTGGCGTTCGCAGTGGTTGGGCTCATGGAATCCAGCTTTGCGTCATTAGTTGACTACGACTTCACCTCCTCCATGGAGGACGAGCTCGACGATATTGCCACCGGCAATGAAGACCGCACCGACTGGCTCACCGGATTTTATTTCGGCAATGCTGATGCCTCCGACCGGACCGCCGAAACCGTGGCCCGACTGGGCGGTTTGAAAGCCCTGGTGCGCGATAACCTGGAGCATATCGACGCCCGGTTGGTCAACTCCCTGCACCTGTTCAACGATGCCGAAGGGCGAAGCATCGTGGTGCGCGTGGGGCGGTACGGCCCGTACCTGGAGCGTGTGGTGGGCGTCGATAAGAACGGCGAACCAGAGCACCAGCGCGCCAACCTGCCGGACAGCGTGACCCCCGACGAGCTGACGCTTGAGGTGGCGGAGAAGCTGTTCGCCACGCCGCAAAGCGGGCGGGAGCTGGGCGTGAACCCGGCGAACGGGCGCATGGTGGTGGCTAAAGAAGGACGCTACGGCGCGTACGTCACCGAAGTGGTGACCGATGCGGAACGTGAAAGCGCCGCTGAAGTTGCCGAGAAAAAGATCGCAGAGGAACGGGCCGCCGAGGACGCGCAGCGCGCCGCCGAAGGTAAACGGGCGAAAAACTGGGAAACCAAAACGGCGATAGCGCAAAAAGAAAAACGCCTCGAACAGCTTATTCAGGAAATTCTCAAACCTGAAAGCCAATCGTTGTTCAGCACCATGGAGACCTCCACCGTCACCTTGGATGATGCGCTGCAGCTGCTCAGCCTGCCACGTGAAGTCGGCGTGGCGCCTGATGGGGAAGTGATCACTGCGCAGAACGGTCGCTACGGGCCGTACCTGAAGAAAGGCAGCGATTCCCGGTCGCTCGCCAGCGAAGCGCAACTGCTCACCATCACTCTCGACGAGGCACTGGCGATCTACGCCGAGCCGAAACGACGAGGGCGCAGCGCGCCGCAGGCGATCCGAGTGCTCGGCAACAACGATGTCTCCGGCAAGCCCATGCTCATCAAAGATGGGCGCTTCGGTGCGTACGTCACCGACGGCGAAACCAACGCGTCGCTTCGACGCGGCGACACCCCCGAGACGCTTACCGACGCCCGAGCCTGCGAACTACTCTCCGAGAGGCGTGCCAAAGACGCCGAAAACCCCAAGAAGGCAACAAAAAAGGCGGCGAAAAAGACGACGAAGAAGACCACTAAGAAAGCCACGAAAAAAGCGACCAAGAAGGTGGCTAAGAGGTAGCGTCGTCTAAAGCGCCGATACGGCGGTATTCAAAAAGATGCCGGTGAAGCCTAGTGTCGTGGAGAAAGCGCTGATGACCGGCAATATATCAAGGATGTGCTTCCAGCGTTTTCTCACACTAATTTTTCGTGCGCTTCGAGTTAGTTCACGAGCCAATCTAGTTCGCACATGCTTGTTGTTCTTTTTATCGCTCGTTGCTTCTATGCGCACAGTCAGCCAGTCCGCAGCCTCAGCTTTACGCGCAATTTCATTGAGGAGCACTGTCCAACGCCGCGCAACCCATGCACAATGATTCCTCTGTTATGTAAGCCGCGTGCGGTGCGAGAAATCATCGTGTTGATGAGTGTGAGCTCGGTTGACCTGCCGACGAGGACAGCAGGATGGATACCTGCTCGGGGGTATGGGTTGAGTGCTTGGTCAATGACTCAAGTCGATAGCAAAAAATAGTGAAAATTTTTCACACTGTGCCCGACTCCGAAAAATTACATTTTTAAAAATAATTCTCATTAATGCTTTGGCTGAGTGGCCTGGTAGAGCGTCTTTTGTTGCCTGCATCTAAGACCTGTTCGCCAGCTTGGGGTGGCTTCATGGTGTCGGTTGCCTCTGGCATGCATGTGATCTCCTAATCGCTGTTCTTTGTTGGTAGTCCGCGAGTAGAGAAGAGAGCGGCCGCAGTTATGATCGCGAGAGCGGCAAAGACTATGCCAAATGCCGAGCTTTGGTCGCTGATGTACTGACTGGCGACTTGAATGGAGACGGCGGCAAAGGCAGCACCGAATGCTCCTGCAATCTGCTGGACGATGGCGTTTGTAGTGGTGGCCTCCGCGTATTTCTCGGTCGGCAATCCCGCGTAAAGAGTTAGCATCGTTGGAGCGACGGCAAAGGCCAAAGCTACACCACGGGCAAGAAGTAGAGCCAACGCGATGGGTGCTGATAGGTCGTTTGCGACGATGGCGAGCCCGAGAGTCGTGATAGCCACACCTGTCAACCCCGCGAATACGAGTTTTCGTGGGTCGCCAGAGATGTCGATTTTCTTCCCAACATACAGGACTGCTAGTAGCATTCCGATACCCTGCGGAGCCAGGGAGAGACCTGCGGTAAGTACAGATTCATTAGGGTTGGAAGTCTCAATGATCAGTGGTATCAGGAATGTAATTCCCATCATCCCAAAATTGTTGATGAACACAATGAGAGTGGTGGCCTTGAAGGACGTGATCTTTAGTAGCGTCAGTTCGAAGCCTACGCTTCTTGTCGAGGATTTTGCGCGTTTGAAGAAAGCAAACAGCAGGCAAACAGCGACTATTCCGAACACGAAGGTGGGTACCGAGAAATCTGATGAAGACACCCGGGTTAGAAATAGCAGTATGACCGTCATGGCTGGCATGAGCATGAGAATTGACCAGTAGTCCACCCGAGTCGTGCTCTCTGTGAGTCTGTTTGGAATCCACAGGGCAGCAGGGATTAATGCCAGTAGTGCTAGCGGAATACTGGCCCACAGTGCCCATCGCCAGGATGACTGGTCGATGATGATCCCACCTAGGACAGGTCCGACGATTGGCGCAATCTGGACGGGGATTGCGGTTAATGCCATTACCCTGCCCATTCGAGACTGGCCTGCGATTTCTACGGCCAGAAGCCTCATGAGAGGGAAGAGCATGCCGCCACCCAACCCCTGGATTACACGAAATGCAATGAGCGAGCTAAGAGACCATGCGAGACCGGCGGCCAGCGTGGCGCCTGTGAAAACCGCGAGGCTCATAACCCATGTGCGTTGGGCACCATACCGGTGGCAGAGTGAACTAGTGAGTGGGATCACGGTGGCCATGGCTAAGAGGTACCCGGCGCTTGTCCATTGAACAACACTGACTGACGCGTCGAAATCGGATGCGATGTTTGGTACTGCGATTGCGATGATGCTGCTGTCGACGAGACCGACGAACCCTCCAGCGGCCAGGATCATCGACTGCCAAAAGATTCGACTTGTGATGGTGGAGGGCGTGCCGGTTTCTTTGTCACTTTCTTCAGGCATTGTTTTCGTTCTTTCCCCAGTTGGCAAGCGTGATACGTGCTTTTAGAATTGCTGTGCGCGACGAAGTGGCGACAGACCTTGGATCTCCAAAATCGTCCTATGTTTTCTTTGGCATAGAGTCTGTAAGCCCAAAATGCTTGGATCAGAATACGGAAGATACGCCGACCCGGCAACGTCAGCCCCGCCGAGCTTCCGACGAAACGGCTCCTAAAACCCTGACGAAACGGCTCCTAAAACTCCGACGAAACGGCTCCAACCGTGTCAATAAAACGATATTTCCGCATGTAGAGTATACTTTTGGTGTGTGCTACCTGGAAGGAGACTTTTGTGCTCCCGAAACGACATTCTAAGCAGGCGTATCTCACTCGATATATTGACTATGAGCTGGACGAGCTGATCGAGGATTTATCAGGCATCGCGATTGATGGCCCTAAAGGTGTTGGGAAGACGGCGACAGCTTCGCTTCGCAGTGACGTGGTCTTGATGCTGGATGATGTTGCGGTGAGGCAGGTTGTTGAGGCTGACGCGAAAAGGCAGCTCACAGCAAAAAGTGTTGTGTGCGTTGATGAGTGGCAAAACTATCCCCCAGTCTGGGACACGGTGAGGAGGCTGATCGACGATAAAGTGGCAACCACCTTTCTGCTCACAGGTTCTGCATCGCCAGTCGTGGGAGCCAGAACACATTCTGGCGCGGGGCGAATAATTTCGCTGAGGATGCGCCCCTTGAGTCTCGCTGAACGTGCAGGAACCCAGCCAACTGTGTTTATCCGCGATCTGTTTGAACGCGAAGCGGACATCGCTGGTAATAGTGATTTTTCGCTTTCTGACTATGCCACCGCTATCTGTTCCACGGGTTTGCCAGGCATTTATGACCTTTCCCCGCGCGCTCGCCGTGCGTCCATTGCCGGATATGTCACACGGATTATCGACAGGGATGTGCCGGAGCAAGGTGGGAGTGTACGACGACCTGACACACTGCGATCGTGGTTAACCGCATATGCAGCAGCATCATCAACCACGACTACCTACACTAAAATCCTTGACGCAGCGACTCCGGCCGATACCGACAAAATCAGTAAGAAAACATCGGATAAATATCGCGATTTGCTTACTAAGATCTGGGTACTGGATTCTGTTCCTGCGTGGTCGCCGCAAGCCCCTTCCTTGGCCCGATTGAACTTGAGTCCTAAACATCAGCTTTTTGATCCAGGAATAGCAGCCAACCTTCTAGGTATCACGGACCGTACACTTGTGAGCGCCGTTAAAGGTACTGGGGAGATTTTTGGCCAATTATTTGAGTCATTGGCAACACTGTGCGTCCGCACTGCTGGACAAGCCGCCGAGGCGCGGACTTTTCACCTGCGAACGAAGGCGGGCGAACATGAGGTTGATCTTATTCTCGAACGCTACGATGGTGCTGTTTTAGCGTTTGAAGTGAAATTGTCTCCGACAGTGGACGATAAGGATGTTTCACATCTTCATTGGCTGGGGGAGCAGATAGGCGACCGCCTTGTGGACAAAATAGTTCTTACAACAGGCTCTACTGCGTATCGACGAGCAGACGGGGTCGCTGTCGTGCCCTTAGCCCTGCTCGGCTAAGACCTATCCGCCAGTGTCGGGCGAATCGGCCGGGCGAGCTGGGTCATTTCTTTGCGTCCGCGCAGCTCTACGGATTTCAGGACGGTCCAGCGGGCTTGTTCGGCTTCGTTTGCTTCCCGGAGCGTGGCAGCGGAGGTCAGTACCCGACCAGGGGTGTCTTTGGCCAGTTCGGTGAGGCGGGCGGCTTGGTTCACGGCGTCGCCAATGACGGTGTATTCGAACCGGTCGGAACCGCCGATGTGCCCGGCCACCACGTGACCTGCGGCGACGCCGATGCCGCACGAGAGTTTGAGTCCCTTGAGTTTCTGGCGCAGTTCGCGGGCGGCGGCGAGGGCGTGGCCCGCGGCGTCGGAAAGCGGCAGGGGAGCGCCGAATACGGCGAGGGCAGCGTCGCCCTGGAACTTGTTGATGAAACCTTTATTGTGGTGCACCACAGCAACAACCTGCTCGAAGAAGTCGTTGAGCGCGGCGACAACGTCCTCGGGAGTGTGGTTGACGGCGAAGGATGTGGAGCCGATGACGTCGATAAACAGGACGGCGACGTTGCGGTCCTCGCCGCCGAGGGTGGGCAGCTCCTCCAGTGCGCGGCTGGCCACTTCTGCGCCGACATAGCGCCCAAACAAATCGTGGACGCGCTGGCGTTCCCGCAGGCCACGCATCATTTCATTGAAGCCCGCTTGAAGTACACCAATTTCCGAGCCGTCGTAAATGCGGACGGCGGTGTTGGCGTCGCCGCGGCGCACGCGCTCAATGGCCTCATGAAGCTCAGAAATCGGGTCCACGATGCTCTTGGTCACCAGGGTTGTTCCCACAGCGCCGGTGATCAGCGCCACGCATCCCAGCGCAATAATGCCTGGCAGGATGCTACTGGAATCGTGGTGGAAATACTGCACACGCTGGCCCACCATCATGAGCAGCATGCCCAGGATAGGCACCCCCGAGGTGACTATCCAGGTTAGTTGCATGCGCACCCGCACCGGCGGTTCCAGGGTAGAATCCGCAAACCCTTGGGCGAGGGCTTTCGCGGCAATAGGGCGGACCAGCAGCTCCGCCTCCAGGTACGTCAGCAACACCACGATCGCCCCGCCGAGGATCGTGGCCAGCGCCACCACGAACGCCAGCCGCGAGGATGTCGACGCCGCGACCACAGTGACTATGGACACCCCAATCAGCCACACCACGGCGCACAGCACCGCCTGGTACACCGGAATCCTGAGCACCAGGTTACGAACCATATTCGGGTCATGTTCGTCCGGTTTGTGCTGCCATCGAAGCACCGGAAGGAACAGCCGCAGCGTCACCGCCACACCCGCAAATACCGCCAGCACCACGTACACAATCCCGGCTATCCGCAGGTAGTTGGAATCCGTGCCAAAATTAGCTATTTCCGGGATCGGCAGTAGGTAGCGCACAAACAGCATGATCGCCAGCGCGCCCAGGACATTTGAGCCGAGTACCGTAGCAGCATAAAGCGGCCATGAGGTGCCCCACAGCCACTTCATTACCTGCGCGAACCGTCTCATGATCCTCCTTCAACTGGTCCCGAATATTATAAGGTGGGGTAGGTGAGCACATCTACCTCCACTGTCTTTGATCGCCTAACCGGGGGCAGTCAACTCCGCAGCTTGCTTATTGACGCCGCGACGGCCGCCCGCTCCGGTTCCGTCACCCACGCATGGTTGTTTACCGGTGCGCCCGGGTCCGGCAGGACAGTGGCAGCGCGTGCTTTAGCCGCTGGACTTGTGTGCACCTCAGAAGTGCCTGGCTGTGGAGAGTGCCAGGCCTGCCGCACTGCGTTGGCGGGCAATCACCCTGATGTGGAACTTATTCAGCCCCAGGAACTCACCACCGGCGTGAAATTTGCACGCGACGTTGTGGAGAAAGCGCATACCCTGCCTACCAGCGCGCCCTGGCGGGTAGTGATTTTTGAAGACGCTGATCGCATGACGGAATCCGCCAGCAACGTCCTTCTGAAATCCGTGGAAGAACCACCGTCACGCACCGTGTTCATGTTGTGCGCCCCCTCTACACACCCCCGAGACATCCTGCCGACCATTGTGTCCCGCTGCAGGCACGTGTATGTACCGGTACCCAGCAACGACGACGTCGCGGCATTACTCGTTGCTGAAGGAGGAGTCAGCGAGCATGATGCCGCCCTCGCTGCGGCGGCCAGTGTAGGACACATCGGCCGGGCCCGGCACCTCGCGCACAACATCGTCGCCCAACAACGACGCGCCCAGGTCCTAGGGCTCGCCGAACTGATCTACCACGGCGACCTGGCCTTCCAGGAAGTGGGAGTGCTTTTTACCAAAATCGAAGCCGAAGTAGACCAACGTCTCGAACCCATCGAAGCTTCTGAAAAGGAGAAACTTCAGACAGCCATGGGTGGTGGCATGAAAGGAAAACGGGTGGCCAGCCTGCGATCTTCCCTCAACGCCGCCGAAAAAGAACTCGAAGCCACCCACAAGAAACGACGCACCCGCCAAAAACGCGACGCCCTCGACCTGGCGCTTGTAGACTTCGCCGGAATCTACCGCGACGCACTCATTACTGCGACCGGCGCTGGCATCGGCCTTACCCACCCAGACATGGAAGGACTCTCCAGGGAAATCGCTTCCCGACACCCCGCAGAAGCCATTGTGACCTGCATAGACGCCATCATGAAAACCCGGGAACTCTTCGGGCAAAACGTCCGGCCAGTGGTCGCCCTAGACAGCATGGTGGGACGCATCCGCCTTGCATTAGGTGTGCGCTAACACCATAGGGTAAAGTATCTTCTCGGACTTCACGGAGTCCACGCCGCCTTAGCTCAGTCGGTAGAGCGATTCACTCGTAATGAATAGGTCGGGGGTTCGATTCCCCCAGGCGGCTCCAACGTGGGGGTGGATATTGAAGGGGCAGAGTGAAACTATGGTTTCAGTGATTGACGTGGCTTCTTACATCCTGCAGCAGCGTGGATCAATGACCACAATGAAACTGCAGAAGCTTTGCTATTATTCGCAGGCTTGGAACCTTGCTTGGGATGAAAAGCCGCTTTTTCATGAGCCGATCCAGGCATGGGCAAATGGCCCTGTTGTGTACGCATTATTTGAACGGCATCGTGGCAAATTTGTTGTAGAACAAGACGATATTGCAGGCAATCCAGAGGCACTTGATCGTGATGAGCGCGAGACCATTGATGCTGTGTTAGATGCATACGGGCACCTTACTGGACAGCAGCTTAGCGATATTACTCACTCCGAAAGGCCATGGAAAGTAGCGCGCGGCGAAGTGTCAGAGGGTGAGTATTGTTCCGAGGTAATAGATCTTGACATTATGCAAGATTATTACGGCGGCTTGGACTCTGCAGCTGCGTCGTGATGGGAAAGAAACCTAAGGGGCGGGGGAAGCAATCAGCTCAGAAAAAAATGAAGGCGGTTGCGGACACGAATCTTCATCACATAGAACGTACTTCCTCTAAGCAAGTGTCCGCATCAGCAGGCAAATTAACCCAACACTAGACCAAGCGGAAGAAGAGCTATTTAGATTTCGCCTGGGCTCGACGCGTCGCCTCTGGGGGTATAGATCAGGGGCGACATTCCGAATTCTTTGGTGGGATGAACATCATCAGGTCTATCCAACGGAGCCTAAGAATACGTAGTCTAGCCCTCCGCCTTCCTCCCATCCTGCAGGATTTTCACCAGCAGAATGAGTTCGGCGATAACTGCCACGGCTAGGAGTACTTGCGCGTTGGTATAGCGCTCGGACCAGCGCCCAGCCCAGGTTTGAATGTTGAATTGCGTGTCGGTAGACAGCAGCGAGGGGAGTGTTGCGGTGCCGTAGGACGTGATGAACAGCAATCCAATGAAGATGAATAGCGCACCGGCAATCATGCTCATGGTGTTGAGCCGCAGGGGGCCAAGCTGCCATGCTCGTCCTCGTAACCAGGTGCGGGAGCCGATATCCCAGCGGTCCCACACCAGCGCCATGAGAAATAGCGGTACCGTCATGCCAAGAGCGTAAAGTGCCATAACCAGCGCGCCATAGGCGGGATTTCCGCCAACCACAGCGGTGGTGAGCACCGCTCCAAGGAGCGGGCCTGCGCAGAATCCAGCGAATCCGTAGACCGCTCCAAGCAGGAACACCGACACCCACCCGGAACCACGCACTCGGGAGGCCAACGATGATAGTACGGGGATGTTAAAACCAAACCCCAGGAAGGTGTACACCCCAAGGGCTATGATCGCCCAGCCGCCTATGGTGATCAGCGTGTCACGGTGTTGCGTGAGCAGGCCACCGAGGTTCCCGGCACCCACGCCAACGGGTACGAGCACGCAGGCCAAGCCCAGGAAGAACACAAGGGTTCGGGCCGCGAGTTGCTGTTTCGAGGTGAAAGCGTAGGCGAAGAAAGCGGGCAAGAGTAGTGCGGAGCAGGGGCTGAGGATGGCGAGCACGCCGCCAAGAAATGCCCCGAGGAAACCGATGCTGACCATTAGCGTTCCTTGGAGACGGTTTTTGCGAGTTCGTCGTTAATCGCCTGGACGAATACCTCGGTGGGTTGTGCGCCGCTGATGAACTGGCCGCCAACGAAGAAGCCGGGGGTTCCGCTGATGCCAAGTGAGGTGGCGTAGGAGCGGGCTTGTTTCACAACCTCGTTGTAGGTGTCGCCGGAGGCGTCCTCACGGAATTTGTCCATGTCAGGTACGCCTGCTTCTTCAGCGAAGCGTTCGAAGTCTTCCATCTGGTAGCCCGGATGCCCGTTCACGTCTTTGGAAGCCGTGTACAGGGCGTGCTTGAATTCCACAAACTTGCCTTGGGCTGCGGCGGCTCGTCCTGCGCGGGCTGCGGCTTCAGCGTTGGGTCCGTTGATGGGGAGGTCGTTCCATTCCAAGCGCACCAGGCCCTTATCCACATAGTCCTTGAGGATGGCGGGTTCGGTCTGGTTGGCAAACCGCGAGCAGAAGGGGCATTCGAAGTCGGAGAATTCGGAGATGACCACCGGGGCGTCGATAGCCCCCACGGCGAAGGGGTCGGTGGCGGAGCGGCGGTGGATGTTGTACACATCTTCTTGTTTTTCCAGCGGGCCGCCGGGACCGTAGACCTTGGCATCGTAGGTGCCGTCGTCTAGTGCTTTAGGGCCGTCGCCTTTGGTGCCGTTCGCGCCGGGTTTCGCCATGGCGGCGAGGGCGGCGGTGTCCTCATTGTTCCCCTTAGCGCTCGGGGCGTTGCTAGGTGCCGCATTGCCAACGGCACTCTCAGAAGCAGCACCACCCCGTTCGCCTAGTACGTATCCGGTGAGTCCGGCAATGACGATGAGCAGGGCGATGAACGCCCACATTGTTTTAGTGATGGCGGAAAACGCGTTTTTCATTCTTCCTCAGTGTCAGGCTCGGGTGCAATGGCGTTTTGTAAAGCCACTGCCCGTGCGAGACGCGCGTAACGGAGTTCCAGCTCGCGGAAGCGAATGTAGGAGCTCAAAGTGGTAAACATAAACGCAACCACTAAAAGATACAACAGAAGGTCTGTGCCTCGTGAAACACCAACATAATTCGCCACAATGGTGAGATCATCTGGGCGGAGTACGGCCCAAATGCAGGCGGCGATAAAGAGTAGGAAACCAAGTTTCACACCTGCTTTTGCGCGGGCTTTGCGGCGGTTTCCCAGGAAATAGAGGACAAGGGTTGCGGTAGCAAGGAGCAGGAAGAGTTGCATTAAGAGCTGTCCGGTCATGGTAATTTCCTCGCAAGCAATCCGTCGGCAAGAATGTTCACACCATTAATAAGCGATTGTCCTTTGCTCATTGAGTATTCGGTGTACAGAATGTCCACAGACTGTTCCGCTACCCGCCAACCGCGTTCGTCCATTTGGGTGACAAATTCGGAGGCATGGCTCATGCCGTTCATGCGGATATTGAGTTCGTCGGCGACCTTGCGGTTGAAGGTGCGCAGACCGTTGTGGGCGTCGGTAAGCCCGAGGCGTCGTGTTTTGGGGGAGAGGAACACCACGGTTTTGAGAACGATGCGTTTGAGCAGCGGCACTTGGTCGTCGGTGGGGCGGGGGCGGCCGAAGCGAGTGCCCACAACGATGTCCAGGTCGCCGGTGCGGAGGCGATCGAGCATTTCGACCACGTCTTTCACCTGATGTTGACCATCCGCATCGAAGGTGACAAAGTACCGCGACCCCGGTTGGGAGCGGGCGTATTCCACCCCCGTTTGCAGGGCGGCGCCTTGTCCCAGGTTGACGGGATGGTTGACCAGGTGTGCGCCCGCAGCTTTGATCTGGGCGGCGGAGTCGTCGGTGGAGCCGTCGTTGACGGCCACCACGTTGGGGAACACGTGGCGCACGTTACGGATCACATCGCCAATGACTGCGCCTTCATTGAAGCAGGGGATGATCACCCACGTGTCTGTGTAATCCAGGGACGTATTATCCATGAGTCAACCCACGCGCCTAGCGGCGGTGAAACAACCTTCCGTATGCTGCTTTCAACGCGACCGAGGGGAGTAGGCGATAAAGACTACGTATCGCCAGGTTCAGCCACGCACGGCGCTTGGAAATAAGCCCATACGCCACCAAATTTTTCTGCATTTGTCGTTCAGCGCTGAACATTCCTTGGGCTGTTCGACGCTCAAAAACGCTAGTTGATATGCGAAAATATGTCAATGCTTCCGGCATGTTGTGGAAGCGTTTTCCACCGGCAAGCATGCGAGCGTAGAGGTCGTAATCCTCCATGTGGTACACGTCTCGGTAGCCGCCCGCTTCCCGCACGGCATCCACGCGCATCATCACACTGGGATTATTAATCGGCGAGTTCAGGCGCGCGTACCGCAGGATCTCCGCATGGGAGGTGGGCAGGCGCCGCGTGCTAATCACCTGGTCCACGCTGCCATCAAACTCATCCATTGCTGTTCCCAGCACATCAACATCCGGGTGCTGCTCAAAAAATTCAAGCTGCCGCTCAAACCGCTCCGGCTTTGCGACGTCGTCCGCATCCAGGCGCGCCATAAACTCCGTGTTGATCGTGGCCAGGCCAGCCGCCGACGCAGGTCCGGCACCCATGTTGCGGGCCAGCACCACACTGCGGGCACCCGAATATGTGTTGATAAATTGCTCCACAATCGCCCGCAATTGGGGGCCGAGGGGGCCGTCTTCCACAATGACAACATCCTCGGCCGGACGGGTTTGCGCACTTAAACTATCCAAACACGCCCGGAATTGCGCCGGATCAATGCGGTGATACACCGTGACAAGTGCAGTGAGCTTGGGCATGGTGCTTATTTTAGCACTGCTAAAGGTATCAGCCGCTGTTGTATGTCCGTTAAGTCTTAAAAGATATATTCCGAAAATCTGGATTACACAACCGGACATGGGGCCGAGAAGTAATGCAATACATACGCATGTTTCAAGTGGCAGGGGTAACAGCAAGCTGCTGAAAGCAATAATGGCGGCCGATACCCAGCCTGCAACATAGAGTCTGTGCAGTTCAGAGGCCAAAACAGCGGCAGAGGTGATTATGAGTGCGCCGCTGAAAGCTGAGGCAAATGTCAAAACAGATAGAATGATACCGGGGACCTCGAAGTCGGGTCCAAAAAAAGCGTCTAAGAACCAAGGCCCAATAAAGAAAGCGGGAAGGGTTCCAACTAATCCTATTAAGATTGTTATAAAAATGGGTTTTAAGGCCGCCTTAAATATTTCATTCTTGTGCTCCACGAAATACACAATTAAAGTTGATTGGAAACGTTGCAGGGGAACCAGAAGGGGCGCGCGGGTCAATGTTACGGCCATAATGATCCCGCCTAATGTGGTGGTGGCTGTTGATCCTCCTAAAATTTTAACGGCAGGCGAAAAGCCGGTTATCAAAATCGCGGTTGCCCCGGAAGCGAGCATAGCTACAAATGCACGCCGAATAAATTCGCTTGAAGGAACGTCGGCGTATGTCACGAAAGCGCGCTTCGCGGATTTTGAAGTAATGAAGACAATGGCCCAGCTTAATGCTCCGCTGACTGTGACAAAAAGGAAAAAAGGTAATCCCCATTGTGTGGTCCATGCGCATAGCGTTAATATGAAGCGTATCCCCGAATCTAAAGCAACAAGTCCCGCATAATGATGCCAAAGCCCAAGCCCTGACAGGGTTCCGGAAAGTATTGATTGATATGTGTATGATACCACCCCAACGGCGAGCATTATTATGGCGAGACTGTGGTCGCTTGATAGCAAATAGATAAGCCATAACGGGGAGGTTGCTAGCGTGATAATGCCTAAAATGACTGCTATTAGCGTCCCTATTTTCCAAGGTGAAGCCGCATGCATTACCTTTTTTGACTTTTGAGCTGATGTTGCGACTGCCCTGGTGGTTTCCTGCATCAAGCCGTCAATAAAACCTGCGAAAGCGAAAAACATGCCCCAATAAGCCATGAAGTCAGCAGCGTTTTCGGCGCCAAGTATTCGCGCTGAAATTAATACTACTACAAAACCAGATAAGGCTGCGAAAAAAGTTGCAAAACTGAGAGTCTTCATGGGGGCTCCATAGTGGTAGAAACGCTGAACAATTTTGTCAGCCATCAGTTATGTGAAACTAATTCAAAATATTTTATCTTTTACTAAATAAAATGGAATTTATTTTTTTGAGAATTGGCCCGGGAATAGTTCGATAAAAAGTACGCACAATTAGATTGAAGATGGCCTGAGGCTTGGATATTATTCCGTATGAGATAAGATTCCGCTGCATCTGCCACTCTGGCTTAAGCATTCCCATCCCAGTGCGTCGCTGAATTTGGGCAGTTGATGTGCGGAAATAAGTCAGTGGCTCGGGTAAGTTATGTAGACGTGCCCCGATAGAAATTAGTCGAGCCCAAAGGTCATAGTCCTCCATGAAATGTAGTTGGCGATATCCGCCGGCTTGCCGAATTATAGCCGTGCGGGCCATGATTGAAGGGTGGTTGAGTGGTGAGTTGATCCGGCAATACCGTACGATATCATCATGTTTTTCTGGCAGTGACCGTATCTCTGTTGTTGCAAGATTTAGATTTTTTGTTTTTTGATAAATGTGGTCATCGAATTCTATAACTGCCGTTCCAACCACAGCAATGTCTGGATGGTCTTGAAGGAAGATAATTTGATGTTCTAGTCGATGTGGTAGTGCGATATCGTCTGAATCAATGCGTGCGAAAAACTCAGTATTAATTTCCGCAAGTCCTTGTTGTAGTGCGGGGCCAAGACCTTGATTTTCCTCTAGTTGTATTGTGGTGAGCTCGGGATGGTGTGATTGATGATATGAGATTACTTGATTTATTTTATTCGGGGTAGGGCCGTCTTTTATTATGAGGACAGATTCGGCTGCCAGTGTCTGTCCCCATAAGCTATTCAATGTCTCATCAAGTTCATTTGGATCAGATCTGGAATATACTGAAATAAGTACGGTAATGCTTCCTGGTTTCATTGTGGGCATAGTGTGCTACTCTAATATATTTTTTGAATGTCATACTGCGGGATGGTGAGTGGTTAACGGATTCTAATTATATTACAGTTGGTGGGTGCGGTGGATGCTGTTCCAGGTGGGAGTGTCCAAAGATTTTGTTGCGCGCCGGGTGTGGTGAGCATTCGATCATAGAAAACGCTATGTTGCTACCATTGGGGTATGCTGGCACCATCACGTGGTCTCATATTGTGAGGTGGGGTATTTCGGGGGTGCTGGGCGTCAGGTGACAGCTCCTAGATCAAACCGGGCATAGTTGTGCTAAATAATCCGATCCTAACCTGGGATAACCTATACCGACCGTTTGGACGACTGTACTGTTGTCGCGTTGGCGGGTTCGCGTGGTGATTCCTAAGATGGTACCTCGACTGGAGTATTCGACTCGTTGCACAAAAGCAGAATTGATTCACCCTACAGGTTCGTGGACAGGATTGACCTAGTTGAAGGTGGCTACTTCAACGTATGCGGAGTTGGGTGATGATCTGGGTCAGGATGGCTGTGGCGTGGTCGAAGATGCGATGGTAGGGGGCTGCTGTGTCTTTGCCTGTGTGGTGTCCATTAGTGTGTCCTTATTTTGTAGTGCTTGTAAATTATCGTCCAAGGAGGGCGGGGATCCTTGGTTCACAACCACCGAGACACAGAGGGGCGGGTTTTCTCTGATAGGTCAGGTGGTTCATGATGGTGTGCTTAGGCTGTCTCCTCCTCCTGCGGCTGATCCGTGTCGGCATCATGGTAGAGTTCACCATTTTCATCACAGCAAACAAGACCTTGATGCGTTTGTGCGCCAAGGTGACCACAGTGGCGTTGTGTCGCTTGCCCTCATGCCGTTTTATGTTCGTAGAACTGTCGGGAACGCTCGTGGGATCTGATCACTGCAGAAGACGATTGCCGCAGGGCGTTTTTTAGTTTCTTGTTGCCAGCCCGGTTCAGCGAAGTCGTCATGATCGTAGTTCCTGATTGGCTGATCTGGCGTGATAATCCAGTAGAGGACGCCAGATGCCCTGAGATCGGGAAATCGGACATATGGCCCACGGTCATAAGAATTTGCGCTGCTGTTTTCAGCTCAATCCCCCGCATTGATGGCAGGATATGTGTCTGCGAAATCTCGTCAAGAAGCTTGAGGTCTTTTGTCTTGATTGCGTGTTGATGCTCTCGTTTGAGTAGAGCATCCTCTGTGCTATAGCCACTCTCAGTGTGGGTTGGAGGGTACCGGTAATAGCGACGTGTTGGTTGGTCATCGTGGCAAACAGCGCATCACTGATCGGTTCGGGAAGCTGGGCACGGGTGAGGTCGTTATCAATGTCTGCTAGGACTTTTCAGCTGTTGAAATGCCTCTTCCACCTACCCGATGCCGTGTAGCGCATCGGGTAGGTGCAGTCCAACGTGTGCGATGACACAAGCATTCTGGATGTCGGTTTTGCTGTTGCCCGTGTGGATTGTCGATAGTTGCCGCATGACCAGTATTTGCTGTCCTGTTGCATCAACAACACAAGCATGGTGGAAGTATCCTCCCACATTGATGTCTATGGCAAAATCTAAGGAGATAGAAGTTCTTCTAGCGACGTTGCATAGTTGGTTGCATTGTGTGTCGCCCGACGCGTTAGACATGCTTTGTGTTTGCATTCACATTACGGTGAGACCTCACATTGGTAGTGGGCGTGGGTTGAGGTCACATGAGCGGTGTGGAATATGTCGCTGCCTTCGGTGGCATCACCCCCGGGGGTATGATGGAACAGGGTAAAACGGCCATATCGAAGTCAGTGACTGGTTCCGTTACTAGGGGTAGAGAACCGGGGCCAACCTACCTCGCATGGATGGGTGGCAGGGGTGAGCCTTTTGGTTTTCTTTGCTGGGAACTGCCAACGACATAATGGGCTATCAGAAACGGACTCCACGATTAGATTAACATCCAAAGGAAAACAGTTGAATCCTGATGACGACATCTTTAGAAAACCATCGATGTCAGACCAGGTAAAAGGGGGAAACGTGTCTTTTTAAGGACTGCAGGGTCCTCAAAATGTGAGCGTGCGTCCGATGGCGGACATGAAGATCGTCTGCAATGTACTGGTAGTGATATCGCCGCGTTAGGGCACTAGGTATGAATGCCTAACGAACAAATATTCTGACAAGAATGGCCCTACATATTACTTCAAGGTTAGTTTTAGGTAAATAATGTATTGACTATTTGCTGATGAATCACCTTCTTTATTTTATAAATTTTGAACGGCGGTTGACTTCGTGAAAAGGGTTGGGATAAGGTTTATTTGTAATGAATGAATCGTAAAGATGTTTGCTAGCAAACGTCAATTTCGTTCATCTTGTCATCTATGTGGGAAAGGTTTTGTGGTCGAAGTGATTGGAAAAATATTCAAGCAAGAAGTTGTTTGAAAATTTTGATGGCGGCATTCGCAATGTCTATGATGGTTATGGTTTTTGCTCCAATGCAAGCGGAGGAATAGACTCTGCATAAGTCTTTCAGCGGTGTACGTAATGGATTCGAGAGTGGTCGCTGGTGGGATGGTTCGAGCGGTCTGACTTGGGTTAATACAAGTAGGTGCTCTACGGATTCTGGTGCTGCGGCTCATCGGACGTTGATGATGGAAGTTAGGATGGATAATAGCTTCAGGCCTGATGCTAGCTTTGGGGTTCGTGATGCGCGAGGTTGTTATTGGTCAGTTGCTCATAATTCTTTCCCGGTTGTTGCTGGAAGTCACTACTATAAGGTGGGTGGATTGCAAGGTTGGCAACGTATCTCAGGGGCAACTACTCTCGATTTTTAGATAGCGTATCATGAATTTCTACCTTAAGAATCTTGTTTATAGGCATCCAAAAGCTGATGATTTAATTTTTGATAAATTGAATCTTCCACTATCTTTGGGTCCTTTGTTGCTTCTCGGTAGAAATGGGGCAGGTAAAACAACGCTTCTCAAGCTGATTGCTGGGTTGTTGAAGCCTGCCTCGGGGACTGTTCATCGAGATGGGCGGGTGCTGTATCTTCCCCAGAGATTTATTGCAGTACCTGGCTTTAGTTGTATGGATTATGTAGTCCACCTTGCATGGTTGAATGGTCGCCCACGTCGTGAAGCAAAAGTTGATGCGGCGTATTGGATTAAGCATGTTGGACTTGAGGGCTATGAACAGCGTCCCTGCCAAAATCTGAGTGGTGGTCAGCAATCACGATTGGCCTTGGCAATGGCGCTTAACTCTCATGCGGACTTGGTTCTTCTTGATGAGCCAGGCGCAGCCTTAGACCCATTGAGCAAAGAAACATTGAGAAGCCTGTACCAGATTGTAGCGGATGCTGGTGTGGGACTGATTGTTTCTAGTCATGACCCAACGGATATTCTGGGGCCTTTTGTCCGCGTGGTGATTATTGATGAAGGCGTGGTCCGTTTTGATGATGCACCAGATGTGCTCCGTACTTCACAACATTCTGATCCTTTGGTGGAAGCGTTTGCACGGTCGATGTTTCCTAGCGAGGGGACTAATGGGAGGACCAGGAAAGCATGAACATGAGCAGGTTTATTCGTAGGCCCTCACTGTGGCTGCCTGGGGTGACCATCGCTTTTTCTGTCTACGCTTCGTTGGATGCATATCTTACTAATGCGCTACCCTCATCAGTGGGGGCGTTTATCTTAAGCGGGATGGTCTTTGTTATTAGTGGTCTGTGTGTGTCGGCTGCCTGGGATGCGGCACGTTTACACGGCGTCGCTAAGAACCTGGGTCGGCGACGTAATATGCTTCGGCTACTCGCTTGGATTCTAATTCCCTGTTGGATATGGACGGCTGTGGCTTTCGGTGTGCTCTGGGCGTATCAGATGTGGTTATTTGGCATGGTGCTGTACCCGCATCCGCTTACAGTGCTGCTTGCTGCCCTGATGGGGTTTGTCTGGTCGTTGATGGGTGTGGTGTTTGTCTGGGTGTTTCCCCGCGTTGTTGGTTTGTTGCTTGCTACGGTGCTGCCTTTTACAGTTACATCATTTGCGTGGTCGCTTACTGATTACAGGTGGCGGCACATGTTTGGCGTTCCGTCTGCCTGTTGTAAGTTATCCTCCACCTTGAGTACCCAAATGGTGTTTGCGTCAGTCCTGTGCTTGAGTGGCATTGCCGCAATTGGGGCGTCTGTTGTGGCGTTCAGAAGGGGAAACTCATACATTCCGAGCATCAGTGTTCCTCGGGTACTGTGCGGGGTTGTCAGTATCATTGGCATCGGAAGTATTGTGTATGCATCAGTGGTCGCCCAGTCGATTGAAAATTTTGCTGCGGCGCAGCCGCGTGACACACGTGAAGCTATCTGTCGGGATGGTATGTGTTCGTGGCCCGAAAATACTGATGCGGAAATTCAAGCCAATCGCAGTGCGTATAGACAGATTCTTGCAACCATGCCGCCTGAGTGGCTTCCAAGCAATGAGCCTGTTATCATGCCGGACCCTAACTACAAGATCGGTGCCATTGACATGTCACTGTGGATTCTTGGTGAAACAGGTTCGGCATTGCCGTTCAGCAACAGCACTGATCCTGCTGAAGCATATCGGCATTTTGCTGGAACGCTTGCAGCTAGGGAATCAGAACTGTGGGCGACGGCGATCAGCAGTGATGCGTGGCAAGAGTGGGCGGCACGTCAGACGAGACCGGCAACACCAGAGGAAGTTCTGACGTGGGTAAACATGAAAAAGAACGAGCTGTGATGCACTGGCTTCGTTGCTACGTCAAGGGACACCGGCTCACCCTCGTTCTCCCACTGGTTGCGGTAGTGTATGTCATTTCTGCACTGAGTGGTGGTGTTCCGCTGCCGCTCCCGCCAATATTCAGTTCGTTTGCCCCACCAGTGACCATCGATTCGGTCCTTGCTCTCATGATTACGGCCGCCATTGGGCTATATACAACCAGCGCTTTATCGTATTTTGAGTGTTCGTCGCGGTTGCCGTGGTGGTGCGCAGACGCTGTGGTGCTGATCGCACTAACCTCACCGTCCATGCTCATCTGGGGCATCTCTACTGAAGAATCCTTGTTGGCGCGCAACCTTGCGGTCTATCTTGCGCTGTTCTTCCTGCTTACTGCATTCTGTGGTATGAATACGACTATCGTTTCGCTGGCTGTATGGATGATCGGCCAAAGCGCGCTGTACGACCCTGAGTCTGGTCTTTTATTGTGGGCGCTCACTATCATTCTGCAAGAAGCATCGTCCACTCAAATAGCCGCAGCATCTTTAGGGGCCGCTGTGACATGGGTGGTCTTGAGAACAAGGATCAAACAAAGCGCGTATGTTTAAGACACGGGAAACGCCGGAAGCTCCCGCCGGTACAGCCAGGAATTCCATACCTCGTGGAAGCGGGCCACGTCTATGCCTTCCTCCGCGCATGCTTGTTCGCACAGGTTACGCAGATCGATCGGTTCCACCACCGAATGCCTGCCCGCCGCAACGTAGCGTTGGATGGTGCGGAAGAAGGCGGCGTCGCCAAGCACACAGCGCAGGGCGTGGACGGTGAGGGCGCCGCGTTTGTACACGCGGTCGTCGAACATCAGGTGCGGGCCAGGGTTGGAGAGCAGCAAATCCTGCGGCAGGCGGGCCAGAATGTCGTAGTGGTGGCGGGCCGAGACCGACGCATGCACCCCATGCGCGTGCTCGCGCCACAGCCACTCCGCATAGCAGGCGAAACCCTCATTGAGCCAAATGTCATTCCACTGGGCAAGCCCCATCGAATTGCCAAACCACTGGTGGCTGAGCTCGTGGGCAACCAGGCGCTCCCACGTCTTATCGCCCGGCACGTGATTCCTGCCAAAAATGGATAAGCCTTGCGCCTCTAGGGGAATCTCCAGGGGGTCTTCGGTGATCACCACGGTGTAGTCGCGGAACGGGTAGGGGCCAAACAGGTTCTGGAAGAGCTGGAGCATGGCCGCCTGGTCGGCAAAATCAACATCCACATAGGGCCGTAAGCTGGGGGGAATGTAGGCGACCACGGGAACGGGATTCTGGGCCAGTTCGATGCGCTGGTACTCACCCACCTGGATGGTGGCCAGGTAGGAGGCCATGGCGTGGTCGGTGCGGTAATGCCAGGTGGTGCGGGAGCCGGAGGCGCGCCGGGCAAGCAGGCGGCCGTTGGCTACTACCGTGTAGGGGTTGTCGGCGCTGATGACCAGGTCAAAGTGGGCTTTTTCGTCGGGGGTGTCGTCGCAGGGGAACCAGCTGGGAGCACCGCAGGGTTGCGATGCCACGAGCGCGCCGTTGGTCAGTTCCTCCCAACCCAGCTCACCCCAGACGGTGCGGATCGGCCGGGGGGTGCCCACATATCTAATGGTGAGGTAAAACTCCTGGTCCTCGGGAATGCTCTGTGCGAAAAACACCCGCAGTTTTCCCTGTGTGTGCCGGAACTTGGACACCTGGGCGCTCATGCCGCCCACGCCGCGGGCGCTAACCTTGGCCACACGCATGTGGTGGGAGAGGTCAAGGGTGAGGCTGCGAAGCGGCTGGTAGTTTTCTATTGTGAGCACCGCCGTGCCGGACAGGCGGTTCGGTCCGACCCGGTAATCCAGCGTCAACTCGTAGTGACGCACATGAAAACCCAGGTTGAAGTCAACCCCGGTATAGGAATCGCGGACACCGGGGATGGGGGAGCGGCGCAGCCTCGTGGTAGTCATCGCTTGTGTATCTTAGTTGGCTTGGTGCCGCAGCCACGCCAGAACCGCCCGCACCCGGCGGTTTTCGTCGTCGGGTGTGAACCCCAGCTTGATGAACACGTTGGCCACGTGCTTGCTCACCGCACCGGCGCTCACAACAAGACGGTCACTGATTTCGGAATTGCTCAGCCCCTCCGCCATCAGCCCGAGTATTTCCTGCTCACGGCTGGTTAAGTTGCTGATGCCGCTGGTGCGGTTCTGGATCAGGGTTTTCACCACCTCGGGGTCCACCACCGTTCCGCCCTGCGCCACCGTTTCCAGGGTGCGGGTGAACTCTGCAACGTTGGCAACGCGCTCTTTCAAGAGGTAGCCGAAACCTCCGTGCTCCAGCAGGGTATCCAAGTAGGCGCTGGCCACGTATTGGGAAAGAATCACTGCAGGCAAGTGTGTGTCGTTCGCGTCGGCGCGTGCTTTGCGCAGACGATACACAGCTTCCAGACCGTCGTCTGACATTTTTGGCGGCATGCGCACATCAGACACCACCAGGTCAGGGGAGGTGGCCTGGCACGCCGCTACCAGTGAATCCGCGTCCACGGCCTCCACCACCTCATGCCCTGCCGCCCGAAGGAGTTCCGCCAGGCCGGCACGCAGCAGTGCCGAGTCTTCCGCTAGAAGAATTTTCACAGTACCTTCACCTTTCTCGCTGTTACCATTATCAGCTACGGTGCGCGTCGCGGTGTTGATACGCGCCCACAGTGTGGGTGAGCTAACTTTTCGGCTTCAGATTCAAGCAACGATGCGCAACATACGGCGAAACGTCATGTTTTCACAGACTTTCAGCCGCGCTAATAACCTCAATCCGAGGCAATTTAATCCGCAAACACGCACCCCTCATCAGTGCCGACGGCTCCAACACCACCGCGCCCCGCAGTGCCGCCGCGCGCTCCTGCAAACCCGCCGTCCCCGTTCCGCTGCTGCTCTGCTTTTCGACGCCCTCCTGCACCCCGATGCCATCATCATCCACCGCCAGCACCGTTGACTCGTGATCGAAATGCACTCGAATACACACGTGTGTTGCTTTACCATGCCGCACCGCATTAGTAATCCCTTCAGCAGCGCAGTGGTACATCAACAACGCGGGGGTACCCTCAATGTGATCGGATGCCCCAGGAGACGCTGCGACCAGAACCTCTCCCTCAATGCCGCTATGTGCCACAAGCTCCCGCAACGCCGCCACAAGACCCATGTCTTGCAGCACTTGGGGGTAGATTCCACGAATTGTGGACCGCAGCGCCTCCAACGCCCGTCGCGCGTTCAGTTTCGCTTGCTCAATGGATTCCGTCGCGGACTCGCTGGGACTATCCATACTGAGTTCCAGCGTGGCGATGTTCAGCTGCAGCGCAGTCAAATACTGCTGCACACCATCGTGCAACTCCCGCTCAATGCGCCGACGCTCCCCGGTGAATGCATCAATCAGAACCTCGCGGGAACGCTCAATCTCCTCCACCTGTTCCTGAGTGGACAGGTTCGCTGCGGTGGTGACATACATTGATGCACCAGTAAAAAACCAGCCGGCATACACTAAAGCGGCGAAACTGCTGAATACGGTAAGCACGTCAAAACCGATGGATACCGCGATTGGTGGCTGCCAGTCACCGAATGTCAGCCCATAATCATGTGGGCTCCCGTTGATGCCGAGCATGACTAACTCTGCTGTTAGAGCGATAGCCATCATGCTCAGCATGAGAGTGATGATGAGGCACACCGATGACAAAATCACCTGAGCCGCGAGGCTGATAATCAGCCGCCAATCAAGCCACCCAGAACGCGGTCGCTGAATAACCGTCATGCCCATCCACCGCGCGCCGCGTCGTGCCAGCCAATCAATCGCAGCGGCTGTGGGCGGTATGGTGATCACAAAACCGCACACCACCAACAACGGCAAGGCGAGTATTGCCATCACATACGACCAGCACAGTGCTTTCCACGTGTTCCGAGTTTTGAGCAGACGAAAAAAGTTAAAGGTGAAACCACGTGGCCACTGCACGGATTGTGAAGGATCTGCCTGCTGGGCGGTCGTCTGCGTGGAAACCATGCTTCTACCCAACCAAACTGTGACCTGGCGGGCAATGCAACAGAACTCCATTCTGAGGTAGAGCTGAGTCCACTTCCGACACGAAAAAGCGCCAGCCCCACAGGCTGGCGCTTGTGAAAAAGGGAGGTTTACTCCATGCCGAATGCTTTGGCAATTGTTGGCCAGGAATCGCGCAGATCCTGCTTCCAGTATTCCCACTGGTGGGTGCCGGTGGGGCGGAAGTTCCATTCTGCGCCGATGCCGGCGGCGTCGAGACGGGCCTTCAGGTCGTGGGTGCAGGCGTTGGTAGCACCCTCGATGGCGCCGCCCTGAATTACGTACACACCAACCAAGTTAGAATCACCGCCAGTGCGGGGGCTGGACCACAGGTCCCCTGGGCCTGCCAGGCCGGAGGCATTGGAGATGTACATGGGGGTGCCACGTAGTTTCTCGGCGTTGATCAGGGCGTCGTTGTAGGCCCACTTCTCGGTGCCCAGCGGGCCCCACATCTGCTCAGGGACAGCTTGTCCACGGTCCAGCGTTATGCGGACGTACTGCAGTGGAAGTCCTTCGGAGGTTTGGGCGCAGCCAGAGAAGGAGCCGACTGCATCGTAGAAACCGGGGTAGTGCTCGGCGTAGAGCAGGGACGTGGTGCCAGTCATGGACATGCCCATAATGGCGCGCTTGTCGGAAGCCTTGAGGGTCTTCTCCAGCGGACCAGGCAGTTCCTTGGTCAGGAAGGTCTCCCATTTTTGCTTGCCGCCCAGGTTTGCATTCTCTTGCTCCCAGTCGGTGTAGTAGGAGAACTGGCCGGACATAGGGATGACCACGTTGACGTTCTTATCCATGTAGAAGTCAACAACATCGGTCTGCATCACCCAGTTGGCTTTGCCTTCGCCGCCGTCCGCGCCATTAAGAAGATAAATGGTGGGACGAGGCTGGGAATTATCTTTCGCGGTGATCACAAACAGTGGCACATCGCGATCCATGGACGGAGAGTGCGCCCACATTTCCTTCACACGATCAGGGTGTTCAGCAACCTTTTCACGCCACATGGGGACTGGGTCGACGTTACGCGCGCCCACCGTCACCGTGGCCTGTGGGGTATTTCCTGCTAGTTCAGCGGCCTTGGTGCCAGCCAGTGCGGTGGGGGCTGCCAACGCAGAACCCACAATAAGTGCGCTAGCGGCAGCCGTGGCTGCTATGTGTCGAAAAGCCTTCATGGGAATCGTACTCTCCTAGTCGCGTAGGGTTTTACATACCGAATGCTCGGGCGAAAGTCTCCCAGGAGCCACGCAGGTCTTCCTGCCAGTAGTTCCAGGAGTGAGTGCCGGTGGGGCGGAAGTTCCAGTCTGCGCCGATGCCGGCGGCGTCGAGACGTGCCTTCAGGTCGTGGGTGCAGGCGTTGGTAGCGGCCTCAATGGCACCGCCTTCAACGACATACACGCCAACATTTGCGGAGTTGCCACCAGTGCGGGGGCTGGACCACAGGTCAGCCTGGCCAGCCAGGCCGGAGGCGTTAGATACGTACAACGGGGTGCCGCGCAGCTTCTCGGCGTTGATCAGGGCGTCGTTGTAGGCCCACTTCTCGGTGCCCAGCGGGCCCCACATCTGCTCGGGGGTAGCGGGGGCGCGGTCCAGCGTCATGCGGATGTACTGCAACGGAAGACCCTCGGAGGTCTGAGCACAGCCGGAGAAGGAACCAGCAGCATCGTAGAAGCCGGGGTGGTGCTCAGCGTAGAGCAGGGAGGTGGTGGCGGTCATGGACATGCCAGCGATAGCGCGTTTGTCGGAAGCCTTGAGGGTCTTCTCCAGCGGACCGGGCAGTTCCTTGGTTAGGAAGGTCTCCCAGGTCTGCTTGCCACCCAGTGCCTCAACGTCCTGCTCCCAGTCGGTGTAGTAGGAGAACTTACCTGCCATGGGAATGACCACGTTGACGTTCTTATCCATGTAGAAATCAACAATATCGGTCTGCATCACCCAGTTAGCGCGACCTTCACCGCCGTCACCACCATTGAGCATGTAGATGGTGGGGCGAGGCTGGGAGTTGTCCTTCGGGGTGATCACGAACAGCGGCACGTGGCGGTTCATGGACGGGGAATATGCCCACATTTCCTTCACACGGTCGGGATGTTCTGCAACCTTTTCGCGCCACATCGGAGCCGGGTCGACATTGCGCTCACCCACTGTCACCGTGGCCTGGGTGGTGCCTCCAGCCTGCTCGGCTGCACTCTTGCCCGCCAGGGCGGTGGGAGCTGCCAGTGCAGAACCCACAAGAAGCGCGCCGGCAGTGACGGCGGCGGCTACGTGTCGAAAAGTTTTCATGGGGATCTTCATTCTCCTAGTTTTTCTTAAGGCTGCATTCCAAAGGCTCGGGCAAACGTTGGCCAGGAACCGCGCAGATCATCCTGCCAATAACCCCACGAGTGAGTTCCGGTGGGATGGAAGTTCCAGTCTGCGCCGATACCAGCGGCATCGAGACGCGCCTTCAAATCATGCGTGCAGAGGTTGGTAGCGCCTTCAATAGCGCCACCAATAATAACGGTACCAGCGGCGAATACAGGGTCCCCGTGCATATGTGGACTGGATACCATATCCGATTGGCCTGCTACTCCAGACCCATTGGATACGTACATGGGGGTGCCGCGCAGTTTTTCGGCATTGATCAGGGCGTCGTTGTATGCCCACGTTTCAGTGCCAACCGGTCCCCACATCTCCTCTGGGGTTGCCTTACCACGGCTCAGAACCGTGCGAACATACTCCAGGGCAGGCCCTTCGGAGGTTTGCGCACAACCAGAGAAAGAGCCAACGGCATCATAGAACCCTGGGTGGTGCTCGGCATAGAGGAGGGAGGTTGTGGCCGTCATTGACATGCCAGCAATGGCGCGCTGGTTAGACGCCTTGAGGGTCTTCTCCAGCGGACCGGGCAGTTCCTTGGTCAGGAAGGTCTCCCACGTTTGCTTGCCGCCCAGGTTTGCGTTCTCCGATACCCAGTCGGTGTAGTAGGAGTACTGGCCGGACATGGGGATGACCACGTTGACGTTCTTATCCATGTAGAAATCAACAATGTCCGTCTGCATCACCCAGTTGGCTTTGCCCTCGCCCCCATCTGCACCATTAAGAAGGTAGATAGTGGGGCGGGGCTGGGAATTGTCCTTCGGGGTGATCACAAACAGTGGCACATGGCGATCCATTGATGGGGAGTAGGCCCACATCTCTTTCACGCGATCAGGGTGCTCAGCAACCTTTTCACGCCACAAGGGAGCCGGATCAACGGCACGTTCACCAATCGTCACAGTTGCCTGAGAGGCATTACCTGCCTGCTCAACAGCAGTTTTCGGTCCGGCTGTAGCTGATGGGGCCAGTGCTGCAGTGAGGAGCATCCCAGCTGCGAAGCTGGTTGCTGCGGCTGATACGGCGATACGGCGAAAAGTGCTCACAACGTAGTTCCTCGTTCCTTTGCGTGTCAAAGCTAGTCTTAAGCGTCCTGTGTTGCTTAAGAGACAACTGTTCTTATCAACATTTGCCGTTAACAATGTCGCTTTCTAACTATGAAACGTTAACATTTTTCAGGAATCACCGCTGTGCCCTGCTGGCCGAAAACGTTTGTATGGGGTAAACGTTGAACGTGACACGAACAGCGGTGTGCAGACCACATCACTGGCTCAAAACCTACGTGAAGGAGTATCGAATGAACCCATTAGAGCAGGTCATCGTCTTTGTTAACACCATTCTGGGCAGCATGCTGCACGCTGGTTCCTCTGCGTCTAGCGTCATGCACACCGTTGCCAAGTAGTCGTGATGTAGCGGGTGCGTAACCTGCCACAATGATGAAACGGCAACAACGCCAACCCCTTTTCTGTGGTAAACAAAACCGCACGAAGAGGGGTCTTTTTGTGTGAAAAATCAACTAAAATTTAGCTAAAGAGACACGCCGATGCTTCCGTGAGCTACCCCACTTTTGGGTTAGGGGAGGCGCTTCCATGGCGCTTCCATGGGGCGGGGGTGTAGGAGGGGTGTTAAATTCACGACACGCCGTCCCCAGACACGTATTGTTGAACATGTGACTGAACATTTTGATCTTGTTGTACTTGGCGCTGGCCCTGGTGGCTACGTCTCCGCTATCCGTGCAGCCCAGCTTGGGCTGAAAGTTGCTGTTGTAGAGAAGCAGTACTGGGGTGGGGTGTGCTTGAACGTGGGGTGCATTCCCTCCAAGGCGTTGCTTAAAAACGCTGAACTAGCACATACCTTCAACCATGAGGCCAAGACTTTTGGCATTTCAGGTGATGTTTCCTTCGATTTCGGTGCAGCGCACGACCGTTCCCGCAAGGTCTCTTCGGGGATTGTCAAAGGTGTGCACTTTTTGATGAAGAAGAACAAGATCACCGAGATCGATGGTTTTGGCTCCTTCACAGACGCCCACACCATGCAGATTACTGATGGTAAAGACGCAGGTAAAACTGTTACGTTCGATAACTGCATCATTGCCACCGGTTCCGTGGTGCGCTCCCTGCCTGGCGTGGAGATCGGCGGTAATATCGTCTCCTTCGAGGAGCAGATTCTTACCCGCGACCTGCCGAAATCAATGGTCATTGTGGGTGCCGGTGCGATCGGTATGGAGTTCGCTTACGTGCTGTCCAACTACGGCGTGGACGTGACCATCGTAGAGTTTATGGACCGCGTTCTCCCCAACGAGGACGCTGACGTCTCCAAGGAAATCGCCAAGCAGTACAAAAAACTTGGTGTGAAACTTCTCACTGGATACAAGACCACCGCGATTCGTGACAACGGCACCCTCGTTGAGGTGGATGTGGAATCCAAGGACGGCTCGAAGTCTGAAACCCTCAAGGTCGACCGTGTGATGGTTTCCATCGGCTTTGCCCCGCGCGTGGAGGGCTACGGCCTGGAAAAGACTGGTGTGAAGCTCACCGACCGTGGTGCCATTGAGATCGACGAGCGCATGCGCACCAACGTCCCCGGCATCTACGCCATTGGCGATGTCACCGCGAAGCTGCAGTTGGCGCACGTTGCGGAAGCACAGGGTGTGGTAGCTGCGGAAACCATCGCAGGTGCGGAAACCATGGAGCTTGGGGATTACATGATGATGCCCCGCGCTACCTTCTGCAATCCCCAGGTCGCATCCTTCGGCTACACGGAGGAAAAGGCCCGCGAGATCGCTGCTGCTGAAGGCCGTGAGGTGAAGGTTGCGACTTTCCCGTTCTCGGCCAACGGCAAGGCTCAGGGCCTCGGCGAATCCGCTGGTTTTGTGAAGATCATTGCCGATGCTGAGTTCGGCGAGCTGCTGGGTGCACACATGGTTGGCTCCGGCGTGTCCGAGCTGCTGCCACAGTTGACGCTCGCCCAGCGTTTCGATCTCACCGCTGAGGAAATTGGCCGCAACGTCCATACCCACCCAACCCTATCTGAGGCGATGAAGGAGGCGGCTGAGGGCGTCGGCGGCCACATGATCAACTTTTGAGGCTCTCGTTCCTGTTCGTAAACGTAAACGCCGCGCTTCTCGACGCCCACCCGAAGCCCGTTGCCCAATCCGCCCCGGCGACCCGTGCTCGCTGTGTGTTCCCGGGGCAACGGGTCCGCATGACTGCACGCTTGTTGCCTTGGTCCGGGAGGACCCGGACCTACCTAATACGGGGCAACAGTGGATTCGTGGGCGTCGATAAGTAGGGGGCGATGTATCGGGGGGTAGGCGCGCTGCGCGCAGTCCTCGCGCGTGCACACGTAACAGCTGGCACCGATGGGGGTGGCGGTGTGCAGGTCGTTCCAGTCGAGGCCGTCGGCCAAGGCCAGAGCGGTGCGGGTGTTGCGATAGCGCTGGTGCATGGCGACCACTGCGCGGGCGATCGCGGGGTGGTTATCCACCAGCTCTGCGAGTTCGTGGACATCCATGGGAGTGGGGTACAGGTCTTTGTCCAGCATGGCGTCCTGTACTTCGGCAAGGAGCCGGGAGTTGTCGTCGCGGGAGAAGAACGTAGCATCCACATCAAAGGCGCTGGTGATGCGGTTGAGGACGGGGTCGGTGAGGGGACGGACGTCGTGTTCAATCTGGTTGACGTAGCTGGCCGAGAGTCCGAGGGTGGCGGCGAGTGATGCCTGGCTCAGGTCATAGTCGCGGCGCAGCTGCCGGAGCCTGGAGCCAACGTAGGTCTTTCCCATGTGTCCACTATAACGCGCTGTATAGTGACCCCCGTCACTTATTGAGGGCGTTGTGTATGTTTGTGTGGAGCCTTTGCAAAGTTCTGGCTAGGGCAGGCGACGGGGCGTTATGTGTGTTAAGTAAGGGGCTGGGCGATTGTCTGCGGGTGTTGTTTGCGGGTTTTTGTGGCGTGGGATTGGGTGGTTTTTGTGTCGCGCGTAGTATTTTCGGTTGATACCAAACGGGGGCATGGGGAGTGGGCTATATATGACCTGTGATTTTATTCACAGGGTTAGGGCCTCGTCTAAATGTTAGCTGAAAACGGGAAGTGAGTGGCGCTGAACAAGGCGTATGTGCGCAATCTGACAGGTGAGGCTACCCTAAATCGCAGGTCAGCGGTATAAAGGGGTTTTGTGACTTGTGACACGGGGGCGCGTAACGGGTGGTTTGATCACCTGAAAAAGCCGTACAGTAAAAGCGACACTGGAGGTGCCATGACTGTTAAATATGACGACCGTGACGCAATCGCTCACGGCAAAATTACTGAAAAACCGCTCCGCGAGCGGCCCAAGTTCCCGACCTGGGCACTGAAGCTCACCATGGCCATCACTGGCCTGATTTTTGGTGGGTTCGTGCTGATCCACATGATTGGTAACTTGAAAGTCTTCATGCCCAAGCATGACGACGGCCACTACCCGATCGACCAGTACGGTGAATTCCTGCGCGAGGTCGGTTACCCCCTCATTCCGCACGAGGGCGTGCTGTGGATCTTCCGCATCACCCTTCTTGCTTCCTTGATCCTGCACGTCTACGGAGCGTTCGCCATCACCGGGCGTGCACACCAATCCCGCGGTAAGATCCGCCGCACCAACCTCATGGGTGGCCTGAACTCCTTTACTGCCCGCACCATGATTGTCACCGGCATTGTGCTGCTGGCGTTCATCATCTTCCACATCCTGGATCTCACCATGGGTGTCGCTCCTGCGGCGTCCGACACGTTCGAACACGGTGCTATCTACGCCAACCTGGTGGCAAGTTTCAGTCGCTGGCCCGTGGCCATCTTCTACATCATTGCCATGGTGGTGCTGTTCCTGCACCTCACGCACGGTATCTGGACCGCTGTGAGCGACCTGGGTATCACCGGCAAGCGCACTCGTGCGGTTCTCCTGTTCGTGTCGTACCTGGTTCCCGCCATGGTCATGGTCGGCAACATTTCCATCCCGCTCGCAATTGCATGCGGCTGGATTAGTTAGGACGGAAAGGTTCACTTTTAATGAGCACTCACTCTGAAACCACCCCCCGTCCCGAGTTCACCGCTCCCGCTTCGTGCGTTGATGGCGTGACCATCGGGTCGGTTCTGAGCGCCAACGCGCCCGTCGGTGTGCCCTCCAAGGATGCTTGGGAGTGGCAAAAAGACCACTACAACCTGGTGTCCCCGCTGAACCGTCGTAAGTTCCGCATTATTGTTATCGGTACCGGCCTGGCTGGTGCTGGTGCTGCCGCAGCCCTCGGCGAACTCGGATACGATGTCAAAGCCTTCACCTACCACGATGCACCCCGTCGTGCACACTCCATCGCCGCACAGGGCGGTGTGAACTCCGCTCGTGGTAAGAAGGTGGATAACGACGGCGCGTACCGTCACGTCAAAGACACCGTCAAGGGCGGCGACTACCGCGGCCGTGAAATCGACTGCTGGCGTCTGGCCTACGAATCCGTTCGCGTCATCGACCACATGAACGCCATCGGTGCCCCCTTCGCCCGCGAATACGGCGGCACCCTGGCCACCCGTTCCTTCGGTGGTGTGCAGGTCTCCCGCACCTACTACACCCGTGGACAGACAGGTCAGCAGCTGCAGCTGTCCGCTGCTGCGGCACTACAACGCCAAATCCACCTCGGATCCGTGGAGATATTCACCCACAACGAGATGGTTGATGTAATCGTCAAGGAAGACGAAAACGGCGTGAAGCGCTGCCACGGTGCGGTGATGCGTAACCTCATCAATGGTGAGCTGACCGCGCACACTGGCCACGCAGTCATCCTGGCCACCGGCGGCTACGGCAATGTGTACTACATGTCCACGCTGGCAAAGAACTCGAACGCTTCCGCCATCATGCGTGCCTACGACCAAGGTGCCTACATGGCATCCCCGTCGTTCATTCAGTTCCACCCGACCGGTCTGCCGGTCAACTCGGAATGGCAGTCCAAGACCATCCTCATGTCCGAGTCGCTGCGTAACGACGGCCGCGTCTGGTCCCCGAAGGAGCCCAAAGACGACCGCGACCCGAACACCATCCCCGAGGAGGAGCGCGACTACTTCCTGGAGCGCCGTTACCCGGCCTTCGGTAACCTGGTGCCCCGCGACGTCGCCTCCCGCGCCATTTCCCAGCAGATCAACTCTGGCCTGGGCGTTGGACCACTGCACAACTCGGCGTACCTGGACTTCCGTGACGCCATCGAGCGTCTGGGTAAAGACACCATCAAAGAGCGCTACTCCAACCTCTTCCAGATGTACGAAGAGGCCATCGGTGAGGACCCCTACACCACGCCCATGCGCATCGCCCCCACCTGCCACTTCACCATGGGTGGCCTGTGGACCGACTTCAACGAAATGACCTCCATTCAAGGTCTTTTTGCTGCTGGTGAGGCATCCTGGACCTACCACGGCGCTAACCGCCTGGGTGCAAACTCCCTGCTCTCTGCATCCGTGGACGGCTGGTTCACCCTCCCATTCTCTGTGCCGAACTACCTCGGCCCGCTGCTGGGTACCGAGCGTATGGCTGACAACGACCCCGTAGTCATTGAGGCAGTCAACCGCGCTCAGGCCCGCATCGACAAGCTGATGAGCATCAACGGCAACCACGGTCCTGAATACTTCCACCGCAAGCTTGGAGACATCCTGTACTTCTCCTGCGGTGTGGCACGTAACAAGAAGGACCTGGCTTCTGGCATTGAGAAGATCCGCGAACTCCGCAAGGACTTCTGGTCTAACCTGCGCATCACCGGCGAACCCCACGAGATGAACCAGGTGCTGGAGTACGCCAACCGCGTTGCCGACTACATCGAACTCGGCGAACTCATGTGTGTTGACGCACTCGACCGCGACGAGTCCTGTGGTGCCCACTTCCGTGACGATCACCTTTCTGATGAAGGCGAAGCCGAGCGTGACGACGACAACTGGTGCTTCGTATCCGCCTGGGAACCCGGCGGCCCCAACAAGTACATCCGCCACGCTGAGCCGCTCTACTTCGAAGCGATCCCGCTGCAGACAAGGAACTACAAGTAATGAAACTGCATCTTAAGATTTGGCGCCAAGCCGGTCCGACCGCTGAAGGACACTTCGAGTCCATTGATGTGGACGACGCTGTCCCACAGATGTCCATCCTGGAACTCCTTGACCACGTCAACGAGGGGCTGATCGAAGCTGGCAAAGAACCCTTCGCATTTGCATCCGACTGCCGTGAAGGCATCTGCGGAACCTGTGGCCTCAATGTCAACGGACGCCCCCACGGCCCAGAGAAAAACAAGCCCTCCTGCCACCAACGTCTGGTGAGCTACAGCGATGGCGACACCCTGGAAATCGAGCCGCTGCGCTCCGCAGCGTACCCGGTGATCAAAGACATGATCGTGGATCGCTCCGCACTGGACCGCGTCATGCAGCAAGGCGGCTACGTGTCCGTCAACGCGGGTACTGCGCCCGACGCTGACACCCTGCACATGAACCACCAAACCGCCGAACTGGCGCTGGACCACGCAGCCTGCATCGGCTGTGGTGCCTGCGTCGCAGCTTGCCCCAACGGTGCTGCACACCTGTTCACTGGTGCCAAGTTGGTTCACCTCTCCCTCATGCCGCTGGGCAAGGAAGAGCGAGGAAAGCGTGCACGCAAGATGGTGGACGAAGTTGAAACCAACTTCGGACCCTGCTCCCTCTACGGCGAATGTGCTGACGTTTGCCCGGCAGGCATCCCCCTGACTGCGGTTGCGGCGATCAACAAGGAGCGGGCACGTGCTGCCCTTTCCGCCAAGGACCACTAAGCTGTACCTCAGTACGGTTTAATACGAAAGGCACACAGCAATGTCTGATGCACATGCAGCTACCCAGCGTGAAGAGCAAACCTTCCGAGTGTTCGAAGGCGAGCCGCACTACATCGACGGCTACACGCCCTCAAGCCTCGATTCCCAGCACTCCTCGCTGCAACGCAGTTCCACCTGGCTGGGAATGGGATTCATTCTCACCTCCCTCGCGGGTCTAGGCGCTTTTGTCTTCGGACTTTCCTCCAGCATTGCTGGAACCCAGGAAAATGGAAACACCTACGCTATCATCGGCGCAGTGTTGGCCATTTCCTGCCTGGTCCTTGGATTCGGTCTCATCTACTACGGGCGCCGTCACTACCGCGCCTACGTGGCTGCCACCGGCCGCAAGCACTAAAAAACGGTGCCCCTACATTGTGGGGGCCCGAACAGTCAGACTCCGTGATAAGCGGGGTTACTGGCACCTCCAAGAACAACCGCCGTCGTGTTCCTTCGGGAATGCGGCGGCGGTTGCTGGGGTTTGGATGGGGTTTGCGGGAGGGTGGGCGTCGATAAGCGGTGCGGGCGGGCAGGCGTGCTTAGAGCGAACATTTGGTGGGAATCCTCACCCGTCAGCGCTGTTGCGTAGATAATGGAGGCTATGTCTGACAAAGCCGTTGATGTAGCTGCCCAGGATCGTCTGGCGGTGCCTGGTCCGTCGCCTGAGGTGGAGGCGGAGCGACGTCGAGTCCTACGCCGTTACAAGGCCGTGGCCACCGGATTGCTGCTGGTTGCAGCGGCGATTTATTTTGCCTGTCGGTGGGCTGAGGCGCAGCCAGGTGAGACGGCGACGTGGGTGGGATTTGTTCGCGCCGCGGCTGAGGCTGGGATGATTGGTGGTTTGGCGGACTGGTTTGCGGTGACGGCACTGTTCCGTAAGCCACTGGGGTTGCCGATTCCGCACACGGCGATTGTGCGGAATAAGAAGGACCAGATCGGGGAGTCGTTGAGCGGCTTTGTCGGTGAGAACTTCCTCAATGCGGAGTTGATTACCCAGAAGGTGCGTGCCGCTGGGATTCCTGATCGCGCGGGGGAGTGGCTGTCGCAACCCGAGAACGCGGAGAAGGTATCCAGCGAGGCGGGTCGACTGACGGCGAATATTGTGCGGGCGCTGGATCCGAAGGACGCGGAGGCAGTGATCAACACGATGTTGATTGATAAGCTTGCGCAACCCGAATGGGCGCCGCCTGCCGGCCGACTGTTGGAACAGCTCATTGAGGAAGGCCGCACCGAACCCGTCGTGGACGAAATGGTGCAGTGGCTGCATCGCAAAGCCCTGGGGAGCGAGGCGCTGATCACCCGCATCCTGGATGAGCGCCTGCCCACCTGGGCACCGCAGTTCCTGAACGACGTTGTGGGCGACAAGGTGTACCGAGAGCTGGTGCAATGGACCAGCGCCGTGTCCACCGACCCGAACCATGAGGCGCGCCACGCCATCCGCCGCTTCCTCAACAATCTCGCGCGTGACCTGCAGGAAGATCCCACAATGATCCAGCGCGTCGAGGACATGAAGCACGACATCATGGGGTCCACACCCGTGCAGGGGCTGGCCTCCGCGCTGTGGGCATCCACCTCCACCACGCTTATCGACGCCGCAGAAAACCCCGACTCCCTGCTCCGGCAGAAGGTCGCAGAACTCGCCGTCAGCTGGGGCAACAACCTGCGTTCCGACGCGGAGTTGCGGGAATCCCTGGACCGTCGTATCACCGGCGCGGCCGCATTCCTGGCGGATAACTACGCTGACGAGGTGACCTCCATCATCAGTGAAACCGTGGAACGCTGGGACGCTGACGAGGCCAGCGACAAGATCGAATTGATGGTGGGCAAAGACTTGCAGTACATTCGCCTCAACGGCACCGTTGTTGGCGCCCTCGCTGGTTTACTGATTTACACTGTGTCGCATCTGATCTTTGGTGCCTAAAGAACTTTGGGATTGAGTGAATTGATTACTGTGCTCTACGCAAACTATGTCACCCTGGCCGTGTGGGGGCTTATGCAGATCGTCGCTATCTGCGGTGTTGTCGGCGCGGTGCAAGTCGGCATGACCCGGGAAGACGCATTCCGCGCAGCCGACCGCCAATCCAAATGGGCGTGGCTGGGTCTGCTGCTGGGTTCCGCATTCGTCTCATCCATGGGATTGGCTTACCTGTCATTCATGGCGATTATCGGCGTTGTGATCATCGGTATCTACTGGTTTGACGTGCGCCCCCAGATTAAGGACATTTTGAGTGGTAACTATCAGTGGTAGGGGTTTGCCCTGAGTTACCCTGACTTTTAAAAATCGGGGAAACCCCCGATGTGCTGGGGGTATGGCATGTAGCAGGCTTGGGGTTATGCGAAACCTCAGAACAATCATTGCAGCTGTTGCTGCGTCAGCGAGTCTTGCCGCGATGGCTACTGTATCCATTCCGGCGCAGGCCGAACCTGTAAAACGACCAGCGATTACGCAGGAAGACTGCCCAGAATACGTCAACAAGCCTGGCACAAGTTGCGGACGGATGGACGTTCCCATGGACTACTCCAACCCGGATGGCAAGAAAATCAGCGTTGGCTTTATCAAGGCCGCAGCCACCAAACCAGAAAAACGCCGAGGTGTGCTGTTTATTAACCCCGGCGGTCCGGGCGGCTCGGTGTACCACCAGTTCACCACTGTGGAGGGTTATCCTGATACTACGCCTCGCTGGCCTAAAGAGGTGCGGGAAGAATGGGACATTGTGGGAGTGCAGCCGCGCGGTCTGGAGGGGTCCACCAAGCTGGAATGCGAAGAGGTCAACGCTGGTCCCATCGATCAGATCCAGCGCTCTGGTGGATTGATCAAGGATGCGTGTGACGCGAAAATGCCGGGCTATGCCGCGACGCTGACCACGGAGAACACTGCCCGTGACTGGGATCAAGTGCGTCAGGCCATGAGAGAGGAGAAGATCTCCATCTACGGCAATTCCTACGGAACAGTCCTGGGATCGATGTACGCAACCACATTCCCAGAGCACACCGACAAGGTGGTACTGGATTCCGGCTACAACCCTGATAACGACCATTCTGAGCAAGTTGATGGATTCCGCAAAGCCGCTCATGATTTTTTCGGTTGGGTCTCTCAGCACGATGACGTCTACCACATGGGAACGACACCACGAGCTGTGTACAAGTCCTGGGCAGAGCGGGTGAGGCAGGAAACCGGTGTGACCCCAACATTTCCGCCGCCAGCTGCCGAGGAAGAGGACCTGCCGGACGCGCTAGGCTCCACTGGAAGCATCGGTACCGAGGCTATGACCAGGGTGGATCCGACGGCAGTGAAGGCCGAAGGGTTGCTGACGCAGTTGACGCACCCCGGTTCGAAACAAAACCAGTCCGCGTCCATGCAGCTTCTCAGTATGGGACTGAGTCAGCCTGCTCTGTGGCCGTGGGTTGCTGGAAAACTGTCCAGCGCCGAGCCAGTGACACTTCCCGACAAAGTCTTGGAAGCCCTGAGTGAAGTAGGGAACATGCCCCTCATGGTGGAGTGCAACGACCGCGCCCACCCCGTTCACCTCGACAGGATGATTTCGGGACTATGGGGCCAGACCGTCATTGGAGACCCTTTCTCCGATATAGACCTGACCTCCAGCGGCATGACGTGTTCCGGCATCACCCCAGAGCACCCGGCCCCGGATATTACGGGCGAGAAGTTGGCTGTACGGCCTTTGCAAATCCAGGGCACTAGTGACCCGAACACCCCGTATGAGACATTCAACAAGATGGCCACCGCCATGCGCAGTCACGTACTCACCGTCGATGGCCCAGGTCACGTGCAAATTAGTACCGATAACCCCCAGTTGGGTCCCGTTATTACCGAGTACCTGCGCACCGGAACTGTGAACCAGACCCGCATTCCTGGGACCGACCCGAAGCCAGAGCGCTAGAACCATGCTTTTCAAACTTATTCTGAAAACCAACCTGGTCACCTGGCTGGCACTCATCATGTCCAACACGGTGCTGGCCGTGGTCATGTCACTGAACATTGGGTTTATCGTTGCGGGCGCGCGCTCCACGGGCGAAACTCAGGAAGCCTACATATCACTTGGTTCCACCGCGCTGCTCCTGGTGGTGGCCACCAGTTTGGTGTCCCTCACATTGGTCACTAATTTCACTCTCCGGCTGCAGCACCCCGTGGTGGCCAGGTGGCAGCTGGTAGGCATGCTGCCTGGTCAAGCGGCCCGCATTCTCAGGGCGCAAGTGCTCGTGGTGTCCACGCTCACCGGCGTGATTGGCGCGGCCTTCGCCTGGCTGCTGTGGTACCCCTATGCGCATACTGTGGCCACCAGTGGACTACCCACGAGTCCCGCGCTCGACCAGCCCATCCCCGCACCGGCGCTGGTCATCGCCATAGTAAGTGTTGCGGGAATGAGCCTGCTCACCGGGCTGATGGGTGCGCGCCGGGCGATGCGTGCAGAGCTGGTGGACGGGGCGTCGATAAGCGGTGCCTTCCGTCGTACGAGTGTGGGGATTGTTCGAAAACCCTTGTGTGTCGTAGCATCCCTCGGTGTGGGGGCGCTCTATTATGCGATTGCGCAGGTTGAACCGCTGCAGAACATTGATGAAATGGGGGGAATGCTCGGCGCTTACGTGGGCGTGGGTGTGCTGCTGAGCGTGGTGGTGGCGCTGTGGGGGCCGTATATTCTGCGCGTACTCGTGGAGATGCTGCGCGTGCTGCCGATTACGGCGACACCGTGGTTCCTGGCTGTGCGCGAGGCACAGGCGCGGCCCACGCTCACCGGAACCCTCATCATGCCCATTGCTATCGCGGCGAGTACGACGGGGATGGCGGGGATGTCGATAAGTAAATTCCGGCAGGTGCTCGTGAGCATGGGGGTGCCGGACTCTGAATCATTATCCGCGCCGCTCAGCATATCCCTGCTCCTTGTCGGCGGGTCCATCGTTGTGGCCTGTGCTTCCGCAGCGTCCGTGGTGCTCATCGCCCTCAGGCCCCGGCAACACGACGCCCAGTTGCTGTACACCTCCGGCGCCACCGACGAGCTGCTCACACAAAAAACTCTGATGGAAACCCTGGTGTACCTCATTCTTGCCGGGATCATCGCCTACGGGACGGTGATCATCAACGACGTGTGCATGACGTTCGCGTTCGCGCGCGGGCCGCTGCCCATGACGCAGCTCAGCATGCCCGCCGGAAGTACGCTCGCCGTCCTCTGTCTGGGCATCGGCATTGCCGCCACCATGCTCTGGAGCATCACCCTCACCGAACTCCGCCGCAACACCGCCGAAAGGACACTCAGCCATGCTGCTCCAAGCGCTTAACCTGCACAAACAATACGACGACCTGCCGGTGCTGCGAGGCGTGAACGTCGACATTCACGAAGGCGAATTCGTGGCCATCATCGGGCAATCCGGGTCCGGCAAAACTACGCTTCTGCACAGTCTCAGCGGGCTCACCCCCATCGATCGTGGCGACATCTTCATCGGCGAACACCGCATCACCAGCAAAGACGCCTTTTCTCGCCGGAAACGACGCCGCGATGCCCAGCGGGTTGCCATAGCGAAACTGCGCCGCGACCACGTCGGATTCATCTTCCAAGACCTCAACCTCATCGAATCCCTCAACGTGGAAGACAACCTACGGCTGCCCGCCAAACTCGCCGGAGTTTCCGTCCCCGATCAGGAGATTAACGACGCCCTCGACTACGTCGGGCTCACAGGAAAAGCACATGCCTACCCCGACCAGCTCTCCGGTGGGCAACGGCAGCGCGTGGCTATTGCGCGTGCGCTGGTACGCAAACCCCAGTTGCTATTCGCAGATGAACCCACCGGATCGCTCGACGTGCACACCAGCGCGCAGGTCATGGATCTGCTGCGGGCAACCGTCACGCCGCACACGGCGCTGGTGATGGTCACCCATAGTCTCGACATTGCCGCCACCGCTGACCGGGTGATCATCCTCGCCGATGGTGTCAACCACGCCGAGCTGCGCACACCCAGCGTGGAGGAGCTGTTTCATGTGATGCATGGGTGAGGGGGGGGTGTTTATGCAGGATAGGTCCACCGCTGGGTACGGAATTGGGGTGTTTCCGAGCCTGGCGGTGGACCTACTTGGCTGGGGAATGTTGTGGTCTGCCAAGAAGTTTGCTTATCTCCAGGTCGGAAAATGGGGTGTTTTCGTGCTTGAGCATAAGCAAACTTGACGCCCTCAGGGTTTTCCCTGATTTTTCAAAGATCAGGGAAAACCCTGGTGTGCAGGGGCATGTTGGGGGAGCAAGCTAAAACCATGAACCCAACACAAACCACTACAAACCTCGTCGCGCTATCGGCGCTTGCGCTCGCGGCGCGGACCACTACTGACGAACAGGGGCAACAACAATGAAATACCTTGGCATCGGACTGACCAGCACGACTTTCGCCTTCTTCCTCTCCCTGAGCACCGGGCTACTTGATGCGGGGATACGGGCGCACGGCGACGACCAGGCAGTGATTACCGCACTTGGTGGAACCACATTCGGGATCAACATCCTTGTTGGCATAATCGCCATGATTGTCTTGGCTGTATTGTCGCTCAAGAGGCGCAGTGATGAGGCGGGCCAGTCCAATCAGGGGATTGTTACGCTCAATGCTCTGTTGGCCAGCGTCGTGGGTGGCGGCATCGGCTCGTCACTGAGCTATGTCCTGTGGCCAATGCACGTGCAGATGTTGGTTGGGACCGGCGTATTCCCGCCCGATCCGCTCAGCGGGTCGCTGCCGATTAATGCTGTGACCAGCAGCCTTGGGGGCGTCGCCCTCACGGGTCTCATCGCCGGGGCCATTGGGGCGAAGGCGGGGGCACGCCGTGCGGGGAAGCGTGCGAACGTTTCTGCTGCTCAAGCTACCCAGGTTGGTCAGATTGCGCAAGCTGGTCAGATCGCACGGCCTGAGCCGATTGAAACCGAGCCGCCGAGCCGTATGGGCTGGCGCATCTTCAGCGTCTTCCTTGGGTTGTCCACCATTGCTGGGGCATCCTCCATCTACCGTGTGATCGCCAACGCCCAGCCGACCGGCAGCGAAGATGCCTATACTATCTACTTTGCGATGGGTGCGATGCTCTGCCTCGCCGCAGCATTCCTCGGCGGCATCCTCGTCCACACCATCGGCGCAGTACTGGCCATGCTTATGGGCAACGGCGACTTGGTGAACAACACCATCAGTCGTGTCACCCGCGCCGGGTCGCTGGTCCTGCCGCTTGGCCTGCTTGCTGCTGCGACCGGAATCATGAGCATGTGGGTCACCAAGATGACTCAGAAATTTAGCGTCGAGCAAGCAGATACAGTCACCCCCATAGAAGCCATCAAAATCTTCAGCGGCCCCATCGGCATCCTCATCGTCGCACTGATTTCCATCGTTCTGGCCAGCGCTGGCTCCGGCAGGCGCGTAAACAGCAACGCCGTCTGGTCCACCGTGCTTATCGACGCCGTGGCCTACCTCACCATCAGCACCACCATCGCATATTCCCTGATGATCATCAATGAAGTCATCACCTCAGCCGTGCTGCGCAACGGTCCTCTCCCAGATTTTCCAACGACACTGCCCGATTGGCGAGCATTCGCCGTTGTCCTCGGTGGCGTTGGCATTCGGATGATCATTGTGTGGGCGCGGAGTCGGAGGGAGAGTGTTGTTGGGAATCAGAATGTGGCGAGTGTTGCTGCGCCTAGCGGCGTGATTGTTTGAGGTATGAGTGCCGGTGAGGTTGGGGTGGAGCTGGAAACTAGGATGGAGTTTGGGGGTAAATATTAAGACTGAATAGATGGTAGATGCTGTAAAGTGAACACGCTGCGAAGACAGCGTGTTCACTTCCGTTTTATGATCATTGATGCTGATGCTGCGGTATATAGTCTCGATTGGCAATATTGATGGAAAATTTTCAAGTTATTTTGTGGGGAATTCTACGCCAAATTTCGCGTTGTCTAGATTGGTGTTGAGTAGCCTAATTATTTTGTTATTTTCGCTAGATTCAGGAAATTTAAACTTGGTGCTTGAGAAGTCTGCGGCATCGACAAAATAAACATTATCAAAGTTTGTACCTCCATTAAAGTGTGCATGTTTAAAAGATGTTTTTTTGCTAAAGTTGGAATCTTTAAAATGCGCAAACTTTTCAAAGTAGACTTTTTCAAACCATGCAGATTCGTGAAAATCCACATTATGAAATTGAGCATCCATGTGGAAGTATGCTTGGAAAAAAGAGGCGATGCCGTAAAAGTGTGCTAGATCAAACGTTGCGTCTGTAATGAAGACTGTAGCTGTTCGCGGAGGTGTGTTGCTATTAAAGTGTGCTCCATCAAAGGTTGCTCCGCTATGGAATATTGTTTTTATAAAAGAGACGCTGTCGTGAAAATTTGTTCCACTAAAATCTACGTATGTTCTATAGTGATCATTAGGATCGAGGGGCGTTCTAATATTGAAATGTGCCCTGTTGAAATCTGCATGTTTGCAAAAGTGCGCACTTTTAAAAAGGGTATTGTTATAAAAATGGGCGCCGGTGAAAGATGTCCTTCCGTGAAAGTATGAGTTTGCGAAGGAAGCTCTATTCTTAAAAATTCCCTTTGAGGAAATATTATAAAAATGACAGTTTTCTAAATTTAGGTTTAAATCTGACCATTGGCCAGGACTTTTTCCATCCTCCTCTTCAAAACGTGTGAATATTATATCTTGCATTCTTTCTTTGAATGTGTACAGCTCGGATGGTGAGTCTTTTGATATTGGGTCACGGAGCTGTCCAGTCAGGATATTTAGGCAAACTTGCTGTTCTCTTAGTGCTGATTCTGGATCATCTTTATGGAAGGCTGCCCAATCGCCAGCAAGTGCTGCAAGCGCGTATGCTCCAGATTCGCGCTTGGTGAGATCGTCAGTTGCTAAAAGCTTGACAATTGATGTGAATCGTTCGCGAAGGGTACGCTCTTTATCTTGCACTCTTGTTTTCTCTCCATTGTGAAGAGCAATTGCAGCAGCGATGATAGCTGCAGTACCTGCGCCTAGAGTTGCTAAAGGTTGAGCTGCCACAGACCAGTCCCACGAAAAGTTCCAGTCTCGAAGTAAGAATCCCGCAAGTGTAAATCCCACCCCGCCAGAGGCTGTTGCTACTAGTGCAGTTTTTCCTTTTTCTATAAACCTTCCCACCTACTACTCTCCTCATTACCCGCACCAACACATTCACGAAAATATTATCAACCCTGCTGCCTATCCACTATAGAAACAGCAAAAATCGACGCGGCGAGTGGGTGTCGCGGCGTCGATAAGCGGTGGGAGTTTAGTCGAAAATGACGGTTCGGTTTCCGTAGACCTGAACGCGGTCTTCGAGGTGGAAACGCAGGCCGCGGGCGAGGACGATTTTCTCGGCGTCGCGGCCGAGTCGTTGCATATCGGAGGGGGTGTCTTTGTGGGAAATGCGAATGACGTCCTGTTCGATGATCGGGCCGTCGTCGAGGTCTTCGGTGGCGTAATGGCAGGTGGCGCCGATGAGTTTCACGCCGCGTCGATAAGCCTGGTGATAAGGGCGCGCGCCCATAAACGACGGCAAGAAACTGTGGTGAATATTAATTGCCTTACCGGCCCACATTTCGCACAAATCCGGCGGCAGAATCTGCATGAAACGCGCAAGAACAATGGCGTCGGGGCTTTCCGCATTCACAAGGTCTGCAACCTGGTCAAAAGCCTTGCGTTTACCCACCGCATCCTTCGGAAAAGGAACATAATGGAAAGGCACGCCGTGGGCCTGGGAAATTGGCCGCAAATCCTCATGATTACCGATCACCGCAGCCACATCCATCGGGTAATCATTCTGCGCAACCCGCCCCAACAAATCATGCAGACAATGACCCTCCTTGGACACCAAAATCACGGCCTTCTTCGGCTTCGCAGTATCCCACAAACGCCACCGGACATCCGGGCCCATTTCGGACGCGACCTCCGCAAAACGCTGGCTCAGCTCGTCAAAACCCATGCTAATCGACGCCGCGCGCACAGCCTGGCGGGTAAAAAACCAGCCGCTCTCCGGGTCGGTGAAAAAACCTGCCTCTGTGATCCAGCCGCCAATATCGGCAATGAAAGACGACAATTTAGCCACAATTCCCGTTGTGTCGGGGCAGCTCAAGGTAAGGACATACTGGCGTTCGTCGGTGGTGGTATGCGCAGCTGGAATGGTCATTCTGTGCATTGTACTAGGAAAGCTTGGTAGGGTGATCCGAGGGGAGGGGGATGTATGAAGCTTGTATTTTCGCGCGACTGTGATGACGCGGGGCGTCGTGCACTCAGCCGAGGGGTGCTTTCTGGGACGCACCTGCGTTTGGCCCTGGGAGTCTATGTGGAGCGGGACGGCTTTAATGAGCTGCCGCCGTGGGAACAACACCGGCTACGAGCACTTGCCCTTGGGGCTAGCGGGACGCGAGTCATTGCTGGTGTCTCGGCCGCGTTGCTGTGGGGGATGTGGGTGAGGGTTGGGCGAGATGATCCGGTGGAATACGCTATGAACAGGGGAAGCAAAGACGTTGGGGGCGGTCGGCGGCTTAGGGCGTTGCTCGGGGAAAGCAGCTATGTGGATGGGAAAATAGCCAAAGTAGCTACCATCCCACGTGTGCTCTTGGATCTGGCCAGGTACCACAGCTTTGAAGACTGCTTTATGGCCGCGAGCTGGGTGATGGCGCACGACGCATACCCGCTCGCTGAACTGCGGGAAGCGGCTCTTAGCGATGAAACCCTTACGCGGGTGCTTGATCTTGTTGACCCCTATGTTGAATCAGCCGCCGAGGCGTACTTCCTGGCGCAAGTGCGCAAAGATGGGGTGATCGATGTGCAGCCGCAGGTCACAGTGGCTGATTCCCGTCTGGCTACGCGGCGGCCAGACTTTCAGATCAGGCGGACACGGATTGTGATTGAAATATCTGGCCTGGGTAAATACGGGGAGACTGCCGAAGAGCAACAGTTTAACGTGGAACGTGCTACCAATCGTTATGATCGTTTGGTCACTGCCGGATACACCATCTGGGCGTACTCCGCCAAGGATGTGTTCTCTGGGTTTGCCTACAGGGATGTGCTGCGGCGGTACAAGGAAATGCGAGAGCGGGAGTCAATGTGAGCGCTGGGACTGGCGGTGCTCGTACCTGATCCGGTCGAGGAAAGCGAAAATGTCCCAGGATCCACCATTTTTAAGAATTTGGTGGATCCTGGGACAAAAACAGGGGATTGGTGTCCCAAAAACCATCAACTAACCGGAAAATGGTGGATCTTGGGACAAACCGCAGTTCAGCCCAACAAGGCGGGGGATACAGAGGGGTAGCTGGCGCAAAGACCCGTCGCAAAGACCTAGCGTGACAGCAAAGCAGACAAGAACCCGCTGCACCCGCCGCAAAGAAAGCCCCAGCCACACAACGTGTGACCAGGGCTTTTCGGGCGACTAGCAACTGGAAACTAGCAGCCAGCCCGGCCGGAACCGGCGAAACCAGCCCGGCCAGAATCTACGCCGACGGGTAGATTCCGTCTTCGCCGAGGCGGGCGTTGGGGTCGAGAAGCAGGGCGATTTCTGCTTCGTGTGCTCCGACGGCGGGGAAGCGGCGTCCGTCGATCACGCTGAAGAGTTCAACGTGTCCGACCATGCCTTCCTCGAGGCGTCGGGCACCGGCGGCCAACCGCGCATTAGCGGATGCTCGCCATTCGTCCGCAGAGTAGCCAGAGGCGTCAAGTGCAGCTTCGAACACACCGGGGTGTGCAAGCACCACCACAGCGGACACGTGGCCGAAGCCCAGCGAGGTGAGCACGCCTGCCTTCACTGCGCCGGCACCCAGAGAGAGGGGAGCGCGTAGCCAGACCAGGGGCTTGGCCAGCGGCTCGATGGCAGGGTCAACGCAGTCGAGGGATGCGTTTTGCGGCAGGTTGCCGGTGGCCAGGATGTGGCAGAGTCCTGCGGTTTGGAAGAGCGCAGCGCCACCCTTGGCGTGTCCGGTGAGGGTCTTCTGGGAGACCACGAACAGCGGGTTTCCGGCGTCGCGTCCCAGGGCATTCCACAGCAGGCTGTGGAGTTCGGACTCGTTGGGGTCGTTGGCGTTGGTGGACGTGTCGTGCTTGCTCACTACGCGCACGTCGTCGGGGGTGAGGCCAAGACCGTTCAACGAGCGGGCCAACGCGGAGTTGGTTCCTCCTCGTCCGGCGGCAAGTGCACCGAGTCCCGGAGCAGGGATGGAGGTGTGGATGCCGTCGGCGTAGGACTGTGCGTGGGCAACCACAGCGTAGACAGGCAGTCCGAGCTTGGCGGCGACGTCACCACGCGCGAGGAGGACGGTGCCTCCGCCTTCGGCTTCGACGAAGCCTGCACGGCGGCGGTCGTTGGCGCGTGAGTAGAAACGCTCGTTGATGCCCTTGGCCGCGAGTGCTGCGGATTCGGCGGTGGCGTTCATGTCGCCGAATCCGGTGAGGGATTCGACGCTGATGTCGTCAATACCGCCGGTGACCACGAAGTCGGCTTTGCCGAGCTTGATCTTGTCCACGCCTTCTTCCAGGGACACGGCTGCGGTGGCGCAGGCACCGACGGGGTGGATCATGGATCCGTAGCCGCCGACGAGGGACTGCATGACGTGTGCGGCCACCACGTTGGGCAGGGCTTCCTGCAGGATGTCGCTGGGTCGTTCTTCGCCGAGGAATCGGGTGACGAAGACCTTGTGCAGGGATTCCATGCCACCAATACCGGTGCCCTGGGTGGAGGCGACATCGGCCGGGTGGACGATGCGGAGCAGTTCGGCGGGGGTGAAGCCTGCGCTGAGGAACGCATCAACGGCGGTGACAAGGTTCCACACGGCGATGCGGTCGAGACCTTCGATCATGGTGCCGGGGATGCCCCAGTTGGCGGGGTTGAAGTCGGTGGGCAGCTGACCACCAACAACGCGGCTGAGGGTGGCTTTGCGCGGGATGCGCGCCTGGGCGCCACGCTTCTTGTGCACCAACCATTCGCCGTCTTCGGTGGGGCTGATGCTGGTGGTTGCCGGGTCGGCGTCCACGTAGTCCTGGGCTTCTTCCTCGGTGGCCACGGTGAAGGAGATATCGCGGTCGAGGTAGACGGTGGCTACGTCGATGGAGCCTTCGTCAACCAGGGTGTAGTCGTCCACGAAGCGGCGGATACCGGCGCGGGCAACCACTTCGTCGCGGAAGCGGTCGTAGATGTCTTCCTCGGCGACGGCTTCGCCGGAGGCGTCGTACCAGCCGGGTGTGGGGTCGTCGGACCAGTTGACCAGGCCGGTCATCCAGGCGAGTTCCAGCACACCGGCGGCGGTGAGGTCAACGTCGCCGTCGCGTTGGATGCCGTATTCCGCGAGGGTGCGGGTGCGGCCGGAGCCCCAGGAGGAGACTTCGCCCAGGCCGACAATAACCACCATGTCTTCCAGCGGCGTGGTGACTTTACCCAGGTCAATGCCGCCTGCCTGTTTCGGTGCGGCGGGGGAGGGCAGCGCGTTGATGGTGACGGGCTTCTCTTCGGCCTCTGCACTGTCTGAAGTCAGGTCCAGCGATGCGGCCAGTTCCGGCAGGGACACGTTGGCGTCGGCGAGCCCACCGGTGAAGTCCGCATCCAGGGGTGCTTCGGCTGCCTCGGTGCGTGCCGACGGTGTGCACAGTCCCAGGAGTTCCTCAGAGATTTCGTCGGGTGTGTACACGTGGATGCCGTGCTTCTGCACCAGCGGCACCAGCGGGTCGTTGCCACCCATCAGGTTAGTACCAGCCACCCAGCCGATGCGGGCCTGGGCGAGGGACACGTAGTCCGGCCAGACGCTTTCAGCGGTCCATTTCGCCAGGATGGCATCGAAGGCTGCCTTGACTTCGCCGTAGGCGCCGTCGCCGCCGAAGGTGCCGCGGTTCGGGGAACCGGGCAGCACCACGTGCACGCGGGAACCAACGCCTCGGGAGGCAAGATCTGCGACACCAGCGATGGTGCGTTCCACGCTCCACAGCAGCAGGCGTGCCTGGTTTTCTGCGGCGGGGCCGGCATCGGCCAGGCTGCCGGACACGCGGGGTGCGGCGAAGGGGAATACCAAGGTGGGGGTCAACGCAGGCTTGGTGACCTTCACGTCTTTACCCACAGTGACTTTCTGCTCGGTGCCAATCCACTCCACCAGGGAATCCACGTCACGGAAGGAGGACATGTTGGCGGGCACCAGCCACAGCTTCGCGTGGGCGGAAGCGTTGTTGGCGTAGAGGGTGCGGGCGTATTCCTTGCGGGCATCGTTGACGTTGGAGGCCGTCATGATGACGGTTGCGCCGCCTGCCAGCAGTTTCTCTACCAACGCACCGGCGATGGAGCCGGGGGCTGCGCCGGTGACCAGGGCAACATCCTCGACCCACGGCTCGGTGGGCTCTTGGGTGGCAATCTCGGACACCGAGGTAAGGGTCTGAGCCAGTTTCTTGTCGGAGGTCTGTCCAGCCCACCATGCGGCCTGTTTTGCTACAACCTCACCGGTTCCGGCGAAACGCTGCACGGCAATGTCGGCGCCGTTTGCTAGGCGGGCGAGGTCTTCGCGGGCGCTGGCCCAGCGGTCGTCGAAAAGCACGGCGCGCTGTTCGTCGAAGGTGGGGGTGACCATCTTGAACCATTGCGGATCCAGCTCGGCCTCCACCGCGTCGATGAGGGCGGTGTCGGAGGTTTCGGGTTCCGCAGGTTCGGGGGTGAGGTGCCCCAGCTGGTCCAGGATGGTGCGCGCCGTAGCAGCGAGCACACCTTCCGGGCCGGTGACGGTATCGGCGTAGGCATCCAGAGCAGCAGAATCAACCACGCCGCCGCCACCGGCAGCATCACCGCTCCCCAGGGAGACGGACACGCCGTGTGCGGCAGCGACGTTGGTCACTGCGGCGTCGATAAGCGCATCCAGGGCAGCCTTGGAGGAGGGATTGTCGGAGGGCAGGGTACCGGCATCGCCGCCGCGCACGGACTCGCCGTCGCGGGTGCCCAGCACCAGCTCGGCCTCCACGTGCACCGCCCACGACTCAGGCAGGCCCCAAGCGCCGGTCACGCGGTCACGAATGTAGGCGGGCTTTTGCGACGCCTGGCCGGTCAGGGTACGCAGGCGACCGCGCACAACCTCCGACAGCACCGGGCCGAACGCACGGTAGCCGGGGGCGGCGGTGGCCACGCGGGCCTTCAGCGTATCGACGTCCGCCTCTGCCGCACCGTCAATGGTGGGCACACCCAGCTCGGTGGACATGTCCATGAGCAGCTGGTTACGGCGGGAGGATACGCCATTGGTGAGGGTTTCTGTGGTGTCGCTACCCGCGATCTGGTCCAGGCGCACCTTGTTCTGCACCGCAAACAGGAACATGATCGCATCCGCAGCGGTAAACGGCAGCTCACCAGCGGGAGAGCCACCCGTCGGTGCGGCGGGAGCGGGTGCCGGAGCAGCCTCAGCGGCGGGTGCAGGCTCAGCGGGTGCCTCGGCCGGAACTGCCTCAGCAGGTGTTTCCTCGGCCTCGGGGGCGGCTTCCTCCACCACCGGAGCGGACTTTGGATCGGCCAGGTTCACGGCATCCGCGTCGCGCTCGACGTTGAACACGCGCACCGATGCGCCAGCGTTCTCCGCAAGATCCAGGGTGCGGGCGGCCAGGTTGGCCAGCGTGGGTGCAGAGGCCAAACCAACCTCCACAATGTGCTCCACCTTCGCCTCGTTGATCAGTAGATCCTGCGTCTCAATCCAGCGGACCGGGGAGGCGAACTGCCAGCTCAACAGCTCAATCATGAGCACGCGGGCAAGCTTGGCGGGGGAGCCGGTGGCCTGGCGTTCAAACTCGCCGCTATCCAGCAGTTTCTTCAGCGGTTCGGAGGGAACAACATCCAGAATTGCTTCGGCGAAGTCGCGGGTCAGCTCGAAGGGGCGAGCCACCAGGTTCGGCACGTAGCGGTCGACCAGGGCGTCCACATCCAGTTCTTCTGGCAGCAGTGAATCCAGCTTGGCGGCAAACGCCGGGACTCCGGGGCGCAGAACGCGGGAGTGGAAGGGCACGTCAATGCCGGGGATTTCCACGTAGGCGCGCTTTCCGCCGCGCTCCTGGGCGTCCGCAGCCAGGGCCTTCAGGCCGGCGACCGTGCCGGCCACGGCATACTGCTGGCCAGCCACGTTGAAGTTCACAATCTCCAGGAACTCCCCGGTGCGCTCGGCGATGTCAGCAACGTAGTTCACGACTTCCGCGTCACTCAGCCCGAACATATTGGGGCGCAGCGCGCCCAGGCGGTAGTTGGAGCGTCCAGCGGCATCGCGCTCAACCAGGGAGTGCATGGCGGAGCCGCGGGAGAACACGATGTCGATCACGGCTTCCAGGTCGAAGATGTTGGCCAGCGAGGCCAGTGCCGTGTACTCGCCCAGGGAGTGTCCCGCGTAGAGGGAGCCGGGCACAATGGTGCCTGCTTCGCGGAGGCGTTCGGTTTGGCCGTAGGCCACCACGGCCAGAGCCACCTGCGTGAACTGCGTCAGGTACAGCACGCCCTTGGGGTGGCGGAACACGGTTTCGCCCACGCGCAGGACGGTCGGGTTCTCGTCCACGATCTGCACGATGGAGAATCCGAGTTCGTTGCGGGTGTGGGAATCGGCGCGCTCCCACACAGCGCGGGCAGCAGCGGAGGCGGAACGGTCGCCCGAAGCCATGCCGGGGCTTTGGATGCCCTGGCCCGGGTACACGTAGGCGGTGGTGGGCGGTGCAAGCAGCGCCTGGCCGCGGGACACCACGTTGCCGTCCACGCGGCAGGTAACCTCCACGGCAGAGATGGCGCCGCGGGCGGAGCGGCCGATGCGTTCGACGGTGATGTCCACGGCGTCGTTAAGCTGCACCATGCCGAACATGGAGTAGGTCCAGCTGATGAGACGGGAGGGGCGCTTACCAGCGGTAGCCAGGTGCTGCGCGGTGGCCGACAGCCACATGCCGTGCACCAGGGGAGCCTCCAGGCCCACGAGACGGGCGGCGTTGGTGGAGGTGTGGATCGGGTTGTAGTCGCCGGACACCATAGCAAATGGGGTCATGTCGGCGGGCGCGGTGACCACGGCGCGGCGCAGGAAGTGGCGCGGAGTGTCCACAATCTCTACGTCGACTCCACCCCAGTTGGGTGCCAGCGACGGTGCCTGAGTGCTGGTCACGCGGCCGCGGATGGCAAAACGCTCCACAAGCCGGGCGACAACCTCACCCTCGGAGGTGAGAGTCAGGTTGACGGTGACAATGCGTCCCGATGCGGATTCCTCCAGCGGGGAGGTTTGGGCCTCCACCTGGATGGTGCGGGAATTGGCCAGCTCCTCCAGCGGAACCAGCAGCTCCACGCAGTGATCTAGGTGCACGGCATTGAGCAGGCCCTCAATCACCGGATAGCCGTCGGGCAGGTACGCAGAACCCAGGGCGGCGTAGATGGCGGGCCAGCAGGGACCCACCAGCGCATCGGCGGTGCCTGCGTTTAGTGCCTCCCCATCCAGGTCGCCCAACGGAATGCCCGCGCCCGACACGGCGGTGTGCTGCGTGAGCAGGGTTGCGGGCAGGGTGAAGGAATCCCGCACCACGCCAAACGTGGTGCCTTCCTTAGGCTCCACCGTGGGCAGGGAATCAATGCTGTCGCCCGCAGCGGAGGTGGAACCCACGCCCGCGACGGCGGCCAGCAGGCCATACACGGCGTCCGGCAGGGCGTCGTGATCCACCACTGGGGATGCGCCCGTGGCCGTGGCCCCGGACAACGCCACCGGAATATCCACCTGGGTGACCACATAGGGCTTCTTCGCGCCGGGGTCCAGGTCGTCCCACACGGAATCGGCCAGCACGCGGATGGTCCACACGTCGCTGGTGGGATCGGTGGGGGCGATGATGTCCACGGCCTCCGGTGCCAGCGCATACGCCGGGTTATCAATCAAATGGCCATGCCACACAATATGCGGTGCGGTGCGCAGCAGCTCCTCGCCGTCGGCGACCTCGCCCAGGCGGGCAAACACCTTCGCGGGTGTGCTGTTCGCACTGAGGGTGTCTGTGCATGCCTGCTCAAAACGACCCAGCAGATCAGCCACCGGCTCGTCGATACGATCAATACCGGCCACCGACACCGGGCCCGGGATCACGCGCACAGCATCAGCGGAGTAGCGCTCGTCCTGAGACTGCCACAGGGTATCCAAGCCCCACCAGCGTGCCAGGTCCGCATCAATGGCGGGCACCCACGGCATCGGCTTGTGGTGCTTGCGGCACAGGCCAATAAACCACGCAGCGTCGCGGGCACCCACCTTCAGCTCGCGGGCCTGCGGGTACTCCGACAGCAGCTTCTCGACGGCCGCCGGACCATCCTCCGCATCCTCCAGGGTGGGGAACAAAGTGACCACCGGGCCGTGATCCACATCCGACAGGCGGGCCTCCACACGGTGCAGCAGATCAAAGAAGCGATCCGGCCAGGTCGGGTCCGTCCAGGGGTACGCCAAATCCACAAAACGCTGCAGCCACTCGGCGTAGGTCATCTCCTCCAGATCACCGAAATACGGCTTCGCCGTCTTATTCAGCGCGGCAATAATCTCATCGCGCCGGGCAGCCACGGCCTCGTCGCTGGGCTCAATGGAGGAAATCAGGCGGGAACACGCGGCGGAGGCGTTATCCACCTCGTACATGTCCGCGTGCAGGTGCGATAGGCCGGAGGTCACGCCACCACGGGACTCGCCGCGGCCGACCCAGCCGCCGCGATCGTTGGGATCCACACCAGGGGTGTCCTTGAGCAGCTTCTTGACCTGCGGAGACGTCTTTGCCTCCTTGGCGGTCATGGCTGCGGTGCCCACCAAAATGCCGTCCACGGGCATGGCGGGGGCGTGGTACTGGGTAGCCCAGGAACCCGTCAGGTATTCCGCGGCCTTCTCCGGGGTGCCAATGCCACCGCCCACACACAGCACCACGTTCGGCTGAAGGCGGATTTCGCCGTAGGTGGCCAGCAACAGGTCATCCAGGTTCACCCAGGAATGGTGGCCGCCAGCGTGGCCGTCCTCCACCTGCATGATGATCATGGCATCTGGGTTGTCCTTGGCGATCTCCAAGACAGAACGAATCTGCTCCACGGTGCCCGGCTTGAAGCTGATGTAGGGGAAGCCATCCTCGTGCAGGCTCTGGATCAGCTCCTTAGCTTCCTCCAACTCGGGGATACCGGCGGACACGGTCACGCCGTTGATGGAGGTGCCTGCGGCGCGGGCGCGCGAAACAATACGCTGCGCGCCAAACTGCAGGTTCCACATGTAGCGGTCGAAGAACATGGAGTTGAACTGCGCTGCGCGGCCCGGTTGCAGCTGGGCCACCAAGCCGTCACGATTCTTGGTGAACACTTCCTCCGAATACTGGCCACCACCGGCCAACTCGGCCCAGAAACCAGCGTTAGCGGCTGCTGCGACAATATCCGGGTCCACGGTGGTGGGGGTCATGCCCGCCAGCAGGATCGGGGAGTAGCCGGTCAGGCGGCTAAACGCGGTGACAACCTTCACGCTGCCGTCCGGCAACTCCACCAGCTTCGGGGCGAACCGCTCCCAGGTGTCCTCCTGCGGGATGGTGGTACCGGGAGTGACCAGCTTGTCGCGATCTGCAGCGGTACCAGCGGCAACGAGGGTGATGCCGCGGCCGTCGAGAAGCTTGGCGGTGATGCGGGCCAGGCCGTGACCCGGCTCGGTGTTTAGCACATGGGTGATCTCGGTGCTGGTGGTCAGCGCCGACAACTCTGCGGGCCAATCGTGGTGCTTGACCAGAATGTCTTCGGCAAGGGCCTGGGCGGATACCGTCAAACCAAGCGCGGAGGCCCACTCGGCGGCGCGGTCCGCACCGGGCTGCATTGCCGTGAAGTGGAACGGCGCGGAAACCTTGAGTTCGTTGAACAGCGGCTCCACCCGAGTACCGCCCGAACGCTTATCATCCAGCTCCGCGTTATGCTTCTCCGCAGCCTGCTCAATCAGGCTCTCCACCTGGCGCAATGCCGCAGGCGCACCCGCAATCACAAAATGCGTGTGGCCATTACGCAGCGCCAATTCCGTGTCCTTAACCTGCGCAATGGCGCCCTCAACAGCCTCGCGCGGCACATTACGGACACTCAACATCCAGGAATCCCCCGCGTGCGTGCCCAATTCCTGCGCGCGCAGGGTGGCAGCAGTGCCCATCAGCAGGGCAAACGCCACCACATCCACCAGCGCAGTGTTCTCCTCCACGGCCTTACCGCTGGTGTCCGCCGCGATGGCCTCCGCTGCGGCCACGCCCAGGCTGCCCTGGGAATGCCCGATGAGTGCGGCCTTTGAAACATCCAAACCAGCATCCTGAAGATGCAACACAGCCGCAACCTGCGACAACACAATCCCAGGCACACTCACCGCAGGAAGCGTATCCACATCGACTGACAGGGAGGCATCCGGATTGGTGATCAAATCCTTCAACCGGGCATCCGCGCCGGGCACGGCGCTGGCGCGCTCCCGTGCGTAGGCGGCGACGCGACGCTCAGCGGCATTCAGTAGCGACAACAGTCGAGGATCCTCAGCACCCCGGAGAGCCTCCTGCCAGGGAGACGCTTGCCCCGCGAACAACAACGCGGGGCTTTCAAAGGCATGCAAAGGAAGCAAAGACGGCAAGTTCACGCAAACTCCTCATGTGTGACAAACGTGTTTTCCCGAATGCTAACAAGGCTTACTTTCAGCGTCGAATACATAAATGTATCGTCCCTGCTTGGTTAATAAAAACTCATGTGTGCAGGTGGTGCTTGGTGCGGGGTTGGTAGTCGTTATTTTCCATCGTCCCTGCTTGTGTGCTTAACGACGCCCCCCCACGTCCCCGATGTTGCAGCCCCCGCAGCATTACACCATTGGCTTGGAACATGCAAATAATAAAGTAAGGATCATGTCCACAATATCGTCGGCTTCAAGCATTGTGCCGCGCGGTTCAAAAGTGTCATTATCATTAATAAGTTCTGTTTTCCAGGCGGAAACTCCCGTAACCCGCAATGCAATGCCAATAACCGCCTGCGCCACCGCCTCTGGGCGGCGATCTAAGGTGCGGCCGACCTCGTTCACAATAAGCTCCAAAACCTGAGCGACACGCAACACAAAATCACGGTTGATTTCCCGGAACTGCAGTGCCCACTCCGGTTCCCGCGCCGCCCGCGACAGCAGCTCATTGTGCAGGATGAAAAACTCCCTGTTCAGACCTAGTTCTACCTGTGCGCTGCCCAGGAACTCGGCGACCTTCACTTCCGGCTGGCCGCCGGGCTGTGTTGAGGGCTGTGCTGCCCAGCGTTCCACGATTTCGTCGAGGCGTTCAATAATCCGGGCGTAAGCGTCCCGCGCCACGTGGGTGAAAAGTTCCTCTTTGGTGGCGTAGTTGGAATAGAAGGCACCCCTGGTCAGCCCGGCTTCTTTGCAGATGCGCTGTTGTGTACAGCCCTCAATGCCGGAGTTAATCATGACAATGCGGGCGGCCTCTACTAGGCGTTGTTGTGTTTCTGAACGCTCCCTCATTGGCCCACCGCTTCCCGTATTGTGCTGCACCCTGGATACTGTACGAGTGCCATTGTGCCAGAAAAAGGCGGCTATTCTTGAGCCTTATGGATCTGGACCGAGCCACACAACCCAGCCGCGAACAACTCGCCCGCATCATGGACTACACCCTGCTCTCGCCCGAAGCCACCGCTGCCGATGTGGGGCACCTGATCGATAGCGCCATCTCTCTCGGAGTGGGTGCCATCTGCGTATCCCCGTCTCTGCTGCATGCCACGGAGAAAGCCGCCCAGGCTGGCCTGACGGTGGCCACTGTCTGTGGGTTCCCGTCCGGCAAGCATCATGTGCTGGTGAAGGCGGCAGAGGCCCGGCTGGCGGTGCAGTTCGGGGCGTCGGAAATTGATATGGTGGTGGATATTGCCGCAGCTCAGGCGGGGGACAGCAATGCCCTCATCTCTGAAATCGCTACCGTGCGCGAGGCTGTGCCGCACCCGGTGGTGCTGAAGGTCATTTTGGAATCGGTGGTGCTCAGTAACGACGCCCTGGCTACCGCCTGCCGCGCTGCACTTGCCGCCGGTGCCGACTACGTGAAAACCTCCACTGGGTTCCACCCTGCGGGCGGGGCTTCAGTGGAAGCAGTACGCGTGATGAATGACGCCGTGGGCGGGCAGATGGGTATCAAGGCTTCTGGTGGAATACGTACCTGGGATGATGCGCAAGCGTTGGTAGCTGCCGGTGCGACCCGTCTTGGAGTGTCAGCAGCAGCAAAGGTTCTTGATGGCGCTCCTGATTAAACCAGTGCAGCATCAGGGATGTGCCCGAGGAATACAGCATTCCAAAGCCGCAGCCGCTTAAGAAGAAACCCGGGTGTGCGGTGATGGGTTGGGTGCTGTCGGCCATCATGACCCACTGGCTCACCACAAACAGCACCATGCCGCAATACATGAGAATCAGGTTGGCTTTCCTGCTGCGTGGCCCGAAAAACAGCGTGGATACAAGCGCGATGGGCACCACGAGCACCGTAATGCCGCTGCCCCAGGTTGACAGCAGCGGGTACAGAACATGAGACTGCCCGTCGGGTCTTGTTCCTGCGATGCCCACCCAGTACATGCCGATACCCGCAGCTAGTAATACTATTTCTGGGATCAGGTAGCGGAATGAAAAAGATCTCACACAGCTCAGCCCCTTTGGCGCATGTAAGAAAAAGATAACGATTTATTAATGTGTATCTTATCTGCGTATTAGGGCAGGGGCAAACTGGGCAGGCTGAAGGCCGGGGCTACTTCTGCTGTGAGTTATCGCTAATCTCGCTGAAATTGACGTTCGTGCCGGTCAGGCGCAGGGCAACTGCCTTATCTTCCACCGACACGCTCTCCACGTTCAGCCCCCCGGCCATCTTGCTGGCGCTCTCCCGCAGACTATTAGTAATGGCTTCCGACATCTCCTTGGGCAGCTCCACCCCAAACAAAGCGGCCCGTTCCGCCTGGAACTGCAGCTGTCCGTCCGCGGCACTGGGGCGCAGCGTCAGCGTGGCAGCACCGTCGGTGAACTCAACGCTCACAGTGCCGTCATTCGGGTGCGAGGTGATGCCGGTGACGCGCACAAGGCTTTGGATCAGCGCGCCCGCGTAGCCATTGTTGGTGTTGCCTGCTGCTTGTTCCGCTATTGCGGATTGCACCTGTGCGAGCATGAACTCGTCGGTCAGTCGGGTATCCAACAGCATGGACCCGGCGACGGGATTGTTGCGGTCCTTCAGGGAAAGATTGCGGATCTTCACCGTGGACGCGGGGCTGCCCGTCACGGTGGGGGCGCTGTTGGTGCCGTCGGGGTAGTCGATCTTCAATGTGGACGGCAGGTCCATGTCCACATGCTTCACATTCCCCGTGACCAGCGTGGCCACAACCGGGTAGGCCCCGAAGCTGACGCTGGCCCCCTCACCCGAATCGGCTTTCAATTGCTGGGACACATACCACCGGGTACCACCCTCGGCGATACCGGCTATAAGGAGGAAAGCAACAACAAGACCAACAAGTAACTTTTTCACCCAATCTAGTTTTCCTGAATCTTCAGCAACGCGCTACTCGCACTACACCTGATCGCCACTCACAAAAGACCACGGTACGGTGAGCAGGTTGTCGCGGACTCGGCGGCGAATCGGGGTGAGGGGCACCGAGGCGTCGATAAGCAGGCGGCGCGCCTCCCGCCAGCGGATGCGCGGACCGTAGGTGGCCCAGGCGGCGGCGCGGTCCCAAGCGTCGTCGGCCATGCGCAACAGGTCGTAGATGGGTTCGCCGGGGACGTTTCGGTGAATAAGGGCCTTAGGGAGCCGTTCGGCCAGGTCAGAGGGGCGGGCGGTGTGATTCGGATCCCAAGCTAGCGTGAGGGACTGCGGGCCGTCCGCGTCCAATAGCACCCAGGAGCAGCGGCGGCCCAGCTCGTCGCAGGTGCCTTCCACAAACAGCCCGCCGGGGGCGAGTCGGGAACACACCAGCTGCCAGGCGTCGTGAACCTGGGAGACATCGTACTGACGCAGTACATTAAACGCCCGCACCAGATTCGGGCGGTGGCCCGCCAGCTCAAACCCGCCCACGGCAAAGTGCACGCCGTCGCGGGGTGGCAGCACACGGGCGGGATCAATCTCCAGGCCGAGCACGGAGACATCGGCACGCAGGTGGCGCAGCCAGATGGCCCACTCGCAGGTGGTGGTGTGTGAGGCACCGTACCCCACATCAATGGCCAGGGGAGTGTCTTGGATGGAGGCATGCGAAAGGCACCGCTGCACCGTGGGATGATGAACCATCCAGCGGTCGCAGCGGCGCAATCGATTCACATTCGTTGTGCCGCGTGTGATCACACCCACCGGGCGGGTGCTTCGAGTAGCCTGCCGACGAGTGCGTTGGTGATCTCCGAACGTGGCACGCAGATTATGGGCGTGATCAGCCACAAACGTGTGTTAGAGGTTTTCCGAAATCCACTTCTCGGTCAGAGCGGCCTCGTTGGCCACCAGTTCGCTGAGGGCTTCGGCAACCTTCGGCTCAATCGCGGGGCCCATGAACGGAATGGTCACGTTCACTTCGTTGGCGTAGGACAGGGTGGTGGACGCATCGTCGCCGGACAGCTCAATATCGCCCTTGAAATCCACCGGGGCACCCTTCACGTCTGCGGTGTAGGACGCCTTCGCGGCACTGTCGGCTAGCGCGCCAATGGTGTACACGCGCTTAATCTTCAACGACTGGCTGATCATCGCACGCACAGCCTCGGGAAGCAGCTCCATCGGCATGATCTCGTACAGCACAACCTCAGCGCCGCCGTCAGTGCTGGTGATCTCATGAACCTCGCCGGGTTCCGTGCTCAGATTCGCCACATTGTAGGCCCAGTAGTCAGCATTCGTCAGGGCCTCATGCACCTTTGCAGGCGGAAAATTGATAGTTACAGAAGTTTCGGTACGCGTTGCCATGTGTACAGACTACCGTTAAAGGTGTGTCCGACCTATTAGTAACCCAAAAACTATCCAGCATCCCCGGTGCCACTATCGACACCGTCACCCAGTTCGCCGACCTCACCACCCTGCACCTTGGGGGGCAGCCACGCGCCGTTGTGCGGTGTGCATCCACGCAGGCAGTCATAGACGTCGTATCGCTTCTCGACGCCCACCAGGTGTCGCTGCTCATTATCGGTGGCGGGTCCAACCTCGTTATTGCCGATGGTCCCGTTGACGTGGTTGCCGTCGTCCTAGAATGCGACAACATTCACATCGACCCCGACAGCGGGATTTTGCGCACAGAAGCCGGTGCCGTCTGGGATTCCGTGGTCGCTGCTGCTGTGGACGCGGGGCTCGGCGGCATCGAATGCCTCTCCGGCATTCCCGGCTCCGCGGGTGCCACGCCCGTGCAAAACGTTGGTGCCTACGGGGCGGAAATCTCCGACGTGCTCACTCACGTTCGACTGTGGGATCGTTCGGCGGGCGAAGATGTGTGGGTGCCCGCTTCTGAGCTGGATTTGAGTTACCGACACTCCAACCTCAAACACACCTCCAGGGCGGTTGTGTTGGAGATCGAACTCGCTTTAAGTGTGGACGGGCTATCTGCACCTCTGCGATTCGGTGAGCTTGCGCGGACATTGGGGGTTTCGGGTTCTGAGGGTTCTGGGGCTTCTGGGGCGCGGCGACCGGTGGAGGAGGTGCGCGAGGCGGTACTAGAACTACGCAGAGGAAAAGGCATGGTCTACGACCCGTCCGACCACGACACCTGGTCAGCTGGGTCCTTCTTTACCAACCCGATTGTTTCTGCGGTGTTGGCTGAAAAAGTCCGCGCCGTGGCCACCGAGCTGCGCGGGGCCGATGATGCCGAACGCATGCCATGCTTCGACGTAGGTGACGACCAGCGCAAACTCTCCGCAGCCTGGCTCATTGACCGCGCCGGGTTCACCAAAGGGCATCCTGGTGAGGGGGCCGCTGCTCGGCTGTCGACCAAACATACTTTGGCGTTAACGAACCGCGGCAACGCCACCACCGCCGACCTTGTAGCGTTGGCGCGCGAAGTCCGCGATGGGGTCCTTGATGTTTTTGGGGTCGAGCTCGTGCCGGAACCCGTGTGGGTGGGGGTGGAGTTGTAGGTTTTGGGTTGGTGCGTCAGGTAGGTCCATTGCTGGGCTCGGAAAAGGGGTGTTTTCGGACCTGGCGGTGGACCTTTCTTCATGCAAATGTTTGCACTAACGTTGTTCAGGGGTTTGGGAGTTGTGGCGCTCTATCAAACTGCCGTTTTTGCAGGGATTTTTGGCGGTTTGGTAGATCACGAGTAGCTATCTGGTTGTGGCGCTCTATCAAATGTTCACGTCCTGGTGCTTTTTTGCGGGCTGTGACCGGTCAAAAATGATTGAACAGCGCTAATGGAAAAGTATGTATATCTCCAGGTTCGAAAAAGCCGGTTTTCCGCCTGGGGATATGCATACCTGAGAGGTTGGTTTTGTGAGATGTCGTATCGGCGGCAATGCGCCGCAATGGTGTGAACATATGGGGAATGAGCTGGAAGGTTTGTTGTTTTATGGCAGCTTTCAGCACCCCTATCAGCTAGAAACACAGGTGTCGGTATTCTTCAACGGCGATCCCGACGAACTGCTGCAACGCAGAATCTACCCAGATTGTGCCGTACGAGTGTTCACCCATGAACCGTCTGCAGAAGGCTCTGATACGCGCTTCACCTGCGACTATCTGAACCTCACTTCCATTGAATCAGGCGATGAAGAGGGGTTGATCATTGTGGGCCAACCCGAGATGATCCAGGAGGAAGAGTATTACACAGACGCTCTTGATCGCGACGGCTGGGAATTTCTCATGCAAATCGATGAGGCAGGCTACCCAGACGATCTTGCAACAACATACCCGTTTTTCTATGGATCATTGTATTTGTACTGGAAGCCAGAGAGTGGCGAGGTCACCGCTGGCTATTGGCAGTGTTCCTAGCCTCCCCAATCTCAACCGCCGGATATCCAATCTCTTCCAGATCAGCGGCGAGTTGGTCCCAGTCGTCGAAGTCTGGGGAGAGGGCGAGCGACCATGTCGCGGGTGAGGGGTGTGAAGTCGTAGATCAGTGAGGCCACCACAGTGGCTGCGCGTGTGTAGTTGAGGCTGTCGTCAAAGTAGTCTTCGGCGTCGTCAAGATAGCTATCCCGTCCGTCAGCGATGAGTCGGAGCCAGTCGGGTGCGTCGGTGGTGGGGTTCCCACACCAATCACCACCGTTTCCTACGCGCCACCAGTATGAGGTGGTCCCGAGGGTCGCTACGGGTTCTCCAAGGAAGAATTTCTCAAAAGCACCTGGAATGACTTCAACGAGCTGGTCCTCCATGCTGAACAGGTTGATGGCCATGCTCTCATCCTGGAAGAGGATAAGCAGGGAGTCGCCCTGCCCATCTCGTCCTTCCAATACTTGTTCGCCGTCATCCCAGTTGGGGTTCCACGAGTATCGACGCCCCTCCCACTCAGGCGATGCGATAGCGTCCAGCACCGCGATGGCCTGGCATCGGCGTCGACAAGCGGTGAATGGATTCATCAGCCTGGGGTATGACCTGGGGTTTCAGTCTCCAGGGTGATGAGCTGCAGGGGTGTTACCAGCGATGATAAAAGACATGAGCACGCATGAGATGAATGTGATCCGAACGCTGGGGCTGACTAAACGGTTCGGTAAGGAAACTGTGGTGGATTCGCTGGAGCTGCAGGTTCCGAGCGGGGTCGTATACGGCTTTCTAGGACCGAATGGGTCTGGCAAGTCCACCACCATGAAAATGCTGCTGGGGTTGATGGAACCGTCGGCGGGTGAGGTGTACCTGTTCGGGCAGCGTCTGAACCATTCGAACCGTGCGCGGTTGCTGCGCACCATCGGGTCGATGATTGAGGCACCTCCCGGATATGGGCATCTAACTGGCTGGGAGAATATGTGCGTTGTGGAGTCGATGCTGGGCCTGGAGCGGCGCAACATCGAGCAGGCGCTGGAGACGGTGCACCTGACGGCGCACAAAGACAAGCTGGTTAAAAACTATTCCTTAGGCATGAAGCAACGGTTGGGAATCGCCATGGCGCTGGCCCGGAATCCGAAGCTGCTGATCCTGGATGAGCCAGCGAACGGCCTTGACCCGGCAGGCATCGAGGAGGTGCGCGAACTGCTGATTGAGTTAGCAGCCCAAGGTATCACCGTAATGGTGTCCAGCCACCTGCTGGACGAGGTGGATAAAACCGCGACGATGCTGGGCATTATTGACCGGGGTCGGCTGATTTTCCAGGGAAGCCGTGAAGAACTGCTGGGGCAGAGCATTCCCGACCTCATCCTAGAGACTGAGGCGGAGAGGATTCCAGAGCTGCTGACCCTGCCGAATGCCCGGCAACTCACCGACACTACCGTGGCCGTTCCTAATCTGAGCAGGGAGAATGTTGCGTGGCTGTTGGGGCAAATGGCTGCGCTCAATGTGCCGATCTTTGAGGCGCGGCGCGCCCAACAATCCCTGGAAGAAGTCTTTATGGACCTCACAGTGCAGGGGAGTTTGTAATGATACTGCTGGAAGTGAAAAAGCTGCGCAGAATGCGCATGGGTTTGCTGATCTTCGCGATTATGGCGGCGGTGATCCTGATGAGTGTGGCGCAAATTCTGGGAAAAGCATCGGGCATAGGTTTCGTTGAACTCTTGACCATGGTGGGCATGGTGCAGGCGCTGCTATCCCCGATTTTTGTGAGCCTTGTTGCCACGAGACTGGTGGAAATAGAGCATGAGGGAAACGGATGGCAGGTTGCAGGAACAGCGGGAATTCCGCGCGGAAAACTCTGCGCCACCAAAGCCATACTGACTGGCATTATCACAACAGTGATTGTTGCGATAGAATTCGCGGCCGTTATTGGTATTGGATTCCTTCGGCTCGGGTCTGTGGATTTTGAAGCGACATATTGGCTGGGCTATGCCGTGTGCCTGATGGTGGTCAATGTTTCTTTGGGGCTCCTCCATGTCATTCTTGCCGCATATGTGGATAATCAGCTGGTCAACCTGGGTGTCGGCGTGCTGGGGGCGTTTGTGGCGGTGTTTTCGCTACTGCTGCCCGGTGTTGTTGTCAGGTTTATTCCCTGGGGCTATTATGCCGTGAGCATGCATGCAACCTTCACCCCGGCCGGGGCGGAATACATTATGCCGAATTACTTCTGGATCATCGGATTCTGTGTTGTATCTATGACGGTGTTTGGAATGGGTGTTTATAAACTGAATCGCATGGAAAGGTAACTAAGGCAATGCTGCGTGCAGAAATTATTAAACTCAAGCGCTCAAGCCTGTGGGTTATAGCTGTGATCCTGCCGCTACTGGCGGTAACTACCGGCAGTCTGAACTATTGGGGCAACAGGGGAGTGCTTAACCAAGCGTGGGCATCTCTCTTTGGTCAAGTATTCCTCTTCTATGGAATGTTCTATTTATCCATGGGGGTGGGGTTGCTTGCAGCAGCCGCCTGGAGAATGGAACACCAGGGCACAAACTGGAATCTCCTACGTACTAACACGAGTAATGCATTATCGCTCATTTTGTGCAAAATCGTGGTGATCATTATTCCCGTGGCGTTTATGCAGATTATTCTGCTGGCCGGAACGTGGATAGTGGGGCTGTTCATCGTGGATAACGGCACGGCCGATGCGGGGCAACCACCAGTAATGTACCTGGTTGCGGGCCTTTTGGCTGTGTTGGTGGCCGTTCCGCTGGTTGCTCTGCAATCCCTGCTCTCCGGACTGCTCAGATCCTTTGCCATGCCGGTGGTGATCTGCTTCCTCGGGTGCGTCGTTGGAACCATCGGGGCAATGGCTCCCATGCCCATTGGCATCATCGGGTATGTGATGCCTCAAGGTATTGTTACCCGCACGCTCAGCATCGGATCCGTCTCCATCGGCGACGGCAGCGGCCTGGAAACCGCAGGTCCCTTACTGTTGTGTGCTGCGGTTATCACCGCCATTGTGGTGGCGGTTTCCCCGAAATTCATCAAGATGCACAGCACGTAGGTGCTTATCGATGCCCCTCCTCCCGCACCATTGTTTGTTATGGAGTGGTGAGGGGGTGGGGCGTCGTGGAGCGGAGGCTGGCAGGGGTGGAAACGCACTGTGATTGAGGTAGCTAAAGATGAGATCTTGCCCTCACAGGTGACATGTGTCATGTATGCTGCTTGTGGATAAAAATTTGCTGGGCAAACTACTATTGGCGCTTCTGAGGGGTGTGGTGATGACAACTCAATACACGACCAACCGGTTGGTGGCGGTATGCGCGCTGGTCACGGCGGGGTTATTCGCACTCAGCTCCTGTGCAGACGGCACCAACACTCTCGAAAGCGGAGACTCGGTGCGCGGTGCCGCTGCGGTCGCATCGCAGAACGCCTCCCCTGAAAGCGCCCCCACCTCAGCACCCAGCCCCAGCGCAGACCCTGCTTCGGCGGGCGCCCCCGTCAACCCCGCGCTGAACCATGGGGCTGTGGCCTGGGAATTCCCCTGGCAAGCACTTGGCTGGCAGGCCACTGACATCAACGAGCCGGGCGTGCTCCAACTAGCCAACGCACACGGCTGCAGATTCACCGCTACCCAGCACCTCTTCAAAGCAACCATGCAGGCCACCGACCAGCAGGAAACCCAGGTGCAGGCCAACCTGTGGATTAAAACGTTTAAGAAAAATACCGTCAACCCTATCTCCAACACAGAACCCGCCACGGATATTCGGCGCTTCAGCGGTCTTCCGGGTGAACCCAACCCGCCTGTTGGTGCACAGGGTGTTCCCGGCGATCCAGTGGACATGCTGCGGGTGAACACTGACTACGCCACTCCCGACGGTGCTACCCATCGCTCAAGCGCGTGGCTGAGGGTATTTGCCAATGAGCGCACGCCGGTGGTGGTGACCCTCAACTATGCATGCCCATCGGCATCATATTCGCCGATTGACTTGCAAGAACTCATTGAGGCCACCACTCTGGCTAACGTTGAGCATCCACAGATGCTAGAAAACTCTGCACGCCCTTAGCAATGCGGCGAGATTCTTCGGGCGTGGGTACATGGCCGGCCTCGGGGAATTCCACGATGTGGCTGTTCGGGAGTAGGCGTGCCAGCTCACGCGTCGATTCCGGCAATACAATACGGTCCTGGCCAGCAACAATCACCAGCACTGGGACTGTGATGTGGGGGAGGAGCTGAGTGACATCTGCCGTGGCCACGGCCTCCATCTGCGGCACATGCCCCTGAGCTGCGGGATTGAGTTGCGCAGTGAGCTGTTCTACCTGCGTGTTCGGTTCAGTGGTTTCGCCCAGCACCGCCGGGGACTGCGCCAACATCAGCAGGTGTGCCAGATCCTTGTAGCGGCCTTCCTGCGCCAACGATGCATAGAGGCTGCTAAATAGCGTGGCCTGGGCATCCGCACGGGGAAAACCAGCGAGAAGGATGAGGGCGGTGACAGCATCAGGGCGTCGATAAGCGGCAGTGATGGCGACGGTTGTGCCCAGGGAATATCCAAAAACGGGAAACCTGAAATAACCGAGTTCGAGTGCGGAGTTGATGAGCTTATCGGCCTGTTCTTCGATGCTCAGGGGTGCATTATCGGCGGGTGTGTCGCCGCTTCCTGGGTCGTTATGCCCGAAGAGATGAAACTCGTCCCGCAGGGCATGCGCAATGTCTGCGAAATTATCGTCTATGGCGCCGCCCGCGCCGTGCGCCAACGCAATGGGGCGCGTGTTGTGTCGATTGAAGTGGATCATGGTGCGGATGCTAAACCCTGACACTGATGTTAGGGTCAAGTTATGGATAACCAGGAACTTCTGATCGGCCAGCTGGCCAGCGCCACCGGGGTATCCGTGCGATCACTGCGGCACTACGAAAAACGTGGGCTTATTACCTCCACCCGAATGAGCAACGGATATCGGCGTTTCAGCCCCGCCACTATTAACACTGTCACCCGCATTACTATGCTTCTCGACGCCGGGTTTTCCCTCCGCGCCGCGGCCATTATTCTGCCTTGCTTTGAACTTGACGACGAAGGTAGCGTTCGGGTGGGAATGTGCCCCGATGTTGCGCGGGAAGTACGGGCATCATTGCGGGACATTAGCCGCCAAGCGAAAAAGCTCAAAGCGCGGCGTGAGGCCATTATTAAACTGGCTGAATCAGGCGTGGGGGAATCTTTGGACTAGCTGAGTGCTACTTTCCATAGCGCAGGACATATGCGATATACACGAGTGTGGCAATAAGAGCTAAAAGGCGGGTTATATTGCTGGGAACGGCCCAACACGATACCGCCATAATAGCCATGAAGATGAGTGCGCGAACGAAGTTGTTCGGATGGGTGGTGCGGTGGGAATGACGGAATGCAATCCACACACATAACGCGGTTTCCGCAGCATAGCCGCATAAAAGAAACATATCAGTACCGGACAGGGGCCGACTTGTTATGTTAAGCCCATCCGTGGTGATGATGGTGAAACCGGTGAACAGGATTTCCGCAACGGGAAGTTTCTGTTGTACGTCCTGATGCGTGTGTGTCATGGGTAGAATCCTACATGTTCAATTGCGAACTTTCGATGTTCATCAACTTTGTCTGCTCCAGCATACCCTTTAACTCTTCCTCGGAAAACGACGACGTTGGGGTTGCATACGTTAACGATACAAAGCCAGGTTTTGTGCCTTGGGTAAACGCACGAATCCACACAACCGCACGATAATTCTGGCCATCTGCGCCAACATACTCGGCATCGGTGCGCATCATCTGCACCGGTTGACCCGACGCTGTAATCTCCGTCGAATCGGCGGTTTTGTGCTGCATGCCTGTTGTTTTTGCCTGAATATCCTGAATCCACCTATCCGTCTGTTCTTGGGTTGCGGCGCGATCCCCAGGAGCCGGTGGGGAGGGGTACACGCTTTGTGTTGCTGTGTACTGCCCACCTTTGTCATTGGTCAACTGCATGGCACCAGGCTGATCTAACTGACCGAGCGTCCACCCGGAAACAACGCTGGGGAACTGCCATACCGCAGCGCCCCCAGCCATGCTTTGATCCACCGACAGATCTGCTTCCTTTGTCTCTGATGAGGACGCTGCGGCGGATGATGATGACTGCGCGTGTGAACTGTTATCAACATCGTTGCCGCTCTGGTTTCCGCACGCAGCCAGCGAAATTGCTCCCATTGCTAGGAGAGCGCACACCGATAACGGGCGCGCTGTGGAACGTCGGGTATTCATAGGCCTGCTCCTCATGATGAAACTAGATTTACCGCTGAAAATATCGTACAGGAGCTGACTTCTTGGCGGAAGGGATTAATTGTATTTGTGTCGAAAATGTAACTTTTGTGGCGATATGAAATTGTGATACATTTGTGATGTTAAGGTGCGCATGTGCAGGCAGGGGTATGTTTTTGGTGGCGGAAAATGTGTGGGCATTGTAATCTTGTTATCAGAATTGGCACTGTGTGTAACTTTTTAGGATGGCTGAGAATTTTTGTTACTAGTTTGTTATGGACAATATTATTTCTGCAGAAATATCTAGAAGGCTTTTAGTTGTCTAGTCGACAGGATTAGATGCCAACAACCTTCAGTAATCATTTTCGGAAACCTCCAGGTAGCGGCGTTGAAAAGCGATCTGTGGCATAGTGGTCAGGAAGTATGTGTGATAACCGGAGGAGTTGTACGGTGGGCAAGATTCTTGATCAGGCACGTAGGGTGATGTCGCTGCTGAACGAGCGTGATCGCAGTTGGGTGATTCGTATCACTCCTATGATTGCGTCGGGGCCGCTGCCAGTGACTTCCTCGAAGTTTGGGGGAGTGCCCTACCTTCCGGAAGGTGTGGACGTGCCCACCAACGCCGATGGTGATCCGCTGGGTATGATCGCGCAGATTAACTGCGCTGAACTGCCAGACAATGATATTTATCCGAAAACCGGGATCCTGCAGTTCTGGTTGGACCCGACGGATGATCTGTACGGTGCGAATTACGATAATCCCATCGCGCAGGACAATAATCGCGTCATGTATTACCCAGAAATTGGTACGCCCAATTCCGTTGTGGGACTTGCCCAGGTTGATCAGCAGAAGGGTGAATTGCCTGTCTATTGGCCTATTTCGCCATTGGATATGGAGTTGGCCCTCAGCTTTGAGGCTATTCAGCAAGGCGAGGCAGTTCTGGCCGAGGATTTTTTTGATGCGTTTGTGAATCAGTGGAATAGTCTGTACCCCGATCAAACCATTGAGGAATTGGATGAACTCGATGATTTGAGTGATGAACCCGTCACGGATTTCTTCGACGATTTTGCAGAGTTCCATAAAATCGGCGGGAAGCCAATTTTTGTTCAAGGCGATCCACGTGATTTTAGGGACGACCTTAAAAACTACACCGCCAACTTGCTGACTATGGTTTCTGAAGTCTTTCGTGATCCGCAGGCGGGGTCGTGTTCCCACCCGTACCTTGCGGAGATTATGTGGGGAGATCTGGGCACAGCCAACTGGCTGATCACGCCCGAGCAGCTGGCAGCCTGCGATTTCAGTCAGGTGCTTTTCGAATGGGCATGTGGCTAGCGGCACGACTAATATCATTTTCGGCTATGCCGCTCATCTCGGGGCCGCCGCCGTCGTCATTGTTGCGGTGGCGCTGGTTAGCGTTCGAAAGGCACCCGAAACTGAAACTGCTTGACGACGCCCCGTCGCTGGCGCGCCCAGGTGCGGTGGGGTTTCTATCGCGGCTCTAGCTAAGCGTGAGGTACGCCACTGGAAAAGATGAATCTGGTTGGGTTGCTACCAAAGCCAACGTGGAATCCTTGACTGTCACGGCGTCGTTAATGGGCGGAAAGGATAGTGAAAATTCACGTCGCTCGCCGTCGATGTGTATGGTGCCAGAAGCATGTGTGGAACCGTAGGTTGTGATGTCTGGGTTGGTCACGGTGCTGTTTGGTGAATTGCCTGAGCCTGCGACCACAAATAATGGGCCACCTGCCGAGTAGTCGGCACATTTCTTGCCAGTCATGATGAGTCGAATGAATTCGGTTATCGCCACAGGATCTGAGGTTGCGTATGAGATGGATCGGCTGCCCAATACGGAGTGGTGTATAGTCATGATCTCGCCTGGTAGGGCATCTGAAGAGGCTCGGTATGTTACTGGTAATTGAACCAGGCAACCATCGTTAGATTCACCAACAATGACTTCAATTCCCACCTCACCTGTTGGGTCCACGGCTCGATATGAGCCAAGTCGTTGTGCAATGTCGGAAAATTGGGCGCACATTTCATCTTTTGATGGGGTCAGGGTCGCCGCTGAATGGATTTCCGCTATGGACACGTGAGAAGTCTCCTTACCACCAGTAGATTGGGTACTTTGTTGTTGATATTTTTGCGCTTATTGCCCCAATAAGAACCAGGATTGCGGCAGCTATACCTGCGCATAGGATAAAAGTTAGTTGCCCAGAAGGTATAACAGCCCCCAGGATGGCGGTTGCTGCGGCGGGGGAGTGCGCCGCACGTGCCGCCAGCATTACCCCAAGTGCGAGGCCGCCTGCGATGGCCAACGCCCATATTGAATGGCTGACAACACCCACTGCGCAGCCAACAATGGCGGAAAGTAATTGCCCACCGATAACGTTTCGTGGCTGGGAAAGTGGGAGGTTGGGGCATCCTGCGATGAGTGCCATGCTGGCTGCAAGGGGTGGGGTTAGTAACGCGAATCCCGTAATTTCTCCGATGAAAGCCAACACTATGAGCGCCATTATTGACATGACCGTCACGGCAGCGATCTGTCTCCATGGAGGCCGTGGAGGGGCATCGCTTTTTCTCAGGGTGAACCACGGGGTTGGCATTCTGTGCTCCTATGAAACATCGCAAACAATCGTTCGCGCGGTATGTGTTAGCCTAGAGAACGATCGTTCTCCATGCAAGAGTCAAGGTTGGAGGGAGAGTCTTATGAGTACTGCTGAACTGGAAAAGCTTCTCGATACCGCCGAGTATCTTTTTTATGAGCGTGGTTACCAGGCCGTGGGTATGGATGAGATTCGCTCCACCTCTGGACTGTCACTGAAACGCATCTATGCTCTAGTTGGAAACAAAGAGCAGTTAGCTGTGTCTATGCTCCGGCGGCGCGATGACAAATGGCATGCGGACTTGAAGGCTTATGTAGACAAGGCCAGTGAAGATCGGCATCTTGTGGCGATTTTTGACTGGCTCTATGACTGGCTATCGGAGGCTGGGCATCGTGGTTGCGCATGGATTAATGTGGCGGGCGAGATGGGGGCCATTAGCCCACCGATTCTTAACGAGGCTCAACGCCACAAAAAGCGCTTCCTGGACTTCATGAGAGACGCCGCAAAAAACTCTGGGCTGAGCGAAGACGCCGCCACCACGATTTTTCTCCTGGCGGAAGGGTGCATGACAACGGTTGGGATTAACGGTGATATTTCGGTTGTGAGAGACGCCCAGCGACATGTTGAGCAGATGGTGCAACGCGCTTAACGACGCCCCGTAACTGGCGCACCCAGGTAAAAGTTGCTGCCAACTTGGTAAGTGCACATCTTTTCGGCAATGCGCTGTATACGATACTCACAGCCCAACCAACATCACAAACTGGCCTCTCCCACCATCTCCCGCAATTCCTCCCTGTCGCCTGGCAATCCCGCCTCGACAAGAGCGGCGGCTGCGTACGGGGTTTGCCACAGGAAGTCATTGTCCACCACGGCATGCAGGAACCGTCTGGTCGCATCCGCGTCAAGCACCCCGTTCCCATTTCCTGCGTTGATGAGCTGCAGAAAATGTTCCCATGGCATGAAGTTGGTGGACGCATAGAGCACGGCCAGGGATTCCAGTTGTGCACGCTCCGCTTCGGGTATTGCGCCAAGGTTGCGCGTAAGCAGTTCGTCCGCCACATCGTCAAGCCGACCTTCTGGCTCAATCTCCAGCCAGACATCCTCAATGTCGGGGTCGCCCAGCACATCTATCAGCGCAGCCGTCCCGGCATTGCTGCGGTCATGAAAGGCGGCGGCTGCTCGTACCCCCAGGTCATCAGAGGTGAGGTAGGTACTGAGATCCCCGCCCCATGTACCCAACGCGGCAAGTGTTCCACCGTCAACCGGGCATTCCTGCAGCCGTGTGCGAACACGATCAGACAGCCCATTCTCCGCGTCACAACACCACGCCCCTAGCGCTCGCGTGTAGTACTCGCCGCCTTTCTTGGCATCGAGTGCAAGCAAGGCTTCCACCACGGAAATGGCCTCGGCGCGCAATTCCGCCGCATAGGGGGCCTCGGGAGACGTTCTGGTAAGGCTTCCAACAAACTGTATCCACGCCACCACCTGCTCAGTTGCATCAGCGCTTAGCTGGTCGAGCACGCGAACACAAAAACGCATGACGGGTAGGGTAGCGCTGTACAGAGTGCCTTGGTGCGTCAGCACACCAAATAGGAATTCGGTTGCCTCTTCAAGGTCATCCCCACCTTCCATGAGTTGCCGCAACATATCTGGCGCATCCACGGCGGGGCCGTACGCGTGTGTAACCTCGGCCCACGCGACGTCGTTAAGCGTCTGTAGGCCAGCCTTGTTCATTCCCCGAACCGTCCTCCTCCATCTCAAGAAGGCGCTTCTTCACGTCCGTGCCGTAGAGAAAACCGCCCAGACTGCCGTCCTTGCTCAAGACCCGGTGGCAGGGCACAAACAACGCTGCGGCGTTCTGCGAACACGCACTCGCCGCCGCCCGCACGGCCTGGGGACGTCCCGCCAACGCCGCGAAATCACTGTACGTAATGCACTGGCCAGGACCGATGCCGCGCAGCACGTCCCATGCGTGGCTGCGGAACTCTCCAGAAACCTGCCGAACCGGGGTTCGCAACACGGCGGCGAAATCCCCGTCGTAGTATTTGCGCACAGCATCCAGCGCAAACTCCGCTTCGGTGTCCGATTTCTTCAAAGCTGACGGCAGCAGCGACTGGTGAATGCGGGGAAGCAGGTCCTTCGGGTCGCTGGTCCAGCCGGAGCCCAGCACCGCGCCGTCCGACACGATCACGGTGAACGGGCCGTCGGGGGTGTCGGTGTGAGCGTAGAAAGCAGTGGTCATGATGCGTTCCTCCAAATATGCATGGCAGCGTACGAACGCCACGGTGCCCAGTCCATGGCTTTGCGAGCCAAAATCTTATGTTGCTTGCCCTCCACTATCCCAAGTTTTCGCGCGCCCGCAACCAAGGCCACGTCGCCCTCCGGCCACACATCGGGATGCCCCAACAAACGCATCAACACATAATTCGCTGTCCATATCCCGATCCGCGGGCGGGCCACCAGCTGCGTAAACAACTCCTCGGGGTCCGCGTCTGTATGAACATTCAGCTCCCCGTCCAGCAGTGCCCGCATGGACGCTACCACCGCCTTGACGGATTGCCGTGGCAGCCGCAAAGGACGCGTCGGCTCCAGGGATTCCGGGTCGCCCACCGCGGAAATGATCTGCTCAGGCGTGGGAAAGCACCTGTTTAACCCCGCAATTTCCGACTCATACGGCGCGCCCGCCGCCTCAGCTAACCGGGACAAATGCTTGCGCGCAGCCGCCACCGAAATCTGCTGCCCCACCAACGCGCGAACCAGCATTTCCTCATAGTTCGCGGCCCCAGGAACCCGAATCCCCGGCGTCGCACGCACACTCGGCGCAAGCAAGGGATCCGATTTCAGGTGCGTATCGACGTCCCCCGGATCCCGGTGCGCATCAAACAACCGCTGGACACGCCCTATCGCCGCAGGAGCATCCGTAGTGTCTGCGAGTTCCAACGTGGTCTCCAGCGCCCCCTGCGTATAGGTCACCTCTACCGCGCCGGGGCCGTGGGGCAGATGTATGGTTCGGGCGTAGCGCAGCTGATCCAGGTCGGCGTGCTCCACTCCGTCGATCACACGGTCGGCGAGGAACGTGAAAATCCCCGGCGCATCGTAGGGCTCCTGGACAGGGATGCGGTGCCGGGTCAGCATTACTACATGTTAAACAGGTCGTTGAGGGCTTCGCTCACGCTTGGGTGGGTGAACACCTGATCCCGCAGCGTGGTGTACGGCAGGCCCGCGTCCATGGTGGTTTTAATCAGGTTGATCACCTCCGGCGCGCCCTCGCATAGCAGAGTCGCGCCAAGAATCTCCTTCGTGTCAGGATTTACTATCGCGCGCAGCAGACCGGTCGTGTTTCCATCCACATGCAGGCGGGGCACGGCCGATGCGGGTAGTTCCTTCACCGCTACGGGCTGTCCTGTGTCGCGTGCCTCGGCCTCATTCATACCGATGCGGGCAAGGGGCGTTTGCATGAACACGGAATACGCCATGGGTTTGCGTTGGGCACGGGTATAGCTGCCATCGCCCAGCAACTGGCTTTTCACAATCCGGTAATCATCCAGCGACGCATACGTGAACTGTGGGCCACCGTTCACGTCACCCAACGCCCAGATATGTGGAACGCTTGTTTGCAGCAGGTCATTCACCGCAATTGCGCCCCGCTCAGTGAGTTCAACACCGGCGGCCTCCAGGTTGAGTCCTGCGGTGACAGGCCGACGCCCCGTGGCCAGCAGCACGGCATCAAACTCGTCACCATTCACCAACACTCCGCTGTCAGTGTCTTCGATGTGGGTGATGTTTGCATTGAGTACAATCTGGATTCTCTGATCAATGAGCGCCTGGGTGGCTGCCGCCGCAACCTGCGGATCTTCGTCGGTGAACAGGGCGTCGCTACGCTGAAAAACAGTGACCTTGCTGCCCAGCTTGGCGTACGTGGACGCAAACTCCAACCCAACATAACCCCCGCCGATTACCGCCAAACGCTGTGGCTGGTGGGTGTGGTCCAGCAGTTCGGTGCTGGTGTAGACGTGTCGGGAATCCTCAATGCCCGTGATAGGCGGGATGATCGGCTCCGCGCCGGTGTTGATGAAAATTCGCGGGGCGTTGATGAGGAGGCGTTCGTCGCTCGCGCGAACCGACACCGTATGCGAATCAACGAAAGATCCCTCGCCGTCAATCACCGTCACATGGGGGTTATCGGCCAGCATATGGTAGTTGCGATCGTGCAGGAGCGACACAACCGCCTGTTTGTGTGCCATGGCCTGGTCGAAAGACTCATTGTGCGCTGCGGCACTGACCAGTGCTTTTGTGGGGATACAGGCGATGTTAATGCAGGTGCCGCCGTACATCTTGGACGAGCGTTCAACCATAGCGACCCGTTGTCCAGCATTCGCGAGCGCTACCGCAAGCGTCTTTCCTGCCTTGCCGAAACCGATAATGATGGCATCGTAAAAATCTGCGTTCATACCACGAATATAGCAGTGGTTGAGGTGTCAACGGTTAGTCGTTTGCTGTTTGTCGTTATCCCCAAAGAGCAACAGCCAGCCGGGGCCGAAAAATGCGACAACCAAAATCGATCCAAGTGGCATTGAGCTGGCTTCGCGCATTTTTTCGTTGAATGTTGTGTGCGGTCGCGGTGAGGATTTTTCTCTGGAACTCAGCGACCGGGTCTTCTTGTCGCACCGTCTGATGATCCCGGGGCCAAGAATCAGGCTGATGCCAATAGACGATGTTGAATTGGAAATTGCCGCTGATTGCGACCGTCATGATGGTGGGTTTTAAACTCGTCGAACCTATGATGTCGCGCCTGTGGATGCGGGTATGGTCCAGGGTGACGGTTGTCAAGTATTTGTAGGTAGTCGCGTTGTCATTGACCTTGTCCTGAACGCAGGGTGGTCGGCGTTTGCCACCGTCCTTAATGGGCTCTCACTGGGCACATCGCGCAGCTCAACCGCTGATATCCTTGTAAGCCGCCAGTGCGGTTTTTCGCGACTCCGCGATATCCACCATGGGTTCCGGATAGAGCGGGGTCAGCGCTTCCGGCACCCAGCGCGCAATGTAAGTGCCGCTTGCGTCGAATTTTTTCTGCTGCGTCAACGGGTTGAAGACGCGAAAGTAGGGTGCGGCGTCATCCCCGGAGCCAGCGACCCACTGCCAATTGAAGGGGTTGGAGGCAGCGTCGGCATCAACAAGCGTGTCCCAGAACCACTCCTCCCCGTGACGCCAATGGATACCCAGGTTTTTCGTCAGCCAGGACCCAACCACCATCCGGGCGCGATTGTGCATGGATCCGGTCGCCCACAGCTCGCGCATCCCGGCATCGACGAGGGGGACGCCGGTGTGACCTGCTTGCCACGCGGCCAGCTCACCGATGTGCTGAGCCTCCACGTCCATCTCGATGTGGGCAAAGGCACGCGAAGTCGATGACGGCTTTGCCCGCGGTGTCCATTCCCACGGGAAGCGATTGAAAGCTTCGCGCACGTTCACGGTTGCCATGTTCGGCAGATGATAGAAACGGTGCCAGGCGAAATCGCGCCAGATCAATTGGCGCAGAAACGGCTCGGCGTTTTCGGTTGAGTTGCTCACTTCCGCCCATGCGGTCGCGGGGCTCACCTCTCCGAACCGCAGGTATGGAGAGAGACCCGACGTGGAGGGGACTCCGAGATTGTTGTTGTCATAATGGTCAACATCGAAAGAATGAAGCTTATCGACGCCCCCAATCTCCCCCGGGCAGTTATAACGCCCCAGCGTGCTCGCCCACTCCGACTCATCAGGAGCGGGCAGCGTTTCCGGCTCCACGTTCGCTGGAGTCACCTCAGGTACGGGGAGAGGGGACGGGGGATCGTCGACAAGAAATGCATGTGCTGCGCGGTAAAACGGGCTGAATACCTTGTACGGTGAGCCGCTTTTCGTCGTGATCTTCCATGGTTCGGTGAGGAGGTACCCGGGATGGGTGGTGGCGCCGACGGCGCTTTTGATCTCCGCATCAACCTCGGTGAGGTGGTAGCGACGATTCCACGTCACCGCAGCCCCAAGTTCATGTGCGAGCTGGGGCACGATGACGCGAGGATCACCGCGCCTTTCGATGAGGGGAGCCGGAAGACGTTCGCGCAGTTCGTTGAGGCTGCGGCGCTGCCACCACGCAGCGGCTGCTCCCAGCGGGCGCCCCACCGTTTCATGGATGAATAAGCCCACCACGGGTCCGCGTTCCGCAGCCCAATGGAGGGCCCTATTATCGGCTAGGCGTAGGTCATCGCGGAACCAAACAATCGTGGGAGAAGAACGCATTACCCCAGACTACAGTTCTGCGGCAACCTGACTTTCCTTGAAGCGTAAGCGGTTCGAGTAGGGGTTGGGGGCATGTGATAGTGCGGTGTCAGCGCATCAATCCCGTCACCAGCTCACTCCCCGGGCCGCCCCCCGTATCGTTCGACGAGTTGTTGTTGCACGTCGCGGCGTCGTACTTTGCCCATCTGGTCGCGGGGCAGGTCTTCGAAGTGGTAGAAATTGCGGGGTACTTTGTAGCGAGTGAGTTGTTCGCGGCAGTAGTTTTTCAGGCCGTCGGGATCCAGTGCTGCGCCTTCGGTGAGGGTGATGGCGGCGGCGACGTTTTCTGAGCCATCTTCGCGGGGGATGCCCACCACGGCGGCGTCGGCAACATCGGGGTGGCTGCAGAGAACTTCCTCGACTTCGGCGGGGTAGACGTTGAATCCACCGGTGATAATGACTTCCTTGATGCGCGCCACCAGCCGGATGAAGCCGTCAGGTTCCATGACGCCGACATCACCGGTGCGGTACCAGCCGTTGTGGAAGGAATGTTCGGTGGCGTCGGGCTGGTTGAGGTAACCCTGGAAGACTTGCGGCCCCCGGACAAGCACTTCGCCTTCGAACCCGTCGGGTTGGGTTTTGTCCAGGTTGTCGGGGTCAGCGATACGCACGTCGGTGTCGGGGAAGGGGATTCCCACGTAGCCGGGACGTCGTTTGCCGTTCATGGGGTTGCCCACAATGATCGGGGAGGTTTCGGTGAGGCCGTAGCCTTCGACGAGGGTGCCGTTTGTGTAGTGCTCCCAACGATCAACGGTGCGAACTGGCAGGGTGGAGGCTCCGGAGAAGGCGTTGCGGATGCCTTTGATGTTCACGCCGGTTGCTTCGGCGGCGTCGACAATTTTTTCGTAGAGGGTGGGTACACCGGGCAGCCAGGTGGGGGTGTGGCGCTTCATCACCTGCATGATGAGTTTCAGGTCAGGCGCGGGCAGGAGGATGATTTCCCCGCCGATGAATACCCCGAGGGTGGCCACCATGGTGAGTCCGTAGGCGTGGAACATGGGCAGCGCCGCAAGCAAGCGTTCTTCCTGCTCGCCGAGTCCCGGCACCCAGGCTTTGCCTTGCAGGACGTTGGCCACGAGGTTGCCGTGGCTAAGTTGCGCGCCTTTGGGGGCGCCGGTGGTGCCGGAGGTGTACAGAATGAGTGCCGTGGTGTCGCGGGTGACGTCGGTGGGGCTTTCAACGTCGGAGCCGTCGCCACCGATTGCGGGATTGATTAAGGACTCCCAGGGAATGGTGTTGGGGGCGTCGGCGGTGAGCTGTGCCCGGGCTTTGCGCAGCGACGGAATGGGCAGTCGGAGCGCGATTTTCTGCAGCAGCGGCATCGCCTCGGTCATGTTGACGGAAACGATGGTCTCCAGCGGAGTGCACCCGCGTAGTTTCTCCAGCGTGGGGGCGGCTTTGTCCCAGCAGATGGCCACGCGTGCACCGTGGTCATTGAAGGGGTGTTCGAGTTCGTGGGCGGTGTAGAGGGGGTTGTGTTCCACCACGGTCGCCCCGAGTTTCAATACAGCGTAGAAGGCAGCCAGGTGTTGCGGGCAGTTGGGCAACAGTATGGCCACGCGATCCCCGGCGCGAACCCCCAGCGCGCGGAGTCCGGCGGCGGCGTGGCGGACGTGCTTGTCAAACTCGCCGTAGGTTTGGGTGCGCCCGAAGAAGTAGATGGCCGGCTTGTCGCTGTTGATGGCCAGGTTGTTGTCGTAGAAGTCGAGCAGCGTGGTGTCACCGTATTCGATGGTGGTTGGGGTCCACTCGGCGTAGTGCTTCAACCAGGCTTTAGATTCAAAAGCCGAGGATTCAGTAGCCGACATTAACGTCCCTTCATCAGGTGCGCGCTGGGAGGGGTTACCACAGCGTAAGTTTGTATGTTGCATCAAGTATACCTGCAGTACATGTGCTTACTTACCGCTAGCTGTACGTTACATATTTGTGACTATCGCGTAACGACGCCCGTCCTTCCCACACGTTTCTTCACTCCTGCACCGCTTCGGGCATCCACCTCACCGCCTCCCGAAAAGTAATCGTTAAAATGCGGTTTATGCGCATTGCCATGATTTCCATGCACACCTCGCCCCTGCAGCAACCGGGTTCGGGGGATGCGGGCGGCATGAACGTCTACGTGCTCTCCACTGCTACGGAGCTGGCCAGACAGGGCACCAAGGTGGATATTTACACCCGAGCTACCCGTCCCAGCCAAGGTGAAGTCGTGGAGGTTGAACCAAATTTAAGGGTCATCAACATTGTGGCGGGTCCCTATGAGGGCATTGATAAGGAAGAACTGCCTACACAGCTGGCGGCGTTTGCGGGCGGGGTGTTGGTGTATGCACGCTGCAACAACTTGAACTATGACCTCATTCATTCGCATTATTGGCTCAGTGGTCAAGTGGGGTGGCTGCTGCGTGACGTCTGGCAGGTTCCCCTAGTACATACCGCCCACACGCTGGCGGCGGTGAAAAACGCCCACCGCTCAGAGATAGACACCCCTGAGTCCGAAGCCCGGCGCATGTGCGAGCAGCAGTTGGTGGACAACGCGGATTGCCTAGTGGTGAACACAGCGGAGGAGGCGCTGGACGTGCAGCGCCATTACGACGCCAGCCCAGAAAAAATAGCCGTGGTCGCGCCGGGTGCGGCGGTGGCCTTGTTCCACCCAGGCAATGATCGCGCCACGGAGCGCAGCCGCCGCCAGTTGGGTATTCCGCTGCACGCAAAGGTTATTGCGTTTGTGGGTAGGTTGCAGGCGTTCAAAGGCCCACAGGTGCTGATCCATGCGGTGGCGGAGCTGCTGCACAGGGATCCGCATCGTAACCTGCGGGTGCTCATTTGCGGGGGACCGTCGGGTGCGCATGCTACCCCGGAAACCTACCAGGATATGGCTCGTGAGCTGGGAATTGAGAAGCACATTCGGTTCCTTTCCCCACGTCCACCCGCAGAACTGGTCACCATTTACCGCGCCGCCGACGTTGTGGCGGTCCCCAGCTACAACGAGTCCTTTGGGCTGGTGGCCATGGAGGCGCAGGCATCGGGCACCCCGGTGGTAGCGGCGCGCGTTGGTGGCCTGCCGATAGCCGTCGCGGAAGGGGAGACGGGTCTGCTGGTGGATAGCCACGATCCCGTTGAATGGGCAGATGCGCTGGCCCAGCTCCTGGATGATGATGACACCCGCATACGTATGGGTCAGGATGCGGTGCTGCATGCGGCTAATTTCTCCTGGTCGGCGACAGCATCGACGCTGGCATCTGTCTACACCGATGTTCTTTCCCACACGCATTCCTACTGTTATTCACGACAGGCTCCCGGCGCATAACAGCGCGCTTATTCTGTGACTTCCTGCCAAAGTACGGCACAATGCGTCGCAAAGTGGCAGAATCGGTGCCATGACTACTGGAAAGTTGATTCTTTTGAGGCATGGTCAAAGTCAATGGAATGCGTCCAATCAGTTCACTGGTTGGGTCGATGTGGCTTTGACAGAAAAAGGCGAAGAAGAAGCGCGCCACGGCGGCGAATTGCTGCGCGAGGCCAATATTCTTCCCGATGTCGTATACACCTCCCTGCAACGCCGCGCCATTAACACTGCGAATTTGGCATTGGATGCGGCTGACCGTTTGTGGATTCCCGTCGTGCGCGATTGGCGCCTGAATGAACGCCACTACGGTGCACTCCAGGGGCTGAATAAGGCAGAAACAAAAGAAAAATACGGTAACGACCAGTTCATGGCATGGCGACGCTCCTACGACACCCCGCCGCCACCACTGGAGGAAAGCTCCGAATACAGCCAGGCAAACGACCCCCGCTACGCGGACCTTGACAAGGTGCCGGACACCGAATGCCTGCTTGACGTGGTCACTCGCTTTGTCCCCTACTTCAAGGAAGAAATTCTGCCGCGCGTGCTCAAGGGCGAAAACGTGCTCATTGCCGCCCACGGCAACTCCCTGCGTGCCTTGGTTAAGCACCTCGACGGCATTTCCGATGCCGACATCGCCGAGCTGAACATCCCCACCGGTATTCCGCTGGTGTACGAACTGGATGAGAAGGGTAACGTCACCAACCCCGGTGGCACGTACCTTGACCCGGAGGCCGCCGCCGCGGGTGCCGCTGCCGTCGCCGCGCAGGGCGGAAAGTAACCGGTTTTCCTTGTCGGCGGTGATTATCGGGTGCCTCATTGGCATCGTGATTGGGATGGTGATCACGGTCATGGCGTTGCTGATCACCCGCCACCGCCGCACCACCGCCACCCCCGGGGCGTCGATAAGCCAGTTGTTGCACCTTGCGGTGCAGGGCTCGCCAGCGGGGGTGGCGGTGGTGACGCATAAGGGGGATGTGGTGCTTTCCAACACTCAAGCCCACGCGCTGGGGATCATATCGGACCACACCGTGCGCCCCGACGTGTGGCGCCAGGCGCACAACGTATTCACCCACCAGAAACCCCAAACCCTGGACCTTCCGGCGGGGCAGCAGCGCACGGGAAGCCGCGTCAGCGCTGTGAAAGCCGTGATCAAACCACTCACCCTTGCCGACGGGGACTTCGTGATCATCTACTGCACCGACGAGTCGGAAAACATGCGGCTGGAAGCCGCGCGCCGGGACTTCGTGGCCAACGTGTCGCACGAACTGAAAACACCCGTGGGAGGCATGGCACTGCTGTCGGAAGCGCTCATCGAATCCCGCGATGACCCCGACACTGTCGAACACTTCGGCATCAAACTAAATAAAGAAGCCCAGCGGATGGCCAACCTCATCAACGAACTCATCGCACTATCGAAGCTCCAAGGCGCCGAGCCGCTGCCCAACATGGAACCCGTCTCAGTCGACGAGGTCATTGACGACGCCCTGCAACGCACCCAACTCGCCGCCGACAACGCCAACATCACCATCGACCGCGGCCCCGCCTCAAGTGCGTTTGTCATGGGGGACAAAACACTCCTGGTCACCGCCATGGCCAACCTGCTGAGTAACGCCATCAATTATTCCCCTGCCAACACCTCCGTCAGCATCAGCCAACGCCGCGCGGGCGGCAATGTGCACATCAGCGTCACTGACCGTGGCATCGGCATCGCTCCTGAAGACCAACAACGCGTCTTCGAACGATTCTTCCGCGTCGACAAAGCCCGTTCCCGCGCCACTGGCGGTACCGGGCTGGGTCTTGCCATTGTTAAGCATGTTGCAGCAAACCACGGTGGGGCGATTACAGTGTGGTCAAGACTCGGTGTCGGCTCCACCTTCACCCTGGAACTGCCGGAACTGCTGGACCCGCCAGGCGGCACCACCAACGAAAGGACAACGTAACCATGACCACCGTCCTTATCGTCGAAGACGAAGAATCCCTCGCCGAACCGTTGGCGTTCCTCCTAGGCAAAGAAGGCTTCACCGTGCTCATCGCCGGCGACGGCCCCACCGCCCTCGACGAATTCGCCAACAATGACGTCGACATCGTGCTCCTCGACCTCATGCTCCCTGGCATGTCCGGCACCGACGTGTGCCGACAACTCCGCAAAACCTCCACCGTTCCTGTCATCATGGTCACCGCCCGCGACTCCGAGGTGGACAAAGTGGTGGGCCTGGAACTCGGGGCCGACGACTACGTCACCAAACCCTACTCATCCCGAGAACTTATCGCCCGCATCCGCGCCGTCCTCCGCCGCGGTGGCGATGCCGACCACGAACCCGAACCCAACCCCAGTGTGCTTGGCGACGGCCGCGTGCGCATGGACCTCGAACGCCACACCGTCACCGTCGACGGCGTGGACACCCCCATGCCCCTCAAAGAGTACGACCTGCTGGAATACCTGCTCCGCAACCCAGGGAGAGTGCTCACCCGCGGGCAACTCATCGACCACGTGTGGGGCGAAGACTACGTCGGCGACACCAAAACCCTCGACGTGCACATCAAACGCATCCGCTCCAAAATCGAAGAAGAACCCAAACGCCCTACCCACCTTGTCACCGTGCGGGGCGTGGGCTACAAATTCGACGCCTAGGTGGCGTCCTACTCCGCAATTGCCTCCAACGGCGGTGTCGCCGCAGCCTTCTGCGCAGGAACCAATGCGGCCAGCAAACCCACCACAACGCTTCCAGCCATCATGAGTGCCACCTGGCTCCACGGCACATGCGGCGATGACATGCCCTTATCCTGCAGTACAGTCACCACGCACCACCCCGCAAACACGCCCACAACCACACCACACAGTGCGCCAAATACAGACATCTGAACTGCTTCCAGCTGGATCATTCTCCTGATCTGGCTCCTACTCACCCCAATTGCCCGCAGCGTCCCCAGCTCACGGGTGCGTTCCGATACGCTCAGCGCCAGCGTATTAATAATGCCCATCACCGCAATTACTACCGCCAACGCCAACAACCCATAAATGAGAGACACCATCTGGTTCACCTGAGTCCCCAGTGCTCCCTTATATTCCTCCTTCGCCTTCACCTGCACCACCAAATACTGCGCCACCGCATCCTCCAACTCGCGGCGCAGCATCGAATCAGAAAACCTGCCGTCGCTGGTCACAAACGCAGTTTTCCTGTTATACGCCTCCAGGTCCGGCAGTACGCGCAGCGCCCCAGCCAGGTTAATGACCATGTGGCCCAACAAACCCGTCTCCTCATAGACACCGCGAATGGTCACCACGCTGCTATCGGTGCCCTCGCCGCCCAGGTAGGGGCGCAGGGTAAACGTGTCGCCCGGTCCCAAGCCGGATTGCTTGGCGTAGGTGGTGGAGATCATCGCGCCGGGTTGGTCGCCAAACTCCGAGGTACCGCGTACCACACCAATGTCCACGAAAGGGGATATGTCGCCGCTGACTACCGTGGTGGTGGGGTTATCCCAATGGTCCGCCTGCAGTGGGGCGGACATGAGCACTCCCACCGAGTTGACCCCGTCAAGATTTTCTACCGTGGTAATGGCTTCTTCCGGGATGGACAGGCCCCCGCCACCGGTGGGAGAACCGGCGAGGCCGCTACTGTGTCCACCGTTGGGGCTGTCCAGTACGAATGGTGCCTTGACTTTTGACTCCACTAAACCGAACACGCTGGCCTGCGCGGTGGCGCCGATCACGCCAACGCAGGCCACTAATCCGACCCCCAACGCCAGGGCGAAAGCCGTGGTGGCGGTGCGCCTAGGATTGCGGGAGCTGTTGCGGGAGGCAAGCCGCCCGATGGGGCTGATGGGCAGCCCAGGGGAGATGCTGGCCAGGGCGGGGCCACTTAGCCACAACCCGGCAAGCAAGAACAATGCCCCCACCGCCACGGCGGATAAGCGCTGGTAGAGGTCCATATCAAAACCACCGATGGTGGGGAAATGCGCCCCCGCGATGCCAAACCCCACGCCCAGGACTGCCGCCAGAACACCAAAGACAGTGCGGAGTCGGAGGGAGTGGTCGGAGCGGTCGTCGGCGGGGCGGAGGGCGTCGATAGGCGGGAGTGATCCGGCCCGACGTGCGGGTTCGGCGGCGGCGATGATGGTGATGATCATGCCAACAGTGAAGGGGACGATGATGGCCTTGGGGGTGAACGTAAGAGAGATGGCGGAGAGCCCGTCGCCAACCTGGTTGAGCACATTAATCACCACCACAACCAGCGATATGCCGACGGCGATGCCGGTGATGCAGCCAATAACCCCAGCAATGGCGGCTTCGGCGAACACGGAAGTGCGTACCTGGAGCGCGGATACCCCGATGCTGCGCAGGAGGGCGAATTCTCGGGTGCGCTGGCCGAGGATCATGGCGAAGGTGTTGGTGATGATGAACGACCCGACGAACAGGGCGATGACGCCGAAGGCGGCGAGCATGTAGGTCATGAAGCCGAGCTGGCGGACGTAGTCGCCGGATTGTCGTTCTGCGATTTGTTCGGGCAGTAGTGGCGTCAGCGTGGGGTACTGTTGGCCGAGGCTGTTGCGCAGGTCCATGGGGGAGACGCCATCGGCGGCGGAAATGATCACCTGGGAGGCGTACCGACCGTCGGTGAAGAGTTCGAGGTAGCGTTCGGGCGTGAACATGACGCCGATCCACCCGGCGGTGTCGCGGGGGATGTCGTAGATGCCGCTGATGGTGACGTCGAGGCGTTCCGAACTGGTGATGACCGTTACTGAATCACCAACATGTAATTTTCCCCGTTTCGCTGCGGAGGAGTTCAGCATAATTTCATGTGCTTCGCGGGGCTCTGTGCCTTCCACAACGATGGGCGGCCGCCCCACGTAGGCGTCAAAAGGGTAGGCGGCGAGTGGGTGTGCCCCTGAGGAGCCTGCCTGGAGGGGGCGGCCGTCGGAACCTGTGATGACCAGCGAACTTTGTCCGGATCGCCGAGTTCCGGAGGGGGTGCCCGGACCGTCACCAGTGACGTTAACCGCCCGAACGTCGGGGCGGGCGGCTAGCTCCGACACCACAGACAGCGGCACGCCGTGAGGGGAGCTGGCGCTGCCCACAAGCCCTACGTCAATGCCGTCTACTCCCGAGTCCACGATAGAAGCGAAAGATTCCTCCAAGGATTGCGTAAGAATCAACGATCCAGATATATAAGCAGTACCCAAAGCAACCGAAAGAACCGTGAGCAGCATTCTTATCTTATTTGCAGCTGCTGTGCGCAGGGTGATTCTCCGCATTGGTGGTGGAGCGGGTTTCGGTAGGCGATGGCGGGCGGAAATGGGAACTCCAGACAAATTATGTTTTTTATTTACATTTTATTGTCATATCGTAACCGGGTAGCGGGATGGGTATTAAACGCGGTGGCGGCTTCGTCCGCTGTGAGCTGTGCAGATAGCGCTTTCGCCGCCGCTTTCCTGGCCCTGCAATGCTCCGCCAGCACCTCGTATGGGCCATCGCCCATGAGTACCCGCAGCTCATGCTCGTGGCTCACCCAAATCGGATCCTGTGATTGGTGACATGCAGGCGCAGTGGTGCAGTACCAGTCAAAATCCTCCCCACCGTTGCCCCAGCCACGCCGATCATATTCGGTGATGGTGGTGCGCAGAATCTCCTCCCCGTCCGTGCGCTCTTCGTAATCCTCCAGCCGACGCAGCGGTAACTGCCAGCACACCTCCGGCTTCACCACCGTCAAATCCTCGCCGTTGTCCACACCCCACTGGTGCAGCGCGCACCCGCTGCCGTCCCGGTTGGCAAAAATACATGCCCCATCCACCACTTTTGTGCGCAGTGCGGGTTCATCATCCAGTTCGTCCCATTCCAGCCACGGCTCTAACTCTTCCGGTTCCAGGTGCGTATCGACGCCCGTCGGGCGCAGCTGCCAGTACCGCGCCGGCATGCGGCGCACGGCGTCGAGAAGCTGTTCCCGATCCTCCTCGTCGCACATAAACGCGCCGTGGTTGCAACATCCCACCGACGGGGAGGTGCTATCAATGCCGCGACACGCCGGTGTGCCGAACCCACAACCCCAGTGGGATTCCAGCCACGTGAGGTCGCAACTGAACACATGAAGCGGGTCCTCTGGGTGGGTAAATTCAAACCAATCACGGGGAAAATCCGGTGGAAGTTCCGCGCCAGAACGGATAGACGCGGCGGCCGGCGAGTCGGCCGGAAAACCAAGGAACACGGGCGGCGTTTGCGGGCAATACACACTTCGTAACGGTAGACCGTCTACCCTTGTAGTGTGCGATTAGGTGTTACGGATGAGGAAAAAGCTGCCAATCCGCTGGTAGCGGTGGGTGCGATACACCGTGCTCACCTGCGTCCCTCCTGCTCTTTGGTACGACGATGGTACGGTTGGGTAGCGGAACGTGTGACCAACCTTCGCATTCTTGATGGCAGCCTTGACACTAGGGGGCGATCTTTGGAATTGTCCACAGACGAAGCGGACGAACAACCAGACGCCGTGTTTCCCCTCACCTATGGTGCGGCGCGGAACACCCACCAATGGTGTGACACAGCCTCGCCAACACGCGAAAAAATAAATATTCTGCGCGAGACGGCAGTCACGGCAGAATCAGTGCGTGCCCTCCGCGCAAGCGGATACATGCGCCGCGCTGCTGGCACATCCACAACCTCCCGCACCCTCGCCCGACTCGCCGATACCACGCCGCCCCTAGCGGATGTGCGTTCGGGCTTAGAGCACAGTGTTGCAGGTGCGCTAGTTGCAGAAGCTAGCATGCGTGCGCTTGGCTTAGGACAGCTGCAAATTTGCCCATGGGCGCTGCGTGAAGGAGTTATCTTGCGGCGTATTGACAAGGGATTGGACGAGAAAGGACGCGAAAATGAGTGACAAACAACTCACCGTCGCGGAACTTATGGCGCGCGCTGCGCAGGAGGGAAACTCCCCGCGGGAGTCCCGCCCGCGCCGCCGCCGGAGCCTGGATGAGGGTGGAGTCTCCGTCGCGGAACTAACCGGATCCATCCCCCGTGTGAACAAAAAACCCGCGGAATCCAAGCACTCCAGTGTGCCGCTGGACGCCCCGCAGGAAAGGGTTGAAGAAAAGGTCGCTGCCTCGGTTGATTCGGCAACGTCCGACACTATGGTGGGGGCCGCCGCCGGGGCTTCCGGCGGCATGCGTGAAGCCCATCGCGAACCGCCGGCTCGTCCCGCACCCCAAGCTCCGCAACCGGTGATGGTTGAGCCATCCGCCCCATCGGTGCAGGACACCGGCGTGGCCGATGCCTCCGACGTGGATGATCTAGATGACCTGGATGATTCCCTCACTGATGAGGAAACGATGGTGCTGAGCGTGGTCACCGAGGATGACCCGGTGCGGCTCACCACGGGATCGTTCCCGGCGTTGACGGCGGAACTCCTCGGTGATGACGAGAATGATGGGTCTGCGCAATACGGCGCTACCGACAGTAATTCGGGTGTCTCCTACAGCCCCCAGCGCAGCGTTGACGACGATGCGCTAACCGATAATGAGGGTAGCGGCGCGGAAGATGAAGAAATTGTCACGAAAGTCGTTTTTGCAGGCGATAACATCTCGGGTCCAGAAGGCTACGATGCTTCCGATGAGTATGCCGACGAAGATTATGCCGACGAGGACTTCGCCGACGAGTCCATCGACTCCATCGCACCAGTGGAAGACGCTCTCCCGGACCGCTACGACTCCGAAGAACTTGACCGGGTGGATGACACCGCCTTTGTGGGATCGCGCGTCGGTTTTGCCACCGGCACCTTTGAGAAGACCCGCACTGGTCAGTTCCCCGAGGTAAGTGATGACGCCGAGGCTGAGGCTGATGTCGACGACGACGCGAGTGCAGACGTTCGCGCAGTCGACAGTGCCACCTTCAGGGCCGTTCCCGCCCAGGAGGACGTGGAGTCTGACTCCGAATTCGACGAAGAAGACGACGCCTTCGATCCCGACTTTAATGATGAGGAGACCTACGAGGAGGACGCCTTCGACGAAGACGACGAACTCGACGAGGTTGACGCGAACGACAACCAGAAAGTGTCGGTGTTGAGTGTCGTCCTGATGGTGATCATCGCCATTGCTGTGGGTGTGGGTCTGTTCAAGGGTTTTGAGATGCTATGGGCGAACATGTCCAAGATCATCACTGCCCTGTTGGCTGTGGCCGCCACCGGCGCCATTGTCGGTATCGTGCATGCCCTGCGCACCGAGCGTGACGGCCTGAGTATGGTGCTGGCTGGTGCTGCGGGTCTCGCGGTGACCTTCGGACCACTGGCGATCGTGGGGTTCTAGATGCCTAAGATCGCTGTCATCGGCGGCGGCAAGATCGGCGAGGCGCTCATCGCCGGGCTCATCGCCGGTGGTGTGCCGCCGAAAGATATTCACGTGGCTAATCGACGCCCCGAGCGCGGCAAGGAACTCGTTGAGGCGTACGGCATCATCGATTTTGTGGATCACCAACAGGCCACGGACGGTACGGATGTGGTCTTCCTGTGTGTGAAACCCAAGGACACGGTGCCTGTGCTGACCGACCTCGCGGATTTTATTGACAATAACGAGAGCGACACGGCCGTGATTTCCATGGCCGCCGGCGTTACCCTCAAGCAGCTGGAGGACGCCGTATCGGCGGGTACCCCGGTGGTGCGTGTCATGCCGAACACCCCGATGCTGGTGGGTGAGGGTATGAACGTGGTTGTTCCCGGGCGGTTTGTGTCTGAAGAGCAGTTGGATTCCATTGTGGAGTTGCTGGGCATGGTGGGCGATGTGGTGGTTACTGAGGAGACCCACATGGATGCCGTCACAGCCCTGTCTGGTTCGGCACCTGCCTACATTTTCTTGGTGGCAGAGGCAATGGTTGACGCGGGCGTCAGTTTGGGCCTCAGCCGAGATTTGGCGAAGCGTTTGACGGTGGGTGCGGTGTCGGGTGCGGGTGCGATGCTGTCGCAGCCGGATGCGGAGCCATACGAGTTGCGTTCCCATGTGGCGTCTCCCGGGGGCACGACGATTGCCGCGATCCGCGTTCTGGAAGAGGGCGGTATCCGCGCAGCGATGTATCGCGCCACGGAGGCTTCCGCACGACGTTCCAGGGAGCTGGGGCAAGGGTAGCGGAGCTGACATCGGCCAAATCGGCGTGTCGTGGCGTTGGGATTTTTACCCCCAACGCTATTTTTTATTTTGTAGGGTTAACATGTGCTTTTAGCAAAATGTCTCGAGTACTACTTGAGGCTTCAGGGGCGATGTGAAGTGCGCTTTTGCCACTCTTGTCGCAATAGTCACAGAAATCACGGTAGGCTGTTTTAAGCACGTGCGTGTCTGTTCTGCAGGAGGGGAAGCCTGCAGCGCGCTCTGCATGAAGGGTATAGAGAAAATGACTAATGAAGATAACGGAACGTTTTTGACTGTCGCAGAGGTCGCCGAGATCATGCGCGTGTCCAAGATGACGGTGTACCGCCTGGTGCATTCGGGAGAGTTGCCTGCCGTCCGCGTGGGACGCTCCTTCCGGGTGCATGAGAAGGCAGTGAACGAGTACCTGGATTCCTCGTACTACAACGTGGGCTAGACTTTTTGTCTCCCAGCGTGTGGCGGCCTATGATAGGACACATTCGTGTCGATTTTTGAGGCCGACAGGTATTTGTACGTATCAACATTAAAAGCGAGGAAACCCCATGGGTTCAGTCATTAAGAAGCGCCGCAAGCGTATGTCCAAGAAGAAGCACCGCAAACTGCTCCGTCGCACCCGCGTTCAGCGTAGGAAACTCGGCAAGTAGGGTTGTGCGGGCCGCTTCGGCGGCTTCTGGCCTCGCAGTAAGGGCGACACCGCGTGTAGTAATTGCGCGTGGTGTCGCCCTTACATGCTTTTATGGGCCCGTTTAGGTGCCTTTGCGTAGAAACCGCCAGCCGAATGCGGCAGTAAACAGGGCTGGTAGCCCAAAGGTTCGGATGGCCTTCCTGATGCTGCGGTAGTCCCGAATGTCCCAGCCCCGCCGGATAGCTTCCTTGCGTAGGGCGGAATCTGGGTTGATGGCCACAGGAGTGCCCACCATGGACAGCATGTGAATGTCGTTGATCGAGTCCGAGTAGGCGGCGCACCGCAGGAGGTCCAGCTTTTCGACGGCCGCGAGTGCCGCCACCGCGTGCTGCTTTCCAGCGCCGTGCAGGATGTCACCCACCAGGCGACCGGTGAATTTTCCGTCTCTGACCTCGGCGACGGTTCCCAACGCCCCGGTAAAACCCAGTTTGCGTGCCAGGATCTGTGCCAACTGCACGGGCGTGGCGCTGACCAACCACACTTGCTGCCCGGCGGCGAGGTGTTTTTCGGCGAGTTCCCGTGTGCCGGGCCAAATTTTTTCACTCATGTGAGTGTCCACGATTTCCTCACACAGGCTCACAAGTTCGTCCACGGACCGCCCTTCGATGAATTCCAGGGCTTGTTGTCGCCCCTCCGCCACATCGTCGGCGTTTTCAGATCCGGTGATGCGGAATTTTATTTGCTTCCACACCACGGGCAGGATTTCCCGGAGGTTGAAGTAGCGTTTGCGGGCGAGTCCCGTGGCGAACACGATGAGGGAGGCGCCTTGAATGAGGGTGTTGTCGACGTCGAAAAACGCGGCAGCACCGTGGTCTTGGGGGATGTCGGGGTTGGGGAAGCTTACGTGCCCGCCCCCTGCGGCTTCAAACGCGCCGGACACGGATTCGATGCCAGAGGTGAAGTCGTTGAGGTCTAGGCCATAGGTTTGTGCCACCGCCGCCGCTGCGGCTGCTTCGCCTGCCGCTTTTTGTTCCCGGTCGCCCACGGGCGGTAGTACTGTTTCTTCCAGGAAACGTCGGAGGTTGCCACGGGACGCGGACGACGCGAGGGATGCGAGAAAGTCCTCCGGGGTGCCGGGGATCGCAATGTTCTCGTTGGGCGTGTTCACTCGCGGTGGTACCTTCCAGTAAGCATGATCTTGTTTCATCGTAAAGCAATGAGGGTACAGCGATGCATGTGGTTGAGTTAATGGTGCGGCGGACCTGCGGTTCGTGTGAGCGTGTGCGGGAGCAGATCACCCCGGTGGTGGCGTCAGCTGACGCTCACCTGACCGTGGTGGATGTAGACACGGACGCATCATTAGCCATGGAATTTGGGGACAGGGTGCCGGTGGTAGTAGTGGATGGGGAAGAATTTGCCTGTTGGGAGGTTGATTCTGAGGAGTTAGCTGAGGCTTTGTTGTGGTAATTAGCGCCCCCGACTACCGTTGTTTTGTGATCTTGAGGGCAACCGACGGGGTAGTCCATAAGGTTGATGAAAAGGAGTGAGGGTGAGCGTGCTTGTGGTGGGCATGTCGCATCGTTCGGCACCCGTGTCTGTGTTGGAGCAGGTCAGCATGACTGATGAGGCCTGCAGTGCGACCACACGTGCCCTCCTAGACCGACCCTCCCTCACGGAAGCCATGATTGTATCCACCTGTAACAGGGTGGAGGTGTACGCTGTCACCTCCAGCTTCCACACTGGGGTGAACGATGTGGTTGAGGTGTTGCATCAGGAAAGCGGGCTGCCCACCGAGGTGCTGCGTCGCCACCTCTATGTGCATCACGCCGATGCCGCAGCTGAGCACATGCTCGTGGTGGCCTCCGGGTTGGATTCCATGGTGGTGGGGGAGCAGCAGATTATTGGGCAGGTGCGTAGTGCCTACCAGCAGGCCAATTCCAACAACACGGTGGGTAGAACCCTGCACGCATTGGCGCAAAGCGCCCTGCACACGGGCAAGCGGGTCCATTCGGAAACCGACATTGATGACGCAGGGGCCTCCATGGTGTCGTTTGCCTGCGCCGAAGCGATGAGGCGCATGGGACTCGGTGGTGACAACAACACTGAAAACAACACCCTGGAGGGAAAAACCGCGTTGGTGCTCGGTGCGGGCGTGATGGCCTCGCTGGCTGCGACGCACCTGGGCAAACTGGGCGTCGATAAGTTGATTGTGGCCAATCGCACCCGCAGCCGCGCGGAAATTCTCGCAGAGCATGCGCGGGAGGCAGGCGTGCCTGCTGAGGTTGTGGACTTCGCCGACCGTGCCGCAGCGCTAGCGCGGGTGGATCTCGTGGTGTCCGCCACCGGCGCGGATTCTTTCACCATCACCGCAGACGACGTGGCAAACGTCACGCACCCCGTCATGCTGATCGATTTGTCGCTGCCCAGGGACATTGACGATACCGTCACCGACCAGGATGGAGTTTCACTGGTGAACATCGAAAGCCTACATCAGACCCAGCAACGCAACCCCGACGAACAGCAATCCCAGGCGCTGGCCATCGTCGCCGAGGAACTGGAGGCATACTCCTCCGCCCAACGCGTTCGGGACGTGGTACCCGCCGTGGCGGCGCTGCGGAAGATGGCCTCCGAACTGGTGGACACCGAGCTGCAACGCCTCGGGCAGCGCACCCCCACCATGGACGAGTCGGACCGTGAGGAAGTTGGGCGCGCCGTGCGACGGGTCGTCGACAAGCTTCTGCACCAGCCCACCGTGCGTGCCAAGGAACTCGCGGCGCGCTCCGGCACCGTGTCCTATGATTCGGCGCTGCAGGAGCTGTTCGGCCTGGAGGAACAACTGTGACCCTGACCATCGGCACTCGGGGCAGCATGCTCGCCACCACCCAGGCCGGGCACGTACGCGACGCCCTCATCGCCGCAGGCTACCCCGCCGAACTCACCATCATCTCAACCCCCGGCGACCGCTCACAAGCGCCCGTCGAGCGCATCGGTGTTGGGGTGTTCACCCAGGCCCTGCGCGAAGCCCTGCACGACGGCGACTGCGACATTGCCGTGCACTCCTTCAAAGACCTGCCCACTAGCCCCGACCCCCGCTTCCATCTCGTGGTGCCCCCGCGTGCCGACGCCCGCGAAGCCCTCATCGCCCGCGACAACCATACCCTGGACACCCTGCCGCACGGGGCCCGCGTGGGAACCTCCGCGCCCCGGCGCATCTCCCAGCTCCTGGCACTTCGTCCCGACCTGGACATTCAGCCCCTGCGCGGCAACATTGACACCCGGATGGGCCGCGTCGGACAGGATCTCGACGCCGTCATCCTGGCCTGCGCCGGGCTGGAACGCGTCGGCATGCTGGACCGTGCCACCCAGTGTTTCGACCCGCACATTATCATGCCGGCCCCCGCCCAAGGTGCGCTCGCCGTAGAATGCCGCAGTGGCGACGCCCGTGCCGTCGCCGCCATTGATTTCCTTGCCGACCCAGATACCACCGTCCGTGCCACTGCGGAACGCACCCTGCTGAGTTGCCTCGAAGCTGGGTGCACCGCCCCCGTCGCCGCCTTCGCTGACATCCGTGCAGGGCGATTGGAACTGCGCGCCGGGGTCTTTGCTCTCGACGGTAGCCGCCAGCTCATTCACAGCGCTATGAGCGACGTTTCGGAGGCGGCGGAATTGGGGGAACGGGTGGCCAGGGAACTACTGGCTCAGGGCGCTTCCGATGTGATGAGATCCTGAAGAAACTTCACGCAGAATGCCGTAGTGGCGATGCCGTAGTCCAGAGTGGCCCGCTGGAAGCGGTGCTCGTGGGGGAGCGTCGGGAGTTCGCGGTCCAGTGATTCTAGGTCTGCGAGTTCTTTCTGGGCGCGTGTGAGCATCATGGTGAGGATGGTGTGGCGGTCGGACGGGGCGTCGATAAGCCCCAGGAAATAGAGCCGCGACAGCATGGCGGTATCCAGGTTGGAGCCACTGATAGGGCTGTGCATCCACTCCTGAAAGGTTGCAATGCCACGTTCGGTCGGGGAGTAGATTTTTTTCAGTCGACCGTTCTCAATGGTTTCCGTGACGGTGGCGTTGCCGTCGCGCACTAGGGTTTGCAGCGCTGTGCGGATGCTGCCCAGGCTGGCCTGGTAAAACAGCAGCACCTGGAATTGTTTATTCAGCTGGTAGATGGTTCGCGGGGCGAAGATGAGGAGTCCTAGGACAACGTAGCGCATGCCTCCAGTCTAAAATATTACTTTGAGAAATATTTTTGCCTGTGCAGTGCTGTCGCGGCGTGATGCTGTTTAACTGCGCATTCGCATACTTGGTTGTGATGCTTTATCGTTGACATACCACATGTGTACGCCCCATGAGTGATACGGTCCCGTTAATCGTGTTCTGGTGGGGTGTTGTGTCATGTTTACGGACAAAGCCGACAAGAAAAGAACTACATGAGTAACGACACTGCCTCTTCACCTGCGCCGGGAAATGTCATTTTCGTCGGCGCAGGCCCAGGTAATCCTGACCTTTTGACGGTCAGGGCCCGGGAGGTGCTGGGCCGCACCGCAGTGGCGCTCACCGATCCGCAGGTGCTGGACGGTGTACGCGCGGTCGTCGGTAGTGAACTGGCGGTGCCGGAAGACGTGCTCAAGGCTGCCGACGAGGCGTACGAACGTTTGTGTGCGGAAGCAAAAGCGAACGGGGCGCGGCGTCGTCCTCCGCGGCCGCCCGCGCCCACAGCGGCGGACATTCGTGAAGTCTCTGGTGCGCCAGAGAAGATTGCCCAGCAGCTCGCGGACGAAGTGGCGGCGGGGCATGATGTGATCCGGCTGGTTGCGGGCAATCCCCTCAACAACGAGGCTGTGCTTGCTGAAATCCAGGCCGTAGCCAACGCTGGCGTGGAGTTTCAGGTGGTGCCGGGCATGTCGGTGCCATCCACCGTGCCGGTGTTTGCGGGTATTGCGTTGGGTTCAACCTACACCGAAACGGACATCACCAGTGGAAACGTCGACTGGGATCAGCTGGCCCAAGCCCCGCAGCCCCTGGTGCTGCAGGCCACGGCCCTGGACCTGCCGAAAATCTCCGTGGAACTCAGTGACCGCGGTATCTCCGCCACCACACCCGTGTCGGTGACGGTCAACGGCACCACGCGCTTGCAACGCACCCACGACGCCACCCTGGGTACCCTCGGCAAATTGGATGCCGACCTGCAGGGTTCTCTGGTGGTCACCCTCGGCAAGGGTGTCGACGACCGCTCGAAATACTCGTGGTGGGAAAACCGCGCGTTGTACGGCTGGCGGGTGCTGGTCCCCCGTGCCAAGGAGCAGGCTGGGCCAATGAGCACCCGGCTTGCGGGGCATGGTGCCATTCCGCAGGAAGTCCCCACCATTTCCGTGGAGCCGCCCCGCAACCCGCAGCAAATGGAACGCGCCGTCAAAGGCATTGTTGAGGGACGTTACCTATGGGTGGTGCTCACCAGTGTCAACGCGGTCAGTGCCCTGTGGGAAAAAATCACCGAATTTGGCCTGGATGCCCGCAGTTTCGCTGGGGTGCGGATCGCCGCCGTGGGTACCAAAACGGCTGCGGCCATCCGGGAACTCGGTATCACCCCCGAGTTGCTGCCGTCCCCCACTCAGCAAAACGCCGCCGGGTTGGTGGAGGTGTTCCCCGAATACGACGAAGACCTAGATCCTGTGGGCCGCGTGCTGCTGCCCCGCGCCGACATCGCCACCGACGTGCTGGTAGACGGGCTGGCCAACCTCGGTTGGGAGGTTGAAGACATTGTGGCCTACCGCACCGTTCGTGCTGCGCCGCCCAGCGCCGAAATCCGCGACATGATCAAGTCTGGGGGTTTCGACGCCGTGTGCTTCACCTCTTCATCCACCGTGCGCAATCTCGTGGGTATCGCAGGTAAACCACACCAACGCACCATCATTGCCTGTATCGGCCCCATGGCCGCCGCCACTGCCCGCGAACTAGGGTTACGCGTGGACGTGCAGCCAGAGATCGCCGGGGTGGACGAGCTTGTCGACGCCCTGGCGGAGCATGTTGCCGGTTTGCGCGCCGCAGGCCAACTTCCGCCACCTAGGAAAAAACGCCGCTCACGAAAGGCAAAAACCCAGTGATTCGTCGCCCCCGCCGCCTCCGCCAGCACCCAGCCATGCGGGAGTTGGTTGCCGAAACCAGCCTCGGTGCCTCCGACCTCATCCTGCCCCTGTTCTACGCGGACGTGAACAGGGAAATCCCCTCCATGCCCGGGGTGTTCCAACATGACAGGGACTCTATGCTGCGGGCCGTGCATGACGCATTGGACGCGGGAGTGCGGTGTGTGGATGTGTTTGGTGTTCCCACCGACAAGGATGACATCGGTTCAGGGGCCTGGGACCCAGAGGGCATTCTCAACCGCGGGGTGCGTGCCTTGCGGGAGGAATTCGGCAACGACATCATGGTCATGGCGGACACCTGCCTTGACGAATTCACCAGCCATGGCCACTGCGGAGTGGTTACCGAGGACGGCGTGGTGGACAACGATGCCACCCTACCGCTCTACCAAAAAATGGCGGTCGCTCAGGCGGAGGCTGGTGCACACATTGTGAGCCCCTCGGGCATGATGGATGGCCAAGTCGCGGCCATCAGGCATGCGCTTGATGATGCCGGATACATCGATGTGGCCATCATGGCCTACTCCGCGAAATACGCCTCGGCCTTCTACGGTCCGTTCCGTGACGCAGTGGGGTCGTCCCTGCACGGCGACCGCACAACCTATCAGCAAGACCCCGCCAATGCGCGGGAATCACTGCTGGAAGTGGAGCTTGACATTGAGCAGGGCGCGGATTTTGTCATGGTCAAACCGGCGCTTCCGTACCTCGATGTGCTCCGGGCCGTGGCCGACATATCCACCGTTCCTGTTGCCGCGTACCAGGTCTCAGGGGAATATGCCATGATCCAGTCGGCGGTACACTGGGGTAACCGTGAGGCGTTGATGATGGAGTCGCTGCTGTCCATCAAACGTGCTGGTGCCAACCAGATTCTCACCTACTTTGCCACTGAGGTGGCGCAGAAACTCTAGATTGCCAGCCTTGGGGTCACCGTGGAATCACCATCAAAAACAAACATGGTGCGCAAACTGCGCCGCTGGCATGAATTGTCACAGGCCGAGTTGGCGCAGCGTGTTGGTGTGTCCCGGCAAACCATTGTGAATGTGGAGAAGGGAAGCTATTCTCCCTCGGTGTACTTGGCACTGGCCATCTGTAAAGAACTTCGGGCTACCGTGGAGGAAGTTTTCGGCGATGAACAACATGCACGAAACGCGCTCTGAACGCCCAGAATCGCTGTGGCTGGCCAGGCGCATGTGGCTAGCGGCCGTCGCTATGGAGGCTGTGCACCAACTACTGGGTGTTGTGCGTGCTTTCGTCGATCCCAGTGATATTCGCTCCGAGATGCGGCAATATTATCCGAGCATGCCCCAAAACACACTGGACTTTTTTATCTCCGTGTCAAGTGTGATCGCGCTGGTTTTCGCCCTGTCCCTTTTGGGGATTGTGGTGTGGTTGGCTGTATCGTGGCGGCTGCGGCTTCTCGTCTTCTTCGGCGCATATGTGGCGTTGCGTGGCGGCCTTGTTTTCTTTGAGGAGCAGCAGGGCTGGTTGTTCCTTATTGATGGTGCCGTGCAGATTGTGGTAGCAGTGTTTGCCGTGCTTGCAATTATCTTCGGAGCGCGTAAAGATTCAATTGAATGGATGTCAAGGTAGGGGAGTTGTGTGGCAGTGCACGACGGCTTAGATACTGGCTTGAAGACCTCTGAACGCCACGTTGAACAGGCTATTGCTGAGGCAAAAGCGGCAGCCCATAAAGCCGGGCTGAGTACAGAAACCCTTTCTGAGGAAAGCCCCCAGTTGAGGCTTGCCCGCCGTTCTGGAGGCGGTTTGACGACCTTCTCACTGCACCTTCACGGCATAAAAGGTGCAGCACAGGTTCGCGAACTGGAAGATTCCCTGTGCGCCATTGATGGAGTGAGTGCATCCGTCATTTATCCCACCAGCATGGCGTGGATCACCGCACCCGATGATGTCTCGCCAGAAGACATCATGATGGTATTGGCTGATCTGGGGGTGTCAGCGGAACTCACACGCAGCTCCCTACAGCGCCGCGCAGAGCGGTTGGAAATTCAAAACCGCAGGAACCGACTCCTTGCTCACCGGAAGTCCGCCGCTAAGACGACACCACTGCGAAAGAAACCCGACAACCCGCAGCACACACGTACACGCGAGGAACGCCTTCAGCAATCCACCGACGTGCTGTTTACCCCACGGACGTTGGTCACCCCGGAACGGTTGGTCCTGAGCATCCTGCTCTCCATCCCCGTTCTGGTACTCAATCGCTTCCCCGACTGGCAGTGGGCTTGCCTTATCTTGGCTACTCCTGTGGTGTTGTGGGGAGCGTGGCCATTTCACCGGGCCGCGTTGGCTGGGCTGCGGCGCGGACTGCCTGCCTTAGACGCAGCTAGCTCGGTGGCCATCATTGCGGCCTATGTGTGGTCCGCAGTGATGCTGATTATCCCCATGACACACGAACACAGATCGTTGTTTCTGGATGTTGCTTGCGGCGTGACGGTGCTGCTGCTGATTGGGCGTTTCCTATCAGGCAAGGGCCGGACCAGCCTTCTACAGTCAGCTCTTCCCACAGAGGGGTTACTCAAAGAAGTCGTGGTGGTGCGCAAAGACCCACACAGCGCCAAACCCGTCAAATACACCATCCCCATTCAAGAAATCCGCATGGGAGACGACATCATCGTGCCCACCAACACCGTCATCCCGGTTGACGGCCACGTCATCGGTGGTGCCGCCACTGTTGAACCCGGATTGATTGGTGGCGGCCGCGACGAAATTGCGGTCAAAGTGAATTCGCAGGTGTACGCAGGTGGAATCAACCGCGGAGGACCGCTGAAAATCCGCGTCCAACGCACCGGCTCCCGCACCCGGCTGGCGGCAATGAAACGCTGGGTGGAAAAAGCCGCACACCACGAAAACCGCACCGCACAGCTGGCCACTCGTAGCGCCTCCATGCTGGTTCCCGCGGCATTAGGGCTTGCCGCCGTTGATTTTCTGCTCTGGTGGTTTATCAGCGGTGACATCAACAAAGCCTTCTCCACTGCACTGGCAATACTGTCTTGTGTAGCCCCGGTGGCGCTGGCATTGTCCACGTCGCTGGCCATGCGGTTCGGCATTGAAAAAAGCGCCCGACGCGGGGTGCTGGTCCGAAACGGTGACACCATGCGGGAATTGGTGGACGTCAACGCCATCATTTTCAATCGCGTAGGTACCCTCTCCCAAGGTGACATGACCGTAGAAACCGTGACGGCGGCACGCGGAGAAAACCCTGAACTGGTATTGCGTGTAGCCGGTGCCCTGGCCATGGAAAGCCGTCACCCGGTGTCCCGAGCCCTCGTCCGCGCATCCAGGGAGGCGCGTGATGCCGGAACGGGTGGCGAAGAAGTCCCCCACTGGATAGATGTCTCCCATGCCCACATCACCAAGGACGGGAGCTACACCGGCCTCATTGAAATTCCCCTTAAAAACGGGGACGGGGACATTGAAATGCGGCAAGTCGATGCGACGCTGTGGCGTCCCCGTGACCTATCCTCCCTGGAAGGCAAACTCGCCACAGCCGCCACCAGTGGTGGTACGCCCCTGGTTGTGAGTTGGAAGCACAAACCCCGCGGCGTCATCACCCTGTATGACAGTGTCAAAGACGACGCAGCCAACGCCGTGTCAGACCTGGAAAAGATGGGTGTGGAAACAGTCATGCTTTCCCGCGATACCTACCCAGTCGCCCGTCGATTCGCCGACAACCTTGGTATTTCTAAAGTCCTGGCAGGCATTGCCCTCGGCAAAAAAGAAATCGCCGTGCGCAGCGTTCACGCCCGTGGCGCGAATGTGGCGTTGGTGGGTGAAACCTCCGTGCTGGACTGCATGCGCGTCGCCGATGTGGGGATCCTCATGGGCAACCCAGAATCGCTGGGGTTCGCCGAGGCGGACGTGGTGGTGCTGCGCGACGACGTCTCATCCATTCCCGAGCTTTTCGGCCTGGCGCGCCGGGTCACGGCGGTTGCTGACCGCAACATCATGTTTGCCTGGGTGTACAACGTGGTGGCCATGTCGCTGTCGGTCATGGGTGTGGTGCACCCAATGGCCGCGACAATCATGATGATCGGCTCGTCCTTGGTGATTGAAACACTGTCCAATCGAGTTCGACGTTTTTGAGGCTTCACTAACTTTGTGGCTGGCGCAGAAAACACCATAATGGGCCTTATGTCACGCACCCTCACCAACGCCCCGCTTATTGATGCCGCGCAAGGGCGTACCCCAACCCGCACCCCCGTATGGTTCATGCGTCAGGCTGGCCGTTCTTTGCCTGAATACCGTGAGGTGAGGGAAGGCATTCCCATGCTGGATTCATGCTTCATGCCGGAACTGCTGGCCGAGATCACCATGCAGCCAGTGCGTCGGCACGATGTTGATGCCGCCATCTTGTTTTCAGACATTGTGGTGCCACTGAAAGCCGCAGGCGTGGACGTGGATATCGTGCCCGGCCGGGGGCCAGTGGTTGCGCAGCCGATCCGCTCGCTCCGTGACGCGGCAGCCTTGCCCATTTTGGAGAATGATGTGGATGAGGTCGCTACTGGCATTGGACTGATTACGGAAGAACTCACCCCAGTGCAGGCTCTTATCGGTTTCGCTGGTGCCCCGTTTACCCTGGCGAGTTACCTGGTGGAAGGCGGTCCCAGCAAAAACCATGATGTAACGAAGGCTATGATGCATTCCGACCCGGATGCTTGGCATACGCTGATGCGACGGTTGGTTCCCACGATTGTGAGGTTCCTCACCACTCAAATCAATGCCGGAATTGACGCCTTACAGTTGTTTGATTCGTGGGCGGGGTTTCTCACTGAACGCGACTACCGCGCTCATGTGCTCCCATACTCCACGGAGATTTTCGCTGAGGTCGCCCGCGTGCCAAGGATTCACTTTGGTGTTGGCACGGGGGAACTACTGGGCGTGATGTCAGAAGCCGGGTCGGAAGTGATGGGCGTGGACTGGCGGGTTCCTCTTGACCAGGCTGCTCAGCGCATGGTGGAACCGAAGGTGCTGCAGGGAAACTTGGATCCGGCCATGCTTTTTGCTGGTCGGGATGCCATCGCGCGGGAAGTGGCTGTGATTAAGCACCAAGCCCGCGTCGCCATCCAGGAGGGGCATGCGCGTCAGCATATTTTCAACCTAGGGCATGGCGTGCTGCCCACCACAGACCCTGGTGTTATCACCGAGGCCGTGTCGATTATCCACGAGGAGAACTAAACCATGAAGATCGCGATCATTGGTGCGGGCCTTGCCGGGCTTACGGCCGCTTACGAACTCCGCGACCATGAGGTCGACGTGTTTGAAGCCGACGACCGTATTGGCGGGAAGCTGCGTACCGTTGCGTTTAACGACGGCCCGGTGGACATGGGGGCCGAAGCTTACCTTGCGGTCCGCACCGATGCCACCGACTTTTTCGAGTCCCTTGGCCTCGGGGATCATGTGGTCTACCCCTCGGACGCGCGCCCAGCGATTTACGCCGGCGGTGAGCTGCACGCCATGCCCACCGAGACAGTCATGGGGATTCCTGCAACCTCTGATGCCGTTGAGGGACTGATCAGCACCGAGGAGGCGGTGCACATTGATGCCGAGCGTAACCGCGAATCGCTGGATTGGCAGGTAGGTGAAGACCGCTGCCTTGGTATCATGCTCCGCCAGCGCTATGGTGACGGCATTGTTGATCACGTTGTTTCTGCGCTGCTTGGTGGCGTGTATTCCAGTGGTGCTGACGCCCTGGGGGTGCGGGCAACCATTCCCCAGCTTGCCGCCATGTTTGATGAGATGGCCGAGGCAGGGGAAAAGATCACGGTCAGCGGGGCCGTCGAGAAGCTTCTTGCCCGTCGCGGCCCGCGGAAGGGGCCGGTGTTTGCCACATTTAGTGGTGGGTATGCCGAACTGTACGAGACCTTGGCCGAAAAATCTGGGGCCAGCATTCATATCGACTCGTTTATTTCGGAATTAACACCGCAGATGCTGGAGAAATACGATCGCATCCTGTTGGCCACCCCGGCACCGACTACGGCACTATTGCTCCGGACTGTCGCCCCGGAAGCCAGTACTGAATTGAAAAAAGTAGAGTTGGCCAGTTCCGCCGTGGTGGGGCTGAAATTCGACAACACTGAGGGGCTACCCGATAATTCCGGCATTCTTGTTGCCACCGATGAACCTGACGTGCAGGTGAAGGCGTTCACGTTCTCCTCCAATAAGTGGCCACACCTGCGGGAACGTGGCGGGGCGTTGGTGCGAGCATCGTTTGGGCGGTTTGGGGAAAACATTCTGCTCAACACCACCGAGGCCGACCTTGTGGATCGTGCGTTGGAGGACCTCACCCGAGTTACCGGGTACAGGGGAGAACCATCCGAAATATTTGTGCAGCATTGGTATGGTGGTCTGCCGCGCTACGATCACGACCACCTTGCTCGTGTTGCTACGGTGCGTTCCCTTCTGTCCAACGTTCCCCAGATCGGGGTAGCTGGGGCATGGGCCGATGGCGTGGGTGTTCCCAACGTGATCGTGGGGGCACGGAAGGCAGCGCACGAACTGCTGGGGTAGCACTGGAGGTGGGGAGGTTAGAATGGTCGCCATGACTAACACCTCCCTTTCTGCCGAATGGTTTGACCGCGCCCGCACTCTCACCCCCGGTGGGGTTAATTCCCCGGTGCGGGCGTTTGGCTCGGTGGGGGGACAAGCCCGCTTTATCGCCAGCGCCGCGGGGTCCACGCTCGTTGATGTGGACGGCAACGAGTATGTTGATCTGTTCTGCTCGTGGGGACCCATGCTGATGGGGAATGCGCATCCTGAGGTGGTCGAGGCAGTGACCAAAGCCGCCGAGAAGGGATTGTCGTTTGGTGCGCCTACTACCGCTGAGGTGGAGTTGGCTGCGATGGTGGTGGATCGCACGAGCGTGGAGGAAGTCCGGCTGGTGAACTCTGGAACGGAGGCCACCATGTCGGCGGTGCGCCTGGCCCGTGGATTTACTGGTCGGCCTAAGGTCGTGAAGTTTGAGGGCTGCTACCACGGACATGTGGATTCGTTGTTGGTGTCTGCGGGTTCGGGAGTGGCAACCCTCTCACTGCCAGACTCGCCAGGTGTGACGGGAGCTACTGCCGGGGACACGATTGTGGTCCCCTACAACGATAGTGAGGCGGTACGCCAGGTGTTTGCCGACAATCCCGATAGCATTGCGTGCGTCATTACTGAGGCGGCGGCTGGGAACATGGGGACGGTCGCACCGTTGCCGGGCTTTAATGAGTCGCTTCGTGACATTGCCCACGAATACGGCGCGTTGCTGATCATGGATGAAGTGATGACGGGGTTCCGCACGTCCTACAGTGGTTGGTTCGGCGTTGATGGGGTGGCCGGGGACATCACCACCTTCGGCAAGGTCATTTCGGGTGGGCTGCCCGCCGCCGCGTTCGGCGGTCGCCGCGACATCATGAACTACCTCGCACCGCAAGGCCCGGTGTATCAGGCGGGCACATTGTCTGGTAACCCGGTTGCCGTTGCGGCGGGTATGGCATCGCTGCGCTTGGCGACGCCCGAGGTGTACCGCGCCGTCGATAAGCATGCTGACCTGCTGAGTAACCTTGTCAGCACGGCGTTGAGTAAAGAAGGGGTTGCGCACCATATCCAGCAGGCGTCCAACATGCTGTCGGTGCGGTTTGCGGATGGCGAGGGACACAATTTTGCGGACATGAAAGCGGCTGACACTTTCCGGTTCCCAGCGTTTTTCCATGCGCTGCTGGACAACGGTGTGTTTGTTTCGCCCTCGGTTTTTGAGACCTGGTTTGTGTCCAGTGCCCTCACCGACAATGATTTTGACAAGATTGAAAAAGCATTGGTTCCTGCAGCAAAGGCTGCGGCGGCCGCACACGACACGAACGCATAGCGAAAGAGCACATGAGCACCACCATTGTTCACCTCATCCGGCATGGGGAAGTCCATAACCCGGAAAAAATCCTCTACGGGCGTCTACCTGGCTATCGCTTGTCCACGCGAGGCCGGAACCAAGCCGCTCGCACGGCTGCGTCCCTGCGTGGGCATGACGTCGTGTATCTCGCGGCGTCGCCACTGCAGCGGGCTCAGGAAACGGCGCAGCCTTGTGCGCAAACCTTCAACCTGGGGATCGTTGTGGATGAGGGGCTGATTGAAGCTGGAAATCAGCTGGAGGGGCTGCGTGTGCGCGGCTGGCGTTCGCAATTGTGGAACCCGGTGCGCTGGCCGATGCTGCGTGATCCGTCTTTGCCAAGCTGGGGTGAACATTACACTGACATTGCTGAGCGCATGATGGATTCCGTGGAGCGTGCCCGACTGGAGGCGGAGGGCCATGAAGCCGTGTTGGTCAGCCACCAGCTACCGATTGTGTGTGTGCAACGCGCGGTCATGGAGCTGCCCCTCGCACACAATCCTGGTAGCAGGCAATGCGACCTTGCCAGTGTCACGTCTTTGGTCTTTCATGATGAGGTGATCACAGACATTTACTACACCGAGCCCGCGCGGGAGAAACGACATGCGTAACACCGTGATCGCAACCTTGGCGGCGGCCAGTTTGCTGCTCGCCGCCTGCGGCGAAGATAACACTGCTGGACAGGATGCTGTGGCGGTGGGCGGGACTTTCACGTTCTACGCTCCTGGTGGACAAACCAAAGTCACCTACCCGCAAAATGAACGCAAGCCAGTGAAGAACTTCAGTGGTGAGTCGCTCATGGATCCTGAGAAGACAATCAGCCTTGACGATTATAAGGGCCAGATCGTGGTGCTCAATGCGTGGGGCCAATGGTGCGCCCCGTGCCGCAGTGAGTCGGATGACCTGCAGGAAGTTCAGGAGACCATCTCCAGCAAAGGTGGCACAGTGCTAGGCATTAACGTGCGGGACCATTCGGCTGAGGCGGCGCGCGACTTTGTCACAGACAACGGAATTAGCTACCCCAGCATCTACGATCCACCGTTTAAAACTGCGGCTGCTTTGGGTGGGGTCCCCGCGTCGGTTGTTCCCACCACCATCGTGCTTGACCGGCAGCACCGCCCAGCAGCTGTGTTTGTGAGAGAAATTACCGCCAAGGAGCTTATGGAGACCGTACAGCCCCTGTTGGATGAACCTCTGGACGGGCAATGAGTGGCACTGGTGCGCAGTTTGCCGACGTCGTGGCATCGGGGCCGCTGCTGCTAGGAATACTGGCCGCCGCTGCCGCAGGTTTCGTCAGTTTTGCCAGCCCCTGCGTGGTGCCGCTTGTTCCCGGGTACATGTCCTATCTCGCGGGGGTCGTGGGTGGGCAACAGTACCGCTGGCGGGTTGCCGGTGCGGCGTTGATGTTCATCGCGGGTTTCACCGTGGTATTTGTGCTGGCAACGGCCACCGTGTTTGGTGCCATTAGTGCGCTTACCCTGCAAGCTGAGCTGCTGCAGCGGCTGGGGGGAGTGGTCACCATTGTCATGGGCCTTGCGTTCATGGGAATGATTCCTGCCCTGCAAAACGAGCGTCGTTTCCATCCTCGGCGCTGGTCCACGTGGGTGGGGGCGCCCCTGTTGGGGGCGGTCTTTGCCCTGGGGTGGACTCCCTGTCTTGGCCCCACCTTGGCGGCTATTATTTCCATTTCCGCAGGTACAGAGGGGATGACGGCTGTCCGTGGCATCGTACTGATTGTCGCATACTGCCTGGGGCTGGGGTTGCCTTTCCTTGTGGTGGCTCTGGGGTCAGCGCGTGCCATGCGTGGCGTAGGCTGGTTGCGGAAACACTCGCGCGCCATTCAAATCGCCGGTGGTGTTGCGCTTATCCTTGTGGGAATAGCACTGGTGAGTGGGCAGTGGGCGCACTTCATCACCTGGGTGCGCCAATGGACCGTGGACTATGGCACCACGCTGATTTAGCACACTAATGTAGTGAGATAACACGGAGGTTACATGTCCGCACAAAACCCCTGGCTTCGCCGTGCCCTTTCGGGTCCTCGGTGGCTGTGGCGTTGGCTGACCAGTATGCGCACGGCGCTGGTGTTGCTGTTTCTCCTTGCGCTGGGGGCGATACCAGGTGCGCTGCTGCCGCAGCGTTCACTCAACGCTGACAAAGTGGATGAGTACATTGCCAACAACGGTCGCGTGGGTGAAATCTACGACAAACTCCAGCTCTATGATGTCTTCTCTTCGGTGTGGTTCACCGCGATTTACGTGCTGTTGTTTGTGTCCCTTATTGGGTGCATCCTTCCCCGTAGTTGGGAGCATTATCGCGCCATGAAAACCCCTCCGGTGCGTGCCCCCAAAAATATGGCGCGCTTACCGTTGCATGCCTCGGGGGTCGTGGACTGCGCTGTTGATGAGGTGGTGCAACCCGGCATGCTCAAAGGCTGGCGGGTTGCCCGCTACACGCCGGAGGAGGATCGCGCCGGGGCGACATCACTGTCAGCGGAGAAGGGGTACATCAGGGAGTTTTTCAACTTGGTCTTTCACCTCGGCTTGGTGGGTATTTTGGTGGCTGTTGGCTTGGGCCGCATGCTTTACTACGAGGGACAAGTGGTTGTGGTTGCGGGGACAGAGAATTCACAGTTCTGCAACACGGCGGTGGCTAACTATGATTCGTTCCGGTTTGGTGCGTTGTTTGATGGTGGGAAACTGAAACCGTTCTGCGTGAAGGTGGAGGACTTTTCCGCTGATTATCTGCCAAACGGCCAGGCGAAAATGTTTACCTCTGATGTGCGGTGGGCTGAGGGGGATCAGGTTTTTACGGATACCAATGAATGGGAGCAGTATCGGCTGCGGGTTAACCACCCGCTGCGTATAGCCGGGGATCGCGTGTACCTGCAGGGCCATGGCTATGCCCCGCGTTTTACAGTGACCTGGCCTAACGGTGAATCGCGCACCCAGATGGTGCAGTTCCGCCCCGACGATCCGACGTTTTTCTTGTCATCAGGTGTGCTGCGTTTTGATCCTCCGGCTGGAATGTATTCGGACTTGTTTGAACGCCGTCAAAAACAGCTGGCTATTCAGGGATTGTTTGCTCCTACCGCCGAGTTCAGCGGTGGCGAGGGGGATATTATGAGTTCGTCATTCCCTGCAATGCGCAACCCAGGGGTGGCCATTGATGTGTACCGTGGCAACGCCGGTTTAGATGATGGGCGTGGGCAGTCGATCTACAGCTTGGACCCACGACTCGCGCATTCTGGTGAACTGCAGAAAATCGAGCGCGTCAATCTCATGGAGGGGGAAAGCGTCACCTTGGACGATGGTACGGTGGTGCGGTTCGATGGGGCCAACGAGTTTGCTAATCTTCAGGTGAGTCACGACCCAGCCCAAGTGTGGGTGCTCGTTGCCGCCGTTGTCACCCTGATTGGTTTGGTGGGGTCAGTGTCGGTGAAGCGGCGTCGCGTGTGGGTGCGGATGCAGCCTGATACTGCGGGAGGCACAGCGGTGTCCATCGGCGGGCTGGCACGGACGGATCGCGCCGGTTGGGGGGCGGAGTTTGAGCGTATTCAGCGGGCGATTCTGCGGCTGCCGGAGGAGTCATCGGAGGAGTTAGAAGAGGACGACGAGGATAACGACTGATCGGGTAGTGTCTTGTACTAGTTCATAACCATGCCAAAAGAGGTCATCACCATGCCTGTAAACCAGACTTTTGCCAACTATTCTGATTTGGCATTCAAGGCAGCTTTCGCGATTTATATTGTCGCGTTAGTCATGTCACTGGTGTATTACGTCAAGCAGCAGATGCTTATCGACGCCCGCCGTGAGTCCAAGGTTCTTGTGGGGGCTGGTGGGGATGAGATTACTGGAGCGTCGGAGCCGCAGGACATTTTTGAGGCACGCGCGGACGCTGCTGACAAGTTTGGTGGTATGGCGCAGAGCCTCGTGTGGTTGGGCATTATTATTCATGGCACATCGGTGGTGCTGCGTGGATTGTCAGCAGGAAGATTCCCGTGGGGCAACCTCTATGAATATGTGTCGGTCACCACTTTCGTTGCGTTGGCTATTGCTGCGGTGGTGTTCCAGCGACGTGAGTACCGGATTGTGTGGCCGTGGGTGCTTACCCCGGTGCTGGCACTGCTGTTTTATGGCGGGACGAAGTTATATGCCCAATCAGGCCCTGTGGTTCCTGCGCTGCAGTCTTTCTGGTTCCCGTTCCACGTGTCCACTGTGTCCATTGGCGGTGGTATTGGTTTGATTTCGGGGTTGGCATCGTTGATGTACGTGCTGCGATCATGGCAGCCGGTGGGGCAGGAGAAGGGCTTCTTTGGTGCTATCGCTAAGCCTTTGCCCAGTGCTAAAACCTTGGATGCGATCGCGTATCGTGCGGCGATTTGGGCGCTGCCGATTTTCGGCTTGGGTGTTGTTTTGGGCGCGTTGTGGGCTGAGGCCGCGTGGGGCAGGTTCTGGGGATGGGACCCCAAAGAAACGGTGTCATTTATCACGTGGATGTTGTACGCGGCGTATCTGCATGCTCGTGCTACATCGGGGTGGCGGGATCAGCGTGCTGCGTGGATCAACGTGTTTGCGTTTGCGACGATGGTGTTCAATCTGTTTTTCATCAATATTGTGGTGTCGGGCCTGCATTCCTACGCGGGCTTGAACTAGAAAGCTGGACGCTGAAAAATGCAGCACTGGTACCCCTCTCAGAGTTGCTGGGAGGGGTGTTTAGTGCTGCCTTCGCTGACATAGTAGTTTTTCGGCGGCGCACTCGTCATGTGCTGATGTTGTGTTCAGCAGCACGGTGTCTGGGTGCTCGGGGTCAGCGTACCCTACGCGTTTATCGCCGTCGGTAAGCCGGGTGGCGTATCCGCGTTGTGCGTTGGTTTTTGTGTCGTCGTTGAATCTGTGATGGTGTCGGCACTGTAGCGTGAGGTTAATCAGGTCGGTGGTGCCGCCGAAGCTCCACGCGTCAATATGGTGTTGGTCGCACGTGATGGCGGGGGCGTCGCAACCCGGGTGCGAGCACACGAGTTCCTGAACGAATAACGCGAGTTTTTGCCAGGCTGTCGCGTTGCGCCGGGTGCGTTGGAGGTTGAGGTTACCGGGGTTATCCAGGTCGTGGATGGCCAGGAAGTCGTAGGGCGATCCTAGAAGCGCCGCCGCTTCGATGGGGTTCAGGAGAGTTCCTGTGTTGGTGGGTAGTTCCGTGGCTGCGGTGAGATGTGCGAGTTCGTCGGCTGTGGTCGAGATGACTAGTGACGCAATGCCATAGGAATTATTAGCGGATGTCGCCTTGAGGTGTTGTTCGCAGATGTAGGCGAGGGTGTCCATGCGGCGTTCTGCGAGGCTCCGGGTGTCCTCTTTGTCGCTGACGTTGACTAGGCTTCCTCGGTGGGAAAGAGGCGTGATGGCTGCGGTGATCACGGCTTGTTGGGCTGCGGTCATGGTGCCATAGAAAGGATGATTGCCATCGGTGTCTTGACCGGAGATGGTGAACCTGCGTTTTTTCATGGTTTCCTGCGGGTCAGCCGCAACGGTTTTGTTGGCGCGGCGGACTGCTTTTGTCACCCAGGTTTTGAGGTCGCGGTCGTTGCGATGCTCGGCTTCGTTCACAGCCTGCAGATAAAGGTCGTGTCGCGCAGGGGTGGTGCCATCTCTAAGATTGTCGAGGACCTGGTTAATGGTGTTGAGTTTGCTGGCGCTGATGTGGGCGTCAATGGCTTTTTGTCGTGCTTGCTCCCGTTGCATTTCGGCGGCTTCTGGTTCTACGGTGTCCTGCGGCAGGGGCGCATGATCAACGTAGCCGCGTCGGAGGCGATTGTTGGCTTCCTGAAATGATAGGTTCAGCTCGTCCATGAGGAAGTCCGTGGCGGTGTCGGCGGTGATCAGTTGCCTATTGATGGCTTGGTCGGCGGAGTAGGCGACAAGTGAATCAAATGAGGCTTTGATATTGCATGCCTGCTCGATGGTTTTGATGTGGTCGAGGTTGCCTACCACGAGGTCGGGGGAGGGGGCGTTTCCAACAATGGAGAGTAGTTCCGCGAAGTCAGCATGAATGCGTGCTGCCACATTTTCCAGTGTGGACATGCCCCCTCCTCCGTGGTCTTCATGAGTGTGTCAATTCCTTAGACCGACGAAAAACCACGAAGGTTCCATAACTGGAAAAATTGGTGATCTAGTGTTCGGTGCCGTCTCCCACGCAGAAGAAATTCCCTTCGGGGTCGGTCATGACGGTCCAGCTGAAGCTGCCGTCTGGCAGGGTTTCGACGCTCTGAGCTACCGCACCGATCGATTCAAGCCTCCGCACTGCAGCTTCGCGGTCGTGGGAACGAAAATCAATGTGCACGCGGTTTTTGCCTGGGGCGGGGTCATCAACGCGTTGAAAACCTAGGGTGGGGGTGGTGCCTACCATGACAAAGTAGCCTTCGTAGTCCATGATGATGGGAGCGCCGGTGGCTTCGGACCAGAAGTGGGCCAACGCCCGTGCGTCGGTACAGTCAACAGTGATCATGCCTGGAGTGATGTGAGTGTCCATATCGAACATTGTAGCGAAAAAGTGTGATGTTTGAACAGTGCCGGGATCACATCCAGATCACTGCCTGTGATGGCACGTCGCTTGTGTATCACCAACGAACCTACGCGTTCTTGCTGTTTGGAGTGCTCACGCATTATCTGAGATGGTCGCCTGAGCGGGCGGAGCGCCACGTTGCAGAACGGATGGACAATGAGATCCCACCAACATCGGTCGATGCGGTGGGAAACCCGCATGATGGTGTCTATCACCAAGCCATGCTCCTCGCCTACGGTGAAGGCTACTGGTGGGAAGACAACGGGTATAACTCGGCAGAACCTGAGGATTTTGATGCGTGGTGGTGCCGTTACACCGCTCAACATGGACTCGAGGGGGACTTTATTGAGTTTCTGTAGCTAACTCAATCTGCACATCCCGCTCTATCTGTTTCGTCGAACGCCAGTAGTCAGCGCAGAAGAGGATGGACTCCTTGATGGATGCAGCCAACATGGGGTTGCGTGCGGCAACCCTGTCCAGGCCGCGAATGTGAATCACGATGTGCTCGTCAGAAAGCCACGCCAGATCCCGGAAACACTCCTCGAACGCATCGAAGGTGCCACCAAAGTATTCAGGAAACGACAATTCTTTACTCATGAGCTGGAGAAATCCTCGTGCGGTGCGGACCGCACTGAGGTCGATGGCGTATTCCGTCATGATGATTTCGTCTACCATGCAGGTGCGTTTCACATCTTTAGCGTAGCGCCGCCCCGCTACCATGGGTGCATGCGTATCCTCGTCACCGGCGGTGCCGGTTTTATTGGTTCGAACTTTGTTCACCGAACGCTGCTCACCAAACCAGAAACAGAGGTGACGGTGCTGGATAGCATGACGTATGCGGCTAATCCGGCGAACCTGCCTGAGGGGGTGGAATTGGTTCGCGGTGACGTGTGTGACCGCCAGTTGGTCAACACTCTGACTCAACGGGCGGATGTGGTTGTGCATTTTGCAGCGGAAAGCCACAATGATAACTCGTTGAAGGATCCGTTTGCGTTCCAGCGAACCAACGTGGAGGGGACACTCACCATGATCCAGGCCGCGACCACGCACGGCACGCGGTTTCATCACATTTCAACGGACGAGGTCTTCGGTGACCTTCCGCTGGATAGCACAGAAAAGTTCACCCCTGAGACGCCGTACAACCCATCAAGCCCGTACAGCGCATCGAAAGCCGCGAGCGATCATTTTGTGCGGGCGTTTGTGAGGTCCCATGGCCTGCAAGCGACCATCAGTAATTGTTCCAATAACTATGGACCGCGCCAGCACCCAGAGAAGTTTATTCCACGCCAGATCATCAACCTGCTGCACCGAGAGAAGCCTCGCCTATACGGGCAAGGGGACAACGTGCGGGACTGGATTCATGTGGATGATCATAACGATGCAGTGTGGCACATCATTGAACACGGTGAGGTGGGAAAGACCTACCTCATTGGAGCCGACGGGGAGCGCAGCAATAAACAGGTGGTCAGTGACCTACTGGCGGAGTTTGCCCAGCCCGAGGACTTTCTGGTGCATGTAACGGACCGTCCGGGGCACGATCGTCGATACGCAATTGACGCAACATCCACGCTGGAGTTGGGCTGGCGGCCGCAGTTCACGGATTTTCGGGAGGGGCTGCACCACACCGTCGCCTGGTACCGTGACCACCCCGAATGGTGGGGAGCGAGCCGCGCGGAGTCCGAGCGTATCTATGCAGCGACCGAACGTGAGCTTTAAACTGGAGGTCATGCTGCATGAACTTTCTCTTCCTGGTGTTTTTCTAGCTAAACCGACCATTCATTCGGATGAGCGGGGGACGTTTCAGGAGTGGTTTAAGGCCAGTACTTTTGAGGAGGCTACTGGGTTTCCTCTTGATATGCAGCAGGGGAATCTGAGCACGTCGCGCCGGGGTGTGGTGCGAGGGTTGCATTATGCGGATGTGCCGCCGGGGCAGGCGAAATATGTGACGTGCGTGGCGGGCAGTATTCGGGACGTTGTCGTGGATGTGCGCCTGGGTTCGCCCACGTTTGGTCAGCATGTGGTGGTGGAGTTGAGTGCGGAGAATCGTCATGCGGTGTTTGTTCCGGTGGGGTTTGCGCACGGTTTTGCCGCGTTGAGTGACGCGACGGTGATGTATGTAACCACCAGCGAGTATGACCCAGAGATTGAACGGGAGCTTAATCCTTGTGACCCTGCGCTTGCGATTGAGTGGGGTGTGGCGGAGCCGATTATGTCGGACAAGGATGTCGCCGCCGTCTCGCTTGCCGACGCCCAGTCGCTCGGCGTGCTGCCCACCTTTGAGGCGTGCACGGAGTACGAGACTATGCTGCGGGACGCGTGGGTGCTGGCCAATGAGGAGGCGGTGCAGTGAAAGGAATTATCCTCGCCGGTGGGACGGGGTCGCGCTTATGGCCGATTACTCTCGGTGTGAGCAAGCAGCTTGTTCCGGTGTTTGATAAGCCAATGGTGTACTACCCGCTGTCCACCTTGATGTTGGCAGACATTCGGGACATTTTGATTGTGTCCACTCCCCAGGATGTGCCACAGTTTCAACGGCTTTTGGGAGATGGGTCGCAGTTTGGCATTACGTTGTCCTATGCGGTCCAGGACGCGCCGAGGGGGTTGGCGGATGCGTTTATTGTGGGGGAGGAGCACATCGGTGATGATTCTGTCGCCCTGATTTTGGGCGACAATATTTTCTACGGCACGGGCCTGGGAACGCAGCTGCGGCGCTTTAAAAATCCTGATGGCGCGGCGATTTTTGCGTACTGGGTGGCGGAGCCTGAGGCGTATGGTGTGGTGGAGTTTGACCGGGACGGTCGGGCATTGTCGCTGGTGGAAAAGCCGGATGTGCCGCGGTCACAGTACGCAGTGCCGGGGTTGTATTTTTATGACAATTCCGTGGTTGAGATGGCGAAGAATCTTCAACCTAGTGCCCGGGGCGAGTTGGAGATTACGGACATTAACCAAGCGTACTTGGACCAAGGGAAATTGCAGGTGCAGAAGCTTCCCCGTGGCACTGCGTGGCTGGATACGGGCACAGTGGATTTGCTCATGGCTGCAGGTGATTTTGTGCGCACGATTGAGCAGCGGCAAGGGTTGAAGATTGGATGTCCAGAGGAGGTGGCGTGGCGCATGGGGTTTGTGGATGACCAGCACCTTAGGGAGCGTGCCGACGCCTTGAATAAGTCGGGCTACGGTGCATATTTGGCGTCTATTCTTGCCCGGGGCAAAGATAATTAGTCGATGCTTGCAATGATGGCTTCGACGCGTTCAAATTGCGCCGAGTTGACGCTGTAGTACGCCCATTTTCCGTGTTGTTCGCGGTCGACCAGCCCGGCGGCGGAGAGGCGTTTCATGTGGTGAGTGATGGTGGGGGCGGAGACGTTAAGGGCTTCCGATAAATCGCAGGCGCAGATGTTGTCCTCGCCTCGGCGGGCAATCATGTAGAGAATGCGCAGGCGGGTGGGGTCGGCGAGTGCTTTAAAAAGATTGCTGGCCTTGGAATGTTGTGTGGCCGACAAAGTTACTCGGGACATGCAGATAAGTATAACCTAACTTTGGTTAGCCTCCCTTGTTCTTGTTGTGTCGTTCACGGCGACGGCGTTCCTCCTCGGCCTCTGCTGCAGCTTCGGACGCCCTGCGTTTTTTGAACTGCTCAAGTTCCAGCCGCCACAGGAATTCCTCATCATCGTCGGGGCCTTTAATCAGCGGTTCCACTTCGTCGTCTGACCTACGCCATGTGCTCGGCCCAAATGCTTTCCACAACAGCACAAAAGTGGCAACGAGAAGGAGTAAAAGCAAAAGACGTCCCATGGTTGACTAGGATACCGAGTGTGAGTAATTCCTCGGAGATCCCCCAGATTGACCCAGGCTTGCGCGCACGAGCCGCCCGTGACTTTGCCCTGTATGGTGCGGCGCGGTTGGGGTTGTTCCTCGTGCTCACTGTGGTTATCCAAGGGCTGGCGGTGCTTATCGACGCCCCCGTCCCCCTCGCCATTTCGGCACTCCTGGCGCTGCTTGTTGCCTTCCCTCTGTCCATGTTTGTGTTCAAAAAACTGCGCGTACGCGTGACACAGGAAATGGCGGCGTGGGATGCGCAACGTAAGGCGCACAAGGCGTGGGTGAAAAAGGAACTCTCAGAACGCTAAGCCCCGGCGGAGAAGGCTAAGGCGGCGGCAGTCAGTACTGACCACGCCAGCATGGCACGCCCAGTGAGTCCCAGTACGGGAATCAGCGCGGGGCCGGTTGCCCCGCGCATGACCGGGCTGGCGGCCAACCGGGTGAGAAGAAGGGCGGCGAGTGCCGCGAGCGTCGGCACGCACTGCGTCGCCAGCACCAGTGTGGAGAGGTAGGGTACGGCGACCAGCCCTAACCACAGGCGACGAGTGCCGCGATCGCCTAGCCGCACTGCCAACGTGCGTTTGCCGGAATCGGTGTCTGAGGGAATGTCGCGGAGATTGTTTGCCAGGTTTACTGCGGCGGAAAAACACCCAATTGACACAGCGCATGTCACGCCGACCCAGGTGAAGCGGCCAGCCTGCGTGTATTCGGTGCCGCACACGGCCACTAGCCCGAAAAACACGAACACTGCGCATTCCCCCCAGCCGGCATACCCATAGGGGTGTTTCCCGCCGGTGTAGAACCACGCTGCCAGGATGCACAGTGCACCCACAGCGATGAGCCACCACGAACTCATGACGCTTAGGAGCGTCCCAGCCACAGATGCCAGCGCAAACGCCCCAAAAGCCGCGTACTTGACGTGTTCCGGCTTGGCCAGCCCTGAGCCGGTAAGCCGCTGCGGCCCCTGGCGGTCGTCATCTGTGCCGCGAATCCCATCGGAGTAGTCGTTGGCGTAATTGACCCCGACAATCAACGCCCACGCCACCACCATGGCCAACATGGCGCGGTAAATACTCGCATTCCCGGACCATGCGGCGGCACCAGTCCCAGCAACGACGGGGGCAAAAGCGTTAGCCCACGTGTGCGGGCGTGCCCCCTGGAGCCAGTCGTGGAAGGAGGCTCGTGAAGATTCAGGCATGCATCTGATACTAGAGTGGAGATGCCAACGAGGTTTATCAGGGTGCGTGGAAAGGACAAATATGTGGGTTGGTTACGTGTTGGGGCAGGTGGCCAGCTTTTTCCTAACGCTACTTCGAATGCTGCCCTTAGCCATTGCCAACCGATTGAGCAGAACGCGCATTCCCCAAGACGGAGACGTGGTCATCTCGCTCACCTCCCACGGTAAGCGCCTGAACAAGGTGCATTTCACTCTTGAATCCATCGCGCGCGGCTACACCAAGGCCCCCATCGTCCTGTGGCTCGACGAACACGACTACAACGCCCCTCTGCCCGTCAGCCTGCAGCGACTGGTCCACCGCGGGCTCCAAATCCGCTGTTCCGACGGCGACTACGGCCCCCACACCAAATACTGGAACCAATTCCGCGACGTTGCAGGCACAGGCATCCGCGTTGCCACCATTGATGACGACATGATCTACCCCGAATGGTTCCTCCAGCGCCTGCTGTTCATCGGCGACCTGCGTAACGACGCCGTGATAGCCTACCGCGCCCACCGCATCGAACTGCGCGACGGACGGATGCTGCCCTACGTGAAATGGACGGCAGTGAACACCTCCCAAGCCTCGCTGCTGCACTTTGCCACAGGAGTCTCGGGCGTACTGTATCCCACCAGTTTCATTGACTACGTGGTTGCCCAAGGTGACACGGAGTTCATAAAACAGTGCCCTCGCGCCGACGACGTGTGGCTGCATGTCTGCGCGCTGCGCTCGGGGCACCCGATCAGGCAGGTTTACGCCAAACCCCGGCACTTCGCCGTGGTACCTAGCACTCAGGTTGGTGCCCTCGTCGTAGGAAATACCCTCATGGGGGGCAACGATGAGCAAATACGGCGGGTCTACACCAATGAGGACATCGCCGCACTGGTTGCCGCCAGCGAACGCGAAGACTAAAACAGGCGCTGCACTGCGCGGCGATCCACCTTGCCGGGGCCGGTGAGTGGCAGGGCGTCGAGACGTTTCAATTCCTTGGGCAGCTGCCAGCGCGGAAGCTCCGACAACCCGGCGATCACCTGACCCGGTGATGCGGGTCCCACATACACCGCCACCACTGCCTGGCCCAGACGCGGGTGTGGAACCCCCACCACACACGCGGCCTTCACCCCGGAAATACCCAGCATGGCGCTTTCCACCACCTCCGGGTGCAGTTTCAAACCACCTGAATCAATTACTGTGTCAATCCGACCTGTTACCTGCAGACGGCCATCAACCATCTGACCGGTGTCCTGGGTGGAAAACCACATGGGGTACGCGAACGCCTCATCGTCGGAGGAGTTGCGGTACCCCTGCGCGATCATCGGACCGCCCAGGTGAATACGCTCACCTGTCACATGAATGCGTGCACCGGGAATGGGCAGGCCGTTGTAGACGCAGCCCCCCGCAGTTTCCGAGGAACCATAGGTGCACACCACATGAATGCCAAGTTCGCGGCATTGCCGGCGGGTTGTATCGGCGAGTGGTGCGCCGCCTACGAGGATGGCGTGGAAACGGCGTAGCGCTTCGATGCCACGGAGTTCGTCCATGGCTTTCAGAAGTTGCAGGGGGACAAGCGAGGTGTAGGTGTAGCCACCGTCGTCGGCCAGCTCGTGTGCTGCGGCGGCGAAGGCTCCAATGCTGAACCCGTGGCTCACGTCGAGGCATAGTGGTTCATAGCCCGCCACCACGGAGCGCACCAGTACTTGAATGCCTGCGATGTGATGTGGTGGAAGTGCCAAGAGCCACTGCCCCTCGCCGCCTAGAGCCTTGTGGGTGGCATCTGCTGAACTCACTAGGTTGCGGGGGGTGAGCATAGCGCCTTTGGGGGTTCCTGTGGATCCGGATGTGGCGACCACTAAGGCAATATCCTCAGAAATGGGTTCGCCCGCCCTCTGGGAAGTCCGCAGCAGTTCGGCGCGGTGAATATCTTCAGCTGGGACAGGAAGGTAGGTCTCACGTCCGGCTATGGCCAATTCCAGGTTCGGAAGAATATCCTCCGGGTGGGAGGGGGACACGGGAAGAGGTGTTAGCAGACGTGTGCTCATGGCTATAAAGCCTAGCTAAGCACACAACCCCAGGGGAGCTAAACGTTGTGAACGGAACCGTTCAATTTCATTGACGTCGGCAGATTTCTCACAGACCATGAGATATGCCAGCTCTACGTCGCTGGGCTGGGCTGGGGTAAGTCCAGAATCGATAAGCCACCATGTAAGGAGATCATCCCGGCTAAAAACGTCAAACATACGACGCCGCACAGGAAGCACATCCAATGGGGTGCATGTTCCGCCTGGATCAGTGCGTAACCAGTTGATCACCTTGGACATCGTTGATGCTTTCAATCAAACGCCTCCTTTCCTTGTTCTGTGTTGCATGATCTTGGGTGCATAACCACTGAGGTCTCACTACCGTGGGAAAATGCATTAGTTGGTGAACATCAAGTGATTTTACAGTCTACACATTACTCAACCGGAAAGCCACTCTCTGCGAGGCGTGTCTTGACCCGTTCAATGTCCTCTGGGTTTGGGACCTGATGGACGCTGTGACGGATGTAGTCGCGGATCTGCTTGTCAGTGAAACGGCGAGTAGGGCTGTCTTGTGGTGATGCGTCAATCATTTCCTTGATTACCGCTTCAATATCTTCATTGCTGAGGTGGCGCTTGAGCACATACAGCACGGCAATATTGTCCTGCGACGGAACGCCCTGGGGGTACCCCCGGCGCAGCCAGTTGATGGCACGTGTGACAATGTTGTCGCCGGTGTGCTGGTGAGGCATGGGTTGTGTGCTCCCTCGCGGTAAAGAATGGAAAACCGGGCCACAGGTACCAGTGGTGGTCCGGCAGCCCGGATGGTGATCATCCTCGATACGGATTAGCCCTCTGTGCCAAAGATGTCCCAGGCGAAACTCTCGTAGATCACGCCTTTAGTGATCCACAAAATGCCTGCAATGATGGCCACAATAATAACCCCAAAACACAAACCTGCAAGCGTTTTTTGAAAAAGGTTCGCATCTTTGGTGTGCGTCACAGTGCCATCAGGGTTGACGGTCCCGCTTCCAGAGGCCAAGCGGATACCCACAGCGAAGAGTGCGGGAAGACCAGCGCCCAGTACCAGACCACCGATGATAACCTGCAGCAGGTCAGTCACTATCTCTACAGCATTCATGAGGATAAGGCCTCCTTGCGTGGGGTGCTAGCAGTGACGTCAGGGGTAGAGGTGCCGTCCTCATCCCATTCGGCATTGACGTTTCCAGAGTGTACGGGTGCTTTGCGGGACTGCATGTAGATGTATCCGGACAGTCCCAACAGCACAGCAAATGCGGCGAGCACGCCCACCATGTCGTTGGTGAAAAGGCCAACGCCATGGGCGAGCCACCATGTGGAACAACCAACCAGCGCGGCGGCGGGCAGGGTGATCAACCATGCTGCGGCCATGCGCCCAGCGACGCCCCAGCGAACTTCGGCCCCTTTACGCCCCAAACCGGTACCCATGATGGAGCCGGTGGCCACGTGCGTGGTGGACAGTGCCATACCGAAGTGTGAGGACGTGAGGATAATGGCCGCTGACGACATTTCAGCTGCCATGCCCTGTGGGGAGTCGATCTCCACGAGTCCTTTGCCCAGGGTGCGGATGACGCGCCAACCGCCCATCCAGGTGCCTACGGCAATGGCGATGGCGCAGGCGGCTTTCACCCAGAAGGGGATGGTGGCGTCTTGGTGAAGGTGGCCGGTGGCCACCATGGCTAGGAAGATGACACCCATGGTTTTCTGGGCGTCGTTAGTGCCGTGTGCCAGGGATACCAGCGAGGCTGAACCGATCTGGCCCCAGCGGAAGTACCGGTTTTTGCGTTCTTCGACAACACGGTTGGTGAAAAAGTACACCAGTGCCGTGCCCACCGTGGCCACCAGCCCGGCCACGATGGGAGAGGCGAGTGCGGGAATAACGACCTTTGCTAACACGCCAGTCCATACAACGCCGCCCATGCCAAGAGATGCGAGGGCTGCACCAATGAGGCCGCCGAACAGGGCATGGGAAGAGCTGGAAGGGATGCCAAGCAACCAGGTGAGAAGGTTCCAGACGATGCCGCCAATAAGGCCGGCGAATACGACGAGCAAGAGTCGGTGCGCATCGTAGGAGTTGTTCAGATCAAACTGTTGGAGGTCTACCACGCCTTTGGCAACGGTGGTTGCCACTTCGATGGACAGGAATGCGCCGATGAGGTTCAGGGTGGCGGACAGGCCGACTGCGACCTTTGGTTTCAGCGCGCCGGTGGCGATGGAAGTGGCCATTGCATTGCCGGTGTCGTGAAAACCGTTGGTGTAGTCAAAAGCCAGAGCGGTGACAATCACGATGAGGAGAATGATCAATTCGGTCACAATTATGGAGTATGCCCGAATGTGCGGCAATGTTGAACTGGAAAAGCGCCCTTTTGGTGGCGGATGCAGGAAAGTTAACGAAACAAGGCCCCCATGTGGGGGCCTTGTAGTGTACTTGGGTGATCAATTAATGGTGTGGTACCAACTTATTCACCAGTGGTTTTCGGTTTTGATTCGCGCAGCGCACCCAAAAATCACCTAGATTTTCACCGTGCCTCCTCCCACAGTAAAAATCGAAACCACGCAGGTGAATTTTAGGTTAATTCTTAGTGCTGTCCGCCACTTTTGTCACAGTAGAACGCTACAGTGACGTCTGATACGCATGGGCCTCGGCATCAATGTGCTCCACAAGGCTACGCAGCGTGCTGGTGTCGTGGACAGAGCCAGATTCCAGACGGGCCACCAGTGAATCCAACTCGGCAATGGCTGTAGAAGCGCCACTGATGGAGGAGGAGACAGTATCCACCAACGCGGAGGTGGCGGGGGTGAAGCTCCGGTACCGAACGTCCTCGGTCCAATCCACAATGAGCGTGCGCGGAATTTCCATGATGGACTTCACAGAGCGGATGCGTGCGCTAACGCGGGATTTCACACGCTGATAAGTCAGCGCTTGGTCGTCCATTTCGTGGAGTGTCTGACGCAGCGCGGAACACAGGAGGTGAATGGCGGGTGCGGATTTTTCCGCATCAGGCTTCCCGTCGATGAGCTCGGTGGTGAAGGTTCCCACCATGGTGGTGTGTAGACGCGCCAGGGCGATGTGGAAACGGGTTTTTGCTCCGGCGTCGGAAAGCTGCGGCAGCAAATCCACCAGTTCCTCAAGGTACTGGCTGGCCAGGCTGTGCATGTTCATCCAGATTTTGAGGGGAATGAGCAGCACTTCCCGTTCGGGGCCGGAAACATCGAGTTCGTCCATTTTGTTGGCCACGCCGACGGTTGCTTGGATTTCCTGGCGTAGCTGTTCGCCGGTGGTGGTCAGCGAGCGGGCCAGTTGCAGGATGTCTTCTTGCTCCCTCATCCAACTGTCCAGCTCGTTGAAGGTTTCCCGGGTCACGGTGAGCAGTTCGTTGAGGTGGCCGAAGGCATAGGGGCGTTCGGGAATGCCCACGCTGTAGGCTTCGCGTGCGGAGATTTCGTCCGGCAGTTGCATCCACTGCAGATGTTCGTAGTCGGCGATGCCCAGTTCGTTGAGCATTTCGGTGAGTCGCTGCGAGCCGCGTTCGGCGGCGGTGCGACGGTTGAACCCGGCGTCGGCAAGCTCGGTTTCGAGTTCGCTGAGCTCGTCATAAATGCCCTGGGCCAGTGCCCAATTTTCGCTTATCGACGGCGCGATCCGCACCGACAAGTATCCACCATTCTCTAGGCGGGTGACGGTGGCGTAGACGTCGTAGGAACTACCGTCCTTGGCGCGGTTACGCACGTATCCGGCGAAGGGGATGCCTTTATGCAGAGCGTCCCACATGGTGCGGAACACGGCACCCGGCATACCGCTGTGGCGGATGATGTTGTGCGGGGCACCAATAAGCTCGTCGCGGGTGAAGTGCGATAGGCGAATGAACACGTCGTTGGCTTCTTCGATGACGCCACGGGCGTCTGTGGTGGAGAAGAAAACCTCGTCGGGGCGTACTTCGTGCTCGGGCAACGGCCAGGGCATGTCCTCTGGTGAGTTCAGGTCGACGGGGTTAGTCCAGTTTTCAAGCAGCGCAGACTGGGGAGGAAGGTCCGGGACGATGGCGGCGGCGGGTGCGGGGGGAGCTGGTTTGGTAGACACCCTTTCCTGAAGAAATTCCGTTGTTGCGGTACGAACCAGCTCGGTGAAATTTGCGGGAGTAGTACCACCAATCTCTGTGGCAACGACTTTTGACGCAAGGAAGTTGACCCACGAGGGATCCGGGTAGTTGAACTGTTGGACCAGGATCTCTTTGATCTTGTCAATGTACTTGCGGTCCATGTTGGCAGAGCCGTGGAACCGTGGATCGAATTGGAACTTTGTCAGTTTTTCCACGTTGGGGAAGGTGCTGAAGTCCAGCGCGGAAAGGTTGAGATTGAGCACGGGGCGGCCGTCCATGAGTTGGCTGTCGCTGCGCCGAGTGTAGATTTCGTAGCTTTCCCCGTTGGCGAGGATGCCAAAGTTCGCGTTGCTGGCGTTGAAGCAGCGTGCCAGCTCTGCGGTTTTTTCACGGGTGAGGGGTTCGTTGATTTTTGTGCAGAGCAGGAGGATGCGGATATCGGCCCCTGACTTGATGGCGTAGTCCACTCGTTCCCCTGTTCCAGCGGTGTATTCAGGAACGACCTCGCGGGGGTCGCTGACATCGTAGCCGAGTACGTCGTTAATGAACGGGGTGATAAAAGCTGTTTTTGTTCCAACCTCACTGTCGATCAGCGGCTTGAGGTCGCGAACCTTATCTGCAAGCTTTGTGATTGCTTGGTCGATTGGCATCGTCAGTTTCCTTCGGGGGATAGGGTGAGGCTTCCGGTGGTCCCAGAGGCTCCGGGGAGCCGCCAGGTTCCGCAGGGAACCTCGTGAAGCCTCAGCCGCGTCTTAAGTGTTTGCTTAAGGTTATTGCTAGAGCTTCTTTAATTAGTTTTTGCAAACCAACTCAGGTACTGCAAAGTATATTACCTGAATCTCCACAGGTGAAGTGTGTGACGATGCACTATATGTGCGGGCGTCGCGATTCACTGCGCCTGTATGTGATCCATCATCAACTTAAAATTACCTTAACACATAGTGTGTCATTTTTAAGAATAATTTTTAAAGCGATGCCCGCGTGTCATATAGTAGCAAAATTGCTATTCCAAATTGATGCCTCCAGCTGTGGTTATGTTTAGTAGTAGTAAGGGAATGGTGACCAATCTGGTTCGCGCTTTTCTAAGAAAGATTCCTTGCCTTCCACAGCTTCATCGGTCATGTATGCCAATCGTGTTGCCTCGCCTGCAAACACCTGCTGACCCATCAGACCATCGTCGGTGAGGTTGAATGCAAACTTCAACATGCGCTGCGCAGTAGGGGATTTTCCATTAATCTCCATGGCCATCTGAATGGCTTCATTTTCCACTTCTCCATGGTCAGCCACCACATTTACTGCCCCCATCTGCTGCATTCGCTCCGCGTCGTAGGTTCGTCCCAGGAAAAAAATCTCGCGCGCGTACTTCTGTCCGACCATTTTCGCCAAGTACGCCGAGCCGTAGCCGGCGTCGAAAGAGCCAACATCTGCGTCGGTTTGCTTGAACCGCGCCTCCTGGCGGGACGCCACCGTGAGATCGCACACAACATGCAGGGAGTGGCCACCCCCAGCGGCCCACCCGTTGACCACGGCAATCACCACTTTCGGCATGGTACGGATCAGTCGCTGCACCTCTAGGATGTGGAGCCTGCCTCCTTCTACCTTCTCTCGAGCCTCGTCAACGGTGTCTGCGGTGTCCCCGTCGGCATAACGGTAGCCTGAGCGGCCGCGAATCCTTTGATCGCCGCCGGAGCAGAACGCCCAGCCGCCGTCCCTGGTGGAGGGGCCGTTTCCAGTGATGAGCACGCACCCCACGTCGGAGGTGCGACGTGCGTGATCCAGTGTTCGGTACAGTTCGTCCACCGTGTGAGGGCGAAAAGCATTGCGCACGTCTGGCCGATCAAACGCGATTCGCACAATCCCGTGGCGGCGGCCTTCACCTACGTGGCGGTGGTAGGTGATGTCAGTGAGGTCTTCGAAACCCGGAACGGTGCGCCATTGCGTCGGGTCAAAAGGGTTGTCTGTGCTGTAGGTCATGACCACTATCCTATAAATATGCCTAGCTTGGATGATGTCCTTGATCGTGCTCACGTTGTGTCCCTGCCGATGCGGGTGAGATTCCGGGGCGTCGATACGCGTGAGGCACTGCTTATCGACGGTCCTGCGGGCTGGGGTGAGTTCGCTCCCTTCCTGGAGTATGGCGATGACGAGGCTTCGTCGTGGCTGGCTAGCGCCCTGGAATCCGCCTACGAGGGGCTGCCACCGCTGCCGCGCAAGGTTGTCGAGGTCAATGCCACCGTTCCAGCTGTGTCTGCGGACGATGTCGCAGGAATCCTTGATCGTTTCCCCGGGTGCAGGGTGGTCAAGGTGAAGGTTGCTGAACCCGGCCAGAGCCTGCGTGACGACGTCGCGCGTATTGACGCCGTGCGTGCCGCCCGCCCTGATGCCCTCATTCGGGTGGATGCCAACCGGGGGTGGAATGTGGAGCAAGCGATCGAAGCTTCCCGCGTGCTGGGACCGCTGGACTATATGGAGCAACCCTGCGCAACCCTGGCCGAATTGGCTGAGGTGCGGCGACGTGCTGGTGTGTGCGTTGCTGCGGATGAGTCGATCAGACGTGCCGATGATCCCTATCGGGTTGCTCGGGAGGGTGCTGCGGATGTGGCTGTTATTAAAGTGGCGCCACTTGGCGGCGTGCGGCGGGTGTGCGAGCTAGCCGAGTTCATGCATGCACGGGGGCTTGGATTGACCGTGGCAAGTGCCCTAGACACCGCTGTGGGAATGAACGCAGGGTTGGCTGCGTCCGCACTGGTGGGGGAGCGGGCCGCAGGGCTCGCCACGCAGGAGTTTTTCCTTGAAGACGTTGCCGAGCCGCGCGTCATCCAGAACGGGCGCATGTCCACAGTGCCGGTTGCGCCTGAGCCTGACCGTTTGGCTGCGCTCGCCGCGTCCAGCGAGCGTCGGGACTGGTGGTTGGAGCGTGTGCGAAGGGTGTGGGCTTTCTTGTAGATGCTGGTAGCAGCGAGTTGTAGATCTGCCTTCACTAAGCAACTTTTGGTGAAGCGAACAAACGAGAAAGCGTTGTACTTCTCTCGAAGATTCAGAGTGGTCGGGTCTCGCTCAAAACCAAATATTGCTCACGTCGTTTAATCAACCATGTGCCATCCACCAGGATAAGCGTGTCTGAATAGCGATAGGAGCGGTCGATTACCATCTCAGTACCGTCAATCTCCTGAACGAGGATAGCTTTGCCGTAGTGAATATTGGTAGCGGTATCACCGTTGACTGTAATGAGCTGCTGACCATTGAGATGATAGGCAGTTTTAATCGGTGATATTGCCTCTTTGAATACTTCAATGAGCTTGTCTCTACCATCAAGCTTCACCATGACGGAACCATCAGGAGCATAAACCTCAAAGTGGACATCAGGGGTAACGAGTTTGGCTTGGGCTTCGGCATCGATCTCCAGAGTGGAGAAAAGATCGATGACCTCGCGAATGGCTTCCTTGTGTTCAAGCAGCGTTGTCATGGTATCCCTCAAATTTTTGTTCCCACGCTGTTGCGTGGACTGCGCGGGTATATAAACGTACGAAAATCATACTACCTAAAAGTCTAGTGAAGAGTGTCAGGTTTGCTAGATGGGGAGCATTGGAGGATATATCGGTAAGAAATGGGGCATGGTGATATTGCCAGCTATAGATAGAGCAACGATGGTGTAGGTTGCGTGATCCTATTTGGTTCCACCTTCTCCGTAGGAAAGCGGTAGCAGTTGACGATATGGGGTGGTGAAAGGTGCTATGCATGTTGGTGATGGCAAACCTCAGCTGCTCAGGTAGTGCAAGTAACTAAGTGACGTGGCTAAATACTGACATGACGTCTAAAATCGTGGTTAAATCGAGCAAAACGTGCAAAATGCTCATAACAACCAACACTGCGGAGAGGATGAAGTCACCATGTCAAGCCCACTCCCCATCCATGAACAAACAACGCAGTCGGCATCTAATAGTGCTGATATCGTTGATTTTTTGGAGCGTCTGAAGGCCCACGAACCGCAACCCCGATGCCTCCTTGCTGGACCGGACAAACACGATCATGTGGAATTGCCTCCCGAGTTGTTCGGTATTTTGGCGCAAGCTGCGCATGCACTTCTTGATGGAAAAAATGTGGTCATTAAGCAGTATGATCCTTTTCTTACTACGCAAGAAGCTGCTGACTACCTTGGTGTTTCTCGTTCCACTGTGGTCCGTATTGTAGAGCGTGGTGAACTTCCTTTCACGAAGGTGAGTAGGCATCGGCGCATCCGCTTCACCGATCTACAGGCATTTATTGAGCAGGAAAAAGAACGTCAAATAAACGCAATTACCGCAACTGCTAGTTCTGTCGACGATGAAGACGTTTCCTATGACGAGCACAAGGAAATACGCGCCGAAGTTGCGAAGCAGAGACGTTCCAGAGAAAGCGGTATGTAGTGTTTATCGCTGCACTTGATACGTGTGTTCTTTACCCAAGTTTGCAGCGTGACCTGCTGTTATCGTTGGCTAGTGAGCGGCTATTCCGCCCGGTCTGGAGTGATATCACCCTTGAGGAGCTTCGCTACCATGTCCCCCGATGTCTGTTGAAGAATGCTGCGATATTTTAGTGCAGAGATATAAGTTGGATGACGCGGTTTCTCTTCTGCTGCAAGAACACAAGAAGCGCAGCAGGCATCCGCGGCCTTGATACCCACGCCCCCGCAGTTAAAGTGGTGTCCATGACCCCTTCCCAAACCTCTCTCCAAGACTCTCCCCGTGTTGCCCAGGTGATCGCTGCAGAACTGGCCCGACATGTGACTGATGTTGTGGTGTGCCCGGGGTCGCGGAATGCGCCGTTGTCGTTGGCACTGGCAGCCCGCCTGGATCTGCGTATCCACGTGCGTATTGATGAGCGCAGCGCCGCATTCTTGGCTTTGGGTATGGCTCGGGTGCAGCGCCGCGCGGTGCCGGTAGTGATGACGTCGGGCACTGCGGTGGCTAATTGTCTGCCTGCGGTGGTGGAGGCCCATTATTCGAACACGCCGATGCTGGTCGTGTCTGCGGATCGCCCGGCGCGTCTTGTTGGTACGGGTGCGAGCCAGACTATTAATCAGCAGGGGATTTTCGGGGAGTTTGCCCCCACGGTGCATCTTCCGGCTGGCGTCGGTGACGGGGAGGCGAAGCAGGCTACTTTGAAGGCTCTAGAACTGGGGGTCGCCCAGTTGAATGTTGCCTTGGAAGCGCCGTTGGTGGGCAAGGAGCTTCCGCTGAATCCAGAGCCGGTGAGTAAAGAGTTTGTGCGGCCTAGAAGGGTGGATCATGGCGAGGTTGCTCTGGATTTGAGCGAGAATACGCTGGTCATTGCCGGGGATGAGGCATGGGAGGTTCCTGGCTTGGAGGATGTTCCTACCATCGCTGAGCCGACGGCTCCTGCGCCGTATCACCCGGTACACCCGTTGGCGGCTGGGGTGTTTGCTCGTGAGCAGTTGTCTGCTGATGGCTATGTTGTGGATGCGAAACCGACGCAGGTGGTGGTGGTTGGTCATCCGACGTTGCATCGCGATGTCTTTGCGTTGATGAAGGATCCGAACATTCGGCTGGTGTGTCTTTCTCAGAGCAGCCAGGTCACGGACCCATATCATCGTGCTGACGCGGTGGGGACCACTGTGAAGGTGAGCGGTCAGTGTAGTGACCGGTGGTTGCGGTTGTGTGAGGCGGCATCGGACATGGCGGCGCAGGCGGTGCGCGACACATTGGAGGAAGATCACGGGTTTACAGGTTTGCACGTAGCGGCTGGGGTGGCGGATACGTTGGCGGTGGGTGATTCGCTGGTGCTGGGGGCATCGAATCCAGTGCGTGATGCGAGTTTTGTGGGCTTACCGTTTGATGGTGTGGATACGTATGCCCCTCGCGGGGCCGCGGGTATTGATGGCACGGTGGCCCAGGCGGTGGGGGTGGCATTGGCTACGCAGGCGCGTTGCCCTGATGAACCTCGCGCCCCTCGCATGGTCGCGTTGATGGGGGATGTGACGTTTCTTCATGATGCGGGTGGGCTTCTTGTCTGCGAGGGGAGTGCTCGCCCAGAGAATCTGACAATTGTGGTGGCCAACGATAATGGCTGCGGTATTTTTGAGGCTCTGGAGATGGGGGCACCAGATATGCGTCCTCAGTTTGAGCGACTATTCGGCACGCCTCATGGGGTGGAGTTGGGGGATGTAGCACGCGGGTATGGTGCTGATTTCCTTCAGGTGGATACGCTTCCAGCGCTTATCGACGCCCTGGTGGACACCGCCGAGCGCCCCTCACCGTCGGTGTTGGTGATTGAGGCTGTGACTACTCGTAGTACTCGGCGTGCGTTGCATGCGAGTATTGCCGATAAGGTGGCGATGTGAGAGTTCGGCGGAGGCTGCACCAGGTGGTGCTGGTGGTGTATGCGGTGTTGTTGTTGGCGTCGATAAGCATGGTTGCTGGACCGTTTTATAACGATTACCGCATTGCTCAGCACCCGGGGAGGGCGTTGGCGCATGTCACGGCAGTGGGGGCGAAGCGTACTGCGGTGGAATATCAGGATGGGGAGGGGATCTTTCATTCTCCTGCAGCAGGTGTGTTCTACCCCACTGGATTGGGGGAGGGGCAGCGTGTGTGGGTCACGTATTCCACGGAGGATCCCGATTTGGTGAAGGTGGAGAACCGTTCGTGGACCTTGGCTATTGTCCCTGCTCTGAGCGTTGCGGCTGTGAGTACCGTCGTGGCTGTCGTGTTGTGGTGGTTGGTGGGGTTTTTCTCTAGGAGAGCGGTGCGTAGACACAGGGCATAGAGTGTTAGCTACGTTGCGTAGGGGGAGGGGTTTGAGGAAGATGGACGCTATGCGAGTGGCGATCGTGGCGGAGTCCTTCCTTCCAAACATCAATGGAGTGACCAATTCCGTGCTGCGCGTGCTGGAGTATCTGCACGACAATGGGCATGAAGCGCTGGTTATTGCACCGGGTGCGCGGGATTTTGAGGAAGAAGTTGCGGAGTATCTGGGATTTGAGATTGTGCGGGTGCCTACCATCATGGTGCCGTTGATTAATTCGCTTCCCATTGGTGTTCCCATGCCGGCTGTGACGCAGGCTATTCGAAACTTCCGGCCTGATATTGTGCATTTGGCCTCGCCTTTTGTTTTGGGCGGTTCGGGGGCATTTGCTGCCAGGCAGCTGCGCATTCCGGCTATTGCGGTGTATCAAACTGACGTGGCGGGTTTTGCGCACAAGTATCACCTTGCCCCACTAGCTGCGGCGAGCTGGGAATGGACCCGGACAATTCATAATATGTGTCAGCGCACGCTCGCGCCGTCGTCAGTTGCTATGGCAGACCTGACGAAGCATGGAATTAACGAGGTGTTTCATTGGGGCAGGGGTGTGGATTCGGAGCGTTTCTCCCCAGATAAGCGTTCCACCGAGCTGCGTGAGGAGTGGGACCCCACCGGGCAGAAATGCATCGTGGGCTACGTGGGGAGGCTTGCCGCAGAAAAGGGGGTGCGCAGGCTTGCGGTGTTTGACCAGGATGAGCGCTACCAGGTGGTGATTGTGGGGGACGGGCCGCAGCGCAGCGAGCTGCAAGAACTGATGCCCAACGCTGTGTTCGCTGGGGCGCTGGATGGCGACGATCTCGCCCACGCCTACGCCAGCCTCGATGTGTTTGTGCACACCGGGGAGTATGAAACCTTCTGCCAGGCCATTCAGGAGGCGCTTGCCTCGGGCGTGCCCGCCATTGGGCCTCATGCGGGTGGTCCGATCGACCTGATCACCAGTGGAGTGGATGGTTACCTGCTGGACGTAGAGACGTTTGAGCAGGAACTCGTGGAGACAGTGGAGATGATCACCGAACCCTCACGCCACAGCGCGATGCGTGTCGCCGCCAGGGAGGGCGTGCGTCATAAAACCTGGCACGCCCTGTGTGGGCAGCTGATGACCCACTACAACGATGTTATTGACCGCAGCCACCGCATCCCCCTCACCTTCTTCGGACCGATGCCGGAATTGCCCCTGTGGGCAGCCAAGGCACTCGGCGCGCGGAGCGCTTAAACCACACAGCACCTCATCTGCATCCCGCCAAGCCCGCTCCGTGTTGTACGCTCAATCCTGTGGCAAAAGCATCCCTGGATAAAAACCCTTTTGATGTCGCCCGCATGTTTGACGGGGTGGGCGAGAAATACGACATCACCAACACTATTTTGTCCTTCGGGCAGGACCGCGCGTGGCGCCGCCGCACACGTCAGCGCCTCAACCCCCAACCCGGTGAGCGCATTCTTGACCTCGCGGCAGGAACCGCAGTGTCCACCGAGGAGCTCAGCACGTCGGGAGCGTGGGTGGTTGCCTGTGATTTCTCCCAAGGCATGCTTGCCGCCGGTATCCACCGTGACGTGTCAAAGGTAGTGGGCGATGGCATGCATTTGCCCTTTGCAGATGCCAGCTTTGACGCTGTGACCATCAGCTTCGGGCTGCGCAATATCCATGATTTTCGCGCCGGGTTGCGGGAGCTTGCGCGGGTCACCAAGCCGGGGGGTCGGCTGACGATTGCGGAGTTTTCCACCCCCACGTTCCCCGTGTTTGGAGTTGTGTACAAGGAGTATTTGATGCGCGCGTTGCCGCTGGTGGCGCGGGTGGTGTCGTCGAATCCGGAAGCCTATGAGTACTTGGCGGAGTCGATTCGTGCGTGGCCGAATCAGGAGGAGTTGGCCCGCGCGGTGAATGAGTCGGGATGGGCCGACTGCGGCTGGCAGAACATGACCGGGGGTATTACCGCCTTGCATTCGGCTGTGAAGGCCCACTAGCCCAGGGGCAGACTCAGAGGGTGCTCTCCCACAGGGGGCGGTGGGAGAAGGCGCGTCGCGCGCGTCCCGCCGCATGCCATGTTCGGGCGACCAGGTCTCGGTCGGAGTCGGTGACCAGGTTGCCCATCAGTCGCACGGCGAGCGGCATGAGTATGCGGGATTGCGGCCCTCGGAAACCCACCGGCCCGACTGCACCAAGAAAGCGTGGGTAGGTGAGTACCCGCGCGAGCGTGCGGGCGAGCAGGAATGTGTCGCCATAAGCGCTGCGGAGGAGGTACGGCCAGAGCAGTGTGAGGTCTTTTGCGTCGTCGAGCATGCCGACGGCCATCCGAGCGGTTTCCAGGCCGTAATCAATGCCTTCACCGTTGAGGGGGTTGACGCAGGCGGCGGCGTCGCCAATGAGCGCCCAGTTGGGTCCAGAGACGTTGCTAACGGCACCTCCCATAGGCAGGAGGGCACTGGCCACGGAGGTCGTCTGCCCTAGCGACCAGGCGGCACGCTGCTGTGAGGCGTAGAGTTCCAGAAGTTTTTTGGTGTTGACTTTTGCCGGTCGCGCGTCGGTGGATAGTGCCCCGCAGCCGAGGTTGACGCTGCCGTTGCCAAGAGGGAAGATCCACCCGTAACCAGGTTGGATAACGCCGTCGCTGTCGCGTAGCTCCAGGTGGGAGTGAATCCAGGGATCGTGAGACAACGGGGTGGTGCAGTAGGAGCGGGCCGCGATGCCGTACACGTCCCCTTTGTGCCAGGTGCGGCCCAGTTTTTTGCCAAACGGTGAGCGCACGCCGTCGGCAATGATCACAAAACGGCAGGTTATTTGCTTCTCGACGCCCTGGTGCCGCACCGTCACCTCAGTGATTCTGCCGTGCTGCGTCTCGGGGGTGAGCGCGGTGGCGTTGTCCCACATCGTCACGGCTGGCTGCGCGTTTGCGTGGCGACGCAGCAGGTCATCAAGTTCGGTACGCGGCATGGCTGAGCCAGTAGTGCCAAACGGTGATGTCGGCCAGGGCGCAGTGACGGAGCCGCCGAAGCCGTGGAGTTTCAACCCACGTGACGTGTAGCGAGAGGCGATGTCGTGGGCGACACCCAGAGCGGCAAGTTCGTGCATGGCACGGGGAGTGAGACCATCGCCGCAGGTTTTGTCGCGGGGAAAGGTGGCGGCGTCGATAAGCAGCACGTCGTAGCCACGGTTGGCGGCGTGAAACGCTGCGGCGGAACCGGCGGGACCAGCGCCGACTATGAGGACGTCACAGGCTGTATATGGGGCTGCGGGTGGAGGAGTCACAGTGTTCATTGTTGTCTATTGGTACCGATTGTGTCGCAGACTAGGTGAAAAGTGGGCTACGGTAATACCCTAGCGAGGAAAACAACTGTAACCATGAATTGAGAGAAACGACGTATGAGCCACGGCGAGACTTCTACCACGCCGACTCCCCAGGTGGATCTAGGCGACCCACAGCTCACCGCCACAATCAACGACGGATTGAGCCAGGTCGAGCAGCTGCTGCGTGCTGAACTGTCTGGAGGCGAGGACTTTATTACCGATAAAGTCCAGCACTTGGCTGTCGCGGGCGGTAAACGATTCCGCCCCATGTTTGCCCTGCTTGCGTCGCAATTCGGGCCACATTGGCAGTCCGATAAGGTAGTGCAGGCGGCTGTGGTGGTGGAAATGATTCACCTGGCTACCCTGTACCACGATGATGTGATGGATGAGGCAGACAAGCGCCGGGGTGTGCCCAGCGCCAACGCCCGCTGGGATAATTCCATGGCGATTCTCGCTGGCGATTTTCTTCTTGCTCAGGCATCCCGGATCATGGCTGAGCTGGGGACGGATACAGTGTCGCATTTTGCGGATACCTTTGGCACCTTGGTCACGGGTCAGATGCGGGAAACCGTGGGGGCTGGCGACGGTGATCCGGTAGAGCACTACATGAACGTTATTCGTGAGAAAACCGGTGTGCTTATCGCCTCTGCTGGGTATTTAGGGTCGTTGCATGCCGGTGCTGATGCCGCGACTGTGGAGGCGCTGCGCCGCTATGGTTACGCCATCGGCATGGTGTTCCAAATCGTCGATGACATCATTGATATTTTCTCCGACGCGACGCAATCAGGGAAGACCCCAGGTACCGACCTGCGGGAAGGTGTGTTTACCCTCCCAGTTTTGTATGCGCTGGCCGAGGACAGTGCCGTCGGCGAACAGCTGCGTGCCTTGCTGACCGGACCACTCACTGAGGATGCTGAGGTGGAGCAGGCACTGGATTTGCTCGCGCAGTCCACGGGCAAGCAGAAAGCGCTTGACGACGTCCATCACTACCTCGCCGAGGCCGAAGCGCAGCTGGATCTCCTCCCGGACGGTAAGGCGACTCAGGCGCTACGCAGTTTGTCCGGTTTCACGGTTAGTCGCGTGGGCTAATCACGTTCCTATGCTGCGGATTTGCCTTTGTTATTGGTGTTCGTAGTAAAGTGTGTAACGCACCATGACGTGTGGTGCACGCCAGGTTGCCCGAGCGGCCAAAGGGAGCGGATTGTAAATCCGTCGCGCAAGCTACGTTGGTTCGAATCCATCACCTGGCACTCTTTTTGTTTCTTATATAAGACCCCGCCGGAGGCACTGCTTCCGGCGGGGTCTTTTTCTTGTTAAAAACACCATTGACCTGCTGATTTGTGTTAGGTAGTGGCTTCGGGTTAATCTTTGTGAGGCTTCAACGGCGCAGGACCTTATAGAAGGTGCTGATAATGACGAGGCTGTGCCCCCTTAGCTCAGTCGGCAGAGCGTTTCCATGGTAAGGAAAAGGTCGACAGTTCGATTCTGTCAGGGGGCTCTGTTGTTTTTCTCCGTTGTGCGGGGAAGAGCAACATAATTTGGCGGTGTAGCTCAGTGGTAGAGCAAACGACTCATAATCGTTGTGTCGCGAGTTCAATTCTCGCCATCGCTACTGAGATTTGTGATGAAATCTCTGGTTCACGCCATGGTTGGGTAGAACTGTTACGGAAGTTGGATCTGATAACTTTTCTGCTAATATGGTCCAGTGTTGTGCCAGCCCGGCGGTATTTCCGGATGTGGCGCGATGCGCATAGGGGCGTAGCTCAATTGGCAGAGCAGCGGTCTCCAAAACCGCAGGTTGCAGGTTCAAGTCCTGTCGCCCCTGCAAAACAACCTTCAACGTGATCTCAAGGAGCACTGTGACCGAGCACAAGAGACCGGATAATGCAGTAGCCACTGCACGCCCAACCGGTAAACGCCAGGTGACGGGGGCCGCCACAAACAGTGAGGCGTACAAGGCTAAGCAGGCCAGGGGTAAGGAATCCTCTGATGAACAGCACGGCGGCGGTGTTGCCGCGTTTTTCCCTGAAGTTGTGCAGGAGATGCGTAAAGTCATTTGGCCCACCGCGCGCCAGATGGTGGTATACACCAGTATCGTGTTTGCGTTTTTGATTATCGCCACCGCACTTGTTGCTGGTGTGGATTTCCTTGCAGGCATGGGAGTTGAGAAGGTGCTTACGCGCTGAGTAAACTAAAGTCCGCGCTTTTCCCGCCGAATCCGCCCAGGAATCGGCGGGTTGTTTTGTGAAACCAGGTAGCATGGTGAACATAGCGTGGTGAACAGGCTCAACATAGTCACATGGAGTAGAAAACATGAGTGAAGAAACCAGTTCTGAAGTTATTGAAGAAACCGCCGTCGTTGAGGAAGCTGCCGCAGCGTTGGGTGACACGGAGCTGTCCGAGGAAGAGGCGGCCCTGGCCGAATACAAAACCCGCCTGCGTACCTACATTCGCGAGCTGAAAAAACTCCCCGGCGACTGGTACATCATCCAGTGCTACTCCGGCTACGAAAATAAAGTGAAAACTAACCTGGATATGCGCGCCCAGACCTTGGAGGTGGAGGACTCCATCTACGACGTTGTGGTGCCCATTGAAGAGGTTGTGGAAATCCGCGAAGGTAAGCGCAAACTGGTGAAGCGTAAACTGCTCCCGGGGTACGTGTTGGTGCGCATGGACATCAACGATCGCTCCTGGTCTGTGGTGCGTGACACCCCCGGTGTGACTTCCTTTGTGGGAAACGAGGGGCATCCGACGCCGGTGAAGCACCGCGACGTCGCCAAGTTCCTTATGCCGCCAGAGACTGCTGCGGAAACCAGCGAGGCAGAGAAGGCTGTTGTTGCTGATGGGGAGAAGGTTGTGGCCAGCCCGACACCCAGCACCGCGAACACCATTGAGGTGGATTACCAGGTTGATGAAGTGGTGACCATCCTCACCGGGCCGTTTGCGTCCATTTCCGCCACCATTTCCGAGATTGATGCCCAGGGCGGGAAACTGACCGGAATGATTTCCTTCATGGGTCGTGAAATGCCGGTGGAGCTCACCTTCGATCAGGTGGAAAAAATCAACTAGGTATTCGTGAGGGTGTTCGTGTAGGATTGTCACTCGCGTGTTTTCACGCAGATACGACAATCATCCCCGGTGGCCGGGTTACACGAACATCCTCATTGTTGTGAGATAGTGGGGCCCGGCATCCGGACGGCGCTGGTTGGGGCACATCGAACCCGCCAGCCGCCGGTAACAAGGAAGCAGGTATATCGATGCCCCCGAAGAAGAAGGTCTCCGGCCTCATCAAACTGCAAATCCAGGCTGGTCAGGCTAACCCGGCTCCGCCGGTTGGCCCCGCCCTGGGTGCCCATGGTGTGAACATCATGGAATTCTGCAAGGCATACAACGCTGCTACTGAACAGCAGCGCGGCAATGTCATCCCGGTGGAAATCACCGTGTACGAAGACCGCTCCTTCACCTTCAAGCTGAAGACGCCTCCGGCAGCCAAGCTGCTGCTGAAGGCCGCTGGCCTGCAGAAAGGATCCGGCGTCCCCCACACCCAGAAAGTGGGCAAGGTGACCATGGATCAGGTCCGGGAAATCGCCCAGACCAAGATGGAAGACCTCAACGCTAACGATATCGACGCCGCTGCCAAGATCATTGCCGGTACCGCGCGTTCCATGGGTATCGAGGTTGAAGGCTAATCCAGTTCACTCATCGTGGAAGGGTCCTCGACTTTCGGCCCGTACCACACAATTCTTCTGACATAAGGAATTCACATGCGAAAGCGTTCTAAGGCTTACCGCGCTGCCGCCGAGAAAATCGACGCCGGCCGCATCTACAGCCCCCTTGAAGCAGCAAAGCTGGTCAAGGAAACCTCCACCACCAAGAACTTCGATGCCACCGTGGATGTTGCCATCCGCCTGGGCGTAGACCCCCGCAAAGCAGACCAGCTTGTGCGCGGCACCGTCTCCCTGCCCCACGGCACCGGTAAGACCGCTCGCGTTGTGGTCTTTGCCGTTGGCGAAAAGGCAACCGAAGCTGAGGCCGCAGGCGCTGACTTTGTTGGCTCCGACGACCTGATCGAGCGCATCCAAGGCGGCTGGACGGATTTCGACGCCGCGATTGCCACCCCAGACCAGATGGCTAAGGTTGGCCGCGTGGCCCGCGTGCTTGGCCCCCGCGGCCTCATGCCTAACCCGAAGACCGGCACTGTGACCACCGACGTGGCCAAGGCTGTGGCCGACATCAAGGGCGGTAAGATCACCTTCCGCGTGGACAAGGCATCCAACCTGCATGCAGTGCTGGGTAAGGTGTCCTTCGAGCCGGAGAAGCTTGCCGAAAACTACGGCGCCCTGATTGAGGAACTGCTTCGTCTGAAGCCGTCTTCCTCCAAGGGCACCTACCTGAAGAAAGTTACTTTTGCTGCTACCGCAGGCCCTGGCATCCCGGTTGATGCCACTGTGGTGAAGAACTTCGCTGGGTAGTTTTTCTTTTCTTCATACATAGCCCGCCTTTCCCTGTTGGGAGGGCGGGTTTTGTATGTATTTGTTACAGGTACTTTGTGCATTCTGCATAATACTTGGTGTCTGGGAGGGGAATGTGCCGGTGAGAGAGTTATGCTTAATGCATCTGATGCCTCGGGGGTAGTGCGGGGGAGTAGCTATTTCATACGGGGAAGAAAACACAATACGGCCAGGTATCGCTTGTAGTGCATAAACATAAAGTATGTTTAAACTAAGTAAATTCTTTGTTATATGTCTTTTTATTATGGATTTGCTTAAATTTTTCACATGTGCGGAACTAGGGTGATGGCTCTTTTACTGTCGTGCGGCATCCATGTGGTGCGTACAGGACGTGAATGACCACTTTCCCTTTCCCGTATTAGGGCGCCTGAGGCGTCCAGCGAGATTCTTATAAAGGACGTACGAGTGAGAAACACGCATAGGCTCATGCGGCTGCCGCTGACGGTGTTGGCTGCGGCGGGGCTTATCCTTGCGAGCACGCCTGACGTTGCCACAACTGTGGCGGCGCAGGCGCAAGTTGCGTCAGATGCGTCGAAAGATGCGCAGACACAGACAACAACGCCCACTTCAGATCCCACCCCAACCACGACCAGTACACCAGCGGCTCGCGCGCCGCTGGCCGTACCGCTACAAGACGCAGGAGCGGGAACAAACCTCGACCTGGGGATTACCATTGAATCCGACGGCACGCCCGACTTCAATGGTGACGACACCGCAGGTAACGATTCAGGCGCCAATAACGGCATCGTCCGCGTGAACGACACCGTGACTTACCGTGTCCAGTTTTCGGTCAACGGCACTGTTGGTACCAACACGACATTCCGCATGACCCTGCCCAAGGGCATGGAGATGACGGCGGTACCGGGATTTTGCCAGGCCGGAAGCACGTTGACTCCGCCCACGGCCGGTGAACCAACCTTGCCGCTCAGCGCCGATTCCGTAAACCAGTTGAGCGAACAGACGCTGGAATGCAATCTCGGTTCAAGAGAAAATGCAACTGATAGTGTGAGCGTGACGGCACGGGTATCCAACCTGGTCCACCAGGGGCAGAAACTCGCACCCGTATCTGCAGAGATCAGCGCGGACGGGGTAGCGCCGGTGTCGGTGCCGCAGGCAAAACTCCCCGAGGTCACGGCGTCGGCACGCCTCATGTGGGATATATCCAAAAACAGTGTGGCACTTACGGAAGATTCCGGTTACCGCTATGGCCCTGCCACGGAGCCGTGTCCGTGGGACAATAAGCAGGTATGTAAACGTACGGGCTACACTCTGCTGATGTCTGCTCCGGCTGGCGGCAAAGGCGCCATGCCTGCTATCGGGGACATCACCCTCGTGGATGACCTGTCGTTTGCATCGATGTACCCGGATGCAACCCCAGAGCAGATCTCCGCAATGAACGCGGCCCCGGAAAAGTACGGGAGCCGCATCTACCCTGATAGCTATTTCTATAACGCCCCAGGAAACAAGATCGGCACCACAGTCAACGGGGTTGCCCTGACGGAGAAGAATTCTGTCCGTGACGCGGGAACCTTGACGTTTGATAGCACTCTCGTGGGTAAGCCTGTTCCGATGCGCATCACTGGTGTGGACATGACACTGCGGACGTATCCGACGCAGGTCAGTAGGCCGCAAGGTACTGCGATTCCAGGGAACAAAGCATATGCGATTGCGCAGTCATTTAACGTATTCACCCCTGTCGATGTGCTCACTGACTTTGGTGTGCAAAACCAGGCGAAAAATACCTGGACGCTGAAGACCGTGAACAGGTACAAAGACCTCAGCATCAATGGTTTTACCGCCTCGGATCATCAAGATAGTGCGAGCCAAGATCAGAGCAATGACTACCGGACTACTACGCCGGATGTGTCCTTGGGTGCTCGCATGAACAAAGTGTTCACAGGGGTTCCAGGCGAAGCGGGGAACATGTCGCCGAATGAGTTTTCACCAGGCTATGCAGCTCGCGGTGAAGGACCAGCTGGCGGTGCGACCCTGCATAGTGGTGGCATTACGGTTGCGCCGACGCAGGACGTGTTGTCACAGATAGAGGTAACCGGTTCAACCCCGGATTTGCCAGCTGATGTGAGCATGGTGCTGTGCGATGCCTGGGATAATTCCCGGCTGCACCTGCATGCGCGGGACGTTCCCGCCAGCACCGTCCGTGACACGGACTTGCAGAGCATCCCATCGAACGGTGCTCCGGTGTGGGTGTCGGGGTACAACAATGCTGCCGACGGCAGCAAATCCCGATGGGCCACCAACAGTGGCGAAACTCCGGCGCTGAAGGTGCAGTACTCCGCGGTCAAGGGTGGTTCTGGCACGGACTCTGCCTGTGGTGACGATAAGGGGCCATGGTATGACGACCCCGCCGCAGTTCCGGGCAATGACCAGGCTCTTCTTGCCCAAGGCGTCTACAGCGCGGTGTCGCGTGTGCGCATTCATGCCGTGCTGCCCCCGCCTGTGGACAACAGCCCTGCTGTGGGTGGTGGCGTGCGTATGGCGCTGTCCATCAATCACCGCGTTGTTGATTCCGGCCGCGACACTGGAGATATTCTGCCGAACTGGGCGTCGATCAAGTACGTGCTGAAGAAGAACACCGATATGCAGGGTGTGCTAGCTGATTCCGGTTCGTGGGGAATCTCGGACTATAACCCTGATTCACACACGGGCGCCCCTGGCGACCGCCTGATTCTTGCGCTGGCGCAGGCCCGCGTGGATAAGCAGGTTCGCAAAGGCGAAACAGGCGAGTTTTCGGACACGCCGCCGCAGGTCAGTGGTGGTGACGCGGGCGCGCAGCCGCCCATCCCTGCAGACAACGTGCAGTACCGTATTGTGCCGTCGTTGACCTCCGGGGCGTCGACACGCAACATCCTGAAGGACGTGTGGGTGGAGGATTGTCTTCCCTCGTCGCAGATGTATGTGAAAGCGTCGCGGGAGCCTAACGTGGTGTCGGTGGGGTCCACCCCAGACGACAAGAAACGCCCAGCCTGTGGACCCAACGAAACCTACATTCGGTGGGTATATCCGAAGCACGAGGTCAACACGGCCATTGATCCTATTATCCTCACTGCTGAGGTTTCGCCCGGCGCGACCTCAGGTGTGTACAACAATGTGGTGCAGGTCTGGGCCGAGGATGATGCCTCCCCAGCGGCTGTACGTACCAATGACGCACAGGTGCAGATCAGCAACATCGCGGGCATCAAACTGCAAAAAGAAGCCCTCACCCCGGTGGTGCAGGTCAATCGCCCTGGTCAGGCCACCAACGAACGCAATAAGTGGCGCATCCAGTTGCACAACACTCTGCCACCAGCGCAGGCAAGCCTGGTGAGCAACCCGGATATTATCGACGTCCTGCCACAGAACAACGTCGCAGGCACCAGCTTCAACGGCACGTTCACTTTCGATTCTGCTGAGGTGAAAAACGGGAATAAGCCGGGCCAAGAGGTTCGTATCCTGTACACCAACGCCGCGGCGGTTCAGCTGGATCCACGTGATGTCTCCAATCAGGCGGACGGCACCACCACATGGTGCGATAAGGCTGAAGGTGGCACGGCTGTTAGTGGTAGTGGTACCTGCCCTGCCTCGCCGAGTGAGGTGACGGCCTTGCGCGTGCAGCGCCCTGGCGCCTACAACACCGGTGAGGTGATTGAGGTTGAGCTGACGATGGTGGGCGTGGATAATGCTGGCGGCGATACCTACGTCAACCGTGTGCTTGCCCGTGCTGATGGGTTCCAGTTTGCCGTTGGGCCTATCGCCCGTGCTGAACACGCTATTGAATCCTCGGTCGGCGACTACACGTGGTGGGATATTAGCCGCAACGGTGTGCAAGACGCGGGTGAACCTGCGGCCGCTGATGTTCCCGTCCAGCTGGAGGGTGTTGACGACCTCGGCAACAAGGTCTCCGTCAGTACACACACGAATGCACAAGGGCTTTATTCCTTCCCGCATCTGCGTTCCTCTAATGCTGATGGGTATGTGGTGACGTTCAACAAAGACACCCCACGCGCCCTGACGTTCACGACTAAGGGAACCAACGCCCAGGATCCGGCGACCGACTCGAATGCGGATCCCGCAACGGGGGCAGCCGATCCGGTGGTGCTGGCCAAAGACACCAACAACACCACCGTTGATGCTGGTTTCATTGCCGACGGCAGCCTCGTGGTCACCAAAATGCTGGAAGGTCCTGGTGCGAATTTCGCGGATGGGAATACCTTGGAATTCCAGGTGCGCTGTACAGCGGACGGCAAGACCGTAAAAGAAGAAACCGTGAAACTCACGGCAGAACGCGGGAAAACCCAGCTGAACAGTGCACCCATTACTGGTATCCCTGTGGGAGCCAGCTGCACCGTTACTGAAACAAAAGCAGGCGGGGCTGATCCCACCAATACGGGTGACCTACCCAGCACAACAGTGCAGATCGGCTTGGACGCGCAACGTGGAACGGGCGCGCAGATGACCGCCGTGCTCACTAACCGCTACTCCGCTGGTGTGGTCACCATTGCCAAGAAAATTGTCGGTGAACCTGCTGCGGTGGCTGCGGCACAGCAGAAACACTTCACCTTTGACGTCACGTGCCAACTGCCAGGGCAGGGCGGTGCGGAACCGTTGACCGTGCTGAAGAAAAACGTGACTGTCACTGGAGAAGCGGCGGTTCCGGTCCCCGGCGACGATGGTGGTCCCGCGAAACTACCCGTGGGTGCACGCTGCTTTGCCACAGAAACCGATAACGGCGGTGCCGACAGCGTTGACATTGATTTCAACAGCTATGACAAAGCCGCGCTGGTCACCGCCAGTGCCGCTGACGAACCCGCGCAGCTCACTATCACCGCCACCAACACCTTCACGGTGCCTCGTGGAGAATTCATCGTATCTAAAACCGTTGTGGCTGGTGGTTCCACCGGCAATGAGACCTTCCCTGTCAACTACACATGCTCGGCAGCGGGCCAAGCCATCGACAGTGACGATGAGGTTGCTGCAACAGGAACCATCACTGTGACCGCAGGTAAAGACACAAAGGTTGGGCGTTTCCCCGTGGGCACCACGTGTGAGATCACCGGCGAGGACAACAAAGCCGCCCAGCGTACCGGGTATTCAGTGAATGTTCAGCTGGGTGAAAAGGTGGAGATTGCGCGGCCGTCGTCACGCGTGGAGGTGACCAACACCTACAGTCGCGATCATGGCACCTTTAGTGTGCAGAAAATAGTTGAAGGTGATGGCGCGGATACCATCGGTGACAAGCGTTTTGACATTGACTACGTGTGTGGCGACCTCACAGGAACGCTGACGGTTGCGTCTGGTGCTACTGTTACCGGTCCGCAGGTTCCTACAGGGACGGAATGCCACCTTTCGGAGAGGGAAGACAGTGCACAACGCGAGGGGTACACACACACCATGCGGATTGATAAGTCAACCTTCACTGTTAGTGAGAAAGACTCTGTTGTCGCCGTTATAGTGACCAACACCTACAGCCGTGATCTCGGCAGCTTCACTGTGGCGAAAAAGCTCACGGGTGATGATGTCGACGCCGCACGCGCCACAACGTTTATTGTCCATTACGTGTGTGGTGAGCAGAACGGGGACCTGAAGGTTCCTGGCGACGGCACGGCGGTAGCTGGGCCTAAGATGCCCACAGGAACGCAATGCCAGCTGAGCGAGGACGAGAAGTCAGCCCAGCGTGATGGCTACAGCGTGGCCGGGAACTTCGACCACTCCACGTTCACTATCGGAGCGAAGGATTCGGTCTCTGCTGTGACGCTGACCAATAACTACAAGCGCCACAAGGGCGGATTTACCCTGGCTAAGAGCGTGACGGGTAACGCCGCCGCACTAGCGGGTAAGAGCTTTGACTTCACCTATACCTGCACAGGGTTGGGGGAGAAGGAGCATACTGTCAAGGTTGTGCCGGGGACTGTTACGGAGGTCACGGATATTCCTACGGGTAGGTGCACCATTACTGAATCCGATGCCCCTGTCGACAACGCGGATTACACCACCTCACTGAGCGTGAACGGTGCAACCCCGGTTACGGGCCGCAGCGTGACCATTGATGTTGCTAATGCAGCAACGGTTCAGGTCACGGCCGTCAACGAGTACACCACCCACAATGGTTCTTTCGAGCTTGTCAAGAAGGTTGAACCCGCCACGGGAGAGTCCATCAACATTCCAGAGGATAAAACCTTCGACTTCACCTACACGTGTGAACCCGCCTACGAGGGGGCGGCCCATCCATCTGGCACACTTACCGTCCGTGCTGATGGAAAAGCTGTGTCCTCGCCGCAGCTGCCCGTTGGAACGTCCTGCACGATTGCGGAGGATGCTGCGAGCGCGAAGGAACACGGCTATGAGGCGATCACACCGCAGCCGGTGAGCGTGACCATCAGTAAGAAGGTGATCACGGTTGAGGCAACCAACACCTATAAGCGCCTCATTCCGCCGCCCACGACGTCCGTGCCACCCACGACGCCCCGCGAAACCCCGCCGGAGACCCCGAGGCGCCCACGCGGTACCGTGACAAAGCCTGTCCCGGTGCCTAGCACCACACCAGTCACTCCGGCTGTGGGCACGACGGTGATCATGCCACCTGGGAAACCACAGCAACCTGGTGGCCAGGCTCCTGAAAAACCGCATCGTGCTCTTGCGAAAACGGGACTGTCTAAGCAATGGCCCGTCATCGTCATGGGTGCTGGGCTGCTCATTGTCGCAGGTGTCGGCTGCGTTGTTGTAGCTCGACGGAAGCGGTAATGCGGCAACGGTAACGCATAACCACTACACATAACTACTCCCCAGGTGCGCATATGATGCGTCATCCTGGGGAGTAGTTTTTCGCGCGCCGGGGCTACGGTAACTAAGGCTGTAGCGGCACTTTCACCCATGGGGAGTCGGGGTGGGTCAGGGCGGTGCTGAACAGGTCGTCGTACACGGTAAGCAGACCAATATCCAGTGGCTCGTCGGCCATCCACATGGCTCGGCCCCACCAGAAACTCAACGCCACCTGGTACCAGTTGGCGAAGCTTTTCTGCAGCTCCTGGACGGCACGATGGGAGTAATCCTGGCCCTCTTCGGGGGAAAGCAACCCGCAACCGACGGCGCGACCTGCGGTGAGTTCTACCCGAACCACATCCCAGGCGCGGGTGGTGTGGGGCATCCGGTCAGGGCACACGTTTTGGAACTCCTGGGTAACAAGCATGTTGACCCAATGGTGGAAATGCTGTGCCTCGTGGTCAGGGTCAAAGTTGTTGTAGTAGTACAGGCCGCGAAGGAAGCTGGTGAAAAGGTCAGTCTGGGTGCGAAAATCCAGGGGTGATGCTGATTCTCTATACATTTGGGCTAGCGTATTTGAGGGGGTCAGCATGGCATCAAAGGCGCGGTAGTGCATGCCGTTGCCCAGGAGTATTTCGCATGTTTGGCGCACGTCGTCTGAGTCATTGAAACCCCATTGAGCTTGTAAGACTTGCTGAATTTGGGTTTGCATCTTTTTGGGTAGCAGTTCACCGGGAGCGTCCACTGGCTGTGGCTCGCGATAAGGTAAACCGAATGAGTTGGCGCGTACCATGGCCGGGTCGAGGGGACGCCCTGACCATTTAAAAGGGGATTTTTGGTTGGGTTTGAAGCTAATGGGGGTGACTGTTACGGTCATGAAAACAACCATACACAGTGCATGGTGCCGTGATGAAAAGTTATCTATATTTCATAACAAAATGTGCTGAGATACCCAGAATATGGTGATAGATTAGAGCCTCATGGAGCAAACTTTCAGCGATATGTCAGTGCAAATGGCTGTCGAACGGGCGGGGGCGTCAGAACTTGTGATGATGGTAGCAAAAGATGTGCACGATGTGTTGCGTCCGAATGAGTTTGTGTTGGAGTTCGCTGATACAACCTCCCCGGGGTTTCACTCAGCACTGGCGGTAACTAATTACAGGATACTCATCGGCGTTGGTCCTGGTCAGCTGCAGGAAATTGCAGTGGATAGTGTGACTCGGGTGGATGCTGTTCGGGCGCCAGAAGTGACCCTGCTGATTCGTGTGTATAACGCGGATGTGACGGTCTATGGGTTGGGGGACAGGGGACTTCGTCGCATTTTCCACGCGTTTAATTGGATTGTGTCGCAGAATGCTGCTCGTCCTGCTCATGCGGATCCTGAAAATTCCATTGCTGATATGTATAACGAATGGATTGACGTTCAACGTTTCCTCCACGAAAACCCGGATGTTTCTGATGAGGAAGGAAATCAGCGCCTCGCCGGGATGGTGGCCAATAAGCGCTGGTGGTAAGGGAAGCAGAGATGACGAGAAAAGGCTACACACGTGGATAATTCACCCAACAGCAGGGGAAACGGAATGGGGCCCAGGGATCAACTGTCGTCGTATGATCCGGCACCGGAATCCATTCATGGATCTGACTCATTGCCAAATCCGCCGCAGCGAGGTCCAGAGGCGATTGGTCGCCATATCGATTCGATGATGGCTAGTCAATCACCTCTGGGTACGAACACCAACCCGAAGATTAAGCTATCGCCGCTGGTGCAGGTCCTTATTGCGCTGGGGGTTGTGGCGCTGATCGCCATTATGGTGCTGGTGTGGACAACAGTGTTTGGCACTAAGAAAAGTGACACCACCGCGTTGGACCCCTCCCAGACGATCACTACCCCGACGGTCAGTGTGCCTCAACTGGCTCCATCCGCAGCCCCAACCACACCTGAAGAATCGCTACCGGATTCCCTTCATGAGAATCTTCCCCCTGAGATTGCCAGCCATGTTCCTCAAGAGATACGCGATAACGTGGTTTCCTGCCACGCTGCCGCAGCATTTGGGTTTGTGTTTGGTTTACAGAGTGCACAGTCGACTTCGTGTACTTGGGTGAACATGGCGGACGCGGAATCTGAGTATGGTCATGGTACTGTTCTATTCACCACCGATAAGAAATTGGCGGAGAGTGCCAGGAAGCCTCTGATGATGAAGAAACAGGACATCAGTCTGAAGCCTACGCAGGGGCATGACATACTGGTGAGTTCCTTAAGCTCCCCGGGTACTAACTTTGTTTATATCACGGACTTCGCCAGCGACAGTGCCACCATTGTTTACTTTATCGAGGGCGGCAAAAACGAGGCCGAAGCATTTCTCAAGAAGTTCCATCTCGCTGAATAGTCATATATGACAACCTCCGCTTATCGACACCGCGTCCTCACCGCCCTCATGATCGCCCAGGTAATGGGCGGTATTTCGGCGGGTGTGGCGTTTTCCTTAGGGTCACTGCTGGCTGCGGATATCGGCGGCACAGAGTGGGGTGGTGCCGCCTCGACAGTGACAACTGTGGGGGCGGCGTTGTTTTCTGTCGTCCTAGCCAAGATTGCGGCCGCTCATGGGCGTCGATTGTCCTTGACCTCTGGGATGATCCTCGGCGCGCTTGGCGCAACCGGGGCTATGTTCGCCGCCGAATGGCGACTATTATGGCTGCTTCTGGCTAGCTTTCTTCTCATTGGAGCCTCGTCCGCCGTGAATCTGCAAAGCCGCTTTGTCGCCGGCGATGTCGCAGCGACTGACACCCGCGGCCGCGATCTGTCCCTGGTGGTGTGGTCCACGACGATTGGGGCGGTGGCGGGTCCGAACCTGATGGAGCCAGGTCAGCGACTCAGTGAATTGTTGGGTTTTAGTAGCTTCTCGGGTGCCTACTTGATCTGTATTGGAGCGCAGGCGGTGGCGGTGCTGGTGTTGTCCGTGGCGCTGCACCCCGATCCAGTGGCACCCGCAGCGCCAGATGAGGAGACTGCGACCGACGCGACGTCGATACGCGCATACCCCATGGTCATTGTTGTTATTGCGTCGTTGGCGGTGGCTCATGCGGTGATGGTTGCAGTGATGGCGATGACACCGGTGCATCTGCACGGGCATGGTGCGTCGCTGCGGCTGATCGGCATCACTATCAGCGCGCATGTGGCGGGCATGTACGCCTGTTCGCCCCTATTCGGCCTGTTGGCGGACCGCGTTGGGCGTCGATGGACGCTTGCGTTGGGCTTTGTAGTGCAGCTCGCGTCATTGGGCTTGCTGATTGCGTATGGACAGCAGGATGCGGCCGTGGTAGCCGCACTGGTGCTGCTGGGCTTGGGCTGGTCAGCGGCGCTAGTGTCCTGTTCCACCCTGCTTATCGACGCCGCGCCTGCCACCCGCCGCACCCACATTCAGGGTCGCAGCGATTTCACCATGAATATCGTCGGCGCCTCAGGTGGAGCGGTGGCGGGGCCCATCGTCCACAACTGGGGTATGCCGACCCTTGCCAGCCTGACGGGATTTCTCATCATTGTTGCTGTAGTGGTACTGCTACCCAGGGTGCGTGACATATCAACGCGGTGACGTCTGTGCAGCGCAGCACCCCTCCTGCCGGGTTGAAAATGGTGATAGATTTATCTGTTACAAAACCAAAGTATCGGTGTGAAGGGCTGAACATATGGATAACCAACAGGGTGGCACCAACCCCCAGGGCGGTGACAATAATCCGCAGGGCAGCGGCAATAGTCCGCAGGGCGGTGACAACGCGCAAGGAAACAACTATGAGTACGGCCAAAACATGGACGGCTCTCAGCCTTATTACAACCCATACCTGCAGAACCAACAGAACCAGCAGCCACCACAGGGGCAGGTCCCACAGGAGCAGGTGCCGCAGAGCCAGTCACCTCAGAGTCCTGTACCCCAGAATCAGCCACAGCCGAACCCTTACCTGAACCAACAAACCCCGCCGACAGGGCCACAGGTACCTCCACAGCCGACTCAACCGCCGCAGCAGCCCATGGGAGCGCCCAGCGGATACGCACCTCAGCAGGGACAGCAACCTCAACAGCCGCCAGCTCAACCTGGTGGGCCGCAGTACTACCAGTACCCACAGAATGATTACGGCGCAGGCTATCCAAACCAACCGGGTGCCGGGCACATGGCTGGGCAGCCAATGCCGCGCAAGAAATCAAACGCCGGTGCCATTGTGGTTGTGGTGCTTCTGGTTGCGGTACTCGGACTTTTAGCCATGCTCAAGATTCTTTCTGCCTTAGTGGATGCTGGCACAACCGCATCAACCGAGCGCACCTACCCCTCGTCCCGCGTGCTGCCAACCTCACCGCACATGCGGGTGCCGTCCACGCCCATGCCCAGTCGAACCACCGCCCCAACCCGTGGCGACACCCCGCCTACCGTTATTGCCGATGATGTGCGGGCAGTCCTCCCCGCTAATATTGCCAACCTGGTTATCGGAGAAAGCTGCGAAGAAGACGTCTTCTCCCTTGACGACGTAACCCCAGAGAAACTCTGCCAGCTCAACACCGACGGCAACTCAGAGTACGCCAACTACCTAGGTGTTGTGACAGACCGGACTGTCATTGCGGATGTCCGCCGATATGGTGACTTTGAAGAATGGAAGAGTATTGAATCCGCCCCAGGTCACACGCTGAAACTGGGGTTCACGGGGCCTCAGGAACGTGTCGGTGAATCCACTGTCTTTTTTGACTTTGTCAACAGCAACACGCTGGTGACCTACCGGATGCTCGGCAACGAGGATGCTGTGAGCCAATACCTTGTGGACCTTGGCCTGGCACAGTTCCGCGACAAGGCCTAGGCCCTACTGATTTGACTAGTTCCAACAGCGTGGACTAGTGTTGCCGATCGAAGTTTGATGTGCGTTTTCGCACAGCTCAAGTTTCACCGAAGACCGTCGGTTACCCCGTTTAATGGGGTCGAAGGAGTCTGACTGAAGTTGGACCAACCTACGCAGGAGACACTTGGAGCCATTTCATCAACGTATGGATGCGCCTCGTGCTCTTGCACGGGGCTTTTTGCTGTTATGGCGAAAAACCCCGGCGGATCGAACACCATACGTTAATGAGGAAGGAGGCGAAGTAATGGCAAATGCTAAGAACACTGCTGCAGTGGCCGAGCTGAAAAAGCGTTTCGAGGAAACTAACGCTATCGTGCTGACCGAGTACCGTGGCTTGACTGTTGCTCAGACCACTGAGCTGCGTCGTAAGCTTGGCGCTGATGTCCAGTACTCCGTCGCCAAGAACACCATGATCAAGCTGGCTGCTCGTGAAGCTGGCGTTGAAGGTCTTGATGATCTCCTCTCCGGTCCCACCGCTGTGGCATTCATCAAAGGCGAAGCCGTTGATGCTGCTAAGGCGCTGAAGGAATTCGGTAAGGACAACAAGGCATTCGTGGTCAAGGGTGGCTACATGGACGGCAATGCCTTGAGCGCGGCTCAGGTTGAAGCCATCGCTGAGATGGACAACCGCGAGACCACGTTCGCGAAGATTGCTGGTGCCATGAACGGCGGCTTGGCAAGTACCGCAGCCCTGTTTGACGCTCACGCTTCTCAGCTTGCACGTCTTTTCGCTGCGTACGAGGAAAAACTGCAGGACGCATAAGTCGTTCTCGGCGCGTATCACGCGCCACGCATACACATTGCTTTACCCCATAAACTTGAAAGGATTGCCACCATGGCTAAACTTACCCCCGAAGAGCTCATTGAAGCTTTCAAGGAAATGACCCTCATCGAGGCTTCCGAATTCCGCAAGCTGTTCGAAGAGACCTTCGACGTTACCGCTGCTGCTCCGGTTGCTGTTGCTGCTCCTGGTGCTGCTGGTGGCGACGCTGCTGCCGCTGCTGAAGAGAAGGACGAGTTTGACGTTGTTCTCGAAGACGCTGGCGCTAAGAAGATCGGCGTGATCAAGGTTGTCCGCGAAATCGTGTCCGGCCTGGGCCTGAAGGAAGCCAAGGAACTCGTTGAGAGCGCTCCGAAGGCTCTGCTCGAAGGCGTGTCCAAGGACGACGCTGAGGCTGCCAAGACCAAGCTGGAAGAAGCTGGCGCTAAGGTCTCCCTCAAGTAATATCTTTCTTTCAGGAAAGATTCCCCCGATTGCTGCGTTCGCGTGGCGGTCGGGGGTTTGTCTGTTGTGGATATGCAAACCTGGTGGGGGAGGGGAAACGGTGATAGGTGCGACGTCGATAAGCGCCTGACTGTAACCTCACTGTAACATCGGAAACTATGCTTCCTAAGTCGCGGGTCTTTTGTGTGATGCTGTTGGGTCTGAGCGCTGCACTACTGGTCGTTGGTGTGCTACTTCCGCGCTACGTTCATGCCGACAGCAGGCTACCGCTGTCGCTGGGACAGACCACAATGGTGCTGCGTGACAACAATGGCACGGTGGGCAGCGGGGAAAGCGAATATAAGGGGGCGTTGCTCAAGCAGGTGAATACGGAGCTGATGGACCCCGTCGACGCCACCGAGGTGACCCTCCGTATTGGCATGACGCTGAGCAAAGACATTAAGGAAAGCGATCTGAATCGTTTGGTGAACGCGAAAATCTGGAGTTACCGGATGGACCGCATCACGGGGGAAGCGGTCGGGGATGCAACGTTGACGGATCAGATTGTGGGACCCACGCAAACCGTGGCCGTTGATGGTGTGTGGACGAAATTCCCCATGGATGCAGGTCAAGGCCCCTACCAAGTTTTTGACGACACCCTCCGGCAGTCCCGGCCCGCACATTTCGTGGGGGAGGAGCGGCGCGAAGGACGCACCATCCTGCACTTCCGCCAGGATATTCAACCCGTCAACGTGGCCACACTGTTTGCCGACGCCGCGAACACCACCAACTTCGCCGAACCCGATGGTGCGATGACCTCTGGATATTTATTCCACTCCGCCGTACGGGACTGGTATGTGGACCGCGCCACCGGCCTGATCATTGATGCGGAGGAGCATATTGATGATTTCTATGGCACTCGGGAAGGGGAAAAACGTGAGCAGGTCATTCTTTTCCATGGTAAGGTGACGCCGGACAGTGCTTCGACATTGATGTCGCAGGCATCGTCAGTATCTAATGGGAACTGGGTGCACACCACCAGCACGGTTCTATTGGGAGCAGGCGGCGCGCTCGCGTTTGTTGGATTGATTGGCGTCTTTGGCGCTTTCAGCCTTGGGCGTGGGAGGAGTGAGCGTGAAAGCCGACGCGAGCGTGGAAATCAGCGTGGGCGCGGGAGTCGGCGCGGCGCACGGTCATAATGTAAAGTATCCCTTTACTTTTTTGCGCTGTTGGTATAAGCTATTTCGTTGCGCTGGAACCTCCCTCCATATCGCATGTGAGACCTTGTTGCCTCGGGTTGAAAAAACTCGATTTGACAAGGTCATTCAGTGCTATCTGGGCGGCGTTTCCACAGCAGACCGTATTCTCAAATTCTAGCGGCCCGGTAGCCCACCCACCTTAGGTTGCCGACCGCGTGAGGTGCTGGAAGGACGCATCTTGGCAGTCTCCCGCCAGACCAAGTCAATGGCCGAAATCCCCGGTGCTCCGGAGCGATACTCTTTTGCGAAGATCACGGAACCCATTGAGGTTCCAGGTCTCCTCGACTTGCAGCTTGAGTCTTTTGCATGGCTCATTGGTACGCCTGAGTGGCGTGCCCGCATGCAAGAAAAGGTCTCCGAGGGTACCCGTGTAACAAGTGGTCTTGAGGACATTCTTGAAGAATTGTCCCCAATTCAGGACTACTCAGGAAACATGTCTCTATCTCTGTCGGAGCCCCGCTTCGAAGAGGTGAAGTACTCCATTGATGAGTGCAAAGAAAAAGACATTAACTACTCGGCTCCGCTGTATGTGACAGCGGAGTTCGTGAACAACGATACTGGTGAAATTAAATCGCAGACCGTATTCATCGGCGACTTCCCGATGATGACGGACAAGGGAACGTTCATTGTCAATGGCACGGAACGTGTTGTTGTCTCCCAGCTGGTTCGTTCCCCCGGTGTGTATTTTGATCAGACGATCGACAAGTCCACAGAGCGTGCCCTGCACTCGGTGAAGGTGATCCCTTCCCGCGGCGCATGGCTAGAGTTCGACGTGGATAAGCGCGACACCGTTGGTGTGCGCATTGACCGCAAGCGCCGTCAGCCCGTCACCGTCCTGCTGAAGGCCCTGGGTTGGACCCACGAGCAAATCGTGGAGCGTTTCGGCTTCTCCGAGATCATGATGACCACGCTGGAATCCGACGGTGTATCCAACACCGACGAAGCCTTGCTGGAAATTTACCGCAAGCAGCGCCCCGGCGAGCAGCCGACGCGCGACCTTGCACAGTCCCTGCTGGATAGCAGCTTCTTCCGGGCGAAGCGCTACGACCTTGCCAAGGTTGGCCGCTACAAGGTCAACCGCAAACTGGGTCTTGGCGGCGACCATGATGGCACCATGGTGCTGACCGAGGAAGATATTGCCACCACCCTGGAGTACCTGGTGCGCCTGCACGCAGGTGAAACCACCATGACCTCCCCAACCGGCGCGGTCATTCCGGTTGAGGTGGACGATATCGACCACTTTGGTAACCGTCGTCTCCGCACCGTGGGCGAGCTGATCCAGAACCAGGTCCGTGTGGGCCTTTCCCGCATGGAGCGTGTGGTGCGTGAGCGTATGACCACGCAGGATGCGGAGTCCATCACTCCCACCTCGCTGATTAACGTGCGCCCCGTGTCTGCGGCGATCCGCGAGTTTTTCGGTACCTCGCAGCTGTCGCAGTTCATGGACCAGAACAACTCCCTGTCTGGTCTGACCCACAAGCGCCGTTTGTCTGCTCTTGGCCCGGGTGGTCTGTCCCGTGAGCGTGCAGGCATTGAAGTTCGCGACGTGCACCCCTCGCACTACGGCCGCATGTGTCCGATTGAAACCCCTGAAGGCCCCAACATTGGTCTCATTGGTTCACTGTCCTCCTACGCGCAGGTCAACCCGTTCGGCTTCATTGAAACCCCCTACCGCAAGGTTGTGGACGGCAAGCTGACGGATCAGATTGACTACCTCACCGCAGACGAGGAAGACCGCCACGTGGTCGCCCAGGCGAACACGCCTTTTGACAAGGACGGCAACATCACCGAAGAGCGTGTTGTGGTCCGCATGAAAGGCGGGGACATTGAGGTGGTCAACGCCACCGACATCGACTACATGGATATTTCCCCACGTCAGATGGTGTCCGTGGCTACCGCCATGATTCCCTTCCTGGAGCACGACGACGCTAACCGTGCCCTCATGGGTGCGAACATGCAACGTCAAGCCGTGCCGCTGGTCCGCTCGGAAGCCCCCTACGTGGGTACCGGCATGGAGCTGCGCGCCGCCTACGACGCAGGCGACTTGGTTATTTCCAAGAAATCCGGCGTGGTGGAGAACCTCTCTGCGGACTTCATCACCGTGATGGGTGACGACGGCATCCGCGACACCTACATCCTGCGCAAATTCCAGCGCACCAACCAGGGTACGTGCTACAACCAGAAGCCACTGGTGGACATTGGCGACCGCGTTGAAGCTGGTCAGGTTATTGCCGACGGCCCCGGCACCGACAACGGTGAAATGGCACTCGGCCGTAACCTGCTGGTGGCGTTCATGCCATGGGAAGGCCACAACTACGAGGACGCGATCATTCTGAATCAGCGCCTTGTGGAGGAGGACATTCTCACCTCGATCCACATTGAGGAACACGAAATTGACGCCCGCGACACCAAGCTCGGTGCCGAGGAAATTACCCGTGAAATCCCCAACGTGTCCGAGGACGTGCTGAAAGACCTGGATGACCGCGGTATTGTCCGCATCGGTGCCGACGTCCGCGACGGCGACATCCTGGTGGGTAAGGTCACCCCGAAGGGTGAGACCGAGCTGACCCCGGAGGAGCGCCTGCTGCGCGCCATCTTCGGCGAGAAGGCCCGCGAGGTCCGCGACACCTCCATGAAGGTGCCGCACGGTGAAACAGGCAAGGTTATTGGCGTTCGTCGATTCTCCCGGGATGACGACGATGACCTGGCCCCCGGCGTCAACGAAATGATTCGCGTGTACGTCGCCCAGAAGCGCAAGATCCAGGACGGCGATAAGCTGGCCGGCCGCCACGGCAACAAGGGCGTTGTGGGCAAGATCCTGCCGCAGGAAGACATGCCGTTCCTGCCGGACGGCACCCCGGTGGACATTATTTTGAACACCCACGGTGTGCCGCGTCGTATGAACATCGGCCAGGTGCTGGAAGTCCACCTTGGCTGGCTCGCCGCCGCCGGGTGGAGTATCGATACCAACAACCCGGACAACAAGGATCTGATGGAGATGCTGCCGGAGGAACTCTACGACGTTCCCGCCGGTTCGCTTACCGCAACCCCTGTGTTCGACGGTGCCTCCAACGAGGAGCTCGCTGGACTGCTCGCCAACTCGCGCCCCAACCGCGACGGCGACATCCTGGTGGACGGAAACGGTAAGGCTCAGCTTATCGACGGCCGTTCCGGCGAACCGTTCCCGTACCCCGTTTCTGTGGGCTACATGTACATCCTGAAGTTGCACCACCTGGTGGACGAGAAGATTCACGCTCGTTCCACTGGTCCATACTCCATGATCACCCAGCAGCCGCTCGGCGGTAAGGCCCAGTTCGGTGGCCAGCGCTTTGGTGAAATGGAAGTGTGGGCAATGCAGGCGTACGGCGCTGCCTACACTCTGCAAGAATTGTTGACCATCAAGTCCGACGATGTGGTTGGTCGCGTCAAGGTCTACGAAGCAATCGTCAAGGGTGAAAATATCCCTGACCCGGGCATTCCCGAGTCATTCAAGGTGCTGTTGAAGGAACTCCAGTCCCTGTGCTTGAACGTTGAGGTTCTCTCAGCGGACGGTACCCCGATGGAGCTGGGCACCTCCGACGATGACGAGTTTGACCAGGCAGGCGCGTCGCTGGGCATCAACCTGTCCCGCGACGAGCGTTCCGACGCTGATAGCGCCTAAACCGCACTACTTTCCTCGGCCTGCTGACAGCATGCACAACCGGGGTGCCGGTCCACGGTGAGAAGCCGTGGGTCGGGTTCCCCGGGGCGTCGATAAGCAGGCGAATGATTGCCACTAGAACTTATTTTTAGGAAAGAGAGTTACGTGCTAGACGTCAACTTCTTCGACGAGCTCCGCATCGGACTCGCCACCGCCGACGACATTCGTCGCTGGTCCAAGGGCGAGGTTAAAAAGCCGGAGACCATCAACTACCGAACCCTGAAGCCCGAAAAGGACGGCCTCTTCTGCGAGCGTATTTTCGGCCCCACCCGCGACTGGGAATGCGCCTGTGGCAAATACAAGCGCGTCCGTTACAAGGGCATCATTTGTGAGCGCTGTGGTGTGGAAGTCACCAAGTCCAAGGTGCGCCGCGAGCGTATGGGCCACATTGAGCTCGCTGCACCCGTGACCCACATCTGGTACTTCAAGGGTGTGCCTTCCCGCCTGGGCTACCTGCTGGACCTGGCACCGAAGGACCTGGAACGCATCATCTACTTCGCTGCGAACATCATCACCAGCGTTGATGAGGAAGCACGCCACAACGACCTGACCACTCTAGAAGCCGAAATGCTGCTGGAGAAGAAGGACGTGGAGGCTGACTCCGAATCCGAGCTGGCCGAGCGCGCTCAGAAGCTGGAAGAAGACCTTGCCGAGCTGGAGGCAGCCGGTGCCAAGGCCGACGCCCGCCGCAAGGTGCAAAACGCAGCTGACAAGGAAATGCAGCACATCCGCGAGCGCGCCCAGCGCGAAATCGATCGCCTGGATGAAATCTGGAACACCTTTGTCAAGCTTGCCCCGAAGCAGATGATCGTTGATGAGACCATCTACTCCGAGCTGGTGGACCGCTACGAAGACTACTTCACCGGCGGCATGGGTGCCGAGGCAATCCAGACCCTGATCCGCAACTTCGACCTTGACGCCGAGGCCGAGGAGCTGCGCACCATCATCAACGAAGGCAAAGGCCAGAAGAAGATGCGTGCCCTCAAGCGCTTGAAGGTCGTTGCGGCTTTCCAGCGTTCTGGCAACGACCCGGCAGGCATGGTTCTGGATTGCATTCCGGTGATCCCGCCTGAGCTGCGCCCCATGGTTCAGCTTGACGGTGGCCGTTTTGCCACTTCCGACCTGAACGACCTGTACCGCCGCGTGATCAACCGCAACAACCGCCTCAAGCGCATGATCGACCTCGGTGCCCCCGAGATCATCGTAAACAACGAGAAGCGCATGCTGCAGGAATCCGTGGACGCACTGTTCGACAACGGCCGTCGCGGCCGCCCCGTCACCGGCCCGGGCAACCGCCCGCTGAAGTCCCTCTCTGACCTGCTGAAGGGCAAGCAGGGTCGCTTCCGCCAGAACTTGCTGGGTAAGCGCGTGGACTACTCTGGTCGTTCCGTGATTATCGTTGGTCCGCAGCTGCGCCTGCACGAATGTGGTCTGCCCAAGCTGATGGCGCTGGAACTGTTCAAGCCGTTCGTGATGAAGCGCCTGGTGGAAAACCAGTACGCACAGAACATCAAGTCGGCCAAGCGCATGGTGGAGCGTCAGCGCCCCGAGGTGTGGGACGTGCTGGAAGAAGCCATTGCGGAGCACCCGGTGATGCTGAACCGTGCGCCGACGCTGCACCGCCTGGGTATTCAGGCGTTCGAGCCGGTGCTGGTTGAGGGTAAAGCTATCCAGCTGCACCCGCTGGCTTGTGAAGCGTTCAACGCCGACTTCGACGGTGACCAGATGGCCGTGCACCTTCCGCTGTCAGCGGAAGCACAGGCTGAGGCGCGTATCCTGATGCTGGCCTCCAACAACATCCTGTCCCCGGCGTCCGGTAAGCCTCTGGCCATGCCGCGTCTGGACATGGTGACTGGTCTGTACTTCCTCACCCTGGAGAAGGGGCCGGAGGAGTTCGGTGGACAGGGCGCCTACAAACCCGCCACCAACGAGCAGCCTGCACAGGGCGTGTACCTGTCTGTTGCCGAGGCCATCATGGCCTTCGACCGTGGTGTGCTAGGCCTCCAGGCACCGATCAAGGTGCGGATTTCTCACCTGCGTCCCCCGGCGGACATTGAGGCTGAGCACTTCCCCGACGGCTGGCACAAGGGTGACACCTGGTTGGCTGACACCACCCTTGGTCGCATCATGTTCAACGAGCTGCTGCCGTGGAACTACCCGTACCTTGAGGGTGTGATGGTCCGTAAGGGCGGCGGTTCCGACAAGATCATGCTGGGTGATGTGATTACGGATCTTTCCGCACGCTACCCGATGATTACCGTGGCCCAGACCATGGACAAGATGAAGGACGCTGGTTTCTACTGGGCAACCCGCTCTGGTGTGACCATCTCCATGTCCGACGTGCTGGTGCTCCCGGACAAGGAGAAGATCCTTGACCGCTACGAGGCCGACGCCCGCGACATTGAGAACAAGTACTGGGTCAAGGGTGCCCTGACCTCGCGCGAGCGCTACGACCGCCTGGTGGAACTCTGGAAGAGCGCCACCGACCATGTGGGTAAGCTCGTGGAGGAACTGTACCCGGATGACAACCCGATTCCGATGATCGTGAAGTCCGGTGCTGCCGGTAACATGCGCCAGATCTGGACCCTGGCCGGCATGAAGGGCATGGTTGTGAACTCCAAGGGTGACTACATCACCCGTCCGATCAAGACCTCCTTCCGCGAGGGCCTGACCGTGTTGGAGTACTTCAACAACTCTCACGGTTCCCGCAAGGGCCTGGCCGATACCGCTCTGCGCACCGCCGACTCGGGTTACCTGACCCGTCGTCTGGTGGACGTTGCGCAGGACGTGATTGTGCGCGAAGAGGACTGCGGTACCCGCCAGGGTGTCAAGGTTCCCGTGTCCGTGCCCGTCAAGGATGCTAGTGGCGAGACCGTGGGTTACAGCCGCCACAGCCTGGTGGAGACCTCGGTACTGGGCCGTGTGCTCGCCGCCGATGCAACAGACGCGGACGGCAACGTCGTCCTCCCGGCAGGAACCGACATTGGTGAGCTGCAACTCGATGCGCTGGTGGATGCCGGTATTCCCGGCGTCAAGGTCCGTTCCGTGCTGACCTGCCAGACTCCGACCGGCGTGTGTGCCAAGTGCTACGGCAAGTCCATGGCATCCGGCAAGCAGGTGGACATTGGCGAGGCCGTGGGCATCGTGGCCGCGCAGTCCATTGGTGAGCCCGGTACCCAGCTGACCATGCGCACCTTCCACCAGGGTGGTGTTGGCGGTGACATCACCGGTGGTCTTCCGCGTGTGCAGGAGTTGTTCGAGGCCCGCGTGCCAAAGAACAAAGCCCCGATTGCCTCTGTCTCCGGCACGGTTCACCTGTCCGACGAGGGCAACTTCTACACCATGACCATCAGCCCGGACGATGGTTCCGATGACGTGGTGTACGAGAAGCTGTCTAAGCGCCAGGGCCTGGCCATGATCAAGGTTCCCATGGAAACCAACCCAGGTGCGTTTATTGAACGCACCATTCAGGAAGGTGACCACGTGAACGTGGGCGACCGCCTGCTGCGCGGTCCGGCTGACCCGCATGATGTTCTTGACATCCTGGGTCGCCGTGGCGTGGAACAGCACCTCATCGACGAGGTTCAGGCCGTGTACCGCGCCCAGGGTGTGGCCATTCACGACAAGCACATCGAAATCATCATCCGCCAGATGCTGCGCCGCGGCACAGTCATCGAATCCGGTTCCACCGAATTCCTGCCCGGCACCCTGGTTGACCTCTCCGAGGCGAAGCTCGCCAACGCTGAGGCAATCCAAGGCGGCGGTCAGCCCGCCGAGCTGCGCAGTGAGATCATGGGTATCACGAAGGCATCCCTGGCTACCGAGTCGTGGCTATCCGCTGCGTCCTTCCAGGAGACCACGCGTGTGCTTACCGACGCCGCGATCAACAAGCGCTCCGACAAGCTCATCGGCCTGAAGGAGAACGTGATCATCGGTAAGCTCATCCCGGCTGGTACCGGCATCGCCCGCTACCGCAACATCTCCGTCAAGCCCACCGAGGCTGCTCGCAACGCCGCCTACTCGATCCCGACCTACGGCGATTCGATTTACGGTGACGATGGCTTTGGCGACTACACCGGCGCGTCCGTGCCGTTGGATGGTGCCTACTAAGTCGGCTTAGGTCTGCATGACATAACCCCGAGTTCCTGTGGGTGGGAACTCGGGGTTTTCCTGTGCTTAGATGGTGTTTACTGGGCAAACCAGCCCGTTACACCTGGTGCAATGTTGTGGTACACATGCTTGTGCTCCTGGTATTCGGCCAGCCCGGTGGGGCCCAGCTCACGGCCGTTGCCGGACATCTTCATGCCGCCCCATTCGGCCTGGGGGAGGTAGGGGTGGAAGTCGTTGATCCAGATCGTGCCATGCCGTAGCCGCGCCGCCACACGTTCGGTGGTTCCCGGGTTGCTGGACCACACGGCCCCGGCCAGCCCATATTCCGTGTCATTGGCAATGGCCACGGCCTCGTCCTCGGTGGTGAACGTTTCAATGGTGACGGTGGGGCCGAAGGCCTCATCGTGTACGCAATCCATGTCTGAGGTGCAGCCGTCAATTATAGTGGGCAGGTAAAATTCGCCCTGGCTGAGATCGGTGTTGCCGGTGCCGTGGCTGCTGGTGTTATCCGAGGCGTCGGCACGCCGACCACCAGTGAGAATAGTGGCACCCTGTGCGCGGGCAGTGTCCACATAGGCAGCAACCTTATCCAGGTGCTCGGAAGAAATGAGCGGACCAGTCTCTGCGTCCGGGTCCAGGGGGCCGCCGAGCTTAATATTCTTAGTGCGTCGCACTAGTTCGTCGACGAACTTATCGTGCAGGGATTCCTCAACCACGATGCGCGCGCCTGCGGAACACACCTGGCCGGAGTGCACAAACGCGCCGTTTAGGGCGTTATCCACCGCAGCATCGAAATCCGCGTCGGCGAAAATGACGTTGGGGTTCTTGCCACCCAGTTCTAGGGCAGTGCGTTTGATGGTGTCCGCCGCGTTTCGGGCGATGAGCCTGCCGGTGACCAGCCCGCCCGTGAAGGACACCATATCCACCAGTGGGCTGGTGGATAGCGGCGTGCCGCAGCTAGCACCCGCGCCGGTGATCAGGTTGGCCACCCCTGCGGGGACCCCGGCTTCGGCGAGAACCGTCATGAGCATCATCGCCGTGTGCGGTGTCAGCTCAGCCTGCTTCAGCACAAACGTATTACCCGCAGCCAACGCCGGGGCGACTTTCCACGACACCTGCAGCAACGGGTAATTCCAGGGAGTAATCAGGGCACACACGCCTACCGGCTCGTTATCAATGCGGGAACGCACGGCGGGGTCACCTACGCCCACCACGCGGCCCGAATCCTGCTGGATAAGGGCACCAAAATAGTCGAAGGCGTTGGCAATATCGTCCATGTCGTACTTCGACTCTACGAGTCGCTTCCCGGTATCGGCTGACTCGGCGGCGGCAAACTCGTCCTTGTGTGTGCGGATGGCCTCGGCAACCTTGACCAGGATTTTTCCTCGCTCGGATGCTGGAGTGGCGGACCAATCGCCAGCATCAAACGCAATACGAGCCGCGCGGATGGCCTTTTCCGTGTCCACATCGGATGCCTCTGACACCACACCCACCACACTGCGATCCGCAGGGTTGGTGATGGTGCGGGTGGCGCCACTTTCGGCCGGAACCCACTGGCCGTCGATAAACAGCGATGCCGGTGCCTCAGGGGAACCCTTACCACTAAAGACGTGGCTAAGCAGAGCGGACTCGGTCGGGGCGAACACAGGTGTCATAATTACACTCCTAAAAATCTATGGGATCGGTTCTATGAAGTTTCGGACCAGTCGCGGATTGGCTCGGCGCCACCAGACATATCGGAACTTCCCGGTAGGTCGCGCTGCATGTGCAGGAACTCAAGGTGTCGTTCGTACAGGTCGAGGATATTGTCAATGAGCTGCTCAACCGTGTACCCGTAGACGTCATACCCCAGCGAACCTGTGTTATCGAATACCTCAATGCGGTAATATACCTCGTCATTCTCGCCGGTGTCTCTGGTGAACGAGGGGACAGCGTACTCCAGTGGGTATAGCTGATAACGGAAATTTTGTTCCTCATCAAGGTTCACCGTCAGGTCAAGTGTACGAATCGGTGAATCGGACACGTCCGTGGACACCAAGGTCGCCTCAATGCCGCGATTCTTCAGTTCCGTGGCCACCTGTTCCATTGCGGGAATCGCCACATTTTCCATGTATTTCTCGGTCTTGGCGGCGTTGGGCCAGGTGCTGGCGCGGCTCAAGCGACGTCGCCACGCAACGGGATGCCCCACCGCTGTTGAATGCTCAGTACGACCCGACATCGCTGAATGCAGTGAAATGCCGCGAGCCTCCGCCTGCGTTTGCTCAAGTCTGAAGGAACGCACCAAACTCAGCATGATCAAATACATGACCACGGTAAACGGCAAACCCATCACCACTGTTGCGGACTGCACTGTGACCACGCCATCAATCTGCAGCAGCACAATGGTGAGCACACCCACCACCACTGACCAGAAAATGCGCGACCATACGGGGCCGTCTTGGCTGCTGTGATTCGTCCGGGAGGTGAAGTTACTCATCACCAACGCACCGGAGTCAGCTGAGGTGATGTACAGCAGCAAACCGATCATCGTGGCAAGACCCGTCAGGAAGGTTGCGCCGGGATAGGTGGCTAGCAGATCGTAAAAGCCCTGTTGTGGTGTGGATACGGCAGCTTTTCCGAAGGCGTCGTTACCATGACGGACAAGGTCAAGGGCAGAGTTTCCAAAGAAGCTCATCCACAGCAGAACGAAAATGAAGGGGATACTGAGGGTACCGATCACAAACTGTCGCAGGGTGCGGCCGCGGGAAATGCGGGCAAGGAACAACCCCACAAAAGGAGCCCAGGCCACCCACCAGGCCCAGAAGAACAACGTCCAGGATCCCAGCCATGCTTGGGTTTGCTCGGGAGTTTCGGAGAAAGCATATGTATCCATGGTCATGCTGGGGAATGAGGACACATAATCGCCGATGTTCATGACCAGGCCGTCTAGAAGGAAGGCGGTCCGTCCTGTGATTACCACGTACACCATGAGTCCCACGGCGAGGAGGACGTTAAACTCGCTGAGCATTTTGATGCCGCGATCCACGCCCGACACGGCGGAAACAGTGGCCACGCCCACCGACAGCACCACAAGTGCGCACTGCGACGCGAACCCCTCTTCAAGGCCAAACATCACCTTCATGCCGTAATTCAGCTGCACCACGCCAATGCCTAACGACGCCGCGATACCGAAGACGGTGCCCAGCATCGCCGCCACGTCCACGGCATCTCCCACCGGTCCTTGGGCGCGTTTACCAATGAGCGGATACAGTGCCGAACGAATTGCAAGTGGCATGTTAAGGCGATAGGCGTAATACCCAAATGCCAACCCCATCAGCGCATACATTGCCCATCCGGTGATGCCATAGTGGAACAGTGCCCACACAACTGCCTGCTCGGCTGCCTCGCGGGTTTCCCCTGGACCCACCGGTGGTGTGTAGTACTGCGTGACTGGTTCCGCCACGGCAAAGAACATCAAATCCACGCCAATGCCGGCTGCGAATAGCATCGCCGCCCAGGAAAAAAGTCGGAATTGTGGCCGTGAATGGTCTGGCCCTAGCCGAATTTTCCCCGATTGCGATAGTCCGATGAATAACACGAATACCACGATTATCGTGGCGGTTAAGATGTAGAACCACCCAAGGTTGGTAGCGATCCAGGTGGTAACGCCAACAAGCGTGCGTTCAGCGCTGTCACCGGCCACTGCGGCCCATATGGTTACGCTGAGAATGCCCAGAGCCGAAATGATAAAAACTGGCCAGTTGGTTGTGGGGCGTGGGATCCCAGTCTCTGGTGCCTCATCAGGCGCAGGTGCGGCGCGGAATGATCCTACGATTGTTTCAGTCGTGTTTTTTCGTTTTGATTTGTTTTCAGGTGTAGGGCTATCTGTGGAGTGTGAGCTGTCTGACGTTGGCTGTGTATCTGCCTCCGCGTCAGTGCTTGTGTTCCTTTTTTCGTGTGATTTTTTTGAATTTGCCAATGTAGACAATCCTCTCTTCTGACTGATTGCTACCGTGCCCTTAGCCGAGGATACACGGTGTCGGCGCGCGCTGGGGGTGGCCGAGACGTCGTAACGCTGGCACACTGGGGTAGGTCAAGTGTGTCGTGATGTGTAGTTGAATCACAGCTTTTTGCGCTGTGAGCTGCACCTGAAAGGGGTTAGAAGTTGTCCATCAAAAATCGAATCCTATCGCGCCTGATGGGTGCCCACCATGTAGATCGGTCGGGTGAGATTGTTGAAGACCGTCGGCGTGACGTGGTCATCGTGGGTGGCGGCTCCGCTGGTTCAGTGCTGGCGCGGCGACTCAGCGACGATCCGTCAACCGAAGTAATGGTCTTGGAGGCGGGGCGCATGGATTCTCTGTGGGACCTATTCATCCACATGCCCGCCGCGTTCTCCTTCCCGATTGGAAACAAACTTTACGATTGGGAATACGAGTCCGAGCCGGAGCCAGAGATGAATGGCCGCCGCATCTACCACGCACGCGGCAAGGTTCTTGGTGGTTCCAGCTCCATCAATGGCATGATTTTCCAGCGCGGAAACCCGATGGATTATGAAAAATGGGGCAAGCTCCCAGGGATGTCCAACTGGGACTTCAAGCATGTGTTGCCCTACTTCAACAAAATGGAGACGGCGTTGGGGTCGGAACCGAACGATCCACGCCGCGGGCACAACGGCCCCCTGGTGTTGACGCGTGGACCAGCAACAAGTCCGCTATTCCAGGCGTTTTTTGAATCGGTGCAGCAGGCCGGATACAACCTCACCAACGATGTTAACGGGTACCGGCAGGAAGGGTTTGCGCCCTTCGACCGCAATATTTTCAAAGGCAAGCGCTTGTCGGCAGCACGTGCCTACCTACACCCAGTGCTGGATCGTAAGAACCTTGATGTGCGTACCCGCGCCTTTACCACCCGGATCCTTTTTGATGGTGAAACCGCAACTGGGGTGGAATACGAGTGGAAAGGGGCGAAACGTCGGGTGTATGCCGACAAGGTCATCCTCTGCGGTGGGGCGATTAATACGCCGCAGCTGCTCCAGCTTTCTGGTGTAGGGGACAGGGACCATTTGGAGAAGCTGGGCATTAATGTGGTCAAGCACTTGCCTGGTGTGGGGGAGAACCTTCAGGATCACTTGGAGGTGTATGTGCAGTACAACGTGACCAAGCCGGTGTCGTCGCAGCCTTACTACAAGATGTGGATTCGCCCGTTTATCGGGCTGCAATGGCTGCTGACCAAGCGTGGTCCCGTGGCTTCGTCGCATTTCGAAGCGGGTGGTTTTGCCAGGTCAAACGATGATGAGGCATACCCGAACTTGATGTTCCACTTCCTGCCGATGGCGATCCGCTATGACGGTACACAGCCAGAGGGGGAGCACGGTTTCCAGTTCCATGTTGGGCCGATGTACTCCGATACGCTCGGGCATGTTCGGATCACCTCTGCGAATCCGAAGGACAAGCCGGAGATTATCTTTAACTATCTGGCTACTGATCAGGATCGTCGCGAATGGGTCGAGGCAGTGAAGGTGTCACGCCGCCTGCTGGACACACCAGCGATGAAGGAATACACCGATGGTGAGATTTCCCCTGGTGCTGATGTGCAAACCGATGAGGAAATCCTCGAATGGGTGCGTAACGACGCCGAGACGGCACTTCACCCCTCATGTACCGCCAAGATGGGGTCGGCCGATGACGAAATGGCCGTGGTGGATCCGGAAACGATGCAGGTCCACGGTCTGAAAGGGCTGTATGTGTGTGATGCGTCGATCATGCCGATCATCACGAACGGTAACATTTACGCGCCGGTCATCATGATGGCAGAGAAGGCTGCTGATCTGATTCAAGGAAAGCGGCCACTGGACCCGATTGATGTGCCATTCTACCAGGTAAACAAGGGCATGCCCTTGTATGCAGAAGGGGAGGAGATTCGGGACCACAAACAAAAAATCAAGGGCGCTGATCACTAGAGTCCTGTGATTGGGGATTGCTGCGATCCATGGTGCTTAAGTGAGCATGCTCGTTGAGTGTGTGGGGGGGCATTTGGCACCATGGATCGAGTCTCACGGGGGAGGAATGGGGCGGGGGAATTAGGTGAGTAAAAATTAATCTTTGAGACCTGGATTGTTGAAAATCGCGTGGTAGAGTCGCACACAAGCGCTGATAGTACTTTTGCGTCAATGAGATAATTTCGCATATAAAATACTTTTAATTTGTCATTATCACGCGATAATCACCAATTGAGGGAGTGGGTATGACTAGGGTGCGGCCAACTGGCGCACACCACGAAGTGGGCATCAATGACATGTTTTTCTCGACCACCGATGAGCGCGGTGTTATCCAGGAATCGAATAACGTTTTTATTCGACTTTCGCGTTATAGCAGAGACCAACTCGCAGGTGCTCCCCACAATATAATTCGCCACCCTTGCATGCCCGGAGGAGCGTTTTATGCGATGTGGAATACGCTCCACGCAGGCAAGCCTTTTGTCGCTTACGTGCATAATCTGGCCAAGGATGGCAGCCAATATGATGTGTTGGCAACGGTTACTCCACTCAAGGCCGGAGGCTATTTGTCTGTTCGCATGCGTGCATGTTGCACCGATATTTTTAATGCTGCAAGCAGCATCTACGAGCAGGTTCGGGAGCTGGAGGATGGGTACATTTCGCAGGGATGTAATCGTCGAGAGGCTGCCGAAAAAGGTGCAGGCAACATCATTGAGAAGCTGAATGGCGCAGGTTTCCCCTCCTACGACGAGTTTCAGTGGACCGTTTTGCCTGCTGAGGTGATGCGTCGCGAGGCTCAGGTTGATGGAAAACCGCCTCGCCGTGACACAGCTACGGGTGAGCTACGCATCATTCATGATGCTGTGCACAGCGTCTACGATGAGTTGAATCAGTGGATGGGGGAGCTGGAACGGCTGGGGGAGTTGTCTACGCAACTCAAAAATGCAGGTGAAAAGATCAACCAGGAGCTGGACACCACGGGTCGGCTAACAGCTCAGATTGAAGTGCTTAACCGTGAGTCGGGTGCCCGTTACGAAGACATTCTGATGCCGTTGCGTGTGTGGGTTCAGATGCGTGGCATTATCTCGGCGAAAATCGTCAATGTGGTGGATGGTATTGCTGCCCTGGATAGAACGGGTGCGGAAACGCGTTTTGGGGTAGCTCTGGCTCGTCTGCAAACCACCATGATGGCGAATTTTGTCGCGGAGCTGATTGATGGTGAGGCGGACGAACATTCTGCGGCGTCGATATGCATGCTTGCCCAGGCTATTCGTGACGGGGTGGAGGCGATGCAAGGACAGACGATGGAGCATCGGCGGCAGGCGGAGGCGGTAGAAACCGCTATTAAAAGTGTGATTTCTCTCATGGAGATTCCGCAGCAGCTGATTACCGACTGGCAGGCGGTATCACAGCGGCAGCTTCCCAGCGATTTGACGGAATTGCTGAGACTGGTGTCCGGGTCGATTGAAGGTGCCACTATAGCCATTGCGAACCTTAAAGAACTGGTGACAAACATTGGCCAACTAAGTCGCGGGTTTGATATTTCCACAATTATCGGAAAAATTGATCAAGTAGAGCGAGAGACTTCGGTGGGGAATTTGTAACATCAAGCAATGGAGAAATTATAAAAAGGCCCTGAATTGTAGGGTCTTTGGGGTCACTTGTCCAGTATCAGAGACAGTGAATGGTGGTGAATCGCCGCGAATGCAGTGCTCCTGTGACCGTGATTGACGTGTCACGTGTTAGCATATGTTGTATCGCGAGTTTTCTTGGCGGTTTGCTTTGCCATGTGCACATCGTGGTGAACTGGCGTGCGTTGCTGTACGGTAGGTCATCACAACTCCTGTGCCGGGCGGGGTGCCAAGAAGAGCTGTGGTCGCGTTCGGCATATTAAGGCAGGACAACCTATGAACAAAGTAGAAGCAACTGGAGCCACTCATGAGGTCAAGGCGGAGGAGCTGTTCTTCTCTGTCACGGACGATCGTGGTGTGATTACCGAGGCCAACAAGGTTTTTGTTGATTTGTCGCGGTATGAGCTTGGCGACCTCATCGGCGCTCCGCACAACGTCATCCGCCATCCGAACATGCCGGGTGGCGCCTTTCACGCTATGTGGAACGCATTGAAATCGGGGTTGCCTTTCGGTTGCTACGTCCAAAACCTGGCTCAGGACGGCAGCAGGTATGACGTTTATGCAACAGTCACTCCTCTCCCCAATGGGGGGTACCTTTCTGTACGCTCCCGCCCCATGTGTGTGGACGTGCGGGACGTGGTGTTTGAGATTTACGAATCCACCATTGAGCACGAAGCGCATGTCAAAGAAGAAAAAGCTAACCGCAGGGAAGTGGCCGCTTCTGGTTCGGATCACTTGCTTGAACTGATCAAAGAAGCCGGTTTTTCCAGCTACGCGGAGTTTCAGAACGCCATTTTGCCCATGGAAGTGCTGGCCCGTGAGGCTGAAACGACGCCTCTGACCATGGAACGAACCGCCAGCGGCGACCTTGGTGAGTTGCAGGATTCAGTGCATGGCGTGTTTACAGAACTGCATGAGTGGATGGACGGGCTGGAACCCCTGGAACGGTTGTCCATGCTGTTGCGGCGCGCACGGCGTCGATTAGGGCGCGACATTGAAAGCGCCGCCTCCATTGTGGACAACCTGGAGGATCTGAAGCAGGACGGCTCCGACACCGACTACGAACAGGTGCTGGCACCGCTCAAGGAATGGGCGGAGATGCGTAGCGACGCCCTCGGATCCATCGACCACCTGCATGGACAGCTGGAAGAGTTTGACGAGCAGATTGAGCAGTCGCGATTCACCATTGCGCTTGCGCGTCTGCACACCACTATGGTTGCGCAGTTTATCGATGAACTAGCGGCCATGGATACTATTGATGAGGCCGCTCAACGTGGCATTCGGCTGTTGGCGGACGCACTGGATGCGGATATTCTCACCATGTGGGAGACGGCCGACAAGCTGACCTCGTTGTCGGATACTGTGAATACGGATATTGATAACTTGGTGAAGCAGCTGGAAAAGCCACTTGAAGTGATGGTGGACTGGCGTGAGCAAAAGAAAGAGTACAAGACCGGCGACTTGGCCGAGTTGTACCAGTCCGTCAGTTCTTCTACCTCTGGTGCTGATGCGGCCATTGCTGAATTGAAAAAGCTGGCCGAAGAAGTCAGTGATGTGAATGCTCCCAGTACGGATGAATTGATGACGCACATTGAACGCGTGCGTGAACTGGCGAGCATCAAGAAAGATGAGTCTTAACCTGCCTTTTCGGGGGGTGGGTTTGGATTCGTCTCGGGATATGTGTACTCTGTCTAGCTAGTCCCACGTCTCCATGGTGGGGGCCCGATATTCCCCGGTAGGCCAGCGAAAGCGGCTGACTGGGTTTCGCGCGTTCATATGCACTCTGTGTTTTTGCACTTAGCGTTTTTCGTGCCGTTCGGGCTGAAACTACAACAACAGGTCGGTGTGTATCTGGTGTGTGCCTAGTGGAGTGCACATGGAACACGCGGAAAGCGCACCGATAATCACACCGATCAAACAAGAAAGACGGTTCATGCCCACAATTCAGCAGCTGGTCCGCAAGGGCCGCCAGGACAAGACTGCCAAGGTGAAGACCGCGGCTCTGAAGGGTTCCCCTCAGCGCCGTGGTGTGTGCACCCGCGTGTACACCACCACTCCGAAGAAGCCGAACTCTGCTCTGCGTAAGGTTGCCCGTGTGCGCCTGACCTCCGGCGTTGAGGTTTCCGCTTACATCCCCGGTGAGGGCCACAACCTCCAGGAGCACTCCATGGTGCTTGTCCGTGGTGGTCGTGTGAAGGACCTTCCTGGTGTTCGTTACAAGATTGTCCGCGGCACCCTTGATACCCAGGGTGTGAAGGATCGTAAGCAGGCCCGTTCCCGCTACGGCGCTAAGAAGGAGAAGTAAGCAATGCGTAAGGGAGCAGCGCCGAAGCGCCCCGTCGTCAAGGATCCGGTTTACGGTTCCGAAACTGTGTCCCAGCTGGTTAACAAGGTTCTGCTGGACGGTAAGAAGTCTGTTGCAGAGCGCATTGTGTACAACGCGCTGGAGATCTGCCGCGAGAAGACCGGCACCGATCCGGTTCTGACCCTGGAGAAGGCTCTTGGCAATGTCAAGCCTGATCTTGAGGTTCGTTCCCGTCGTGTTGGTGGCGCAACCTACCAGGTTCCGGTCGAGGTTCGTCCGGGTCGCGCTAACACTCTCGCGCTTCGTTGGCTGGTGACCTTCACCCGTCAGCGTCGTGAGAACACCATGACCGAGCGTCTTGCCCATGAGATTCTGGACGCCGCTAATGGTTTGGGTGCTTCTGTGAAGCGCCGCGAGGACACTCACAAGATGGCTGAGGCCAACCGCGCCTTCGCTCACTACCGCTGGTAGTCGCACGCATCTTGATGATGACCCCTTGCCCGGCATCCCAGACAGGCTCTGCTTAGATACACATGCTTTGCGGAACGCCCTCGTGGTCACCGCAGGCGATGGGGTCATTAGTGCTCTATTGAAGGAAACTTATCCACAGGTAACAAGCGCACTACGTGTTTTGTTGCCGGAACCCACAAGTTAGGGAAAAACCGTGGCACAAGAAGTGCTTAAGGACCTGAACAAGGTTCGCAACATCGGCATCATGGCCCACATTGACGCCGGTAAAACCACGACCACCGAGCGTATCCTCTACTACACCGGCATCAACCGCAAGGTCGGTGAAACCCACGAAGGTGCTTCAACCACCGACTGGATGGAGCAGGAGAAAGAGCGCGGCATCACCATTACCTCCGCTGCTGTGACCTGTTTCTGGGAGGGTAACCAGATCAACATCATCGACACCCCCGGTCACGTGGACTTCACCGTTGAGGTGGAGCGTTCCCTACGTGTCCTGGACGGTGCTGTTGCAGTGTTCGACGGCAAAGAAGGCGTGGAGCCCCAGTCCGAGCAGGTGTGGCGTCAGGCTGCTAAGTACGACGTCCCGCGTATCTGCTTCGTGAACAAGATGGACAAGCTGGGCGCTGACTTCTACTTCACCGTTCAGACCATCATCGACCGCCTCGGCGCAAAGCCGTTGGTTCTGCAGCTGCCTATCGGTGCTGAAGACGACTTCGACGGCGTTGTTGACCTGGTGGAAATGAAGGCCATCACCTGGCGTGGAAAGGTCGAGGTTGGTGCTGAGCCCACCATCGAAGAGATCCCCGCTGACCTGATGGAACGCGCTGAACAGTACCGCGAACAGCTGCTCGACACTGTTGCTGAAACCGACGAAGAACTGATGGAAAAGTACTTCGGTGGCGAAGAACTTACCATTGATGAGATCAAGGGTGCCATCCGCAAGCTCACCATCAACTCTGAGGTGTACCCGGTGCTGTGTGGCACCGCATACCGCAACAAGGGCGTACAGCCGCTTCTCGACGCCGTGGTGGACTACCTGCCCACCCCGTTGAACATCGGCGAAGTTGAGGGCCACAAGGTGGGCGATGAGTCCACCGTGATGACCCGCAAGCCGTCCATTGACGAGCCGTTCTCAGCTCTCGCTTTCAAGATTGCTGTGCACCCGTTCTTTGGCAAGCTGACCTTCGTGCGCGTGTACTCCGGCATTGTTGAGCCGGGTGCTCAGGTGGCTAACTCCACCAAGGGCAAGCGCGAGCGCATTGGCAAGCTCTTCCAGATGCACGCCAACAAGGAGAACCCGGTTGATGAGGCACGTGCAGGTAACATCTACGCGTTCATCGGCCTGAAAGACACCACCACTGGCGACACCCTGTGTGATCTCAATGACCAGATCATCCTGGAGTCCATGGACTTCCCGGATCCGGTGATTGAGGTGGCCATTGAGCCGAAGACCAAGTCCGACCAGGAGAAGCTGAGTACCGCTATTCAGAAGCTCGCTGAAGAGGACCCGACCTTCACCGTGAAGCTGGACGAAGAGACCGGCCAGACCGTCATCGGCGGTATGGGTGAGCTGCACCTCGACGTCCTGGTGGACCGCATGAAGCGCGAGTTTAAGGTCGAAGCTAACGTGGGTGCACCTCAGGTTGCCTACCGTGAGACCATCCGTAAGCCAGTTGAAAAGCTGGAATACACTCACAAGAAGCAGACTGGTGGTTCCGGTCAGTTCGCCCGCGTCATCATCGGTATTGAGCCTTACGCTCCGTCCGCTGACGAACTTGAGGAAGGCGAGTCCGCAACCTACAAGTTCGACAACATTGTCACCGGTGGCCGTGTTCCGAAGGAATACATCCCCTCCGTGGACGCTGGTATCCAGGACGCGATGCAGTATGGCTTCCTCGCCGGCTTCCCGCTGGTGAACATCAAGGCCACGCTTATCGACGGCGCGTACCACGAGGTTGACTCCTCCGAAATGGCGTTCAAGGTGGCTGGCTCTCAGGCACTGAAGGAAGCTGTTGCCAAGGCAAAGCCTGTTCTTCTTGAGCCCGTGATGGCCGTTGAGGTCACCACCCCCGAGGAGTACATGGGTGAGGTTATTGGTGACATCAACTCCCGCCGCGGCCACGTGCAGGCCATGGAAGACCGCGCTGGTGCCAAGCTGGTCAAGGCTAAGGTTCCGCTGTCCCAGATGTTCGGCTACGTTGGTGACCTGCGTTCCAAGACCCAGGGCCGCGCCAACTACTCCATGATCTTCGATTCCTACGCTGAGGTTCCCACCAACGTAGCAACCGAGATCATCGCTGAGCGCACCGGCAACTAAACCCCGTGTTCGTCCCCCGCCCGCCAGTGCGGGGGAGCGGAGTGCCATGCTGGTAGCGGTCCGCTGGATAACCACCTGCTGGTGTGGTTGCCCAGCCGGCCGTTACCCGCGTGAAAAACAGGACGTGGAGAAGGGTTTGAAAAAGTCTTCCTCTACCCCTAATATCAAGTAACTGGCATAGTGAACCAGCCGTGTCACCTGACATGGCAATTACCACCAATGTGGCTGCGAAAGTCGTAGCCACCGCGAAGTCCAGGAGGACATACAGTGGCAAAGGCGAAGTTCGAGCGTACCAAGCCGCACGTTAACATCGGTACCATTGGTCACGTTGACCACGGTAAGACCACCACCACCGCAGCCATCACCAAGGTTCTGGCTGAAGCATACCCGGAGCTGAACCAGGCTTTTGCTTTCGATGCCATCGACAAGGCACCGGAAGAGAAAGAGCGTGGTATCACGATCAACATTTCTCACGTCGAGTACCAGACCGACAAGCGCCACTACGCACACGTTGACGCCCCCGGCCACGCCGACTACATCAAGAACATGATCACCGGTGCTGCTCAGATGGACGGCGCAATCCTCGTTGTTGCCGCCACCGACGGCCCCATGCCGCAGACCCGTGAGCACGTTCTTCTCGCCCGCCAGGTGGGCGTTCCTTACATCCTCGTCGCTCTGAACAAGTGCGACATGGTTGATGATGAGGAAATCATCGAGCTGGTCGAGATGGAAGTTCGCGAGCTGCTGGCTGAGCAGGAGTACGATGAGGAAGCTCCCATCGTTCACATCTCTGCTCTGAAGGCTCTTGAAGGCGATCCCAAGTGGACCCAGGCAATCGTTGACCTGATGAAGGCCGTTGACGAGTCCATTCCGGATCCGGAGCGCGAGACCGACAAGCCCTTCCTGATGCCGATCGAGGACATCTTCACCATCACCGGCCGTGGCACCGTGGTCACCGGTCGTGTTGAGCGCGGTCAGCTCAACGTGAACGAAGAGGTCGAGATCCTGGGCATCCGCGAGAAGTCCACCACCACCACCGTTACCGGTATCGAGATGTTCCGCAAGCTGCTGGATTACACCGAGGCTGGCGACAACTGTGGTCTGCTTCTCCGTGGCATCAAGCGTGAAGACGTTGAGCGTGGCCAGATTGTGGCTAAGCCCGGCGCTTACACCCCGCACACCGAGTTCGAGGGTTCCGTCTACATCCTGTCCAAGGATGAAGGTGGCCGCCACACCCCGTTCTTCAACAACTACCGTCCGCAGTTCTACTTCCGCACCACCGACGTTACCGGTGTTGTGGAGCTGCCTGAGGGCACCGAGATGGTTATGCCTGGCGACAACGTTGACATGTCTGTCAAGCTGATCCAGCCGGTTGCTATGGACGAGGGCCTGCGCTTCGCTATCCGTGAGGGTGGCCGCACCGTTGGCGCTGGTCGCGTGACCAAGATCATCAAGTAATCACTGATTACGAGGATCACCAAGAATCCACTCCGCCTCCTTGTGAGGCAGGGGTGGTTTTCTTTTTCCTAAGGTGTTTACTAATCGTGAATATGGTTGCATAGTAAACGCTATGAACCTAGCGGCAGGGCGCCGGCATTCAGTGGTAGTGCGCGCAGACGGCACCGTGTTGGCCACCGGGCATAATGGTGCTGGTGAATGCGACGTGGAGCATTGGAGGAACGTGGTTGGGGTGGCCGTCGGCAATGTTCATACTGCGGCGAATACAGGTAGGTCGCACACGGTGGGGTTGTGTTCGGATGGCACGGTGTTGGCCACGGGCTGGAATTCCTACGGACAGTGTGAAGTAGGCGAATGGCGCAATGTCGCCGCGATTGCTGCGGGGTGGCGTCGTACGCTTGGACTTCTTGATGATGGCACTGTTGTAGCGACCGGTCGTATGCAGGAAGGTGCATGTGACGTGCAGTCTTGGCGCGATATTGTTGGCATCACGTGCGGCGATTGGCATTCGGTGGGGCTGAGGCGCGATGGAACGGTACTTGCGGTTGGTAATAACAGCAAGGGGCAATGTTTAGTGCAAGGCTGGCGGGATATTGCTGCTGTTTCCGCAGGATACCTACATACTGTTGGGCTGCGTATCGACGGCCGCGTCATTGCCGTTGGCTCGGCAGTTGCGGGTACCTGCGACGTGGGGGAGTGGGAGGACGTTGTCAACGTGGATGCGGGAAGCAATCACACGGTGGCTGTCACGTCAGCCGGCAGGGTGCTGGCAACCGGCGACAATGGTTATGGACAGTGTGACGTTGCAGCATGGACTGATATTGTTGCGGTTGCTGCTGGCTCAACCCATACGCTCGGGTTGCGCGTCGATGGAACTGTGCTCAGTGCTGGTAATCGTGACGATGGGCGGTGTGATGTTGGTGGGTGGATGCGGTAGGGGCGGGCGTCGATAAGCGTGGGAAAGATAACTTGTGTTGGTGGGAAACGTGTGGTTAAATTTCAGGGTTGCTTCAACACGGCATGCCTTTGAGGGTGTGTGGTGGTGTGGCAAACATGAACCACCTTCTAGTGTCGACTCGCCTGCTTGATCAGCGTATCGCACAGAGTTGGTGCCCCGCGTTTGTGCGTGGGGGACTGGTGAAGAAGGGGCATGGCAAATAAACAGCGGCAGTAGGTAAGAGCATCGCTTCGGCGGGGCCTCTTCCGACGTGACATATGGTTTCGTGTTTGAACCTTGCGGTTGGTATTTCCGGCAAGGGGTAAAGCATGATCCTGACGTCTGCGGATCAATGGCGTGTGTTTATGCCACGCTCACATCCGCAGTTGTTTGAGGGAAATACCAGCATGCACGAGAAAACTGGCGTTGAACCGTGGCCTGAAGCCGGACAACGTTATAGAGACAACAGCGATTCCCACCAATCATTGCGATGTGGGACAGCGTAGGAAGAGGATAAGCGTGGCGGGACAAAAGATCCGCATTAGGCTCAAAGCCTACGACCACGAGGCGATTGATGCGTCTGCACGCAAGATCGTCGAGACGGTTACCCGTACGGGCGCCCGTGTCGTTGGCCCAGTGCCGTTGCCCACAGAGAAGAACGTGTACGCAGTTATTCGTTCTCCCCACAAGTACAAGGATTCTCGCGAACACTTCGAGATGCGCACTCACAAGCGCTTGATCGACATCCTCGACCCGACGCCGAAGACGGTTGATGCCCTGATGCGCATCGATCTTCCGGCCAGCGTCGATGTGAATATTCAGTGATCGACGGAATTTTTGGCAGCGGAGAATAACTAATGAGTGAAACTGAGATCAAGGGCATTCTGGGCACCAAGCTCGGCATGACTCAGATCTTCGACGAATCCAACCGCGTTGTTCCGGTTACCGTCGTCGAAGCTGGGCCGTGTGTGGTTACCCAGATTCGCACCGTAGAAAACGATGGCTACAACGCCATTCAGATCGCCTATGGCGAGATTGACCCCCGCAAGGCTAAGAAGCCGCAGGCAGGTCACTTCAAGAAAGCTGGCGTTACCCCCCGCCGCCACATGGCCGAGATTCGCATGGACGACGTCTCTGGTTACGAGGTTGGACAGGACGTCACCGTCGACATTTTCGAAGGCATTGACTTCGTGGACGTCACCGGTACCTCCAAGGGTAAGGGCTTCGCCGGTGGTATGAAACGCCACGGCTTTTCCGGCCAGGGCGCATCCCACGGTAACCAGGCAGCACACCGCCGCGTCGGTGGCATCGGTGCCTGTGCAACCCCGGGTCGCGTCTTCAAGGGCACCCGCATGGCCGGACGCATGGGTAGCGACCGCGTTACTACCCAGAATCTGAAGATTCAAAAGATTGACACTGAGGCTAACCTGCTGATCATCAAGGGTGCCATCCCTGGTGCTCGCGGCGGCCTCGTAACCGTGAAAACCGCAGTGAAGGGCGGTGAACGAGCATGACCAATCTGAAGCTCGACGTACACACCGCTGATGGTGGCACCAACGGCCAGGTTGAGCTGCCTGCTGACATCTTCGACCGTGAGGCCAGCATTGCGCTGATGCACCAGGTTGTTAATGCTCAGCTTGCTGCAAAGCGTCAAGGCACCCACAGCACCAAGACTCGTGGTGAAGTCTCCGGCGGTGGCCGCAAGCCATTCCGCCAGAAAGGCACTGGCCGTGCACGCCAGGGCTCCATCCGCGCACCCCACTTCACCGGTGGTGGCATCTCGCACGGACCGAAGCCCCGTGACTACAGCCAGCGCACCCCCAAGAAGATGAAAGCTGCTGCACTGCGTGGTGCCCTTACTGACCGCGCACGCCACAGCCGCATTCACGTGGTGGAAGAACTGGTCCCCGGCCAGAATCCGTCCACCAAGGCTGCCCGCGCCTTCATTGAGCGCCTGACTGACCGCAAGTCTGTCCTCCTCGTCCTGGGACGTGAGGACAAGACCGCTTGGAAGAGTGCCCGCAACCTGCCCGACGTCCATATCCTGGTCGCCGATCAGCTGAACACGTACGACGTCCTGAAGTCTGACGATGTTGTGTTCTCTGTTGAGGCTCTCACTAGCTTCATCAACCACGCCAGCAAGAAAGCTGCTGCTGAGGAGGAGAAGTAATGGCTAACCTCACAGATCCCCGCGACATCATCATTGCACCGGTTGTCTCCGAAAAGTCCTACGGGCTCATGGAGCAGAACGTGTACACGTTCTTCGTCAACCGCGAAGCAAACAAGACTCAAATCAAGATCGCCATCGAGCAGATTTTTGACGTGAAGGTCGCCTCCGTGAACACCATCAATCGCGAGGGCAAGCGCAAGCGCACCCGCACCGGCGGTTATGGTCAGCGCAAGGCCACCAAGCGCGCTATTGTCACGCTGCGTGAAGGCACCATCGACATCTTCGGCGGTTCGGCCGCGTAAGGCGAGCCGGATAGGTAAGGACTAAATCGTATGGCTATTCGTAAATACAAGCCGACTACGCCGGGTCGCCGCAACAGCTCCGTTTCTGGTTTTGACGAGATCACTCGCTCCAAGCCAGAAAAGTCTCTGCTGCGCCCGTTGCACAAGACCGGTGGGCGTAACTCCCACGGTCACATCACCACCCGCCACAAGGGTGGTGGACACAAGCGCCGCTACCGTCTCATCGACTTCCGTCGTAACGACAAAGACGGTATTCCGGCCAAGGTTGCTCACATTGAGTACGACCCGAACCGCACCGCAAACATTGCGTTGCTGCACTACCGTGATGGCGAGAAGCGCTACATCATCGCCCCCAAAGGCGTGACGCAGGGCACCATCATCGAATCGGGTCCGAACGCCGACATCAAGCCCGGCAACAACCTGCCGCTGCGCAACATCCCCGCTGGTGCCATGATCCACTGTGTGGAACTCCAGCCCGGTGCAGGCGCCAAGCTGGCTCGTTCCGCCGGTGCATCCATCCAGCTGCTTGGTAAAGAAGGCCGCTACGCCGTGCTGCGTATGCCCTCCACCGAGATCCGCCGTGTGGATATTCGCTGTCGCGCAACCGTTGGTGAGGTCGGAAACGCCGACCAGATCAACGTTCGCTGGGGTAAAGCAGGCCGCATGCGCTGGAAGGGTGTCCGCCCGACCGTCCGTGGTGTTGTGATGAACCCGGTTGACCACCCGCATGGTGGTGGTGAAGGTAAGACCTCTGGTGGTCGCCACCCGGTCTCCCCGTGGGGCAAGCCCGAGGGTCGAACCCGCAAGCCCAATCGCCCGAGCGATCGCCTGATCGTTCGTCGCCGTCGCACCAACAAGAACAAGAAGCGCTAAAGGAGGTAACAGAGAATGCCACGTAGCCTTAAGAAAGGCCCATTCGTTGACGAGCACCTCCTGGCCAAGGTTGATGCACAGAACGAAAAAGGCACCAAGCAGGTTATTAAGACCTGGTCTCGCCGTTCCACCATCCTCCCCGATTTCATCGGCCACACCTTCGCTGTCCATGATGGACGCAAGCACGTGCCGGTGTTCGTGGATGAATCCATGGTTGGACACAAGCTGGGCGAATTTGCACCGACCAAGACCTTTAAGGGTCACGTCAAGGACGACAAGAAGGGACGTCGATAAGCGATGAGTGAAGAAATCACCACCGCCCGCGCTACCGCGCGCTTCGTCCGGGTTACCCCGATGAAGGCCCGCCGCGTTGTGGACCTGGTTCGCGGTAAGTCCGTGTCCGAGGCACTCGCCATTTTGAAGTACGCCCCGCAGGCTGCTTCCGAGCCGGTAGCCAAGGTTGTTGCTTCCGCAGCTGCCAACGCTGAAAACAACTTCGGCCTGGACCGCGACACCCTGGTTATCTCTCAGGCTTGGGCTGATGAGGGACCGACCATGCGTCGTTTCCGCCCCCGCGCTCAGGGGCGTGCATTCCACGTCCGCAAGCGCACCAGCCACATCACCGTTGTCGTCGAGAGCCAGAAGGGAAGTGCTCAGTAGTGGGCCAGAAAATCCACCCCCACGGCCTCCGGCTGGGCATTACTTCCGACTGGAAGTCCCACTGGTACGCCGATAAGAACTACGCTGATTACCTCGCCGAGGACATCAAGATCCGCGACTTCCTGGCCAAGAGCCTGGACCGCGCCGGTGTTGCCGACGTCGTGATCGAGCGTACCCGTGACCGCGTTCGCGTTGACATCCACACCGCCCGCCCGGGCATTGTGATCGGCCGTCGTGGTTCCGAAGCTGACCGCATTCGCGGCGAGCTGGAGAAGCTCACCGGCAAGCAGGTCGCCCTCAACATCCTTGAGGTGAAGAACATCGACGCTAACGCTCAGCTGGTGGCTCAGTCCATCGCCGAGCAGCTGTCCAACCGTGTTGCTTTCCGCCGCGCTATGCGCAAGGCTATCCAGTCTGCGATGCGTCAGCCGCAGGTCAAGGGCATCAAGGTTGTGTGTTCTGGACGTCTCGGCGGTGCCGAAATGTCCCGCACCGAGCGCTACCACGAGGGTCGCGTTCCGCTGCACACCCTTCGCGCCGAAATTGACTACGGCACCTACGAAGCCCACACCACATTCGGCCGCATTGGCGTGAAGGTGTGGATCTACAAGGGTGACGTTGTTGGTGGTCGTCGTGAAAGCGAAATCAACGCACCGGCTGAGCGCCGTGGCCGCGGTGACCGTCGCGAGCGCACCCGCCGTGGTGGTCAGCGTCGTCAACGCGCAGAGCAGAAGCAGGAGGGCTAAGAATGCTTATCCCCAGGCGCGTCAAGTACCGCCGTCAGCACCGCCCGCACCGTAGCGGTGTGTCCAAAGGCGGTAACCGCATCTCCTTCGGTGACTACGGCATTCAGGCTCTGGAGCCGGCCTACATCACCAACCGTCAGATTGAATCCGCGCGTATTGCCATTAACCGCCACGTCAAGCGTGGTGGCAAAGTGTGGATCAAGATTTTCCCGGACCGTCCGTTGACCCAGAAGCCGCTTGGCGTTCGTATGGGTTCCGGTAAAGGCCCCGTTGAAAAGTGGGTGGCTAACGTTAAGCCCGGCCGCATCCTTTTCGAAATGAGCTACCCGAACGAGGAAATGGCCCTTGAGGCTCTTCGCCGTGCGGGTCAGAAGCTCCCCTGCAAGGTCCGTATCATCAAGAAGGAGGACCAGTTCTGATGGCAGCCGGTACCCCCGCATATGAGCTCCGTGAGCTCAACTCCGAAGAGCTGACCACCCGCCTTCGCGAAGCAAAGGAAGAGCTGTTCAACCTGCGTTTCCAGATGGCCACCGGACAGCTGACCAACAACCGTCGCCTGCGCACGGTCAAGCGCGACATCGCCCGCATCTACACCGTTATCCGCGAGCGTGAGCTGGGTCTGTCCGTAGTTCCGGGAGCTGAGGCTTAAACATGAGTGAGGCAAACGTGGACAAGAAGGTTAAAGGCGCACGTAAAGTACGCACCGGATATGTGGTTTCTGACAAGATGCAGAAGACCATTGTTGTGGAGCTTGAAGACCGCAAGCCCCACCCGCTGTATAAGAAGACCATGCGCACCAACTCCAAGGTCAAGGTGCATGATGAGAACGAGACCGCCGGTGTCGGCGACTTGGTTCGCATCGAAGAGACCCGCCCGCTGTCTAAGGACAAGCACTTCCGTCTCGTGGAAATCATCGAGAAGGCTCGCTAGTTTTCCTTAGAAGCTGGACCTAGTGCACCTGCACAAGGCGAAACCCCTGCCCGTTCCCCTTTTCTGGGGAGTTGGCGGGGGCTTTGTGCTGTGATCCTTCTGCGTAGTTAATTGTTGATTTTATTATCTTATTTTAAAAACTCACCGTTTTTGTGATGCGCTTTTACTATGTGTGTATCCTAGTTTTTTTCCTGTGCTTTTCATGAGCCTTTCGACTTTGCGTTGACGCCCTAACAAAACGTCTATATACTGGGGCGGTGTTGGCCTTGGAGGTATATTTCCCGGGGCTGATGACCTGCTATTATGCGGTATTTTTTCCGTATTGCAGTAACGGTATTTTCGTGAAAAGAGAGATTGTTATGGTCGAAAAGAATGTTGTTTCTATTTCGTTTGCTGATCAGAGCAAGGCATATCAAGCATTTACTGAGTTGAAGAATTTGTCCGCCGCTGGAGCGATCAGCGTTGATAGCGCCGCCATTGTGGTCCGCGATAAGGACGGCGCTGTGTCCTTCCCCGATGGCATTGATGAGGTCACTGGCGCAGGTTTTGCTGGCGGCGGCCTGGTCGGCATGCTGGTGGGCGTGCTGGGCGGTCCCCTGGGTATGCTGCTCGGCTGGGGAAGCGGTGCGCTGATTGGCGGCGCGCTTGATGCGACCCGCGCCACCGCCACGGATGAGGTTGTGGCGGAGTTCAGCCGTGCACTCCCCGTGGATTCCACCGCCGTGATCGCTGAGATCGCGGAACCGTCTGAGGCTGCGGTGAATGAGCTGGTGGCTCAGCTGGGTGGAACTGTTATCCGACGCCCCGTCGATGAGGTTGTCGCTGAACTCGCCGCCGCCGAGGCCGCCGCCGAGGCCGCACAGGCCGAGGCTCACCGGGTGATGCGTGAGAAGAAGCGCGAAGAGCGCAAGGAAACCGTGGAGGAGTGGTGGGAGTCGGTTAAGAGCCGCTTCCGCCGCGACTAACCAAACCAGCTCCACTCACGGCTGTTCGCTTAACGACGCCCCGCCCCTCATGCTTGTGTGCCGCAGGCCATGGCGCGTATTGCTGCGACATTGGATAACCTCGTTAGAGGAACAATAGCGAGTGTTATGGGAGAGCTGGCGGTGACGGATGTCGACAAGCATGGCGGGAAACGCATCGTACATGTGGTGAAGGCGCTGCGTTTCGTGCCTGTGTCGATGGCCTTGCTGGCCGTGATGTGGGTGCTACAGGCTGCGCATCTTCAGCAGGCCGTGGGTTTGCCGTGGGTGGATGTGTGGTCGGCCCCTGGTGATGCGGTGCGCCGCGTGCTCACCTCGGGGCTTACGGGGGAGCATATTCCCGCAACGATGGTGGCCACGTTGGCGCTGTTGGTGTTCGCGGTTCCAGCGGAACGCCTGCTGGGGTCGCGATTATTTGCTACGGCCTCGGCCGCGTTGCATGTTCTCGGGGTGCTCGTGGGGTTTGCCTGCATGGGGGTTGTGATGCAGCTGGACGATTGGTGGGGGAATGTGCTGCGTGCCCAGAGTTTTCTCAGCCCAACCCCGTGGATTTTTGGTGTGATGGCGTGCACGAGTGCGTCCATGCCGGTGTTGTGGCGGCGTCGTACGCGGCTGGTGTTGTTGGTGGTGGCGGGGACGCTGCTGTTGTACGACGGCGTGATTGTGGATTTTGTTCGCCTGTCCGCCTGCGTGCTGGGTGTGTTGTGGGGTGAGGTGCGCGTCCGGGGGTGGGGTGGCGTGGCGCAGCGTTATCGCTCGGGATATCGCCCACGGCTGCATCGTCCCTCGTTGCGTGAGGGCCGCGTGCTGGTGGCCATTGTGGTGACGGCCGTTGCGGTGGGGCCGTTTTTGGCGAGCGTGAACCCGTATTCGGCTGGTCCGTTGTCGGAGATTGCCGTGGTGGCGTGGCAGGCCCATGCGGTGAACACACTGGGGCATACGAGCTTTGCGCTGCGTTTCGCGGGGCAGATTCCGCTGCTGGCGGTGGGGATTGTTGCGGTGGGGCTGGCGTGGGGGCGTCGTTTAGCGTGGGGTACCGCCTTGTGCATGCAGGTTGTTGTGGTTGTGGCGTTGATGTGGGAGATGGAGCACCTGATCCGTCACTACGGTGACAACACTGATCGGGCGATGGACGTGCTGTCGGTTATTTCACCGTGGCTGGTGACGTTTGTGGTTCTGCTGCTCGCGCGCCGGTTTTTCCAGGTGTCGGTGGGTGTGAAGGAGGTGGCGCGACTGGCGCAGCGCATCATCCTCGCCGTCGCCGGGGGCGCGGCGGTGTGGTGCGGTGTCGGCTGGCTGCTGCGGTCTGGTTTTCACGGATCGCCAGGGATGACGGATTTTGCCTGGGATTACCCCATGCGCCTGCTGCCGCCGGTGGTTTCTGAGGTGATGAACCCGCGGGTCGTGCCCGTACGCTGGTTTGCGTGGGTGCTCACGGACTGGGTGGGTGTTGTTGTGGGCATCGTGGTGTGCGGTGCGCTGGCGGCGGCGATGGTGGCGGTGCCCAATCCGGTGGCGGTGGCTGATCGTCACCGTGCGCGCGCATTGTTGCAGCAGGGCACCGGCGGGCATTTGTCGTGGATGACGCTGTGGCCGGGGAATCGATACTGGTTTGATACCTGGACCGACGAGGATGGCGAACACACACGCGGTTTCGTGGCGTTTCGCGTCCACGCGGGCGTTGCCGTGACCCTCGGGGAGCCGGTGGTGGTTCCGGGGGTTGATCCGCAGGATGTTGCCGATAGGTTCGAACGCTCCGCAACGCGGTCCGGGTGGACAACCACCTGGTACTCGGTGGGGGCTGCGTTTTCCGATGGCCGCGCGGACTGTGGCTGGAACCAGCTCCAGGTCGCTGAGGAGTCGGTGTTGGACACCTCCGGTGAAGTGCAGTTTCGTGGTAAGCGTTTTCAGGATATTCGCACCGCTCGTAACCGCGCCGCCAAGGAGGGCATTCACACGGAGATGACCACCTGGGAGACGGCAACCCCGGTGACCCGTGAGCGCATTATCGCGTTGAGCGAGGAGTGGGTCTCGGAAAAATCCCTCCCCGAAATGGGGTTCACGCTCGGGGGTGTGGAGCAGCTGAACGATCCCGACGTGCTGCTGGTGCTGGCGCTTGACTCTGAGGGGCATGTGCATGGGGTGACCAGCTGGCTGCCGGTGTATCGCGACGGCATGCTGGTGGGCTACATTTTGGATTTCATGCGGCGCGACCCCGCGGGATTCCGGCCGGTCATTGAATTCCTCATCGCGGAGACCATGCTCATGGCCGCCAGCAGAAATGTTGAGTGGATCTCCCTCTCGGGTGCGCCGCTGGCGCATTCTGCGGGGATGTCGGGGACCTCTGGCGCGTCAGGGGCTGAGGGACCAGAGGGGCCGGACAGTTTTCTCAGCACAGCCCTGGACCGCGTGGGGCTGGCGCTTGAGCCACTGTACGGTTTTCGCACGTTGGCGGCGTTTAAACGCAAGTTTCACCCCGAGTATCAACCGTGGCTGCTGTGCTACCGCGACGAGCTGTCGCTACCGGCCATTGGGGTGGCGCTGGGTCGATGCTATGTTCCCCAGCTGCACGTGACGGGCATGGTGGACATTGCCCGCGAATGGCGGGCCAACAACAGGTAAGGTGAGGCGGTGACCATGCAGCATCATTCTCAGCAGCATCACTCCGAGTATCGCCCGCCCACCCTCGCGGTGGATCTTGTCGCGTTTCGCGTGCACGCCGGGGTGTTGGAGGTGCTGCTGATGCGGCGTCGTAATGAACCGTTTGCGGGGGAGTGGGCGTTGCCGGGCGGCTATAACGCGCAGGGGGAGACCACCATGGAGGCGCTGTCGCGGGTGGCGCGCACTAAGGTGGGCGTGAATATTGACGCTGACCTGGGCTTTGTGGAGCAGCTGTACACCTTTGACACCACGGCGCGTGACCCTCGGGGGCATGCCGTGTCGGTGGTGTACCTGGGCTGCGGGTTTGGTCTGGAGGATGTGACGGGCGGGGATAATCCACACGAGTTCAGGCCGGTGGACGAGCTGCCGCCGCTGGCTTTTGACCACGCCGACATTGTGCACTACGCGCGGGAGCGGCTGGCGTCGAAAATGTCCTACAGCACGGCCGTGTACGGGTTGCTGCCCAGCGAGTTCACGTTGACGCAGGTGCAGGCGGCGTATGAAGCGGTGCGGGGGCGGCAGCTGGACAAACGCAATTTTCGCAAGAAGTTTCTCAGCCTCAGCGTGGTCCACGAGACGGGTGGAGTGTGGCAGGAGGGCGCGCACCGGCCCGCCAAGCTGTACGCATTTAACGGCCGCACGTTGCAGGACTTCGACTCGGGGGTGTAGGAGCCGCCAGTGGGCCGCCTAGCGGGTCAGGCGCATGAGGATGCGCGGCACCCCGTCCAGCGCGGAGGTGGTGTCGGCTACCTTGGTGAAACCTTCCCTCTCGAACATTCTGCGGAACCCGGGGTAGGCAAAAATGGGGGCGACCTTGGCGTCGGTGTCCAGGGGATAGCCCTCGATCACTGTGGCGCCGTTGTCCCAGGCGAAGGCGATGGCACCGGCGAGTAGTTGCTGGCCGATGCCACCTTTGCGCATTCGGGCGCGGGTGCGTAGGCAGAAGATGGACCACGGGGCGTCGTCGGCGATGCGCGGGTAGGCGGCGGTGCTGAGTTCGGCGACGTCGGCGCGGGGCGCTACCCCCGCCCAGCCCACGACTGTGCTGGTGCCGTCGGCATCGTCGCGGTAGGCGAGGATCCCCGGCGCGGGTTCCGCCTGGCAGAGGTGCTGTACTTCGGCGCGCCGGGCTGCGGCGTCGAGCTTGGCGGCGGCTTTGTATCCGAGCCGGTAGCTGAGGCACCAGCAGGCTTTCGCGGTGGGGCTTTTCTTGGGGCTGAGGAGGAGTTCCATATCGTTGAAACGTTCGATTGTGGCTGGTTCGATGCGGAGAGGGTCCATGGTATTTAGGGTACCAGCGTTGACTCCAGCCCTACCCCGTGCTACAGTTAGTGTAAATAAAACACTAACTACCGATTGTGGGAGTTGTTATGGACATGATCACCGCTTTCTTTAGCGTGAACACCATAGCCTTCACCATCCTCGGCTATTCCATTAGCTGGCTGGAACTTGTTGGCACCATTTTCAATCTCGTGTGCGTCATCCTCGCTGCGCGCCGCAACATCTGGAACTGGCCTATAGGGCTCATCGGCGTCATGCTGTTCGGTGTTCTCTTCTATCAAATCAATCTGTATGCGGACGTATTCGAGCAGGTGTACTACCTAATTACCGGTATTAGCGGCTGGTACCTGTGGGCACGAGTGGGCACCAACAAAAACACCGACGAAAAAGTGCTTATCACCACCAATAGTCTGCGCAGCAACCTATATTGGGTTGCGGGCATTGCCGGGGCGTCGTTACTCACCGGATGGATTGTGTCGAACCTGCACATATGGCTACCCACCCTGTTCCCGGAACCAGCATCACTACCGCTTCTCGACGCCGCCTCCACCATGACCGCCTTCGCCGCGCAGTTCCTCATGATGCGCCGCAAGCTTGAAAGCTGGTACCTGTGGATCATTGTCGACATCGTGGCGGTTGGCCTGTACTGGTACAAAGGTGTGCCCTTCGTCGCCCTGCTCTACGCCGCATTCCTCATCAACGCGATCTACGGCTGGTACACCTGGAGGAACAACACCGCAGCTCGCGCAAATGTAAAGGAAGCTGCCCCTGAGAAAGAACCTGAGCTGTGCGAAGCCTAACCGGAGTTCGCGGCGTTATAGCAGGAAAATTCTACCCACCGCATAAAGGCCACCATCACCTGATTAACACCGCGCTTGCCGACTGCACAGAAGTGGACGTGCTGGTCGTGGACAACCCCGACTACGTCATACCCGCGCAACTGCGCAGGCAATGGCTCCAAGCCGAACATCCCGGCGCGCGGGTACACATCGTTCCCGACATTGGGAAAGATGACGATTCCGTTGCGTGGGCGGCCCACGCCATGCAATTCCTCGGATATGCACCGGACGTGGTGTACAGCAGCGAGGACTACGGCCCGAACTGGGCGCACTACATGGGTGCCCAGCATGTGATGGTGGATCAGCCCCGCCAGGTGGTGCCCATGTCCGGCACTATCGCACGCCGGGACATCCTTGCAGCCTGGGATTACCTTAGCCCTTCGGTGCGCGCTGGACTGGCGTTGCGTGTGGTCATTGTCGGTGCTGAATCCACTGGCACTACCACGCTCGCCCGTGCGCTTGCCGACGCCCTGCACGTGCCATGGGTTCCAGAGGTTGGGCGTTTCTACACCGAATCTATTCTGAGCGACGGCGGTGCTTGGGGCAACGAAGATTTCTATCGGATCGCTCACCTGCAACAGTCCTACGAGGCGGCCATTGCGATGCGCTCGCGCGGCGTGATTGTCTGCGACACCAACACCGTGGCCACCGAGCTATGGCAGCGCCGCTACCTGGGCGAAACAACCTCGCACATGCATGAGATAGCCAGCAAGGACAAGGCCGACCTGTATGTGATCACTGGTGACGAGATTCCCTTCGTACAGGACGGCATTCGCGACGGCGAACACATCCGGCACGAGATGCACCAGTGGTTCCTGGAACACATTGCGGCGACGGGTGTGCCTTTCATCGTGGTCACTGGTTCTGTGGAGGAGCGCCTCGCTGCCACTGAACAGGCTGCGCGGGACATGATTGAGCGGTGCCGGGTAGTGCGTTGAAGGGGGGATGCCTGAAGTGTTTTGGCACTTTAAGCTTCCTGTCCGGGCGGTCTCTGTCCTGTAAAGTGTGCTTATGCTCAAGCACGAAAATGGGGTGTTTTCAGGCTTGGAGATAAGCAAACTTTCCCCTTGGGTTCTAGTGGTTGTGGAAACACCCCAATTTTCGAACCCGCCGGGTCGTTACGCTAGCGCGCCTCAACGGCATCGGGCCGACTCCAGCGCAGGTATGCGACTGTTGCGGCCACGACCAGGATTCCACCCACCCAGAAGTGGGGCATCCACAGGAATAGTCGCCACCAGCCGTAGCGCGAGATCGGCTGATTCGACAGAAGCCGCACGATTCCCTGGGTTGAACCAAACAGTCCATAGGCTATGAGCAACACTCCTGAAACCCAGCCGAAGGCCAGGCGCAGCCAGCGCGGTACCCTGATGACATCTGGGCGCAGGAGCGCGAACCCGAAAATGACGAAGCCTAGTTTCACTAACCCGGAGATGAGCACAACTGCAACGAACCAGGGAGGTCGCTCTTGGGCAAGCCGTTGACCGTCGCCCTGGAGGACTGTATCTACTAGCCATGGGGAACCCAGTGCCCACGACACGCTCACCAAACCAAAGAACCCCCACCACAGCATCATGGCGATGACAACTACTCGCGACCGGCCTTTCATGTCATGTTCCTTACTGGTGAAAATGGGAGCTGTGGGGCAAGGCTACCCACAAGGGCTTGCGTGCCCGAGGCTATCAGAGTTTGTGCAGGAAGATGTGTACGTGCATTTCCCATCATGAGGCATCCGCAGAAGCCCGCATCGGGCTTTTCTGGGCAATCACAATGGCGGCCAGCACCATAATGATCCCGCAGAGCTGTAGGGGAGTGGGGGCGGTGTGGGTCACGGCGTCGAGAAGCAAAGCGGTCACGGGGCTGAGGGCCCCGAGCAGCAGGACAGCGGTGGCGTCCAGGCGCTTGAGGCCCGCGAACCAGTTGGGGTAGGCCAGTGCTGCGCCGAAAATGCACAGGTAGGCGTAGCCGCCAATTGCGGGCAGGTCCACGTCGGTGAGTGGCCCCTCTGCGATGGCGAAGGGGATGAGTGCCGCACCGCCCGCGATGAGTTGCCACGCGGTGGTGTCTAGAGGGTTTCTGCCTGTGGGTTGTCCCCAGCGTTTGGCCAGGACCATGCCGAAGCCCATGCTGATGGCGGAACCAAGACCGGCGATCACGCCAACGACAGTGAGCCGGGCACCGGGAGTGAGCGTGATGGCGGAAACGCCGAGGAGCGCAAGTATGGCGGCGATAATGTGTCCGCGAGTGGGCTTAATTCCTAATAGAAAAGGAGATATGGCCATTGCGACAAGTGGGGAGGTGCTTGTGAGGATGGCGGCGACACCGCCGGGGAGTTGTTGGGCGGCCATAAATAGCAGCGTGAAAAACAATCCGATATTGAGTATTCCGAGTACTGCTGACCGCCACCACCATGAGCCTGTGGGAAGGGTTCGGGTGATCAGAAGTAGGATAAGCCCAGCTGGTAGGGCTCGCAGCAGTCCGGCAGTGACGGGGTGCCCCGCCGGAAGCCAGGTGGTTGTTACTGCGTATGTGGTACCCCAGACAATGGGGGTGAGGGCGGTTCTGGTGGCAATGACATTTGCGGTCATATCGTTATTCATCATGTTTCTGTTACGTCTTATATTGAATAGTTTGACGTTAAAATATTATGATATGGGATGTCAAAATGATATGGGATAATCAATGTGTGAGCGACGACGTGGACCAGATCCTTGAACAGTGGCGAAATGCCCGCCCCGACATTGACCCGTCCCCCATGGAGCTCACAGGACGATTGCAACGCGCTGCCGTTTTTACCCGCGAGCAGCTGACCAGTAATTTCACCGCCGCCGGTCTTGAACCCGGACAATTTGACGTTCTTGCGACGATCTACCGCGCTGCGGGGAAGGCTGGCGCGCTCACCGCCGGCGAACTCGCGCGCTGGGTCATGGTCAGTGCGGGGGCACTCACCAACCGTGTGGATAACCTCGTCGCTGCGGGCCTGGTTACTCGCCGTCACGACACCGCTAATCGACGCCGCGTCCTCATCGCCCTCACCGATCAGGGGCGTCACAGCGTGGAAACCGCCCTCGAAACCCACCTTGAGAACTGCCGGGCTGTCGCAGAGCGCCTTGATGTGGAGGAAGTTCAGCAGCTCAACCGCCTTCTAGCAAAAATGCTGCCCGCAGACCCCGACTAGCGGAATGTGCATCACAATCCGCTGTGAAATGGCACAATAACTAACCATGGACTTGCTCACCACCACCATTGACCTTGACGCCATTGCGCACAACACTCGCGTGCTCAAAAAACTCGCGGGCACGGCGCAGCTCATGTGCGTGGTCAAAGCCGACGGCTACAACCATGGTGCCGTCGAAACCGCGCATGTCATGGCGCGCAATGGTGCGGACCAGTTCGGGGTGGCAACGCTGGTAGAGGCGCAGCAGCTGCTGGACGGGGGTATTGACAAACCCATCCTCGCGTGGATGTGGCGGCCGGAACAAACCCTCATCAAAGGAATCGAACTCGGCATACCCAGCCCCGAGCACGCCCGCGCCGCCATCAACTCGGGGCTGGATCTGCGGGTTACCCCCAAAATAGACACCGGTCTCAACCGCTCCGGCATCGACGAAGCCGACTGGGCCGACACCTTCCGGCTGCTTCACGACGCCCCGAACATTGCCGTCACCGGCCTGTTCTCCCATCTCGCATGTGCCGATGAACCAGGTGATCCCAGCGTAGACGAGCAAGCAGACGTATTCCGACGCGCTATTGCGGTGGCGCGTGACTGTGAATTAGACGTGCCCACCAACCACCTATCCAACTCTCCGGCAGCGCTCACCCGACCAGATCTGAACTTTGAGATGATCCGACCAGGACTCGCCTGCTATGGACTATCTCCCATTCCAGGGGTGGATGTTGGCCTGCGCCCCGCCATGACGTGGGCCGCGCGCGTGTCGGTAGTGAAAAAAATCACAGCAGGAGAGGGGGTGTCCTACGGGCACACCTGGCGCGCACCCTCCAACGGATACACCGCTGTGATTACGGTTGGCTACGCCGACGGCCTGCCCAGGACTGCGCAGGATGCGCTCTCTGTCACCATTGGTGGTGCGCGATACTCGCAGGTAGGGCGCGTCTGCATGGATCAAATCGTCGTGTGGCTAGGTGCTGAGGCCAGCGTGCGTGCCGGGGATGAAGCACTGATTTTTGGCTCCGGTGAGCAGGGCGAAATGACCGCCGACGAGCTTGCCGAAGGGCTTGGCACCATCAACTATGAGGTTATCTGCAGGCCGAGTGGGAGAACGGTGCGGAAGTTTAAGGGAGGGGATGTCCATGAAAGCTGATTTTCCGACTCGTGGTGAGCGGCGGTTTGAAACGGCCGCTGACACCCAGGCTTTCGGTTCGCAACTGGGCTGTGCCCTGGAAGCAGGCGACGTGGTGATTCTGGACGGGCCGCTCGGCGCGGGCAAAACGACATTCACGCAAGGTCTCGCGCGGGGGCTGAACGTCAAAGGCCGGGTTACGTCCCCAACATTTGTGATCGCGCGCGAACACCGTTCCGTGGTGGGTGGTCCTGCGCTGATTCATGTGGATGCCTACCGGCTTTTGGGGGAAGACCCTTCCGCTGTGGATGCTGATCCATTGGGGGCGCTGGATTCCCTGGATTTGGACACCGAGCTGGATGATGCTGTTGTTGTCGCCGAGTGGGGCGGAGGGCTTGTTGAACAATTATCGTCCTCCTATCTGAAAGTGACGTTTGATAGGGAAACCGCCGTGCGCGAGAACACCGAATCGGAGGCGCGCATTATTTCCTGGGAGTGGGTTGAGGGGTAGGCGCTAATTGACCATAATGTTTGCTCATCAAATTGTCGTTCTTAGCGTCTAAAAGCAGCAGTTTGATGAGCAAACATTACAGGAACCCGATCCGGCAACTCGAGGAAGACATGACAACCAGTCCTAAGGCATGCTTTTCCTTGCATTAATCCTTGCCGCGATGTTGCGTTGCAGTTCGCGGGCGTTGTAGAGCATCCCATGTGTGATGCGGAGCGTATCCCATCCCATGTTGTGTAGCTGGATGGTGACCATGGAGTCATAGTCACGTTGTCTGCGGTCAAGATGATGAATGCCGTCGTAAAATAGCCCTACCTTATATGCGCGCCACCCAGCGTCGAGCTGAGTAAGTAGCCGTGGGTACCCGCCCTCGGGAAACCTTGCATAGATTGGGATTTGCGTGCTCAGGCCATCATGCACCTGGAAAGCGATCAAACGGAGTGTGGTTTCTTGCGGAGAGTCAGCCTGAGGATCGGACAAAGAGATCAGCTTTTGTAGCATCCGAGCTGAAATAATGCCGTAGCCAGAGCTTAAAACGTCGTATGGAGTGATGCCTGTGCACCGTCGCATTGCATCAATGAGTTGAATGGAGCGGATTTCTTCAGGGGCTAATCCAGGAACACGGTGCACGAACCATGTGTGATTACCGCGTACAACATCTTTGATGCATTGGATTGTGGCCAATGCTGGCGTGACGCAACGGAGCATGGGAAAGGCCGGATCAGGGGTCCATGTAGCAGTGGCTGCGGGTTTTGCTTGCCGGTGAGGTTGCAATCGTGAGTGGGATGTATGGCGCCCGGATTCTACAAGCAGTGTCACCTGAGCCTCATTCGCCCAATACGTAAGTCCCGCATATGCAGCAGCGGCCCAATGGGAAACTATTGCTTTGGGGTTATTGAGATGATGTGCCCGCGCGCGGCTGATGATGTCGTGCTGGAAAGGAGCATCTGCAGTCTGTTCTGCTTTGGTGATAACCACTCCATGGGCAATCCGGTCATAGTTTTGTGTGATGTGCGCTCGTGTATAGCGCTGTTGCAGATCACTTATTTTTATGGGTTTTAGCTGCGGCAAGGCGCTCATATTTACCATGAAACCCCGTATAGAAATAGCTTTTCTGCAGTAGTGTGCGACATCTGTGGAGAACTTAGGTTATCCACAGGGAGCAGGTTGGCATCATTACGTCAGCTCATAACACGACTAGAATTGCTATCTTGTGCTGATCCTTGCAATCGATACGTCCACGCCCACTCTGGTCACGGGGCTTGTCCGCGACGGCGTGACGGTGGCCGAGCGTATTCTTCCGAAGTGCCGTGAGCAGGAGGAACGTCTGGTTCCGTGCGTTCAGGAGTGTTTGGCGGAGGTGGATGCCACGTTCCAGGACGTCACCGCGATTGTGGTGGGCTGCGGTCCAGGGCCGTTCACGGGGTTGCGCGTCGGTATGGCCACGGCCGCCGCGTTCGGTGATGCACTGGGGGTTCCGGTGCACGGTGTGTGTTCGCTGGATGCCATTGCCGCGCGTATCGACGCCCCGACGGTCCTGGTCACCACGGATGCTCGCCGTCGGGAGGTGTATTGGGCGTGGTATCAGGATGGGCGTCGTGTCGAGGGGCCCAGCGTGCAGTCCCCTGCGGAATCGTTTCCGCAAGCCCACATGGTGAATGTACCTGAGCACCTGGCTGACAAACTCTCAATAGAAGGCGCCCAGCGGGTGGATCTGGATCCCTCACCTGCGTCGTTGGTGGCTGTGGCGGATCTGGATAGTTCTCCGCAGCCGTTGGTGCCGTTGTATTTGCGACGCCCCGACGTGAAGGAACCGAAGCCGAGACCACCGAGTTCGGCTGTGCCGGATGTGGAGTGGCAGTGATGGAGCTTCGTCGCCTGGAGAATTGTCACGCGGTGCGCTGCGCCGAGCTGGAGGAAGTGCTGTTCTCCGGTGAGGATCCGTGGTCTGAGCGAGCGTTTTATAGTGAGTTTGCGTATCCGTCGAACTTGTATATCGGCGCGTTTGACGACGAGGACCGCCTCATTGGTTACGCGGGCTTGGCGATGGTTGGCCCTCGGAATGACCCCGAGTTTGAAATTCACACCATCGGCGTGGATCCCGCGCACCAGGGCGAGGGCATTGGCCGCGCGATGATGGAGCAGTTGATGGCGGTGGCGGACCGGCATAACGGTCCGGTGTTTTTGGAGGTACGCACCGATAACACCCCCGCTATCTTCCTGTATGAGTCGCTTGGTTTCGTGGTGACGGGCACACGCAAGAATTACTACCAACCATCGGGTGCAGATGCGTTTACTATGCATAGGCCGTCGCAGGGGAAGTGATGGTATCGTTCATCCGTTGGTGTTGGTGCTGAATAGTTGGGGTTGTGAGCATGCCAAGTAAGGTCGTTCTGGGCGTGGAAAGCTCGTGTGATGAAACAGGCGTGGGCATTGTCCGCGTCACCTATGGCGATGGCGAAGAACCCCGGTTGGAGATTTTGGCTGATCAGGTGGCTAGTTCGATGGAGCAGCACGCCCGTTTCGGCGGGGTTGTCCCAGAGATCGCGTCACGAGCGCACCTTGAGTCGATGGGGCCGGTGATGCGGGCGGCGCTTGCGGAATCGGGCGTCGATAAGCCGGATGTTGTGGCAGCGACAGTTGGACCTGGTTTGGCGGGTGCGTTGCTGGTAGGGGCCAGCGCGGCGAAGGCGTATGCGGCGGCGTGGGACGTGCCGTTTTATGGCGTGAATCACTTGGGTGGGCATGTTGCTGTGGCGAACCTGGAAGGTGAGCCCCTGCCGCACGCTGTGGCACTGTTGGTGTCGGGTGGGCACACACAGCTGCTTGAGGTGGACGGGGTGGGTGCACCGATGAAGGAACTGGGGTCCACACTTGACGACGCCGCGGGCGAAGCCTACGACAAAGTGGCACGTCTGCTGCGGTTGGGGTACCCCGGTGGTCCACTTGTGGATCGGTTGGCGCAGCGTGGCGATAGAAAAGCGATTAATTTTCCTCGCGGCCTGATGCGCCGCGATGATTCCCGACACGACTTTTCCTTCTCTGGTCTGAAAACCGCTGTGGCCAGGTATGTTGAGGCTGCCGAGCGCGCTGGCGAGGTGATTTCCGTGGAGGACGTGTGCGCGTCCTTCCAGGAAGCCGTGTGCGACGTTCTGACGTTCAAGGCGGTGCGGGCCTGTCAGGATGTAGGGGCGAAAGTGCTGCTGATCGGCGGGGGAGTGGCGGCGAATTCTAGGCTTCGTCAGCTGGCGGAGGATCGTTGTCGCAGCGCAGGGATTGAGCTGCGCGTGCCCTCATTCCGGTTGTGCACCGACAACGGCGTGATGGTCGCCGCGTTGGCGGCTCAGCGCGTGGCCGCAGGGGCGGAACCCAGCAGCCTGGGCGTGGGGACTGATTCCTCGCTGGAGGTTGAAGTGCCTCAGTTGTGAGGTTTTAGGATGACTCGCACTCGTAGATGACCTTGCTGAAATCCAGAGCGGCCAGGTCGTCGCGATGAATGTAGAAGCGAGCCACGCCGCCGTCGGCAAGCATGAAGGCCGCGGCAGAGTGGTCTCCAAAGTAGGATTCCAGCTGGAAGAGCACTATGTACCCCGAGTCGGGGTGGTGGGGGTCTGTGGGTGCAGGCGCGTGATGCGTCTGTTGGAAAAGGTCTTCGCATAGGTAAATCCAGCCGCCGCCGAAGATGGTGTGGTGTTGTGAGTCCAGGAGCTCGGAGAGATCCAGGCCGTCATCGGTGTCAAAGTCGAAACCGTGGCGGCGGGTATGGGCGATGAACTCGTAGGCGCGGCTGGTGGGCAGCTGGTCGTAGAGCTGGCCGTCCAGGTCAAAATAGCCACGGGAGTCAATAACGCCATCCTCAGCGGGGGAGTCTGTTTCTGCATGTCCGTGGGAAAATTCGTCGGCGGGAATATAACGCACGAGGTGGCCGCGCCACTGTTCTGCATCGAGCATGTAGCCGCCGAGTCCCATGTCGCCGTCGTCTGCGATGAAAAACTGGATCAGGCCGCTGGTTGGGATGCCGTCGCGTTCAGGAAGTTCGGCGAGGTTAATTTGGGCGAGGAAGAACAGCGGATTGCCGCAACCATCGGTGGGCCACGGGTAGGACGGACTGATAAAAGCCGGTCCGCGCACCCGGGAACCTGTGAGGTGGGGATTGGCGTCATGCCTGGGTGTGAGGTGAAGGGCCGTGGTCCGGCGGGCAGTCCCTTCGAGCAGTGGGAGGAAAGGCGCAAATTCCGGGGTGAGGTCTACGGTTAACACGGTGTTGTCCACGGTTTCTCCTAGTGATCAAAAACAGAATGTAGTAGTCATGCTACCAGCTTTTATGTTGTTTGTGTTTGTGGGGTCTGGCATATAGTAGGTGGGATCTTTTTTCCTTATTGGTATGCTCGTTTTAGTGAAAAATAATGGCGTTATAGTCGCGGGGCCAAGGGGGATTTTTCGCTTTTGAACTGGGGAAATGATGCCAGGAATCACAAGGTAGAAATAGATGTACGTATCAACATTAAATGGAAAATTACGGACGGCAGTATATTATTTTATGCAACAAGGTTGTTGATCTGATTATTGCATGGATTTTGCATGAGTAATTAGTGAAGTCTCACTTATGAAGTGGCTATTCTTTTCGGTGCTGTGGGGGTGTTAGGCATGGCCTTAGCTGTGTTGGAGGGGTTGGGGGTGTCATCAGGGCACACTGCTGGACCCCGCTTAATGAACTTCCATGAGGTCCACGTCCCGCGTGTTTGCGGCTAGCGAACATGCAGGTGGGTAGTACGTAAATAGTTGAGGGGCTGGCACTCGCGGGGGTAGAGTGCTAAGAGGTTGTGTGAAACAGGGCAGCTGTTCACCCGCGACGACAGCTGTGCTGGCAGATGCAACCGGCGCAATGCCAACCATCACATGATGGCAACTATCACATGGAGGAATTTGTAGTGTCGAACGTTAACATTAAGCCCCTTGAGGACAAGATCCTCGTCCAGATTAATGAGGCTGAAACCACCACCGCTTCCGGCCTGGTTATTCCGGATTCCGCGAAGGAGAAGCCTCAGGAGGCTACGGTCATTGCTGTGGGTGCTGGCCGCTTTGATGAGAAGGGCGAGCGCGTTCCTATGGATGTCAAGGAAGGCGACGTGGTGATCTTCTCCAAGTACGGCGGGACTGAAATCAAGTACCAGGGTGAGGAGTACTTGATCCTGGCTCAGCGTGACATCCTCGCCATTGTTGAGAAGTAAGAGGCTTCACATATGGCAAAGTTGATCGCCTTTGATGAGCAGGCCCGTAAAGGCATCCAGGCCGGTGTGGACACGCTGGCCGATGCTGTGAAGGTCACTCTCGGCCCTCGTGGTCGCAATGTGGTGTTGGACAAGGCTTTTGGTGGCCCGACTGTCACCAACGATGGTGTGACCATCGCCCGCGATATCGACGTGGAAGATCCGTTCGAGAATCTGGGTGCCCAGCTGGTGAAGTCCGTTGCGGTGAAGACCAACGACTTGGCTGGTGACGGCACCACGACCGCGACGCTTCTCGCACAGTCGCTGATTAAAGAGGGCCTGCGTAACGTAGCCGCCGGTGCCAACCCGATTGAACTGAATCGTGGTATTGCTGCCGCCGCCGATAAGACGGTGGAGGAGCTTCTGAAGCGTGCGACAGAGGTGTCCAACCCCACTGAGATTGCTAATGTTGCTACGGTCTCGTCCCGCGACCCCGAGATCGGTGACATGGTTGCCGCCGCAATGGAGAAGGTGGGCAAGGATGGCGTGGTCACGGTCGAGGAATCTCAGACCATGGAGACCACTCTGGACATTACCGAGGGCGTGTCCTTTGATAAGGGCTTCCTGTCCCCGTACTTCATCACCGACATTGATGCCCAGCAGGCCGTGCTTAACGACGCCCTGGTGCTTCTTGTTCGCAACAAAATCTCCTCGCTCCCGGACTTCCTGCCTGTGCTGGAGAAGATTGTTGAGTCCGGCAAGCAAGTCCTGATTGTGGCTGAAGATATTGAGGGTGAGCCACTGCAGATGCTGGTGGTGAACTCCATTCGGAAGACGCTGAAGGTTGTCGCTGTGAAGTCACCGTACTTCGGCGATCGTCGTAAAGCATTTATGGATGACCTTGCCGTGGTTACCAACGCCACTGTTGTGGACCCCGAGGTGGGTGTGAACCTGAGCGAGGTGACTATCGCTGAATTCGGTGCAGCGCGTCGCGTGACAGTGACCAAGGACCAGACGGTGATCGTTGACGGTGCCGGCAGCGCTGAGGATGTGGAGAATCGCCGCAACCAGATCCGCCGTGAGATCGAGAAAACCGACTCCACCTGGGATCGTGAGAAGGCTGAGGAACGCCTGGCCAAACTGTCTGGCGGCATTGCCGTGATCAAGGTGGGTGCTGCAACCGAGACTGAGGTGGGGGAGCGCAAACTCCGCGTCGAAGATGCCATCAACGCTGCGAAAGCCGCAGCTCAAGAGGGTGTTATCGCCGGTGGTGGATCTGTACTGGTACAGATCGCGCAAGAACTCAACACCTTTGCTGAGGGCTTTGAGGGCGATGCGAAGGTGGGTGTGCTTGCCTTGGCTCGCGCCCTGACCAAGCCGACCTACTGGATTGCGGACAATGCGGGTGTGGACGGTGCTGTCGTTGTGGCACGTACCGCTGAACTGCCCAATGGTGACGGCTTCAACGCCGCCACCCTGGAGTATGGGAACCTTATTGAACAGGGCATTATTGATCCTGTGAAGGTGACTCACTCGGCAGTGGTCAATGCCACGTCGGTGGCGCGTATGGTGCTGACCACAGAAGCATCTGTGGTGGAGAAACCTGCTGAGGAAGAACCTCACGCTGGTCATGCACATCATCACCACTAGTGCATAGACCAAAGGCCCCAGGATTGACCGCCTGGGGCCTTTGCTGTGGGGAATGTAGTGGATATAGGAAACGTCATACCACCACCCGTGCCACATGTGATTTATGTTATATTTTCTTGGGATTATGGGTGTTTTCCCTGTTCATGTATGGAATTGTTGTTGAACAACGGAAACGATTAACCAATCGACAACGATGTAACGTGGGTCAAGTCTCTGTAAAATGGAGGATCAATCTAAGGTACTGTGCTCAGGTCTTCATAAGATGCTTCTCAACAAGTGTATAGGAGATCTTAGTCTGCGAGTGAAGGGAACAGGTTCCAGGGTGAACGAGTCGGAGCGTGAACTAGCTGACCTAGTTCCCCGTGCTGCCGGCGGTGACCGCGCCGCGATGCAACGCATCATGGTTATTATTCACCCAATTGTTCTGCGTTATGCACGTGCACGAATCGGTGGCGGGAGGCATCCCACCGCTGAAGACGTGGCACAAGAAATCTGTCTGGCGGTGGCAATGTCCGTGGGAAATTACGTTGACCGCGGTCGTCCGTTTTTGGCCTTTGTGTACGGCATTGCATCGAATAAAGTAGCGGATGCGCATCGTGCGTTGTCGCGGGAAATGTCCAATCCGACCGAAGATGTTCCCGAAACCGCGCTGGAACATGATACGCCAGAAGAATATGCACTGGTCAGCGATGGAAGTAACAGAGTGCGACTTCTTCTCGATTCATTAAGTGAAAAGGCACGAGAAGTCATTATTTTGAGAGTTTTCGTTGGCCTCTCCGCAGAAGAAACTGCGGAGATTGTAGGCAGTACCCCCGGGGCTGTGCGGGTTGCTCAACATCGAGCACTTGCATCGCTCCGGAAAAATTTAGATGGGCAGGAGCGATAGGTATGGATCAACGCCGCCCCGGCGGGGACCACGACGCGTTTGCCGAACACACTGATGATGTGTTGTTCGACACCGACGTCTTCCTCACCGAGCTCTCTAAAGGACATGACCCTTCCGAGGGAGAGGACCCGCTCGCGCAGCTTCTCCTCTCCTTCAATGATGAGGTTATTTACTCACGAGCACCAGAGCCGCCGACCATTGACAATGCGTTCATGGGGCGTTTTGATGCCGCGACGGAGATCTTCGAACCAGTCACCGATGCCGCATCGCTGCTGGACCGCCAGCCGGACCTTTCTGCTGATGACGGCTATGCTGATGATTATTTCGAAGGTGGAGCGGAGTACGCTGACCGCACTGAGCAGGCAGAACCAAAGGATCAGGTTGACGATTACGATAGTGCTGTGGCGGACGTGGTTCCGCTGGAATCACGGCGTCGTAAACCGCGTATCAACGCGTTCATGTCTGGGTTGATCGGTGCTGCCGCAGCAACCTTGGTGATTGCTGGCAGTGGCGCGGCTATCTACAACTCCCAGCCGGGATCGTTCCTGTGGGGGCTGAATACCAAGCTGTTTGGTGATCACGCAGCGGTCGTGGAATTGGCAAGCACCCTGGAGCAGGTGGATAACCTCAATGCCAAGGGCGATACTGATGGTGCTTTGGCGTTGCTGGAACAGGCAAAATCACTGATCAAGGAGATTAACTCTAAGGACCGTGCCACCTTGCGCCGCGACATTGATCAATCGGAGCAGCGCATTTCCACGCAGACGGTGACCGCAGCCCCGCCCACCTCGACAACGCCACCCACGTCTGAGTCGGAGCCTGTGCCCACGGTGACGGTGACAGTTACGGCTACGGTTGGGCCAAATGGTGTGGTCCAGAACCAAAATCAAAGCGGCGGCGGGGCTTCGCAGGTGGCGCCGACGACTAATCCGCTGCCACAGTCGGCTCCCTCAACGGCTGTTACCAGTACACCGGCAAGCACCACGGGTGATGGCGGAGGTGCGCAGAATAATAACCAGAGTAATCAGCCGCCACGGCATATCAGTTCCGTGCCGAAACCAAGCAGCAATGAGCCATCGCAGCCTGGAGCGAACGCTGGAAGCAGCGATCCGTAACACAAGGCTTATGGGTAGGTAATGTGCCCCCGCAGTATGGGCTGGACAGCTTCTAGGTAGTTCTTTTAAGAAGCGTTCAGCCCATCAACGTATCCAAGGCAGTAATCCCAGGGCACGTATGCCTCAACAGCGGGGCAGGCGCTGGGTTCGTGCACGGGGCTAAGCTCACCAGCCAGGGTGGCGCGCATGTTTGCTTCCATGATGTCCCAGCCGTAGTAGTGGTTTTCTTGGCAGTCTTCACACATGAAGAAGATGCCGAGTACCCCTCGGGGTTCCAGTGCCGCGCGGAACTGCGCAACCAGCTCCATGTCTTCGAGAATGTGTCGGCGGTCTTCGTCACTGAGGGGCGGCATGGGCTCCTCAGTGTCAAACAGCGCAGCAGGATCGTTCGGGTCGTCTGCGAAGGGATCCTGAGGCATGAGGGGGTCGAAGTTCACAACAGCAACAATAATTGCTGTGGCTGTGCCGGGCAACAAGTAATATCATTCCGAAGTTCCCGTATTGCAGTTCCCGCAAACGGGGTGGCTGCGGCTACTCTAGATGACATCATGCCTCCGCGCGTGGGATTATAACGGGAATATCTTGGCGTTGAAGAGCATTTCTTTAAATACATAGTGTTGTTGAGTAGGAGGAAACGGTTTTATGACCGATATGCATGTCCCCACTGGTGGCGATGATCCGAATAAGGTTGCCCTGGTTGGTTTGACCTTTGATGATGTCCTTCTGCTTCCAGATGCATCTGAGATTATTCCCAGCGAAGTGGATACGTCCTCGCAGTTAACCCGTAATATTCGTTTGAACATTCCACTGATCTCTGCAGCAATGGATACCGTGACCGAGGCACGCATGGCTATCGCGATGGCACGGCAAGGTGGTATGGGTGTGTTGCACCGCAACCTCTCCATTGAAGACCAAGCCCAGCAGGTGGAGCTGGTGAAACGCTCCGAATCGGGTATGGTGACGGACCCAATTACCTGCAGCCCCGACATGACAATCGGCGAGGTGGATGCCCTCTGCGCCCGATACCGCATTTCTGGCCTGCCGGTGGTGGATAGCGACGGCACCTTGGTGGGCATTTGCACTAACCGTGACATGCGTTTTGAGCCGGACATGTCCCGTACGGTCGCTGACGTGATGACGGCCATGCCTCTGGTTGTGGCTAAGAGGGGAGTGTCTAAGAAAGACGCCCTGAACCTGCTCAGCTCTAACAAGGTGGAAAAGCTTCCCATTGTTGATGATGCGGGCAAGCTGGTGGGCCTGATTACAGTCAAAGACTTTGTGAAAACCGAACAGTACCCCGATTCCTCGAAGGATGCGTCGGGCAGGCTGCTGGTGGGGGCTGGCATTGGCACGGGTGCCGATTCGTGGTCCCGGGCTGGCGCGCTGACTGATGCTGGGGTGGATGTGCTCATTGTGGATACCGCGCACGCCCACAATAAAGGCGTGCTGGAAATGGTGTCCAAGGTGAAGAAGGAATTCGGCGATCGTGTGGATGTGATCGGCGGCAACCTGGCCACCCGCGCTGCGGCGAAAGCCATGATTGAAGCCGGTGCTGACGCCGTGAAGGTGGGAATCGGTCCCGGTTCCATCTGTACCACCCGTGTCGTCGCAGGTGTGGGCGCACCGCAGATCACCGCCATCATGGAGGCCGCTGTGCCCGCGAAGGAAGCGGGCGTGCCGATCATTGCCGACGGCGGCATGCAGTTCTCCGGCGACATTGCCAAGGCCCTGGCTGCTGGTGCTTCCACCGTCATGCTGGGATCACTGCTGGCAGGTACGGCAGAGGCTCCGGGAGAGACGGTCGTCGTCAATGGCAAGCAGTACAAAATGTACCGCGGCATGGGTTCGCTGGGCGCGATGCAGGGGCGCGGGCTGTCCGGCGAGAAGCGCTCCTTCTCCAAGGACCGTTACTTCCAGGCGGATGTGAAGAGCGAGGAAAAGCTTGTGCCTGAGGGCATTGAGGGACGAGTGCCGTTCCGCGGTTCCATCGATGCCATTACCCACCAGCTGGTTGGCGGCCTGCGCGCGGCGATGGGGTACACAGGTTCGGCCACCATCGAGCAACTTCACGACGCTCGCTTTGTGCAGATCACTGCGGCAGGGCTGCGCGAATCCCACCCCCATGACATTCAAATGACTGTCGAAGCCCCCAATTACTACCAGCGCTGATTAAGGACCACTGTGCGTAACAACGTCGAACTCGGCATCGGCCGCGAGGCCCGCCGCTCTTACTCCCTCAACGAGATTGCCATCGTCCCGTCTCGCCGCACTCGTTCCTCCAAAGATGTGGATACCTCGTGGAATATTGATGCCTACAGCTTTGACATTCCCTTTATGTCCCACCCTTCCGATGCCTTGGCGAGCCCTGAGTTTGTGATGGAAATGCACAGGCAAGGCGGGCTGGGCGTGATCAACGCGGAAGGCATGTGGGGCAGGCATGCGGACCTGGATGCCGCCATTGCCGAGGTCCTGAACGCCGCCGTCGATGAATACGGTGGCTACGACTTCAACAACGCTAAAGCCGTCGCTGTGCTGCAGAAGCTTCACTCCGCTCCCATCAACGAAGACCTGCTCACTGAACGCATCGCGGAAGTACGAGCATCCGGGGCCACCGTTGCCGTGCGGGTATCACCCCAGCATGCTCACGAGCTTGCACCTCTAGTAATCAAAGCCGGTACGGAACTTCTGGTCATTCAAGGAACCCTCATCTCCGCAGAGCATGTCGCCGCCGACGGGGAACCGCTCAATCTCAAAGAGTTCATTGGATCACTCGACGTGCCCGTCATTGCGGGCGGAGTCACCGACTACACCACTGCGTTGCACCTCATGCGCACTGGTGCTGCGGGCATCATCATCGGCGGCGGAACCAGTACCACCGATCTTGCGCTGGGTATTGATGCCCCGATGGCCACCGCTATTGCCGATGCTGCGGCGGCTCGGCGCGACTACCTCGACGAGACAGGCGGGCGCTACGTCCATCTTATTGCCGACGGCGAGATTGAAACCTCAGGCGACGTGGCTAAGGCCATCGCCTGTGGTGCCGACGCTGTGATGTTGGGGGCACCGCTTGCACAGGCCAGCGAGGCCGCCGCGCCAGGATATTACTGGCCTGCTGTGGCAGGGCATCCCCGATTCCCGCGCGGCGTTGTGGAACCTGCGCCAGGTCGTGTGTATGAAGAGGCTGATCAACGCCCCAGCTTGGAGGTTGTTCTTCATGGGCCGTCCGCTGACGCATTCGGTGCACTGAACCTGGTGGGTGGTTTACGGCGTGCCATGGCCAAGTGTGGCTACACCGATCTAAAGAAGTTCCAGAAGGTGCAGTTGGCTATTCGCGGGGAATAGGTTTGGCAGGGCTGTCCATCATCTGCCGAACCGCAAGAAATACCCTGGAAAATGATCAGTTCTGCACAGTGTGCTTATGCTCAAAGCACACTTTTACCCCTGTCATGTAGGCCCACTCCCAGGTACACAACATCTCATTTTTGTGCTTGCTGGTTGGCCTACGCGCCGATAGCGGGGGCGATGGTTCGCCAGGAGGTGCGTAGCTGGTGTTCGAAAAGCGGCCAAGTGTGGGCACCGTTCGGGGCATAAAAGCGGTCTACGTTGACGCCAGCCGCGCGGGCGTTGTTGGTGAAGTGCTCTGAGCAGGCGTTGGCTGCGCCTTCAACCACGAGCGGCCCGCCCCATAGCCCAACGTTGTAGTGGTTTCCGTCAACCTCGCCGGGTACGCCGGAGGCAGATCCCACGAAGACAGCAACGTCGCGGAGTCGGGTTGGCTGGGCATTGGGGTCGTGGTCGGCCCATGCGGGATCCCAGGGTGGTCCCCACGCGTTTCCAATGTTTCCGCCGGTGCCAAGAACAAGACCCGCAGCTAGAGGTGAGCCAACAACACCGGAACTCATGGGGCAACCGGAATAAGTGGCTGCGGCTTTAAACCTGCCAGGGTTGTGGGCCGCGATATCAAGGGCAGGTCCGCCGGACATGGAGAGTCCTGCAACGGCATCGCGACCGGTTCCGTTGAATTCGCGGTCAATCACGGAGGGGAGTTCTTGGGTGAGGTAGGTAGTCCATTTGTTGCGACCGAGGATGGGGTCGTCCTGGTACCAGTCACTGTAGAGTGAGCCTTTGCCGCCGATGGGGGATACGACGTTGACGTTTTTGTCGCGGAAGAAGCTTCGATAATCAGTGGTGTTTGCCCAGGTCAGTCCATCTGTTCCGCCGTAGTACCCGGGGAGAAGGTAGAGGGTGGGGCGGGGCGCATTGCCTTCGGGGACAAGAATGTCGTTGGGGATCACGGCGTTGTGGGCCGGTGAGTAGACGTGGATGCGCAGGAACTGGGCGTCGATACGCTCGGTGCTTACTAGGTGAGGGCCGTCCTGAGCGGAGGCTGTTGGTGTGATTGCCACAACTCCGATGAACGTCAGCGCGGCAAACAGCATTGTCGTGATGCGTCGGACCATGTTATCTAGGTTAGTTTATATAAAGAAAAGACGCACCTATAGATCTTGATTTATCGATAACGGATTGTGGCGCTCATGTGCTACCGCTTATTGGGGGTGTTGCGTCGGGCGAACTCCTCATTATTTATCACATGTGCTTGCGATGTTAGCTAACCCGTGAAAAACTCAGCTCAAGCCACTAGAACAATGTGAAAGAGAGACAATAATGCCCACTGGGCACATAAGGGTTGCCTTATGAATACACCCTCACTAACCTCCCACGTGGTGGTTGTGGATATCACTCCGGACGCTGGGCGCATGGTTATCGTTACTCTCAGCGGGGGGAGTCTGAGCACAACAGAAGTGCACCGCTTTGAGCATCATTCGGACCGCCACAGCACACATTCCGTTAACCATCTTGTCACCGAAATCATCGCAGGCTTGCGCATCGTCAACCTAGAGCTCAGTAGCGCGAAGGCCACCGTCTCTATCAGCGCTTGCGGTGGCGATTACGTGTGCCTCACCCCGCAGCGTGACATCGTTTCTGCCAGCACATATCCAGCTCAACCCGGGAAGGTGACCTGCAACCCACGGGACTTCTTCACCCTCACTGGAGTGCAGCCCGCGCCCACTGCAACGGCGTTTCGCCTCCATGCACATCTGAACAGCAACCCGGAGGACCGCTCGCGTATCGACGCCGTCCTTTCCATCCCTGACTACATCGTCTACCAGTTAACGGGGGTTATGGGGTGGTCGCGAAGCATTCTCTCCGGCACTGGCCTCACCCAACCAGGAAGTAAGCACTGGTCACCCGAGGTATTCAACACTCTGGGTATTCCACAGCACTGCGTGGGGGAACCATCACCAGACATGACGGTTGTCGGCCCCGTCACCGTACCCGGACTAGACAATTTCACCGTGGTGCGTGGTGGTGCTGACAACAATGCCTGCGCAGTGCACGGGCTCGGACTCGTTGATGGCGAAGCCTTCATATCCTTCGATGCCGACTCTCTCGTTGGTTGTGTCACCGATAATCCGCAGCTCGGCGACACCGCCTTCGCCGCGCACTTCAACAATGACAACTGCACAGATGGACACACTCGGCTCCAGAGAGTGCTTCCCGGCCTGCGGCTCCTAGAACACTGCTGTGCCGTCTTCGCTGACCAAGGACGCGCCTCTGATGTGGCGATTCTCACCGCTCAAGCCGCTCAGCACTACGACCCGGGCATCACCATTGACATCACCGCGCCGGGTATCAGCAACTATCCGGAACACATTGCCAGGCTGCTGCGGCACCACGGCGTGGATAGACTGGGGGAGAGCTGCGACGATCCGGCGCTCATCATGCGCGTTGTCACTGCCTCACTAGCACGAGCACATGCCACAACCGTCGCAAACCTGGAACAAACAATACAAAAGCGCATCACCAGCATCAGGCTCATCGGCGCAGGCGCGCAGAACACACTTCTCTGCAAGCTCACCGCCCAAGCTTGCGGCATCCCCGTCGCAGCAGGACCCCGAGACGCCACCCCCTTCGGGTCGGCGCTCGCACAACTTGAACTCTGCGGCCACGACAGAGACGCGCTCCTCGACATCGAACGAGCACGCACTGTACGCACTGTCTACACGCCGTCATAACAACGAAAGGACCAGCATGACCACCTACCAGAACTACATCAACGGGCAGTTTATCGACGCCGCGGACACCCACGACGTGATCAATCCCTCCACCGGTCAGGTGCTCGCCCACGCACCCAGCTCCGACATCGCCGCAGTCAACGAGGCCGTCGCAGCAGCCAAAGCCGCGCAAGTTCATTGGGCGGAACTGCCCAACATTGAACGCGCCGGGTATCTCACCGCCATTGCTGCGAAACTCCGGGACAACGTTGACCGCTTTGCTCACTACCTTGTTGAAGAGCAGGGAAAAGTGCAGGCTCTTGCGGAAGTGGAGGTGTCCTTCACCGCCGATTACTTCGACTACATGGCTGGCTGGGCGCGCAGGCTTGAAGGAGAAGTTATTCCCTCGGACCGACCAGGCGAAATGATCTTCCTCACCTACGACCCCATTGGCGTGGTGGGTGGCATCCTGCCGTGGAACTTCCCCTTCTTCCTCATCGCCCGCAAAATGGCACCGGCCCTGCTCACTGGCAACACCATCGTGATCAAGCCCAGCATGGAAACGCCCATCAATGCGTTTGAATTCTGCAAGATTGTGGATGAGGTCGGCCTTCCCGCAGGTGTGTTCAACATGGTGGGTGGCTCCGGTCGCAAAATCGGCGAAGCCCTAACCACTCACCCCGATGTGGGCCTGATCTCCATGACCGGGTCCGTTGATGTGGGCAAGCGCATCATGGAACAGGCCGGAAGTACGCTGACCCGTGTGAACCTGGAACTCGGCGGCAAGGCTCCCGCCATCGTGCTTGCCGACGCCGACCTTGACCTCGCCGCCACCGCCATCTGGAACTCCCGGGTGATCAACACTGGGCAGGTGTGTAACTGTGCGGAAGTCGTGCTTGTTGAAGAATCCGCGCATGATGATCTGCTGGCCAAGCTCGTCGAGAAAATGGAGTCCACGCAGTACGGAAACCCGGTGGATATTCGAGAGCTAGACATGGGGCCGCTGATTACCCCCGAGGCCATGGACAAGCTCGACGAAATGATTGAGGCCGCTGTGGCAGCTGGGTGCCGTGTTGAAACTGGCGGTGCCCGTGCAACGGATAAGGGCGAAGGCAACTTCTATCAGCCAACAGTGCTGTCAGGTGCGACTGCTGACATGGCTATCGCGCGGGAAGAAATCTTTGGTCCGGTGCTGCCGGTGGTGAAAGTCAAAGACCTTGATGAGGCTATCGCCATTGCCAACGAGTCGGATTATGGACTCACCAGCTCCATTTTCACCAACAACATTAACGCCGCACTCAAAGCTGCCCGGCAGCTACAGTACGGGGAAACCTACATTAACCGTGAGCACTTCGAGGCCATGCAGGGCTTCCATGCCGGGCGACGCAACTCCGGCATTGGGGGAGCGGACGGTAAGCACGGCCTGATGGAATACGTGGAGACCCACGTCACCTACATCCAGACCCACGATTAGTTGCTGGCCAGGTCGCGGCGGCTGAGAGGCTGTTGGGCGGGCGTCGATACGCAGGTGCCTGCCCATGCGTGACCTGGGTTTGAACTGGAATGCTGGCTATGGTTAAATGTTCTGGTTGCGTGTGCTGGTCGGTCCGCTGTGCGTTTCCGAGCGTGGACCGAGACCCTTCGACTATTGTTCGTCGCTTCATGGAAGAGTGCAACGTGATTGTATGTAGACCACGTGTGTCTGGGCCGGAAATTCGGCACACATTAATCCAGGTCAGGAGACCATAGTGATTCAGCAGGAGTCGCGTCTGCGGATCGCCGACAACACTGGTGCGCGCGAAATTCTGTGCATCCGTGTCCTCGGCGGATCCACCCGACGCTTTGCTGGCATTGGCGACGTTATTGTTGCTACTGTCAAGGAAGCAGCGCCTGGCGGCAACGTCAAGGCTGGTGAAATTGTTAAGGCTGTTATTGTCCGCACGAAGAAGGAAACCCGTCGCCCCGACGGTTCCTACATTCGCTTCGACGAAAATGCAGCTGTGATCATCAAGAACGACAACGAGCCCCGCGGTACCCGCATCTTCGGCCCCGTCGCTCGTGAGCTTCGTGACAAGAAGTTCATGAAGATCGTCTCGCTGGCACCGGAGGTAATCTAAATGAAGATCCGTAAGGGTGACAACGTCATCGTCATCGCAGGTCGCGATAAGGGCGCAACGGGCAAGGTTATTCAGGCTTTCCCGAAGATCGACAAGGTTCTTGTTGAAGGTGTCAACAAGATCAAAAAGCACGTGGCTAACTCCGCTCCTGAGCGTGGTGCCGAGTCTGGTGGCATTGTCACCCAGGAAGCACCGATCCATGTGTCCAACGTCATGATCCTCGACGCTGATGGTCAGCCGACCCGTATCGGCTACCGCTTCGATGAAAATGGCAAGAAGGTTCGCATCTCCCGCCGTACCGGGAAGGACATCTAACATGAGCGAGAAATACATTCCCCGCCTCAAGGCCCGCTACCGCAACGAGATCCGCACCAAACTGAACGACGAGTTCAACTACGAAAACGTCATGCAGATTCCTGGCGTAACCAAGGTTGTTGTCAACATGGGTGTTGGTGAAGCTGCGCGCGAAGCAAAGCTGATCAACGGTGCTCTGGAGGACCTTGCCCTGATCACAGGCCAGAAGCCGCAGATCCGCCGTGCAAAGAAGTCCATCGCTAACTTCAAGCTGCGTGAAGGCATGCCCATCGGTGCCCGCGTGACCCTGCGTGGCGACCGCATGTGGGAGTTCCTGGACCGTCTGTTGACGGTCGCTCTGCCGCGTATTCGTGACTTCCGTGGTCTGTCTGACCAGCAGTTCGATGGCCACGGCAACTACACATTCGGCCTCAGTGAGCAGACCATGTTCTACGAGATCGACGTGGACAAGATCGACCGCCCCCGTGGTATGGACATCACAGTAGTAACCACCGCCACAAACAATGAAGAGGGGCGTGCGTTGCTCCGTGAGCTTGGCTTCCCATTCAAGCGCAACGAGGCTAAGTAGCATCAACTTAGCAGGTATCTATCACCTGCAGTTACGGCAAGCCCCCAAGTTTTGTCAAAACTTGGGGGTATTTGTTTTTCCTGGGTAACGTTATGCGAATGGGTATAGATAAAAGAAAATGAGCGTGTCGCAGTTTAAGGCTATCTACCCCCTCCCTGTGATGTTGCGATTCACCTGTGTGCTAAAAATCCAGTATAACGCCTCTGAATCGGTAAACTCGCAGCTATCTTAGCTTGACAGGCTCCTTTGTGCTGCGTTGAATCAACATTCGTGAATGAAAACTGCGGCAACCCACAGCAGCTCCGTTGTGCTGCGTCACTCCGTCATCTCCTAACGGTCATTGCTGCCGTTGTAGCGGCGGGGGTTGTCGCTGCCTGTTCGTCCACTGGTGGTGCTCCCCGGCAATCGGCGGACGGCACTGTCGGGGGAGGGGGTGTTGATACACCCCGCGCTGTTGTTTCGATGGTGACGCATGGTGCGCCGGGCGACACGTTTTGGGACTTGGTGCGTAAGGGGGCCGAAGATGCCGCGCGCAAAGACAACATTGAACTGCGTTACTCATCCGACCCTCAAACACCAAACCAGGCTAACCTGGTGCAATCGGCTATCGACGCCCATGCTGACGGCATTGCTGTCACCCTTCCGAATGCCCATGCTATAGGTCCCGTCGCTAAAAGCGCTGTGGATGCGGGCATTCCTGTAGTTGGCCTCAATGCAGGCATGACTGATTACAAGCGGTACGGTCTTGGTGGTTTTTTTGGCCAAGATGAAAATGTTGCTGGTGAACTAGCAGGAAAAAGGCTCAAAGACGACAGTGCGCATAAGGTTTTATGTCTCATTCACGAGCAAGGCAACTCCTCTCAGGAAAGCCGCTGTGAAGGCATTAAAAAAGGCCTCGGCAATTCGGGTGAGATGGAAGTCCTCTATGTTAACGGCATGGACCTCACCGCAGTAACGTCCACTGTGCAGGCAAAACTTGCGCAGGACAGCAGCATTGACTGGGTGATGGGGTTGGTGGCTCCCGTTGCGTTGGCAACAGTGCAGGCGGCCAAAGATGCCGGCGCTGAACCCAAGATTGCTACGTTTGACACAAACGCGGAGCTTGTTGCTGCCATCAACAAAGGCGAGATTCAATGGGCAGTTGACCAGCAACCTTACGTTCAGGGTTATATGGCAGTGGATTCACTGTGGCTTGAATTGCGCAATGGCTCCACTGTTGGTGGTGGGCAACCGGTTTATACTGGACCATCGTTTGTGGATCGTAGCAATGTGGATAAAATCGCTGACGCAGCCAAGATAGGATTACGATGAGCGACAGTGCTTTTTCCAAAACTTTTAACAATGTAATTCGCCGACCAGAGCTAGCAAGTCTGGTAGGCGCGATAGTTATTTTTATTCTGTTTGTGGCGGTAGCGCCACCATTTCGTTCTATTGATGCTTTTTCGACAGTCCTGTACGCATCCTCAACGATGGGAATCGTCGCCCTAGCGGTAGGACTTCTGATGATTGGTGACGAATTTGACCTTTCATCCGGTGTAGCCGTGACAAGCACGGCGTTGATAGCAACAATGTTGAATTACAATTTGCATCTGAACTCGTGGGTTGGCGTTTTTATTTCGCTTGCATCCGCCCTGACTATTGGTGCTCTCAATGGGGTATTGGTTACACGTACCGGAATTCCAAGTTTTCTTATTACCCTCAGCGTGTTCCTCATGCTGCAGGGGCTTAACCTGGCAGTGACTAAGTTTGTCACCGGGCGAGTGGCAACGCCAATTATCTCTGATATGCAGGGCTTTCCCTCAGCTCAGAAGGTGTTTTCCAGCACGCTACATATCGGCCCTATGGACCTTCGGGTTACCGTTCTCTGGTGGTTGCTCTTTGTTGGCGCGGCATCATATTTGCTTTTTCGGACGCGTTTTGGCAACTGGATCTTTGCCGTTGGTGGTGACAAAGACGCTGCTTATGCAGTGGGTGTTCCGGTCCGTAGGGTGAAAATTATCCTCTTCATGTTTGTTGGGTTTGCGACCTGGTTTGTGGGGATGCACAACCTTTTCGCCTTTGACTCTATTCAGGCGGGTCAAGGCGTTGGTAATGAATTCCTGTACATCATTGCTGCCGTTATCGGTGGTTGTGCCTTGACTGGCGGTAAAGGAACTGCTGTTGGTACTGCCATTGGCGCCTTGATTTTTGGCATGACCAGCCAGGGAATTGTGTACGCCGGCTGGAACCCAGATTGGTTTAAGTTCTTCTTGGGTGCCATGCTGCTCTTCGCTGTTATCACCAACAAATCGGTATCCCGCTACACGGAGGCTCACTAATGTCTGACGATGCCATCATCACACTTGATTCCATCTCCAAAACGTATGGCGATTTTCAGGCACTCCAGGACATCAACCTTGTCATTAGGCCAGGAACTGTTACCTGCGTCCTGGGCGATAATGGCGCGGGCAAGTCAACCCTGATCAAGATCCTCGCGGGTCTGCATCCGCCTACCTCTGGTGACATGCTTATCGACGACGTGCCGGTCACCTTCACCGCGCCTGCTGATGCGCTCGCGGCGGGAATCGCAACAGTGTACCAAGACCTTGCCGTGGTGGGGCAAATGTCAGTGTGGCGAAACTTCTTCCTGGGGCAGGAGCTTGTACATGGTTTCTTGGAGACGCTTCGTATCAACGAGATGCGCAAAATCACGCTTCAGCAGCTTGCGGATATGGGGGTGGAGTTACCCAACGTAGACATCCCCATCTCACACTTGTCTGGTGGACAGCGCCAGGTCGTCGCCATCGCTCGTGCGATTTACTTTGGTGCGCGTGTGGTGATCCTTGATGAGCCGACCGCAGCACTGGGAGTGAAGCAATCAGGCATGGTGCTCCGCTACGTTAATGCTGCGCGTAAACGGGGCATCGCAGTGGTGCTGATCACGCACAACCCCCACCATGCGCACCTTGTCGGTGACTATTTCACTGTGCTTAACATGGGTCAACAGGTGCTCAATGCCAAATGGACCGATGTTAGCGTGGATGACCTTGCTTTGCAAATGGCGGGTGGTGGAGAACTTAGTGCGTTAGAGCATGAACTGCAACGATGATGAGCGATTTCACTTTTTTGCTGTGAAAATGACTCAGACCCCCTCGATGGGGGTATTTAATTCTTATGCAAAACGTACCGTGTGTCACTTTCTTGAGGATCCTATAGGTACTACTCTTTGTTTTCTTTAAGGAAATATTCGGGTATGGACGGAGGATGTATCAACAACTCTACGATATCAAGTTGTCATTGTAGCGCTAGTGCTATTCTGATGACCGGCAAAGTTTCGCCTGTGCATGGTTTGTTCGTTGACATGTACATCACAAAAAAATAACGATCTTAGTGGGTGAAAGCACATTCAATTACTGCAATGATGCAGCTTAAGAGGGCTAAGCAAACGAAGAAAAACCTTATAGCATCGCGGGATAAATTTATTCGATAGGCGAAAGCAGTTAGCGGTAGGGTTATGCGTGTTCGTCACTCGAAAGGAGAAAACGTTGCGCAAACCCGTAAAATCTGCAGTCATTGCAGGGGCAACGACAGTGGCAGTTACTTTGTCATTTATTCCGTCTGCCGTCGCATCTGAAGACTGCGGACCGAGCAAGAGCAACGACAGCTCGAATAATACGTCGACAACGTCAGACGACAGCTCTGATAAGGGTTCTGACGCCAGCACGACCAACTCCGGCAGCGACACTACCTCTGACGATAGCTCTAAAACTCTCTCTGGTATGTCCGGCATTGACGCTACGACCAACGTAGGCGTCACCGACGTTGTTACCGGCCACTATCAAAGTGATGCCAGCGCTCACGCTGACGCTTCTAGCCGCGCTTCTGCCTCTGGCAATGGGGATGCGTCTGCTGACGCTAGCGCTGATGCTTCGGCTAAGGCTTCCGGTAACGGAGATGCATCTGCCAACGCCAATGCTGACGCTTCGGCTAAGGCTTCCGGTAACGGTGATGCTTCTGCTGACGCTAATGCTGATGCTTCGGCTAAGGCTTCCGGTAACGGTGATGCGTCTACTGATGCATCGGCTTCCGGTGATTCAAGTGTTCGTGTTTCCGGTGGTGATGATTCGGATTCGTTTGACCCCAATGATTGCCCTCCCGGTGGGTGGGTGACCGGTGGTCATGATATTTCTGCTGATGCCAACGCGGATGCCAATGCTAACGCTTCTGTGACCGGTAACGGTGATGCGTCTGCTGACGCTAGCGCTGATGCTTCGGCTAAGGCTTCCGGTAACGGAGATGCATCTGCCAACGCCAATGCTGACGCTTCGGCTAAGGCTTCCGGTAACGGTGATGCTTCTGCTGACGCTAATGCTGATGCTTCGGCTAAGGCTTCCGGTAACGGTGATGCGTCTACTGATGCATCGGCTTCCGGTGATTCAAGTGTTCGTGTTTCCGGTGGTGATGATTCGGATTCGTTTGACCCCAATGATTGCCCTCCCGGTGGGTGGGTGACCGGTGGTCATGATATTTCTGCTGATGCCAACGCGGATGCTTCAACAAAGGTCTCGGTTTCTAACCACCGCAACATTTCTGCTGATGCCAACGCGGATGCCAATGCTAACGCTTCTGTGACCGGTAACGGTGATGCGTCTGCTGACGCTAATGCTGATGCTTCGGCTAAGGCTTCCGGTAACGGAGATGCATCTGCCAACGCCAATGCTGACGCTTCGGCAAACATCTCCGGCAATGGTGGCGGCAACCACAATGGTAATGGCGGAGGTAACTACGACTCGGACCGTGACTCTGATCATGATTCCGGTTCCGGTGGTGGCAGCTCCGACAATGGTGGCGGTAACTCCGGCTCTGGCGGTGGCAGCTCCGACAACGGTGGCGGTAACTCCGGCTCTGGCGGTGGCAGCTCCGACAATGGTGGCGGTAACTCCGGTTCCGGTGGTGGCAGCTCCGACAACGGTGGCGGTAACTCCGGCTCTGGCGGTGGCAGCTCCGACAATGGTGGCGGTAACTCCGGTGCCGGTGGTGGCAGCTCCGATAGCTCTGGCAGTGGCAGCAGCATCCTAGATTTCTTCGGAAGCTCCGGTTCCTCCAATGGTGGCGGTAACTCCGGCTCTGGCGGTGGCAGCTCCGATAGCTCTGGCAGTGGCAGCAGCATCCTAGATTTCTTCGGAAGCTCCGGTTCCTCCAATGGTGGCGGTAACTCCGGCTCTGGCGGTGGAAGCTCTGAGTTGAGTTCCCTGGGCAGCTCTGGTGGAAGCTCTGAGTTGAGCTCCCTGGGCAGCTCTGGTGGAAGCTCTGAGTTGAGCTCCCTGGGCAGCTCTGGTGGAAGCTCTGAGTTGAGCTCCCTGGGCAGCTCTGGTGGAAGCTCTGAGTTGAGCTCCCTGGGCAGCTCTGCAGGTAGCTCCGAGATTCTTGGTTCCAGCAGTGGATCGAGCATGGGAAGCAGCGCCCTGAGTGCATTGGGTAGTTCTGCCGGTGGCTCCAGCGCTGTTGGTAGCTCAGGCCTCCTGGTTGGTGCTGCTCTTCTAGGCGGCGCAGCTCTGCTGGGTAACCTGATCCTTAATGGTGGCGGAAGCTCTGCTCCTGCTGCACCGGTTGCTCCTAACGCTGGTGGTGCTGAAGGCGGCGGCGCACCTGCTGCTCCCGCTCCTGCAGCACCTGCTGCTCCCGCTCCTGCAGCACCTGCTGCTCCCGCTCCTGCAGCACCTGCTGCTCCACAGGCTCCTCAGGGTGGTGGCAACTACAACACCACCAACGAGGCTCCTCAGGGTGGCGGCAACACCACCAATGAAAAGGGCATTGCTCCTGTAGCTCACGAGGGCGTCGGTGGACCTGTTGCTCCTCTCGGACCAAACGAAAAGGGCGTTGCACCAAAGCCTGCAGGCGCTGAGAAGGGTGTTGCGCCAAAGCCTGGTGGGAATGGAAATGCGTACAATGCTCCAGCTGCCCCGGCTCCAGCCGCTCCTGCACCAGCTCCGGCTGCTCCTCAGTTTGACACCACTGGCCTGCTTTCCGGTGCAGCAATCCTGGGTGGCGCTGCATTGCTGGGCAGCTCCGTAGCACCCGCACTGAGCAGTGGTCTTGGTAGTTCTGGTTTGCTGGGTAGCTCTGAACTGAGCTCCGGCGGCAGCTCTGGTTTGCTGGGTAGCTCTGAACTGAGCTCCGGCGGTAGCTCTGAACTGAGCTCCGGCGGCAGCTCTGTAGGCAGCTCCGAGCTGAGTTCTGGCGGCAGCTCCCGAGCATTCAACTTCGGCTCCAGTAGGAACTTCCTCGGATCAATTGATTTCCTCTTTGATTCCTTCTTCAGCCTCCTGACTGGCAGCTCCATTGCACGTGCAGTTACCTCTTCATTTAGCGGTAGCTAACACTGCATAACTTTTAAGTGGCTGGATGCCGTGCGATAAGCATGGTGTTCAGTCACTTTTCTCTATGTATGGGGGCCTTCACGATTATGTAGCTAAGCGCATCATGCGGTGGTGTAAGCGTGGTGGTGGGCAGCCGACCTTGTGTGGGTCGGGACGTCGTTAAGCGAGGGGGTTGAGGGGTATCACAGTAAGTTGTGTGTGCGCTTTGGGTGCTGTATTATTGCCGCTTGGACTCTGCACAAGAATCCATGTAAGAACTTAACAACTTCTACTTTGTTGTAGGCCCCTCGCCTTAGTTGGCGTCCACCTGTTTTCAAGGCAGCGAGCTTTACCGCTATTGAGCGGCTTAGGGCGGACAGTGGCCGGTCACCAGGTGATAACTCCAGGTGAGGATGGAACCGCAACGAGAAAGGCAACAAGGTCGCCTTATGACCATGACTGATCCTATTGCCGACATGTTGTCACGCGTGCGCAACGCAAACAATGCGCACCATGACACCGTGTCCATGCCCTCTTCTAAGCTGAAGGTGAATATCGCCACCATTTTGAAGCAAGAGGGTTATATTGCTGACTTCGCCGTTGAGGATGCCAGGGTTGGCAAGACCCTCACGATTGAACTGAAGTACGGCCCGAGCCGTGAGCGTTCCATCTCCGGTATTCGTCGCGTGTCCAAGCCGGGTCTGCGCATCTACGCTAAGTCCACCAACCTGCCGCGCGTGTTGGGTGGTCTGGGTGTGGCTATCATTTCCACCTCCCAGGGGCTGCTCACCGATCGTCAGGCTACCGAGAAGGGTGTAGGCGGAGAAGTTCTCGCCTACGTCTGGTAAGGGAGGATTGACTAACAATGTCGCGTATTGGTAAGAACCCAGTCTCCATCCCGTCTGGCGTGGAGGCAAAGATTGATGGCCAGCATGTTGAGGTGAAGGGACCCAAGGGAACGCTGTCTCTGGATGTGCCGGAACCCATCACTGTTGTTCTTGAGGGTAGCGAGATTAAGGTTTCTCGTCCTGATGACAACCGCAGGAGCCGCGCGCTGCACGGTCTGTCCCGTTCCTTGATCAATAACATGGTTATTGGCGTGTCTGAGGGCTACACCATCAAGATGGAAATCTTTGGTGTTGGTTACCGTGTTCAGGCTAAAGGCAAGGGCCTTGAGTTTTCTCTCGGCTACAGCCACACCATCCCGATTGAGCCGCCGGAGGGTGTCACCTTCGCGGTTGACGGCACCACCAAGTTCTCCATTTCGGGTATTGATAAGCAGAAGGTCGGCCAGATCGCCGCTAACATTCGTCGTCTGCGGAAGGATGATCCCTACAAGGGTAAAGGCATCCGCTACGAGGGTGAGCAGATCCGCCGCAAGGTCGGAAAGACGGGTAAGTAAATGAGCAACACTGCAGAAGAAAAGCGCGTCAAGCGCACCCCCATCGGCAAGGACATTTCCACCCGTCGTCGCGAGGCGCGTATTCGCCGCCACAATCGTCTGCGGAACCACCTTCGTGGTACCGCCGAGCGCCCCCGTTTGGCAGTGTTCCGCAGCTCCCGCCACATGCACGCCCAGATCATCGACGACACCATCGGTCACACTTTGGTCGCAGCGTCCACCGTTGAGCCTGAGCTGCGCGCATTTGAGGGCGAGAAGAAGGCTAAGGCTGCTGAAGTGGGCAAGCTCATTGCGAAGCGCGCCAAGGAAGCCGGCATCGAGAACGTTGTTTTCGACCGTGGTGGCTTCAAATACCACGGCCGCATCGCCGCACTGGCTGATGCCGCTCGTGAAGGTGGTCTGAAGTTCTAATGATCACCGCAACAAAGTTCAACAACGGAAGGAACGCGTAATGCCGGGACGTGAACGGCGTGACGGCGGACGCTCCGCCGACAACAACAACGAAAACCGTAACGAGCGCCGTGGCCGTGGCCGCGACGATCGTCGTAACCAACAGCAGGATGAGCGCTCGCAGTACATTGAGCGCGTTGTCACCATCAACCGTGTGTCCAAGGTTGTGAAGGGTGGTCGTCGCTTCAGCTTCACCGCCCTCGTGATCGTCGGCGACGGCCAGGGCATGGTTGGTGTTGGCTACGGTAAGGCCAAGGAAGTTCCCGCTGCTATCCAGAAGGGTGCAGAAGAAGCACGCAAGAACTTCTTCCATGTCCCTATGGTTGGTGGCACCATCACCCACCCTGTGCAGGGCGAAGCTGCCGCTGGCATCGTGATGATGCGTCCGGCCGCTCCCGGTACTGGTGTTATCGCTGGTGGTGCTGCTCGTCCGGTGCTGGAATGCGCTGGCGTGCAGGACATTCTGTGTAAGTCCCTTGGCTCCGATAATGCTATCAACGTTGTCCACGCAACTGTGGACGGCCTGAAGCAGCTGGTTCGCCCTGAAGAGGTTGCCGCTCGTCGTGGCAAGTCCATTGAAGAGGTTGCTCCGGCTCGTATGCTGCGCGCTCGCGCAGGGCAGGAGGCTTAAACCATGGCTCTGAAGATTACTCAAGTTAAGGGCACCGTTGGTGCACGGCACTACCAGAAGGAATCGCTACGCTGCCTCGGACTGAGGCGCATCCATCAAAGCGTTGTCCGCCCCGACAATTCTCAGGTGCGCGGCTGGATCAACGTGGTGCGTCACTTGGTCGACGTTGAAGAAGTAGCGGGGGAGTAGGTAACAAATGAGCGAACCCATTAAGCTCCATGATCTGCGCCCTGCCCCGGGTGCAAACAAGGCCAAGACCCGTGTTGGTCGCGGTGAAGCCTCTAAGGGTAAGACCGCTGGTCGTGGTACCAAGGGTACGAAGGCCCGCAAGCAGGTTTCGGCCGCTTTTGAGGGTGGCCAGATGCCAATTCACATGCGTCTGCCCAAGCTCAAGGGCTTCAAACCGCACAACAAGGTTGTTTTCCAGGTTGTTAACGTTTCTGACCTGGAAAAGGCTTTCCCGAATGGTGGTGACGTCACCATTGCCGACATCGTTGCCGCTGGTCTGGTTCGTAAGAAGCAGCCGGTGAAGGTGCTTGGCAACGGTGAGATCAGCGTCAAGCTGAACGTTTCCGCCAACAAGTTCTCCGGCTCCGCCAAGGAGAAGATCGAAGCCGCTGGCGGTACCGTCACTGAGGTGTAAGTCCCCAGCGTTTGATCGCTTATCGACGCCCCGATTCTCCCTGTTTGTGGGAGGATAGGGGCGTTTTTCATGTTTGGTGCTGACTTACTGCTGGCATCTTGTGACTATTGCGATTATGGGGATGGTGATCGCATACATTCTTCTTGCGATGCGTCGTGGTGGGGTGGCACTGGCGTGGTATGCGACCATCACGGCGATTGCTTTTGCTGGTTGGAGTGTGCTGATGATTATTCTGAACAATCTGTCACCACTGATCCATGGGCAATGGATTGCGTTTTTGTTGATAGCGGCGGCGGGAATGGTGGGTTCAGTGACTATGCGGCGTCGGCAAGCGTGAATATGATGAAGCGATTTTCTCAACAGGATTGGTTGGATGCTGGGTTAAGCGCGTTATCTGAGGGCGGCGTAGGGGCTGTGACGATTGATGCGCTGTGTCGCCGGGTGGGAAAGACCAAAGGATCGTTTTATTCGCACTTTCCCACAATGAGCGACTTTATCCGGCAGTTGGGGGAACGATGGCGGCAAACCAACACGGATATGTTGATTGACGCGAGCGAAAGGGCGAAGCCGGAGGAGCGCCGTGCCGTGCTGAATCAGCTGGCCATGTCCTTGGACCATGGCTTGGAGCGAGAGTTTCGTAGGTTGGCGGCGGGCGACCATGTCGCGGCTAAAATCCTGTGCGATGTGGATGATCGACGGATCGAGTTTCTGGCAGAGTCTTACCGGGCCACGGGTGTATTCAATGACGATGATGCGCTGGCCCTGGCGAGGGTTGAGTATGCGATGTTTCTGGGGTATCAGAATCACATGGAGGACCGTCACGACGAGTTCGCTGACAGCTATCAACGTTTCCTTCGCATCATTGGGTTGTAGCAGGATTGTAGTGGGTGAAAACCTCTAGCCAGAGTGGGCGGCGATCTCACGAACTGGTAAGGTAACGGAGTTGTATATATTTTGTGCGCTGGCCTGCGGATAGCTGGTTTGGTGCAGTGAGAGCTTTTACTATTTCTTGCTTACGTGAGCGTTGTTGGCTTGTGAGCAAGGAGCACAGGAGGATATGTGTCCGCCATTCTTTCGGCTTTTAAGGACGTAGACCTGCGCAAGAAGATCTTGTTTACCATTGCAATGATCATCTTGTACCGTATCGGTGCGCAGATTCCGTCCCCAGGCATCAACTATGCGTCGATTAGTGGGCGTTTGCGGGAGCTGACGCAGGATCAGTCCAGCGTGTACTCGCTCATTAACCTCTTCTCGGGTGGTGCGCTACTGCAGCTATCTATCTTCGCCATCGGCATTATGCCTTACATCACGGCGTCGATTATTGTGCAGCTGCTGACGGTGGTTATTCCGCACTTTGAGGAGCTGAAGAAGGAAGGCCAGTCCGGACAGACAAAGATGACGCAGTACACGCGTTACCTCACTGTTGGGCTGGCGCTGCTTCAAGCCTCCGGCATTGTCGCCCTAGCTGACCGTGGCCAGCTTCTCGGTGGCGGTGTTGAGGTGCTCAAACACGACCGCAACATTTTCGACCTCGTCGTGTTGGTTCTGTCCATGACCGCTGGTGCCGTGCTGGTGATGTGGATCGGTGAGATGATGACGGAAAAGGGCATCGGCAACGGCATGTCACTGTTGATCTTCGCCGGTATTGCCACTCGTCTCCCCACCGACGGCGTTTCCATCCTGACCAGAAGTGGTGGCGTTGTGTTTGCGGCCGTCATGGCTGCTGTGGTTGTCCTCGTTGTGGGGGTGGTCTTCATTGAGCAGGGGCAGCGTCGGATTCCTGTGCAGTACGCGAAACGCATGGTCGGCCGCCGTCAGTATGGTGGTACCTCCACCTATCTGCCGTTGAAGGTGAACCAGGCTGGCGTTATCCCCGTGATCTTCGCCTCCTCGCTGATTTATGTTCCCGTGTTGATCACACAGATCGTGCAGTCCGGCTCGACACAGCCGAGCGATAACTGGTGGCAGCGTAACGTGATCCAGTACCTTCAGACCCCATCGTCCTGGCAGTACATTGTCCTGTACTTTGTGCTGATCATCTTCTTCTCGTACTTCTACGTGTCAGTGCAGTACGACCCGAACGAGCAGGCCGACAACATGAAGAAATATGGTGGGTTCATTCCAGGCATTCGCCCCGGTCGTCCCACTGCTCAATACCTGGGCTACGTGATGAACCGACTGCTGTTCGTTGGTGCCCTTTACCTGGGTGTCATCGCCGTGTTGCCGAACATCATGCTGGAACTTGGTGTGAGCGCTTCCAGCTCCAGCTCTACCCCCTTCGGTGGTACTGCAATTTTGATTCTGGTATCTGTTGCTTTGACGACAGTCAAACAAATTGAAAGTCAGCTTCTGCAAAGCAACTACGAAGGATTCCTCAAATGAGACTCGTGCTTCTCGGCCCACCTGGTGCTGGAAAAGGTACACAGGCAGCCATTCTTTCCGACAAGCTTGGGGTGCCACACATTTCCACTGGTGACCTTTTCCGGGCAAACATTGGCGAAGGCACCCCGCTAGGGGTGGAGGCCAAACAGTACATTGACGCTGGCAAGCTTGTGCCCACCGACGTGACCGCACGTATGGTGGCATCGCGGTTGGCGGAGGCAGACACAGCCAATGGCTTCTTGCTTGATGGTTTTCCTCGTACCGTTGAACAGGCCGAACTTCTCAAAGACATTCTTGCCGATGCTGGAGTGTCACTGGATGGCGTTGTGGAGTTCCGCGTATCTGAGGACGTTGTGGTGGAGCGCATGCTTGCCCGTGGCCGCGCGGATGACAATGAGGAGACGATTCGTACTCGGTTGGGCGTGTACCGTGATGAGACTGCGCCTTTGATCGAGTACTACGGTGATCGCCTTATCACCATCAATGCAGAAGGGAGTGTTGAAGACATCAACGCTCGTACTCTTGAGGCACTTGAGACAGTGGGGAAGTAAACCCCCTTTGGCGGCAGGCCAGTTGTGCGCTACACAGAACACTATGAGCGCACACCTGGCTTTTTCTTTTTAATAGCAGCAGAGAGGACAAGAAAGAACAGTGATGGGGTTCAGGTCGAAGCGAAAAAAGATTGCGGCAAAAACACCTGGAGAGCTGGATGCGATGCAGGCTGCTGGGGAGATCGTTGGTCGTGCTTTGCAAGCTGTGAAGGCTGCGGCGGGGCCAGGGGTGTCCACTGCGGAGCTGGATGCCGTCGCTGAGCAGACTATTCGCGATGCCGGGGCGATTCCTACGTTCCAGGGCTATCAGGGCTTCCCTGCGTCGATTTGTGCGAGCGTCAACGATGTCATCGTCCATGGCATTCCCAGCGCCGCCACGGTGCTCGCAGAGGGAGATCTGGTCTCCATTGACTGCGGTGCCACCTTTAATGGTTGGGTGGGAGACTCGGCCTGGACGTTTGGCATCGGCGAGGTAGCTGACGACGTCGACAAGCTCAATAAAGCCACTGAATGGGTGTTGATGGAGGGGATGAAGGCGATGGTTCCCGACAACCGGCTTACCGACGTCTCGCACGCGCTGGAGGTCGCGACACGCCAGGCTGAGAATAAATTTGGGGTGACATTGGGCATCGTAGAGGGGTACGGGGGGCACGGAATTGGGCGCACCATGCACGAGGATCCGTACCTTGCTAACGAAGGAAAAAGTGGACGTGGCCCCATCATCCAGGAGGGGTCGGTTTTGGCCATTGAACCTATGCTGACCTTGGGTACTACCCGTTCAGAGGTGAAAGAAGACGGGTGGACTGTGGTTACGCTTGACGGGTCGTGGGCATCACATTGGGAACACACTGTTGCGGCTACTGCGGGGGGACCGCGGATCCTGACTCCGCGACGTTCGTCACTAAGCTAATGAAAATCTCAGGGATTTCCGGGTATACTTCACTACATGTCTTATAAACTTCGTTACGCCAAGCTTCGTGGTGTTGCACGGTTCGCAGCCGCCGTCGTCGCTTCTGGCGTCGCAGTCGCCGGGTTGCTGAGCCCGGCCACCGCAGCTGCCCAGCCTGCTGTCGGTTCCAGCGAGGCAACACGCCAGGGCGCATGGGACACCCGTAATTCCCTTAACTCCCAGGCAGGTACACTGCCCCCAGACGCTGCACAAGCCGTGCAAGGTGCCGTTGACGGTGCGGTGAATGGCATGTTCCCGGGCTTGATTCAGGAACGTGAAGCGGCCATCCGTGCGGAAAACGAGCGGCGTGCAGCTGCGGAAGCCCAAAGCTCCGCCCCGCAGTCTTCCGACTTCGACCGTGGACCCTGCCCAGCCACTGCTCGCGCCTGCGTTGACCTTGCAGGTCAGCGCACATGGCTGCAGAAAGACGGCAACGTTGAATACGGCCCAGTCACCATGTCTAGCGGTGCTCAGGGTTGGGAGACCCCCCGCGGCACCCATAAGGTGACCCGCAAGGTCAAGGACGAAATTAGCCGCGAGTTCCACAACGCACCGATGCCATACTCGGTGTACTTCACCAACACTGGTGTTGCTTTCCACGCTGGTCGTGTGGACTGGTTGTCGCACGGCTGCATCCACCTGAACCACGATGATGCCGTCACGTACTTCAACTCCTTGAAGCCCGGCGACGTTGTCTTTGTGTACTAGGTCTGTGTGCACTAGTCGCGTTAGCGAGTATTAGTTCCATCTCTGAACAAATCAGTGCCGGGTAGCCTCCCGCAACAGTGGGGCTACCCGGCACTTTGTGTGTGCTTGCCCTGCGCTTGCTCTTTAGCGTCAATGCAGGTACTCTTCCATACTGGTGTGTGTCGTATGGCGCGCATCGTGTATACGGAAAGGCTGTATGCAGTTGACATCTACCAGGTTGCTGGTGCAGCGCGGCATGTACTGTCGTTGTTTCATCGCAGCTAGGAAAAGTGGAGGACATGGCTAAAAAGGAAGGCGCTATTGAGGTTGAGGGTCGCATCATTGAACCCTTGCCAAACGCAATGTTCCGTGTCGAGCTTGATAACGGACACAAAGTTCTTGCACACATCAGTGGCAAGATGCGCCAACACTACATCCGTATCCTGCCCGAGGACCGAGTTGTTGTGGAGCTGTCTCCCTACGATTTGACCCGTGGCCGCATCGTCTACCGATACAAGTAAGAACATTTAAGCCTTCACATTCCCGGTACAACCTCGCCTTGTGGGGTTGTACTTCGTTTACCTCCGGCAACGGTGGCCGGAGCCTTGCGTATTTCTCAGCCCACCGTCCGGCGTCCGCCCGGTCAAAGTGCTGGTAGGCGGGGATGAATGTGGAGAAAACCACCGTAACAACCGGAAAGGATCTGCCCTATGGCACGCCTTGCTGGAGTTGACCTTCCGCGCAATAAGCGCATGGAGGTTGCTCTCACCTACATCTACGGCATCGGCCCCGCCCGTGCCGCGCAGTTGCTGAAAGAAACCGGCATTTCTCCTGACCTGCGTACCGATAATCTGACCGACGAGCAGTTGTCCTCTCTGCGTGACGTCATTGAAGCTACTTGGAAGGTTGAGGGTGACCTCCGCCGCCAGGTTCAGGCTGATATTCGTCGCAAGATTGAGATCGGCTGTTACCAGGGCCTGCGTCACCGTCGTGGCCTGCCTGTTCGTGGCCAGCGCACCAAGACCAACGCTCGTACGCGTAAGGGTCCGAAGAAGACGATCGCAGGAAAGAAGAAGTAAATAAATGCCTCCTAAAGCACGCTCTGGCGCGCGCCGTTCTGGCCGCCGCGTCGTCAAAAAGAATGTGGCCCATGGTGCCGCATACATCAAGTCCACCTTCAACAACACCATCGTGTCCATCACGGACCCGAGTGGTGCTGTGATCTCCTGGGCATCCTCCGGCCATGTTGGTTTCAAGGGTTCCCGTAAGTCCACTCCGTTCGCCGCACAGATGGCCGCTGAAAATGCTGCCCGCAAGGCAATGGAGCACGGCATGAAGAAGGTTGACGTGTACGTTAAGGGCCCGGGTTCGGGCCGTGAGACCGCTATCCGTTCCCTCCAGGCTGCCGGCCTTGAGGTTAACTCGATCTCCGACGTGACTCCGCAGCCGTTCAACGGTTGCCGTCCGCCGAAGCGTCGTCGCGTCTAGTAGGGAAAGGAAAGGTTACTAGATATGGCTCGTTATACCGGCCCCGCAACCCGTAAGTCCCGCCGCCTCCGCGTCGATCTTGTTGGCGGAAGCAAGTCTTTTGAGAAGCGCCCTTACCCTCCGGGACAGGCAGGTCGCGCTCGCATCAAGGAATCCGAGTACCTGCTGCAGCTCCAGGAGAAGCAGAAGGCTCGTTTCACCTACGGTGTGATGGAGAAGCAGTTCCGTCGCTACTACGCTGAGGCTAACCGCCTTCCCGGCAAGACCGGTGACAACCTGGTTATCCTGCTGGAATCCCGTCTGGATAACGTTGTGTACCGTGCTGGTCTGGCTCGTACCCGCCGTCAGGCTCGTCAGCTGGTTTCTCATGGTCACTTCACCGTGAACGGCAAGAAGGTTAACGTTCCTTCCTTCCAGGTTTCCCAGTACGACATCATTGATGTTCGCGAGAAGTCCCGGAAGATGCTGTGGTTCGAAGAGGCTCAGGAGAACCTCGTTGACGCCATTGTTCCGGCCTGGCTTCAGGTCGTCCCGTCCACCCTGCGCATCCTCGTGCATCAGCTGCCCGAGCGCGCTCAGATCGACGTTCCGCTGCAAGAGCAGCTCATCGTCGAGTTCTACTCGAAGTAATTCTGTTTTCAAGGCCATGCGTGGCCTGCAGATGTCTTCTTTTTGTTCATCCTTCTGCCTATAGACGTCAAATAGCGGGCGTCACACAAGGAGATTTTTTCAATGCTCATTTCCCAGCGTCCCATCCTTCGCGAGGAATACGTCGATACCGCTCGTTCCCGGTTCATCATTGAGCCGCTGGAGCCCGGCTTCGGCTACACCCTCGGAAACTCGCTGCGTCGTACCCTGTTGTCGTCCATTCCTGGTGCGGCTGTGACCAGCGTGAAGATTGAGGGTGCCCTGCATGAGTTCACCACCATCAATGGGGTAAAAGAGGATCTTTCAGAGATCATCCTGAACATCAAGGGCTTGGTGCTTTCGTCTGACTCCGATGAGCCGGTTGTGATGTACCTCCGCAAGGAAGGTCCTGGTGTTGTCACCGCTGCTGATATCCAGCCCCCGGCTGGTGTCGAGGTGCACAACCCGGACATGCACATTGCAACCCTGAACGATACTGGCGTGTTGGAAATCGAGATGGTTGTGGAGCGTGGCCGTGGCTATGTTCCCGCATCAATGAGCGTCACCAATGGCGAAATCGGCCGCATTCCTGTGGACCAGATTTACTCCCCGGTGCTCAAGGTCAGTTACAAGGTCGAGGCTACTCGTGTTGAGCAGCGCACCGACTTTGACAAGCTCATCATTGATGTAGAAACCAAGAATTCAATCTCCGCCCGTGACGCCCTCGCTTCCGCAGGTAAAACCCTGGTTGAACTGTTCGGCCTCGCACGCGAGCTGAACGTTGCCGCTGAAGGTATTGAGGTCGGCCCGTCTCCCGTGGAGACCGAGCACATTGCCTCCTACAGCATGCCGATTGAGGATCTGAACTTCTCGGTTCGTTCCTACAATTGCCTGAAGCGGCAGGAAATCCACACCGTTGGTGAACTCGCCGAGTGCACCGAGTCGGACCTGCTGGATATTCGTAACTTTGGTCAGAAGTCCATCAACGAAGTCAAGATCAAGCTCGCTGGTTTGGGCTTGACGCTGAAGGACGCCCCTGAGGACTTCGATCCCTCCACCATTGAGGGATACGACGCCGAGACCGGCGACTTCATTGACTTCGACGCTGAAGATACCGAGTAGATCCCGAGTATCACGTACGCGCACTAATACGTACACGAGGAGTACAACATGCCAAAACCCAAGAAGGGCCCGCGGCTCGGCGGTTCGGCTTCGCACCAGGCGGCTATTCTGTCCAACCTGGCCGCGCAGCTGTTCGAGCACGGTGCCATCAAAACCACCGACGCTAAAGCTAGGATGCTGCGTCCTTACGCTGAAAAGCTGATCACCAAGGCCAAGAAAGGCACCCTGGCTGATCGCCGTAACGCTTTGAAGCTGGTCCCAAACAAGCCGGTCATTGCTCACCTGTTTAATGAACTCGCTCCGAAGTTTGAAGGCCGTGAGGGTGGCTACACCCGCATCATCAAGCTGGAAAACCGCAAGGGTGACAACGCTCCGATGTCCCAGATTTCCCTGGTTCTTGAGGAGACGGTGACCACCGAAGCCACTCGCGCTACCCGTGCCGCTGCGTCCCGGGCTGCCGCGAAGAAGGCCAAAAAGGCTGCTGTTGCTGAGGACACCGCAGCTGACAAGGCTGCCGCAGAAGAAGCCACCGAGGAGAAGTAATTCTTACCGGCTTCTAGGGCCTGCGTTCTACTGCAAGTAGGGCACAGGCCCTTTTTCTTTGTAAACTAGTGCGCCGTGACGGAAAAAACAGCAACTCCCTCAGCGATGGCCAGGCTTCGACTTGACGTAGCCTACGACGGCACAGACTTTCACGGCTGGGCCAGCCAAGATGGGCTACGCACGGTTCAGGGGGTGCTGGAGGATGCGCTGTCTATGATTCTGCGGGTGCCGACGTCGCTCACGGTCGCGGGACGCACCGACGCCGGGGTTCACGCATCCGGGCAGGTGGCGCATGTCGATGTCCCCACAGCCTCACTGGACACACGGTCCATCGGCGGCGACCCGATGCGCATGGTGCGCCGCCTTGCTCGCCTCCTGCCGGAGTATATCCGGGTTCAGGATTGCACGTTCGCACCAGCTGGGTTCGACGCGCGGTTTTCTGCGTTACGACGCCACTACACCTACCGCGTCACCACACATCCCGGTGGGGCATTGCCAACACGTGCGCGAGATACGGCAACGTGGCCGAAGCCAGTGGATATGGCGGCGATGCAGGAATCAGCGAATTACCTGGTGGGGCTTCATGATTTTGCCGCCTTTTGCAAGGCTCGTCCCAATTCCACGACGGTGCGCGACCTACAGAGTTTCACCTGGCACGATGTGTCCACTGATGCAGAACCACAGTTGTATGAGGCACACGTGACGGCTGATGCGTTTTGCTGGTCGATGGTACGTTCGCTGGTGGGTGCATGCCTGGCTGTGGGGGAGGGGCGTCGACAAGCGACGTTTGCGGAGCTGTTGCTTGCGGAAAAACAGCGGTCGTCGTTGGTGCCTGTTGCGGCAGCGAAAGGGTTGACGTTGGTGGGCGTTGATTACCCGGCGGATGACCAGCTTGCTGGACGGGCACTTTTGACCAGAAACATGCGTGATACGCGCGTGTGAGTGAAAATCTGTGCTACCAATGCCCTTGGTGGTGGGGGTCGGGGGTAGAATTTTGAGAGTCTGTCATTACACGGATTGCAGGGAGTGGGTTTCGGATGGAGATTTACCAGGCAGCGTATGTCGCGATCGCGGTCTTCACCGTACCCGGTTTCGTCGTTGCGTGGATTTCCGGTCTGAAACTACCCTGGGCAGTAGGTGTGTCCATTCCCGCAAGCTTTGGTATTTATGGCCTTGCTGGCTGGTATTACGGCACCACATCCTACGCATTTGACCTTAATAGTGTTGGGGTGATGTGGGGTTTTCTCACCGCACTCGCCCTGCTGTGGCGGCTATGCTTCTGGCGTGGCCGCGTGCTTCAAGCACGAAGACGCGAACGCAAAGCCCGTTTTGAAGAGCAGTGGCGGCTAGCACAGGAAGAGCTTGACGACGACCTGCAGGAGGGGGACCTGCCGGACGGGCCGGAGCGGGTGGCTAACGCCGGGTTTGCAAAAACCGAGGTCATGCACGCCGTCGATATGGATGGGGTAGACGACGAACTCGTTGATGAGCCTGCCGATTTTTCTGACGACCCTGATGCGGAAGAACTAGTAGAAGAACCCAAACCTCCGCGTTTTCCCAGGCTGCATCGCTGGTGGAATGGCCAGTGGCGCGTGGGAAGCGTGCTGGATCCCGTGTGGATTCTACCTGCTGCGGGCATCCTCACCGGCTGCTACATGCTGATTGCCCGTGGACTGAAACTGCTTGACTCCGCCAAAGGCGGCATGGAGAACATTTTCCAGGGCTGGGATGTGCACTGGCATGCCAGCGTTATTCAGTTCATTGGCGATACGGGTGTGGCATCGTCAACCCGCATGGGCGAGCTGCAAAACCTGGAGACCCACGACACTATGTTTTATCCCGCCGCCTGGCACGACGGCGTGTGGGTGTTCAAAGAGATCGCGGACATCAGCCCCATCGCGGCCATTAACATTTCCTCCATAGTGCTGCCTGGATTGCTGCTGCCTGCTTCTGTGGGGTTGATTGCCTGGCGGCTGGTAGGCAAACGCGGCCTGACAGCGCAGATTGCCGCAGGTCTTGCGGGATTGATAGTGGTGCCGCTGCCAGTGCTCATGTGGATTGGTAATTACGTGGGTGCATGGCCGTATCTGGCTGCGATCGCTATGAGCGGCATTGTGCTGGGCATCTTCATGTCTGTTCCCGCTGTACCTAGCCGCGCATTCGCCACGGCTCTGGCCTTTGGCGGCATGGTGCAAACCCACCCGTCCGCCGCGACCGTCGTGGTGATGAGCCTGGCATGCTGGTGGCTCCTCTGGCTGCTGTGGGCACCAGCGAGGAAACCTCGAGGATGGAAGCAGCATATTGGGTATCGCTTCAGCGATGTACTTATCCTGGCTGCCACAGGTGCTGTGGGCACGTTGTTGTTGCTCCCGCAGATTGTGTCAGGTGCCGGGCAGACGGAAGAAGTCAAGGCTTTTACTGCCCAAGAGGACATTAGCCGCACCGACTCGTGGTGGGTGAGTATTAAGATGCTCACACGGCATGCGGAGGACTTCGGCACGAACTGGCCACTTCTTTGGACAGCCGCTGTGGGTGGTGTGTTGTTGATTCTGTGGCGCCGAAACCTGTGGGGACCGGCGTTCTATGCACTCAGCATTTGGATTTGTGCGAACTCTCTGGTTCCCTTTGGCGATGGATGGGCAGACATCCTTGGTTCTGTGGGGGCACTGCACTACAACACGGGCCATCGCTTGGTCATGCCGGCGGCGATGTTCTGTGCTGCGGCAGCGGGCGTGGGCCTTGCTGCCGTGGGCCGGCTTGTGCTTCTTGGGCCGATTCAGCGGTGGAAACCGCTGCGTATCGGCTCTAACCTGTTGTCCATTATCGCGGGCATTGTGGGTGCATGCGTGCTGGTGTCCTACATTCCGTCCATGATGGATAAGTCCTCTGACTGGTCTATTCTCTCGCCTCGTGATGATCGCATGGTGGACAAGGCAGACAGGGCAGGTTTTGACTGGCTCGCCAAGCAACCGCATGCCTACGACGGCGCGATCATGTTCAATCCGGCGGAAGGCCCCGGCTGGATGTACGCCTACAACGGCCTGCCGGGTGTGTTCCGGCACTACTCCTGGCCGTCGGCCAAAGCCGGCACGGACACCTCACTGGTGTACCACTTCCCGAACTTCGTGGGCCAGGGCAACTACAACGACCCCGATTACCTCAACGACATTGACCTTGCGACCAGGAACCTTGGGATTAACTACTTCTTCGTCTCACCACCTAATTTCTGGGCGTTCCAGGAACCCCACCCCAACATGGAGTTTGGGCTGTGGGACGCGCCGGGACTCACACCCATCTACAAGAACAAACAGGTCATCATTTTTGCTGTGAATGCCCAGTTCACTGATGCTGAGTTGGAGCAGATGCGCGCACCCGGTAATTCTCCAGAGCCGTTGCCGCCGCTGCGCACTAAAGGTGAGGCTGGGGCCACGGAGTTGATGTCCGAATGGAATGAACCCTATTTCCACCGGTCCTGGAAGTTGCCGCACCGGAGCGACCCGCCAACCATACCCCCAAAGGATGGAACGGGCGAGGACACTCAGGTGACTGACCCCTTGGTTCCGGTAGAGATAAACTAGGGTAGTATATGGTCTAACGCACTGTCGTTGTAATCATGTTCAGGGGGTTTCGGGGGAACAATGGCCAATATCCTATTGCCAACATCAAAAGCTCAGGTCAGTGGCTACAAATTTCTCATGCGCCGCGCCCAACACGGCGTGGTGTTGGGCGATATCCGCATGATTCATGATCCGCTTGCGCGCAGGCATCGTGCGCTTTACGCGGGGGCCGCCATGGCTACGGTCCTGGGACTGGGGGCAGGTGCCATGGCGGTGCTGAATCCGGCCATCAATCCCGGGGAAGCACCCATTGTGGCATCGGAATCGGGGGCTTTGTACGTGCGTATCGACGCCACGCTTCACCCCGTGACCAACCTCGCTTCCGCAAGGCTGATCACCGGTGAAGCAACGCAACCCGTACGCGCTTCCGACTCCGTACTGGCCACTATTCCCCGTGGAGTACCTGTGGGCATTCCCGACGCCCCAGGCATGATTGCCCCGGAGCCGCCGGGGGATACGCACTGGTCCGCATGCCACCACGAGGCGGGCGTGTTGGGGGCGTTACCGCACGTTAGCGTGCAGGTGGGCCACCCAGCGGAGCACCTTCGTGATAACGAAGCCCTTGTAGCGGAGGTTGCGGGGCATTTTTACCTAGTGACCAACAAGGGCCGCGCCCAATTACCAGCCGAGAACACCCCTGAGGGACGCGTGATTCGCCGCAGACTCGGCATTACTCCAGATGTTTTTGTGTGGCGGCCCCCGCGTGAACTCCTCAATGTGATTGCGGAGCAGCCTCCCCTACACATCCCCAATAACGTGCGTGAAGTCCTGGTGTCTGACGGTGGTGCGTGGGTGCGTTATGAGAACGGTATCCAGCCCATCACATCCTTCCAACACGACATTCTGCGTGATGCCAACATCAAAGAAACACGAGTCAACGCGGGTATCCTGGCGGAACACCCGGACGCTCCACCCGCCCCTATCACGCTTCCGACCGAGCCACTGATGTTGATTCATCTGCGCCCCGAAAGCCGAGTGTGCGCCACAGACGCGGACGGCGTGGTGAGCGTGGATGCTGAAGACCTTGTTGATGATGCCCACAGCACCCAACCACGACGTGGTGTTGCCTTAAGCGGTGACAGCCTCGCCCGCACCTACGTTGGACCTGGAACCGGGGTGGGGGTGGACTCGGGACACGGTTATTTTGTGGTGTCTGATACGGGAATAACGCACCGGGTGGCCTCCCACGAAGAACTCGAAGCGCTAGGGGTACGCACACCCGCGACTGCGCCCTGGTCGATTATCAGACTCCTGCCCAGCGGTTCCCAGCTGGCCAAGAAGCAAGCCATGCTTCCCACCTACTAGCATTCACGTGCATCTGGCACAGCCTGCAAGCTTTTCACGCGGGCTACTATCACCCACCCCAGCAACACCATGACGATCACCACCACGGCAATTCCACACCGACGCATGATGTCATCGTTGGTGGCGACAGGCTCAACTGCCTGTTGACGGTGCGTGATGGTGCTGTACTTTGCCGGAACTTGGGTCAGGGCGCGGTACGGTGACACCGCCCCGGTCCCCGGGTCGGCGCTTTCAATAATCCGGGCGCGAATTTGCAGTGCAGTATCGTCCGGGTAGCGTTCCTTCAACAGTGCCGCCGTGCCGGAGACGATAGGCGCGGCGAAACTCGTTCCAGTAAATGAGGATGGGCCCTGCTCGGTGACCATCCCCGCTGCAAAAACACTGGCAGGGGGTTCACCAACATCAGGTGAGAGCCCCACTGGCGTTGTGCCCGGCGCGGACAGCAATACCCCGCTGGGTGGGATGGAATAGGTTGCGATGGTGTGTGGCTCATCCTGTGCAGACACAGCCAACACGGTTGATGAATGCGCGGGGTAGACAATGCTGTCAGGTTCACAGTTTGTGCCAATGTTGCCGGTGGCTGCAACAACGACGGTGCGTTGTTCTTCGGCGCGGCGGAGTGCTGCATCAAGCCCTTGCCGGAGTTTCGCACCGTCGGGATGAGTGCGCAGTGCGCCAGGGACGCAGGAGACCACGGAGATGTTGATGACCTGCGCGCCAAGGTCGAGGGCGCGGTGGATGGCGGTGGTGAGGGATTCGAGGGTGCCGCCGTGGTCGTTGTCACGCGTGTGGGCGCTGGTTTGTCGGATGCTGATGATGGTGGAGTCCGGAGCGATGCCCACGTAGTCATCAGGTCCGGCGGCTCCAGCAATGAGACCAGCAACAATGGTGCCATGGCCATCGCAGTCGTGGAGGGGGTTGTGTTCCCCAAGGAGGTCGGCACCGGCGTCAAGCCGGGGTAGGAGGCGCGGGTGGGGTGCGACCCCAGTATCAATGACGGCGACTTTGACGTTTCGTCCAGTGGCTATCGAGTGTGCTGGTTTGAGGGAGCTTTTCGACGCCGCCCGCGCGGTGTCGGCACGTAGGGGAGGGTCGGTCGGAACGCTGCGGGCGCACGCTGGGGGTGGCGGTGTGGTGGTATGTTGGGCGTCGGCACAGGGTGCGGAAGCGCACAGAAGCAACGCTGTGGCAGCGACAGCGGTGACGTGGTGGCGTCTCATCCGAGTCCCCTGATCAGGCTAAAAATGCCAAGAAGATGCGCAGCGAGTGGAATGGTGGCTGCGACGGCGAGGGATTCGAAGCGTTCGAGCCAGTTGAGCGTAGTGGGGGAGAGGGTTTTGATGTGATGCGCCCACAGCGGTGCGGTGGTGCATACGAGTGCGCCGAGTGCCCCGATGCAGAGCAGGGGCGTGTTTTTACCTGCAAAGAGCAGGCAGAGTCCGATAGCGGCGATGCTGGTCATGCCCCATGACCAGAGGGACCAGAGTGCGAGGATGCTGCGGTGTCGCATAGCGTGGGCGAGGACAGCCCCGGCGCTGGCTGCGCAGAGAGCTGCCGTGTAGCCGTCGCCACGGAGGCTGAGCACAATCATGGCTGGTATGGCGCAGGCCACTGTTCCGATGAGAATGCCGTCGAGAAGTGCGGTGGCGCGGGAGGCCCTGGCCTCGGGATTGTCAATGGGAATGTCGGCAACGTTGAAGTCTTGACCCGCCGAGGGCAGTTGTGGGACGCGTAGCCCGGCGAACCGGAGGGACAGCCATGGCGATAGTGCGACCAGGACGGTGGCGATGACGCAGGTGGCGGCGGCAATGCTGCTGGGGGTTGAGGTGAGTGCGAACGCTGCGCTGGTGCACGCGATGACAGTGAGTGCGGTAGCACATGCCACAGTGAGCCGCAGTGGTGGTGTCCCCAGAATGTGGCAGGTGATCAACATGGTTGCGCCGCATAGTGCGGTGACCAGTCCGGCCCATGGAACAGCGGAGAGCTGGCTTGATGCGATGGGGAACGGAATGATGAAGCTGAGTGCGCCGAGGCACGTACAGATGACACTGGTCAAGCACAGGATGCTCAGCGCGGCTAAGGCCCCCGTTGAGTCGCCATCTGGTGAATCGTTGAATAAGGATGCCGTAGAGCGCATGCGGGTGAGCACAATAAGTGTTAAGAGCGCCACGACCAAAAATTTTGCCCCCAGCGGAATGATACCCGTCAGTGGTGACATGGCACAGCACATGATGAGAATGATGCCCACTAGGGTGCTTAATGTGGTCAGCCCAGTGTGCTGACGGGTCGTGCCGTGGTCGATGAAGGATTCTGCTGCGTCGCACAGGACGGGTGGTTCCACGTCGCGGTGTGGCGATAAAACTATGGTGCTCCCGTGGGTGAGTGGTGTGTGGGCGAGCGGTTGCGCGGCGTCGATAAGCACACCTGCAGCAGTGGTGGCTTGCCAGGGGCGGCTGATGCGTGGGGCATCGGCGAGTGTGAGTACCTCATCAAGAATCTCAGCGATGCTGGAGTTGCGCGGAACCGCAAGGTCAATGCAGGTGCTGGGATAAGCGCTATCTGGAATATCAATGCGGATGGTGATGCGCAAGGCGCTGTCAGTGGCCACCATTACCCCCTTGTGACGTGTGAATGTGCTGTGGTTGCACTGCCTCCCCTGTGCAACTATCACAAGCATGGCGTAGAATATTCGCTATGTCCAGCCGGTGGGGGAAACCGGCGTTGAAAAAACATAAAAAGGGGGGTGTTTCCCAGTTGTCAGCACCACATGTTTCACCATCACATGCTGTTGCGTCGAGCACCATTGTGGTGCCGTTAGCGTACGCGGAACGCGAACCAGCGCCGCCGTTACCATCGGGAACCTTGACTGCGGAACCTGTTCCGGCTGCCGTGCGACCGCAGCCGGTGCCGATGGTTCGATTGTTGTTACCGCTGGTTATGGTGTTGGCGTTCGTCGGGATGATGGGGCTAATGGTGCTCAACAGCCGTAATGGTTCCGGCGGGATTGGGGCTGTGTTACGCAACGCGAACCCAGGAATGTTGGTGTTTCCGCTGATGATGCTCATGAGTGTTGCCACTATGTTCGCCCCGCAGCAGGCCGATGATCCCGATGAAACCCGCAGGATTTTCATGCGCCACATTGGTGTGTTGCGCGCGAAAGCCCTGAAAAACGGACAAGCGCAGCGCACGCACGAGTTGCATAAACACCCTGACCCGGCGTTTATGTGGTCGCATGTGGGGTCGCGACGTATGTGGGAACGCAACGCCAACGATCCTGATGCGTTAGAAATTCGGATGGGCGTTGGTGCCACGCGCCTGTGCACCCCCATTGACGTGCAGGATTCCGGTGCGGCCGAAGACCTTGACCCGGTGTGTGCTGTCGCTCTGCGGCACACCGTCCGATCCGTAGGGACGCTGGAGAAAATGCCCATTTCCATCCAGTTACGAGCGTTCCGCTTCCTGGGGATTTCCGGGCCCCACGCTGCGAATATGGCGCGTGCGTTGGTGCTGCAGCTCGTGTTTCATCACGGCCCTGAAAGCGTGGGCATCAAGGTTCTTGGTGGTGGTTGGGAATGGGTGAAATGGTTGCCCCACACACGCACCATCGACTACGCCGCTTACCGCATTCTGATTGTGGATTCCGTGACTACCACTGGAGTGGAATCCTTCATCGACGATCCCTACTGGACCACCATCATTGACGTCGGTTCCCACGAACACACAGCTCTGGGGGCTCGCGCCCGCGACGAAGGGCTGTGCCTCAGCGTCGAAGGTGACGAGCTGATCGCACACACCATGAGCGGCCCAGAACCGCTGGGCAGCCCCGATCTGATCACCGAAAACCAAGCATGTGCTGTGGCCAAAGCCATGAACGCGTATCGACGTCCCGCAGACACCGACTCCGCTACCGCTTCCGGTGACTTCCTGTCTCTGCTTGGTGTGGGCAGCATTGACCAGCTCACTCCCGGCGCACTATGGCAACCTCACACCACGCCTGAGACGGCTCGGCAGCGTCTTCTGGTGCCACTCGGATTGGGCGATACAGGCAGGCCGTTGCTCTTGGACCTCAAAGAATCCGCACACGGCGGCGTGGGACCGCACGGCTTGTGCATCGGGGCTACTGGGTCGGGAAAATCCGAATTGCTCAAAACCCTGGTCCTTGCGCTGGCGGTCACGCACTCGCCGGAAGAACTGAACTTTGTGCTCGTCGACTTCAAAGGCGGTGCGACCTTCCTGGGGCTTGATCGGCTCCCACACACGAGCGCTATCATCACCAACCTGGCCGAAGAATCCACCCTGGTCGAGCGCATGCACGATGCCATCAGTGGTGAACTCAACCGCAGACAAGAAGTACTCCGTGCCAGCGGAAACTACGCCAATGTCCACGACTACAACAAAGCCCGCGCAGACAACCCTGACCTTGAACCGCTCCCAGCCCTGCTCATCGTCCTCGACGAATTCTCCGAGCTTCTTGCCCAACACCCTGACTTCGCCGACCTTTTCGTCGCCGTGGGACGCCTCGGACGCTCCCTTCATATCCACCTTCTCCTGGCCAGCCAACGGCTCGAAGAAGGACGCCTGCGTGGATTGGATTCGCATCTGTCTTACCGCATTGGGTTGAAAACATTCTCGGCTGCGGAATCCCGCCAAGTACTCGGCGTTGTTGATGCCTACCATCTGCCAGCGCGGCCCGGTGCGGGCTACATCAAAACCGATGCTGAGGAGGTCACGCGCTTCCAAGCAAGCTACGTCTCTGGACCGTTGCCCAGCTCAGCTGCAACAGCGGTTGCGGAAACCTGTGGCATTCGTGTATTCACAGACTGGGAGAGCATTGCCCCGCCCGAGGTCATCAATTCGGATGACAATCTCGATGAAGAACACAGCGACACACACGAGGACACCACGACGCTGCTTGACGCCGTTGTGGACATTGCCCAAGAAGCTGGGCGGCAGCAAGGAGTTTCAGCGCACACAGTGTGGCTACCGCCGCTACCTGATACTATTCCTCTCTCTGAGGTGATAGCTGCCCGAGACGCGGCAGCGGGCTATGAGACAATGGAAACCCCGGCAACATGTGACTGGGAAGCAGCTATCGGCATCATTGATCGCCCTTACCATCAGCGCCAAGACCCTCTCGTCTTGTCCTTTACAGGAACCGGCGGGCATGCCGCGATCTGCGGTGGGCCGCAGACAGGGAAAACCACGGCACTGCGCACCATCGTTTTATCCCTAGCAGTCACCCACCCCACCAGCGCCGTTCGCTTTTACGTCCTTGACTTGGCGGGAACCGCCCTAGCCACACTCGCGCGGATTCCACACGTTGCTGGGGTGGCGCACCGTAATGATCCAGAAAAAGTCCAGCGCATCGTTGATGAAGTCCTCGGTTTCATTGACGAACCGGACGATCGGCACACGTTCCTCATCGTTGATGGTTGGCACACCGTAGGAACCGACTTTGACCACCTGGTTGATTCCTTCAACCGCATCGCCGCAGATGGTCTTGCCGCAGGTGTGCATCTTGTGGCCAGTACTCAGCGCTGGACTGCCATGCGTCCAGCGATTCGTGACCTGATCAGCCATAGGATAGAACTGCGGCTCGGTGAAGCGATGGATTCATTGATCGACCGAAAAGCCCAGCTGAAACTTCCGCACGCGCCGGGACGGGGCTTAACCACCGATGGTGAACCCATGCTGATTGCGTTGTCCACGAACCAAGACATTGAGTATGTGAGGATGTCGGCGGAGCAACAAGGGCAGTCTCCCGTCCCACCGTTGCGTGTGCTGCCACCGCAGATTCACCGTGCTGAGATTTGCACTGGCAATACTGATGTTGGAAAGGGCATTCTTATCGGGCTTGGCGGTCCTAAACTCAGCCCCCAGACCTGGGTGCCAAGCGACGCCCCGCATGTGCTGTGCCTGGGTAGCCAAGGATCCGGCAAGTCCACATTTATTGCCACCATGGCCGCTGGTATCACTGATCTAGGCCGAGATGCAGCGCGCATGGTCGTTATAGACCATAGGCGTACCCACCTGGGGGCTTTTGATGAAGCCATGATGGCTGTGTACAGCGCGACCAGTCAGGCCACGGACATGGCGGTTGCCAACATGGTGACCACCTTGACCTCGCGGCTTCCCGGGTCGGATGTGACAGCGCAGGAACTGCGTGATCGGTCCTGGTGGACGGGGCCAGACATTTATCTGCTTATTGATGATTACGATCTTGTGCAAGACGGGGCGTTCCTTCCTCTGAAGTCGCTCATCCCACATGCGCGTGACATCGGGTTCCATGTGGTGGTGTCTAGAAAGTCCGGTGGTGCGCAGCGCGCGCTGTACGACCCATTCCTCAGCGAAATACGTGACCAATCACCTGCGGTGATGTTGCTCAACATTGACCGTGAAGAGGGCGTGTTGTTCGGGGTGAAGCCGGTGCAGCAACCTCCAGGCCGTGGCACATTAGTGAACCGGGGTGCTGTTGTCGGCGTGTGCCAGGTGGCGCAGCCATGAGTAGCCTCAGCTCGGTAAAAATTACCGTTTTGGATTCTGCCACGCTTTTTGAGGGTATCGACACGATTTACCGCTATGACTTGCCTGGTACAGGCGTGGAAGAAGGCTGGGCCGTCAACGCTGTGATCGAACAGATCCGTGACATGTATGGGGCTGTGTGGCCTGATGTTGAGGTAGTCATCGATGGTAGTGAAGCCGCCACGGATATGTTGAGCCGCACGTTGTTGAATAAAGGCGTGACGGCCTACAGCATTGAGGCGCTCACCGATCCTGTGATTCAGGAATCAGGCAGCCAACCTAGCCATGAGGATCTTTTTCAGATCAGGCGTCCCACCGAACATACGCGGCAGTTGCCCTTCACCCGATTTCATGCTGTGCTTGCGGGTATCGGGGTAGTGATCGTCGGTGGGGTAGTGCTGCTTGTTGGTAACTCAGTGCGTACCGACGCCCCCGCACACAGCCATGCTGCAACCGTCAGTACCGCAGCACATGCCCTGGGGAACGGGGCGTCGTCACCCGCGGCAAGTACCCGCCGTAAACAGGAAGTGCCGCCGTCGCGTGTTCTGGAATACCAGAACGTGGTGTTTTCCGTGCCGCAGGGTTTTAAACTTGAACCCCGCGATGACGGTTTGTTGGTGGCCACTGGTGATGATCCAAATCTGCGTATTCTTGTGGCGGCCGACCCCATTCATAATGTGGATCCAGCGGCGGTGCGGCGGGAAGTGGAGGAAATGGTGGAACATGACCCACAGCTCACGGCTCAAAGCGACGAGCAGATGCGCGGGCCTGAGATTGTGACACAAACCTACCGCGAAGATCCGGGGGATGGATCCAGTGTGCTGTGGGTGACGTGGGTGCAGCAGAACAACCAGGTAAGCGTGGGATGTCATAGTAAAACGAATGCCACGATTCCACAGAAAGCTGCGTGTCGAATGGCTGTGGAAACCCTCCAGCTGAAAAATTAGGAAATTTTTTTGGGGTGTAGGGAACTTTATGGGTGGTTTGCTAGTCCAAATGTGGTGAAAAGCTTTTTCGGCATTCATGACAAAGGTGGGTGCGGGATGCTTTTCGGGGGTTCGGCTGGAAAAGTTCTGGCCGGCACGTAATTTCGTTCGAGGAGGGGCGAACCCATGTCTGAGACGTTTAGGACTGAAGCCGATGTCATGGTGTCCACAGCGGGCCATGTTGATGACACAAACAATTACGTTCAATCGGAACTCAACAGGCTTCACGGGGTTGTTGATGGGCTGAAGGGTAGCTGGAGAGGCTCGGCTCAAATGTCCTTTGACAGCCTGATGCAGAACTGGAACACACAGGCCACCAAGCTGCGGGAAGCGCTGAATAGCATCGCCGAGAATATTCGCAGCAACGCGAAGTCCTTTGAAGGTATGGAGGCGCACAACGTCAGTTCCTTTAAAACCATTGGTCAGGGCCTGGCTCTCTAATACATCCACCAGCGACAGAACATAAAACAAGGAGACCTATCATGGATCAGATCAAGTACCAGTTTGGGGACATCGAAACAGCAGCGGCGGACATTCGGGCAACTGCGGGCAGCATGAACGCGCTGCTGGATGATTTGAAGCAGCAACTGCACCCCATGGTTTCAACGTGGGAAGGCGATTCCGCATCTGCCTACCAAACAGCCCAGGCCAAGTGGGATAGCGCAGCCGCAGAGCTGAACACCATCCTGGAAACTATTGCTTCCACCGTGCAGGAAGGTAACGACCGTATGAGTGAAGTCAATCGCATGGCAGCCGCAAGCTGGGGCTAAAAGACTCTGGTTTCACACCGCGACACTGCTTCCTGTGGGTTTCACCCAACACGGCAGGCTTGCTGCAGGACGTAGAAGGGCATTCGGGCTTGTCCGCTGTGGTGTGAAACCAGGATAACCATGTATGAAGACTCTGTAGTGTGGCTCTGCATTGTGTGGCATTGCCCCGATAGTTCATTCAACGTGGCCAACCAGTGCGGGGCACGCACTGCAGAAGTATTTTGAAAACAGATACACCATGCTTTAAGCTGGTGTATCTGTGTATGGGCTGTGGTCCTCCTCTGCATGCAGTTGCGGGGCCAGAGCAGCAAAGACATGCGGGTCTCCACCGGCCGCCGTATGTTTTCCCTGCATTGATCTATGGCTGGCAGTTCTAGACAGACTTACAAGGAGTCGTTTTGTCTACCTATTACCCGAAAAGCGGTGAAATTACCCGCAAGTGGTACGTCATTGACGCCACTGACATGATTTTGGGTCGTCTTGCTGTGGTCGCCGCCAATCTTCTGCGCGGCAAAGGCAAGCCACAGTACACCCCCAACATTGATTGTGGTGACCACGTCATCATCATTAACGCCGATAAGGTTGCTGTTTCCGGCAATAAGCGTGAACGTGAATTCCGTTACCGCCACTCCGGCTACCCGGGTGGTTTGAAGGCACTCACCTTGGGTCGTTCGCTGGAACTGCACCCTGAGCGTGTTGTTGAAGAAGCTATCAAGGGCATGATGCCGCACAACAAGCTGTCGCGTGCGTCGGCGAAGAAGCTGCGCGTTTTCGCCGGATCCGAGCACCCCTATGCTGCTCAGAAGCCCGAAACCTACGAGATCAAGCAGGTGGCCCAGTGACCGAACCGAACAACACCGAAAACCTCGCAGCCGACGCTGCTGATATCGCTGCCGCACAGGCTGCGACTGAGGAATTCACCAACACCATCGCCGATGCCGTGGCTGTGGAAGTTGAAGAAGAAACCGTTGTTCCTGCTCCCGCCGAGCTGGATCAGCCGATTCAGACTGTTGGTCGCCGCAAGCGCGCCATCGTTCGTGTTCGCATGACCGCTGGTACCGGTCAGATCATCTGCAACGGTCGTTCCCTGGAAGATTACTTCCCGAACAAACTGCACCAGCAGCTGATCAAGTCTCCGCTGGTACTGATTGATCGTGAAGGCCAGTTCGACATTCATGCAAACCTCAACGGTGGTGGCCCCTCCGGCCAAGCTGGTGCTCTTCGCCTTGCTATTGCGCGTGCCCTGAATGTCTACAACCCGACTGATCGCCCGGCGCTGAAGAAGGCTGGCTTCCTGACCCGCGACGCTCGTGCTGTTGAGCGCAAGAAGGCTGGTCTGCACAAAGCACGTCGTGCACCTCAGTACTCCAAGCGTTAAGCCTCTGGTTTTACACAAACACCGTCTCTTTTTCACCTTTTCAAGGGTGCAAAAGGGCGGTGTTTTGTTTTTCCTCAGCGTTTGAACGGAGAGGTTTATGGCGAAAAGTGCAGGCTGGACAGTAAACCTGGCGAAAAACACTACAGCCCCAATCGCCATTGCCGCTGCACGTCACTGTTCCAAAAATGCGCAGGTAGAGAAAGAATTCTCTGTGACTGTCATCCTGCCGAAGGATAGCATCAAGAAGTCTATCTTCCAGGGGCAGAAGGTGCTAATTGGCTTGGGTAAAGCAACGAAGTCCGAGCCATCGTCAAGTAGCACGCAGCCTACTGAACCCCAAAAACCGGGCACACCTGGGGAGCCTGCGCAGAAGTCACAGCACCTAGCCGTAGCGCGGCAGGCTTTTGTGCGTGCCGTGTTTGGAGGGCGTCGTTAGGCAGGCATAATAGAATCCATGACTCGACTCTTTGGAACTGACGGCGTGCGTGGAATGGCGAATGAAAGGCTGACAGCGTCGTTGGCGCTCAAACTTGGGGCAGCTGCCGCGCATGTTCTGACCAGTGAAAATAGGACGTCGAAACGGCGCCCAGTGGCGATCGTGGGCCGTGACCCGCGGGTGTCGGGGGAGATGCTGGCCGCCGCACTGTCGGCAGGCATGGCGAGCCAGGGTGTCGACGTCCTGCGGGTCGGGGTTCTGCCCACCCCAGCGGTTGCATTCCTCACTGACGATTACGGCGCGGATATGGGGGTGATGATTTCCGCAAGCCACAATCCCATGCCCGACAACGGCATCAAGTTCTTCGCCGCTGGTGGGCACAAGCTGGCCGATGAGGTGGAGGATGAAATCGAAGCGGCGATGACTCGCCTCCCGGAAAACGGCCCCATCGGCCACGGCATTGGTCGCATCATTGAGGAAGCGACGGATGCGCAGGAACGGTACCTTCAGCATTTGTCGCAGGCCATGCCCCACAATTTGCAAGGCATCAAAGTGGTGGTGGATGCGGCAAATGGTGCGGCATCTGAGGTGGCCCCTCTGGCCTACGGGACGGCCGGTGCCGAGGTCATTGCGATTCACGACAAGCCGAACGCCTACAACATCAACGATAATTGTGGATCCACCCACATCAACGTGATCCAGAAAGCAGTGCTGGACCATGGTGCTGACCTGGGACTCGCGCACGATGGTGACGCCGACCGCTGCTTGGCGGTGGATGCCGAAGGCAATATTGTCGATGGGGATCAGATCATGGCGATCCTCGCGCTTGCGATGAAAGACAATGGCGAATTGCGCAAAAACACGCTGGTGGCCACCGTCATGTCGAACCTGGGCCTTAAACTCGCCATGAATGAAGCAGGCATTAACCTGCGTACCACCAAAGTGGGGGACCGCTATGTGCTCGCTGATCTGAATGCCGGTGGCTTCAGCCTGGGTGGCGAGCAGTCCGGCCATATTGTTCTTCCTGATCACGGCACAACCGGCGATGGCACGCTGACAGGATTGGCTTTGATGTCCCGCATGGCGGAAACTGGCCTGCCACTGAAAACTCTGGCACAGGCGATGACGGTACTGCCACAGGTGCTGATTAACGTCCCGGTCTCGGATAAAGCCATTATTGAAAAACACCCGGTGGTGGTGGAAGCTATTCAGCGCGCAGAAGGAGAACTCGGGGACTCAGGTAGGGTGCTGCTCCGGGCATCGGGTACCGAAGAACTCTTCCGGGTGATGGTGGAGGCAGCCGACGCGGAAACCGCCAGGAAGGTTGCTGGCAGGCTGGCTGCCGTTGTGGCTGAGGTCTAGAAACCTCTAGAAACCGGAGTACAGAAAAATTAGTGGGTGGTTAGGGAACCACGTGGGGTTGTGCGCAGTCTAACCAGATAAAATACTGCGTACAACCACGATCGGGGGAGTAATGACACAACCTGATGAAGTCACGCTGGACTTTGAGCGGGCCTTCGCAGGCATCGCGGAAACACGAAGCCAGTGTGAAGATTACCAAGACCGACATGGACAAACTGCACCGTGTTTTGCGTCATCTGCCGCTGGTCAAGGGTTTGAAGATCAAGGCCGGGCTATTGCTGACATGTATGAGCGCATACACCGGCAAACAGATGAGCAGACCCAGCAGCTTCTCCGCGTCATGGGTACGGTAGAGCAGAGCGTTCACCGTTTTGCGGTTGCGGAGGGCTTTTTCACGGACTGCCTGCGAAGGCTGAACCAGTGACCGACCATGTAAAGGCCGCTAAAGGCATGGTTGCGCAGTTGATGCAATCCTCGCGCGGCCAGTGGAAAGGCCCGAAGATACCCATCAAGGATATTGAGAATGCGGTCAACAGCACCGAAGGCCTGAAGGTGGCATCGCTGCAGCAAGAAGGACACAAAGCCGGGGGCGCTGAGATGACGAGGAACCTTGTGCCCGCAGCGCATCTGTGTGCCAATGTGATTGCTCACGTGAGTGGCGGAACGCTGGCGGATATTGTCATGGAGCAGATAGCCAACTGGCAGTGGGAACGAGAGCGGGGTAGGAAACTATCGGAATCCTCACAGAAATGTGGGAGCACAATTGAATCTGTCCTCGACGACTTTGAGCAGCGGTTAGCGGACCCAGAAGCTGCCGCGAATTTCCTGGTCAATTCCGTGTGCGCGTGGCTGGACAAGGCGGATCCAGAGAAGAATCCTGATGCTTTTCAGCAGACGGTACAACTGGGTGCCTCAAATATCGACAGCTTCAGCCAACTCCTCATGAATCTTTGCGCCGAGCGTGACAAGGCTATTCGATGCTGCTACGACAAGCTCCTTGACGACGGCCGCGACGATAACGCTCAGCCTTCCACTGGCGGCCCAACTACGTCGGCTGCGCCGGTGCCTCAGGCTTCGGCTGTGTCATCATCGGCGGCATCGGCAAGTGCAGGTATGGCAGGCACAGGCATGTCACGTGCAGTCATGGCGGGTGCTGTGCAGAGCAGTGCTGCGCAACCTTCGAACAACGTGCCCATGCATGAGGACCATGCTGTTTCCCAACCCATTGTCCAACCTGCCACTACTGCTCGCACTGAACAGCCGACACCACAACGCCATGCCCCGTGCGTGGAACCGGTTCGCTGTGAGAACGTGCCGTCGCAGTCTTCGTCCCCGGATATGCGGGTAGCGCAGTCGCAAGTACTGCCGCAGAACATGGCGCGGATGACAACTCCGCTGCCTCCCAATTATCAACAGTCAGTACCACAACAAGGATATGGTAATGCGTGCACGCCATCGCCCTCGTTGGATGCTTCGAATTTGATGAGTTCAACCATAGGTGGTGGCTATGGTAGTGGCCAGCCGCTGTTTGAGGTTGAGCACATTATCAGAAACGCGGTGGGTCCAGTTCTTGTCACTCTGGTCACCGCTGGGGTTCGAGAAATTGTCAATCAGGTTGAACACCACCTTGCTCAGTTCCTGGAACAGGCAGGGGCAGGATCTGCTGACATGCACAACATGAATCTTGATGTTTCGGCGCAGCATGACGTCCCCAACCATGTAGTAGAGAACCACCATGGGGAAACACATCACCCAGAGTCGCCTCAACCGCAGGAATCACATGTGGAGTCGCGGACCCAAGGTACCCAAGGTACGGCGCCTCCGGTTCAACCTCCGCAGGAGCATCATGCGCCACCACCAGCGCCACAACCTGTGAAGCCGTCCCCGGAGCCAGTGCCCCATGTTGCTGCGCCGGCACCGGCACCAGCGTCTCATCCACAGCCCGAACCACCTCTACATCAAGTACCTCAACACCAAGCACCAGTACACCAAGCGCCTGCACCACAACCCCAACCTGCACCGCAACCACCAGTGTGCGTGCCAGCGCCAGGTGGATCAGGTGATGCTCCGGTAGGCGGGGCGTCGACAAGCAGTAATCGTGGTCGGGCGCGGAAGGCAGGTGCATGGTGATGCAAAGTTACGACCAGTTTTTAGAGCAGTTTCAACAGCGTGCCGAGCGTTATGTGGCTGAGTTTGATGAGTCGATACGTGCGGTACAAAAAGAATTAGAGCAGCGTCGCAAGAAGGGAGAAACCACAGCGCACGCCCAACATGTGCACGAGGCTTCAGGGCTTGACGAGCAGTTGCGGTGGGTGCATGCTCGCCAGGAAAACAACGGAGAACAAGTGCAGGCGGCGGTGCCCGCGCACAAGACACCTCAGCCGCCACCGCTGCGGCAACCCTCCCGACGGCGACCTGTTCGGGGAATTAAAACGGCAGGCTGGTGAAGGTTTTATCCTGCTCTTTCGCTTGCAGTTCCGCTTTGGTGAGGGAGGACAAGCCACGGGCGTGAACGTCCTCCTGGGCGAACGCCGCGTATTTTTTCTCCCCTTCAAGTTGATAGAGCAGAAAGCCCGTGAGCAGCCCCCGGGCTTTTTCCTGTGCGGAAAACTGTGGTCGGCCCATGCCCACAAGAGCTTTAACCACGGCACCTTCAGAAAAGCCGGATTGCGTGCCTTTGGATACTTCCCGATAGGTGACCGGGCCAGCCCATTGTGCTGCTATTTTTACAGACTCATTTGAGTCAAAATCAGTGGCTTTTCCAGGGCCTATGATCAGTCCCGGGGCTGTGGTGTGGGCGGCTGCGGTCACAGCGGACGGTGCCGTGGCGGCGGGGTAGAGGGCACCAACAGCGTGGATATTGTCGCGGCCCGCTGCCGTCAAGATCGCGGCACCTGCGCCCATGCCATGCCCGGCAACCCCCAATTTTGCGGGGGAGACTGTGACATTTCCTGTTCCTAATTTAACCCCAGCGACGATCTGCAGGCAGGACTCTAGGTCAGCAGCGAGGCCCTGGTGGTTGGGCATGAATCCCATCTCCGTGGCGGGGGCAGCAACGACAATGCCCCAGCTGGCCAGATGTTGAAGGGTTTGGTGGTAGCTTTTCACCGAGGTCATCCAGTCGTGACCAAACGCAATGGCGGCTACCCCATTACCCTCGGCAGGCGTGTACACCTTGCCGGGGAGACCTGCGTAGGAGAGGTCACCAATAAGCACGTGGTGCGGCCCACGTTTGGAGAGCTTGGACAACTGCTTTTTAAATTTCTCAGCCACAAGTCTCAAGGATAGTGGATTGGTGTCTTGTACGACTGTGTTTGCAGCTGTCAACTACAACGGTGGTTGTGTCCACCCTCACGACACTATCGTTACAAAGCCACGGCCAGCGCAATGACACCAATGACGGCAAACGCTGCTTGTTTTGCGGCGGCACCGCGATGTGCTGTGGATTTCAGTGCCAGTGCAGCGGCGGCAATAATCATGGAACCAGCGCCTGCAAACATCAGCGCGGCCCCCACGTTATGGTGCCCTGCCAGCCACATGGCGATCCCAATACCCGCAACAATGGCGAGCATGAGGTTGTAAACACCTTGGTTATAGGCAAAAAACCGAGTGATGGCGAGTTCTTCCTCCGTGGCGTGGCCAAAAATATTACGGGCGGTGGGGCTGGCCCATGCGAAGGCTTCCAGATAAAAGATGAACACGTGAAGCAAGGCGGCAAGTCCGATAAAAATAAGTGCGACGAGAGACATAATGGCAGACAACGATGCTGAGCCTTTCTCCAAAGGGGTGTGACAACGGGTCGGAAGTATAGTCACCTGCTCTGGCTGCGGTCACGTAGCACAATTTTGGCTACCGTGGAGGTATGATTCCGATGTACACTCCTGACCAGGTTCGTGCTGCTGAGCAGCCACTTCTTGCTCGACTTGGGGAAAAGCTGATGCTGTCGGCGGCGTTTGCCGTGGCTGTGGAATGCGCCCGACTGCTTGACCACCACCCGTACGGTAAACGCGTGCTGGTGCTCGCCGGTTCAGGGGGAAATGGCGGCGATGCCCTTTATGCTGCAGAGGAACTGGAACGACGCGGAGCACATATCACTGTGTGGCAGACCTCAACCGGTCTCCATCACGCGTATCGACGCCCCGAAGAACCCACCGCTGCTGCCGCTGCTCGGGCGGATCTTATCATTGACGGAGTTGTGGGGATCGGGGCGTCTGGTGGTTTGCGTGGAGAGGCCGCGCAGGCGGCGTCGATAATCGCGGAACACGCCACTTGTCCTGTGGTCGCCGTGGATATTCCCAGCGGTGTGGACCCCATGACCGGTGTGCCAGGGGATAGTTATATTCGTGCCACCAACACAGTCACCTTTGGTGGTTTGAAGCCTGTGCATGTGCTGGGTTGGGAATACTGTGGCGATGTAGTGCTGCGTGGCCTGGGCATTGATGAGGAACTAGCGAGCATGGATCCGTGGGGTTATTCGGTGGATCGCGTGGAAAACTGGCCGCGCCCTGGGGCGGACTCCAACAAATACACCGATGGCGTTGTCGGCATTTACGCTGGTAGTGTCGCATATCCGGGTGCGGCGGTACTATGTGTGGAGGGGGCAGTGCGGGCGACGTCGCCTATGGTGCGGTACCTAGGGCCATGCGTGACCAAGGTGATTCGCGCAGTGCCCGAAGTCGTGGCGGGTGAAGGGCGAGTTCAGGCGCTTGTGATCGGACCCGGGTGCAGCGAGGATGACACGCAGCTTGCCGAACAACTCCGCAGCAACCTTCCCCTTGTGATTGATGCAACATCACTGACGCGCGTGGCGGAATCGGAGGAGCTGCGAGAACTGGTGCGTCGCAGAACCGCTTTTACTGTTCTGACCCCACACACAGGCGAATTCGCGCGCTTTGGTGTTGCTGCCCCCGAAGAATTGGCGCGTGAACTGGACGTATGCGTACTGCTGAAAGGTCGAGTTACACAGGTTGTAAGTGAAGGTGAACGCTACCTCATTGAGGCCGGGTCTAGCTGGGCGGCAACAGCAGGGTCGGGGGATGTCTTATCCGGTGTCATTGGAGCCGCTGTGGCCTACGAACCCAGCGCAGTAATGGTGGCCATGGCCGCGCGCGTCCACGCTGATGCAGCTGCGTTGTGCAACGGGCCAGTGCCCGCCCATCTCATTGCCGAAGCGCTCACACTGGTGGTCAGCCAAGCGGTGGCGCGCTAGGATTCCCGTAGATTTCATGCCTTAGCGCTATGGCTATACCCACAGAAAGATGTGTAAGCCGTCTCAAAAATAGGGAAACCCTGAATGAATTCTGTACTGTAAATGAAATTAGTGTTTTGTATGGGAAGGATTTTTGGGTGCGCAAGCAACTTTTGGCAGTGGCGACCATCGTCTCGGCACTGCTCCTCACCTCTTGTACCCAAGCTGGACAACGCTCCACCGCTGACGCGGCCACCGGCACGGCATCAGCAACTGCCGTGAACGTGAATTCGGCTGCGGAATCCTTAAGTGGAAGCACTGAGGGGGGCGTAGGTGGCGCAACGGGTGAGTCTGAGACCTCCACAGAGACCCCCACAAGCACCACGCCAGCGGTCAAACAAATAGGCATCTACGGCACTGCCGGTGACTATGATCCACTCAACACGGGACATATGTTCAACGGGCAGATCGCGGGCGTGGTCACCAACGCTCGTGACCTCAACCCCGACTATGTGGTAGACAGTGGACAGATCTACCTAGATCTCTCCGGTATGGAAACCCTGACCGAGCCAAAAACCGTATCCATCTACATCAACTCAGGGCATTTTGACCTCAAAATGCCCAAAAACGTTCCCGTGGACTTGACCTGTAAAGTTCCTTCGGAAAAAAGCAACTGTAAGACCAAAAAATACAATTCCGACGCGCCGGGAAGTATTTTCACACTCAACATCACAAGCAACACTGCTCGGGTTACTATTGCAAAGAAGTAGTTGTAGCAAAAGTTCTTTGCGGTGACTGCTCATAGATGTCAGGGCGGCACCACGTCGCCCGTCATAGGGGCGACATTCGCCTCAGAGAGGAAAAGATCGGTGACTAAGAAGATTCTTGGCGCAGGTGTCATTGCCTCTGCTGCACTGCTGTTGGCGGCATGTGGCGGTGGCGGAAGCTCCTCAGGAGGATCAGGATCCTCCAGCAGTGCCATGGCCTCCAGCTCAATGTCAACCTCGGAAAGCAGCAGTTCTAGCAGCTCAAGCGGTTCTGGTTCTTCTGGGGCTAGTGCTGGCGCGAGTGCGTCGGGCGGGTCGTCGTCAGGTTCCCATAGCGCTGCCACCGCCGTTGGTGTTGATGTTCCTGCTACCAACGGATTCGATCCACTGGGCACAGGCACCGTGTTTCAGGGGTCCATTGATGTGAGCACCAGTGATGCCAATGCCTTGGATGAGAATTACGCTGTTTCCAACGGTCAGGTGACACTGAACCTGCAGGATCTAAAACCCTTGGATAAAGACAAGACCGTCAACGTATACGTGGACGTGGGGACTGTATCGGTAACGCTGCCAGACGATGTTCCGGTGGAGATGACCGCGAAGGATTCCGTGACGCTAACGACCCCCAGCCACAAGACCTACAATGAGAGCGCTTCTGGCAAGAAGCTAACACTGAACGTTCAGGTCAACAACGGTCCCGTTACTATCGCTGAGTAGTAGTGGTGGCTGCGGGGTGATGAAGTAGAATCGTGTAGCGTGACACAGCAGACTCATCGCCCCGTTCTTGTTATTGATTTCGGCGCGCAATATGCACAACTTATTGCGCGCCGTGTGCGTGAAGCCCGGATTTATTCTGAGGTTGTTCCCCACACAGCATCCGCTGAGGACATTAAAGCTAAAAACCCGGCTGCCCTGATTCTTTCGGGCGGCCCTTCTTCTGTCTATGCCGAGGGTGCACCGTCGCTTGATGCCGGGATTTTTGATCTCGATATTCCGGTTTTTGGCATTTGTTATGGTTTCCAGGCTATGACGCATGCGCTGGGCGGCACGGTGGCTAACACGGGTAACCGTGAATATGGTCGCACTGACATGACTATTGACGGCGGTCTGCTGCACGAGGGGTTTGAACAGACGCACAAGGTGTGGATGAGCCACGGTGATGCCGTTTCCACTGCTCCCGAAGGGTTTGCTGTGACGGCTCAATCGGCGGGTGCGCCTGTCGCCGCTTTTGAAAACCTCGAACGTCGCATGGCTGGGGTGCAGTACCACCCTGAGGTAATGCACTCCCCGCACGGCCAGGAGGTGCTGGTCCGCTTTCTCACCCAGATTGCCGGGTTGGAGCAGGATTGGACCCCGGCGAACATTGCTGAGGAGCTTATCGACGCCGTACGCACCCAGGTCGGCGAGAATGGTCGCGCGATCTGCGGCCTCTCGGGTGGGGTGGATTCTGCCGTCGCCGCCGCCATCGTGCAGCGCGCCATCGGTGACCGCTTGACCTGTGTGTTTGTTGACCATGGCCTGTTGCGTGCAGGCGAGCGCGAGCAGGTGCAGAATGATTTCGTCGCCGCCACCGGCGCAAAACTGGTGACGCTGGATGAGCGTAAGGCATTTTTAGCCAAACTCGCCGGGGTAACTGACCCGGAGGATAAACGTAAGGCCATCGGTCACGAGTTCATTCGTGCCTTCGAACGCGCCGTTGCCGGAGTGCTTGCCGACGCCCCGGAAAACTCCAGCGTGGACTTCCTAGTGCAGGGAACGCTGTACCCGGATGTGGTGGAATCCGGTGGTGGGTCCGGTACCGCCAACATCAAGAGCCACCACAATGTGGGTGGTCTGCCTGATGATGTGGAATTTGACCTTGTTGAGCCATTACGCCTGCTGTTTAAAGACGAAGTGCGTGCGGTGGGTCGTGAACTTGGTCTGCCGGAGGAAATTGTCAACCGCCAGCCTTTCCCTGGCCCTGGGCTGGGGATTCGCATTATCGGCGAGGTGACCGAGGACCGCTTGGACACACTGCGTGCCGCCGATCTTATCGCCCGCACCGAGCTGACTGCAGCGGGCTTGGACTCCAAGATTTGGCAATGTCCGGTGGTGTTGCTCGCCGATGTTCGTTCCGTTGGTGTGCAGGGAGACGGACGAACCTACGGCCACCCCATTGTGTTGCGACCGGTGTCCTCCGAAGACGCCATGACTGCGGATTGGACGCGTCTGCCCTACGACGTCCTGGAACGCATCTCTACCCGCATCACCAACGAAGTCTCCGACGTGAACCGCGTTGTGCTGGACTGCACCTCCAAGCCCCCGGGAACTATTGAGTGGGAGTAAAAGTAGTGAGGCCGGTGCGTCCGTAGGAGAGTCTGCGGTGCACCACCTCGAAGGGGCCGCGCAGGTTGGCCTTTTCAAGGGCGTAGGCGATGACCAGGGTGATGGCCCAGATGAAGATGGCGATCAGCGTTGCTTCCCAGGCTCCCTGCCCCCTGCCCAGGCCGAAAGTAAACTTAGAGGTCAGCAGGACAAAGAGAATGGATTGCAGGAGGTATCCGGTCATAGACCGCTTGCCCAAGGCAATAATGGCCTGGAGCGGGACGGGCAGGGTGTAGTCGGTGTTGCTTGTCTGGGCGGCGTCGATACGCCGCTGGAAGGGGATGGTTGCCAGAGCGATGATGGCAACAATGCCGGGGCCAGTGAATTGCCCGCCGAACTGATTGAACACAAATAGTGACAGTCCGAGCCTTTCGGGCAGGGCACCAGTATCCGCCAGTCCGATGGGAATGCCGACGCCAAAGGATATGGCAACAGCGATAGTACCGGCCCATGTTAGTTGCTTCTTGTATTTTTCAGGTTGGCCCAGGACATTATTACGGGCGGCGACCATACCCAGAATCATGATTGGGCTAATGCTGAATATGCTGCTGGGGATTGCGGTGCCGAGTTGGAATCGCAGGGCGAGGCCAGTATCCCCCACAAGTGCGAGATAACTATCAGGATTGGCTAGCGTCAAGGCGGAATGGTTATTGGTCATGGAATGCAATGTGTCGGCGGGGATGAAAAAGATACTCGCAGCCATTGCAAGTGCAGAGAGCAAACACAACCCGCCCAAAACTCCGGCGATGATGAGTAACGTTTTATCTTTGAAGCGGCTCAGTAGTGCGAGAATCATGCCCATAATTCCATAGAAAAGCATGATGTCGCCGTAGAAAAGGAACGTGATGTGGAGGATGCCGAATATCGCGAGAAAGAAATAGCGCCTGATTAGTACCAGTCGTGCTTTCTTTGGTGGATAATTGCGGCGTTGCAAGCTTACAGTAATCATGCCCACGCCGTATCCCAGTAGGGTGGCGAACATGGGTAGGCCGCGCACGTGGGTGAAAATAGTGCCAATGAAGATGGCTATTTTGTCAAGAATGCTGTCATTGACAATGCCGCCAGATAGGAATCCAGGCGTGCCAACTGGCATAAGCAACCATGCTGTGGTGGCGTTGGCGGCAGCGATGCCTAATAATGTGAATCCGCGGGCACAATCGGGCGCTAACATGCGGGGTTGTGTGACTTGTATTTCGGAGCTCATGGTGTTTTTACTGTCTGTCATTCGCTTCATCTCGAAAATATATATCGCTGCGGTGAACCATCAAGTGCAGTAGTTATCGGTGCAATAATTGTATGGCTGAGATTTACGTGGTGGCGCACAGTGTGATGAAGGTCAACCCGTTATTGGGTTGTGAATTGGTTGAGTTGTCCGGTGCGTCCGTAGGAGAGTCTGCGGTGCACGGATTCGAAGGGGCCGCGTAGGTTGGCTTTTTCGAGGACGTAGGCGATGACCAGGGTGATGGCCCAGATGAGGATGGCGATCAGCGTTGCCTCCCAAGCTCCCTGGCCTCTGCCCAGGCCAATGGTGAAGGTAGAGGTCAGCAGGACAAAGAGAATGGATTGCAGCAGGTATCCGGTCATAGACCGCTTGCCCAAAGCGATAAGTGCCTGGAGTGGCACAGGCAGAATGTACTCGGTGTCGTTGGTGTGGGCGGCGTCGATACGTCGTTGCAGGGGGAGGGTGGCCAGAGCGATGGATGCGACAATGCCTGGGCCTGCCCATATGCCAGCAACCTGGTTAAGGCTTTGGAGATGCAGCACGGTGTTTTCTGGCAGGACGCCGATTTCCGCGAGTCCAAGAGGAATTCCCACACCGAAAGAAATAATGACTGCGACAATAGCGAAGCGGGTGAGTAGTGTCTTGTATTTTTCGGGTTGTACCAAAACATTGTGGCGGGCAGCCACCATGCCCAGAATCATGATAGGGAAAAAGAAAAGGAATCCTGTTAATAGATTGCCAATTTGAAAACTCAATGCAGTAAAGGCATGGCTGACCAACGTAGCATAGCTATCTGGTGCTGATAGAGTTTGCATAGCCGAGATCATTACCTCGGTTCTGGATGATCCACCTCCGGCTGAGATGTAAATCATCATAACGGCGGTGAGTATGAGGCCAAGGGTGCCCAAAACGCCAGTAATGATGAGTAGGGTTTTATCTTTGAAGCGGTAGAGCAGTGCGAGGATGATGCCCATTATCCCGTAGACGAACATGATGTCGCCGAAAAACAGCAGACTCAGATGAAGTATGCCGAATATCGCTAGGAAGAAGTAGCGCCTGATTAGTACCAGTCGTGCCTTTTTGGGCGGGTAGTTGCGGCGTTGCAGGCTCATGGCGATCATACCCACGCCGTACCCCAGCAGTGTGGCAAACATAGGTAGGCCACGCACATGGGTGAATATGGAACCAAGAATGATGGCGATTTTGTCCAGGATGCTGTTATCAACAACACCGCCGGCTGTTGATCCAGGTGTGTCGGGTGAGATGTATAGCCAGGCCGTGGTGGCATTGGCGATGGCGATTCCGAGCATGGTGAATCCTCGGGCGACGTCGGGTGCCAAAATGCGGGGTTGTGTTACTGCTGCGGAATTCATGATGGGGTTCCTATGCCTTATGCGTGTGACTTACATAGTTGTGCTTGGTGTTAGTTGCCCGCTGGCTTTTGCTCTTCTGGGTAGTGGATGGTGGTCGTTCCAACCCCAGATTTGAGATCAATGGTGAGGGTCTTTCCTTGTGCTTTGTTGTTGTAGGTTCCGGCGATGCAGTTAGTGTCGCCGATGCCGTTGGTGCAGGTTAGGGTGACAGGCATGGTACTGGGAAGATACACATCGGTATCACCCACGCCAGTATCAATGGTGATTTTCTTGTCTTCGGGCAGGGGTTCCAACCTCTGAAGGTTGAGGTTAAAAGAGCCAACACCTGCGGAGTAGTGGTCTTGGAGGTCGGTGGCCCTAGTGGCAACGTAATGCTGATCACCCACGCCACTTCTGGAACCACCGTCACCTTCTGACATGCCGGCGGCAATGATGATGCCCACGGTTCCCAACGAGCACACAGCGACGATGCCTGCAATGATCACGACAAAGGGGTTACGCTTTTTCTTCTTGGGCTTCTCTTGGACGACTGGTGTAGGTTCCGGCAGATCCCAGGCGAAGGGGGCGACTCCCAGCGGATCCCACGCGGGTGGAGTGGACGGGGAGTAAGGGGCGGTAAATCCTTCAACGGGCTGGAGCGTGGAGAGGTAGGTCTTCAGGTCTTCTGGTCGGTTGACGTCCATTTCTGTATCTTTCTCAATTAACAATCCTGCAGGTGGAGTGGGGTGTTGTGTGTGCAGGAAGTACCACGCTCCGAAGAACACTAGGTAGGCGATGAAGGCTGGGGCGATGAAGATAGTGGTAAAGGTGCCTCCGCTACCGCCGCTGAAGATCAGGAACCCAATGAGAAGAGCAATTCCTAGGTTGCGTTCCTTTCTCAGTTGAGGGTTGTTGTTTTTGTTGCCAAATAACGCTTCGGCGGGTGATATCGGTAGGGAATAGCGAGGCATGAACGCCCAGGCCAATAGGTATAGTGCGATGCCCGTGGAGTTGGCGAAGAGCACACCGATGACAAACAGCACCCGCACAATGATCGGGTCAATGTTGTAACGGACACCGATGCCTTCACACACGCCAGCGATTTTCCCTTTCCCGCCCTGGTCAGAGGGCAGTCGCACGGGTCGGGTGGCCCACATGTCGCGGAGTGTGGTGGAGGCTGTTGCAGTTGATGTATCGCTCATGGTTTTTATTGTGGCCTGCCGGGGTCTGGTTGCACATCAGGGAAAACCCCGATTTTTCCCCGATCTGTGGGAAATAAGGGATAACCCTGATGCCATCAGGGATGAAGGCATGAGAGTATCTGGAGTATGACCAACTCTGTGCAGACTGTTCAGTACCCGTACCGCACATTCACACGTCCAAAAAAGGATCGCGTGGTGGCGGGGGTTGCGGCTGGACTGAGTCAGCAACTGCGTGTCGACGTCCTGTTGGTTCGGCTGGTGCTTGTATTTTTCGCCCTTCTCAGTGGTGCAGGTTTACTGTTTTATGCCTGCCTATGGATCTGGACCAAGCCAGGAGATGCTTCAGACGGAAATGCCTACATATCTCAGGATGATGTGCGTATCCGCACTAAACACACCCTGAATCGTGCTGGTTACCTCGTGTTGGTTGTTGTGGCCATTGCGGGTGCGCTGCTTTCGTTTAGTTCCCTCACTGGGTTCGCCGGGGCGAATGTTGTGCCGTTTGGGGTGGTGGGGGTGGGTGCACTCGTCGTGTGGACCACCTACGACCGTGGCCTTGACCGGCTATGGAACGGCAATAATGCCCTTCTCATTGTGGCGGGCGTGTTACTCATGAGCATTGGCGTTGTGCTGGTGACCATAAACTGGGAAAGCCAAAAGGTATTCGGATCCACTCTTGTGGCTGTCGTGCTGACCCTGTTGGGTGTGGCTGCACTGGGATTACCGTTGTGGCTGCGCACATGGGATGCCTTGACCAAGGAGCGTTCTGAAATTGCCGCTGCCGCCGAGCGCGAGGAGATTGCGTCGAGGCTGCATGACTCGGTGCTGCAAACCCTGGCGCTGATTCAAAAACGTGCCGAGGAACCCAGTGAGGTTGCCCGTTTAGCGCGAAGCCAGGAGCGTGAACTACGCCAGTGGCTTTTTGGGTCGCAGGACAATCTCTCCGGCGGGGCATCCACTGTGTTTAAGGCCGTTGAGTTGGCGTGCGGCGAAGTGGAGGACTTGTTTGGCCTGCGCATCGCTCCGGTTTTGGTGGGGGAGGACCATCCCCTTGATGACCACACTCAGGCCGCCGTGCTGGCCTCGCGCGAGGCTATGGTCAATGCTGCGAAGCACGCGGGTGTGGCTGAGATCAATGTGTACGCAGAATCCCTGGGTGAGCATATACAGATTTACGTTCGTGACCGTGGAGCGGGCTTCAATCCCGATGAGGTGGGAGAGGATAGGCATGGTCTCCGGGAGTCCATTTACGGTCGAGTCGAGCGCGCGGGCGGCACTGTTGAGGTGAAAACAGGCGTTGGTCAAGGTACGGAAATTGTGGTTGATATGCCGGTGTAAGGTTATGTTCACCACGCGTGGAAGCGTATGTGCTGCACAATGATAAATCGCGCATGATGCTGGATTCATGAGAGGGCGAGAAACGTTAGCATGGAAGGTATGCTCTCTGTCTTCCTTGTCGATGACCACTCTGTTTTTCGGTCCGGTGTACGTGCGGAATTATCTCAAGCCGTCAACATTGTTGGTGAGGCGGGTGGTGTCACGGAAGCTATCGCGGGTATTTGCACAACACATCCCGATGTTGTGCTTCTTGACGTGCACATGCCGGATGGTGGAGGACAGGCCGTGATCCAGGGCGTCGATACGCCGACGACGTTTCTGGCGTTGAGCGTGTCTGACGCTGCTGAAGACGTCATTTCGGTTATTCGTGCCGGTGCCCGGGGGTATGTGACCAAAACCATTTCTGGGCCTGAGCTTATCGACGCTGTGCGCCGCGTCCACGACGGTGACGCCGTGTTTTCGCCGCGGCTTGCGGGGTTTGTGCTGGATGCCTTTTGTGCGCCAGACAAGCACGTGGGGGTGGGGGTTGTGGATGCTCCAGAGAAAGATGCTGCTGTAGAAGAGCGAGTCGCTGCTGGTGAATCTGCGCATGAGGATATGGAAGATCCTGATGATGATGTTCTTGATGCCCTTACGCGCCGGGAATTGGAGGTGTTGAGGCTGCTTGCCCGCGGCTACACCTATAAGGAGATTGCGGCAGATTTGTTTATTTCTGTAAAGACGGTGGAGACGCATTCTTCGAACATTCTGCGCAAGACTCAGCAGTCTAACCGCCATGCATTGACTCGATGGGCGCATTCCAGGGATTTGGACTAGGGGTGTTGCGCATGTCTGTTCGATCTATTTTAATGAAGGTGTGCCTAGAACAGAGTTTCGACTAAGTCGCGAGCCATATGAATCTCTGCGCGACTTGCCAAAGGAGCGGCGTATCGCCGCTTTACGTGAGCGAATGGCTGTCATGGGTGCTGCGGTGGGGGCGGATATGGCTGCGGCTCGACTGGATAGGGGAGCGCCGGAGCGCTTTTTCGATGTAGTTCAGCTGCCAGAACGTTTAGCGCGATGTTTTCCTGGGGGTGGTTTGCCACGTAAGGCGGTGAGCCAGGTATCTGACTGTGCCACGTTGGTGATAGAGATTATTTCGGCAGTGACGGAACAGGGCGGGTATGTTGCCGTGGTGGGGTGGGCTGATCTGTTGTTCGCTGGTGTGGTCGATTCGGGTGGAGATGTGTCAAAAATTGTGTCGGTACCCGATCCGGGTATTGACGCCCTGCCTGTCGCCGCAGTGTTCGCAGAGGGGATGGATATGGTGGTATGTCGCTCAGCCGCGCCCCGTCGGCTCACTCCCACGAATGCTCGGCCTTTCTTGGCAAAAGTGCGTCAGGGTTCCGCAGCAATGCTCCTTGCGGGAATCAGTGTTCCCAGCCCCGCACTCACCGTGTCTGCGCAGGTCACAAAGATCTATGGACTTCACCGTGGGGGCGGGCGCATTCGGGGACTGGACGTGGAGGTAGAGGCGGCGTCGAAAAGCGCCGATCATCAGCGGATACGCACGCTTCTCAGGTGCGGGGAAGCCGCCCAGATGGAACCATCGCCGGGGCCTGGACTGCAAGCGGTGTCATGACCGTAACATCAGAGCAGCGCTTTTTGGCGTTGTGGTTTCCCGATTGGCCTGCCCAAGCGGTGGCGTGCGCAGACCATCACGATAACCAAGCCCCCAGGGTGGTGACAGGTGAGGGGAAAAACCGTGCCGTTGTGTGGGTCTGCTCAGCATCGGCGCGGGCGATGGGGATTCGGCGTGGCATGAAGCTTCGGTACGCCCAGGCGCTCTGCCCAAACCTGGAGATCGCGGGCTACGACCAGGAACGCGACGCGTGCATGTTTGAACCTATCCTCGCAGGTCTGGACCAGATCGCCGCAGGCGTGGAGGTACTGCGACCTGGTTTGGCGGTGGTGGATGCAGGGGCGGCAGCACGTTACCACGGCTCGGAACACACGGCGGCCCAGCTGCTTATCGACGCCTCCGCCTCCGCAGGCATCGATTCCTGCGCGGGTATTGCCGGAGAACTGTTCACGGCACTCATTGCCGCGCGTGTCGGTGCGGTCGTTCCGCCTGGGGTGGGTGAAGGGCGGGCTTTCCTCCGCCCGCTGTCCATCACCCTGCTGTCAGCGGAAGAAGCCTTGGGCTGTGATCCCGAAACCGTGGCAAGCTTCCAGCAGCTTGGCATCCGCACCCTTGGGGAACTGGCGGACTTGCCCTACAAGAAGGTGGTCACCCGTTTTGGAGAGGCGGGTCAGCGCTGCCACGATATTGCCCATGCGCACCCCAGTCGTAGCATCGCACCGCCGCTTCCCACTGATGATCTGCGCGTCATGCACGAACCCGATGACCCCATCGTGCGTGTCGACGTCGCGGCCTTCCTCGCACGCCAACTAGCCACCGCTCTGCACGCACGCCTTGCGCGCGCCGGGGTGGTATGCCACCTGCTGACGGTGCGCGCCACCATGGCGAATGGTGACACCGTGGAGCGGACCTGGCGCACTCGCGATGCGCTCACAGAACACGCCACGGCTGATCGGGTGCGGTGGCAACTGGATGGCTGGTTGACTACGCGGCGTACAGGGGGTGACTGGGCGTCGACAAGCAGTGATGACGGTGTGGTCCGCCTAGAGCTTGACCCCGTCGAATGCGTTGCGCCGCAACAGGATGCCTCAGGGTTGTGGGGCGCACGGGGGGAGCGTGAAGCGGCGGTGCAGCGTGTGGTCGCCCGAGTCCAATCAACACTGGGTACGGACGCGGTGCTGCAACCACGGCATGTCGGTGGGCGAGGTCCTGCTGAACGTATTGACTATGTTCCCTTTGGCGAGGAACGTCCCTACCCCCGTGATCCTGACGGGGCGTGGCCTGGGCGGATACCGGCACCACACCCGGCACAAGGGTATGCAACTGCGGAACCCGGCGGTTCATGCGTGGCACTGTACGACCAGCATGACCGGGCCATTATTGTGACCCAAGACGTGCAACTGAGTGCCCAGCCTGCAACGCTGCAGTGGGGCCAGCGTCGCTTTGACATATGCGGATGGGCGGGGCCATGGGGAGTGGATGAACGCTGGTGGACGCCCCACGGAAAGACATACGCACGCCTGCACGTTGCGGGGACAGAAACGGGTGATGATGCGTCACAGAAACGTGAAACGGCCTGGCTCCTGGTGTGGAGCGCAGGCCGGTGGGGGATAGAAGGAAGCTACAGTTAAGAGGAAATATCCAACACTAGGCGCACAGGATCCTTCAGCACCTGTACCGAATACGGCTTGGCGGAACCCTTGATGCCCACCACGAATTGTGAACGCCCCTCAAACGTTCCTGCGCTTACCACTTCCGTGACAATCCCACCTGAGCCGGGGACGGGGTTGAGCCGCGGGTCAGGAATGCCCACCTCAAATGGATATGCGGTGCCATCAATATTGATGTTCAATGCCGTGTCACCCGTGTACTCCACGGGACTGCCGCTGCCCTGCTGGGTGGGGGAATCAGAGTAATCAATGAACCACCCTGGGTCGCCTGACCCATGGAACTCAAAGACGATACGCTCGAACCCCTCATGAGTACCCACGCGCACATTCGTCACGACTAACTGTGCCGGGGCGCCCGGTCGCTGAGTTTTAAGGTTCGTATTAGCGCTTCCCAAGGAACGCATGCCGGCATCGGGGGCTGGTGGTGTGGTTTCGGAACTGCCGGAACCGGAAGAAGCGGACAATGTAGAAGCAACAGAATCGGAACCACTGTGGGCGGTAGATGTGCCTGAATCAACACAGGCGGTCACACAGGCTGCAAAAACGATAGTGCCCACGACGGCAACTGCAGCACGACCAAAAACAAAAGCCGGGGATGCGGTCATGCACCCAACCGTAGTACCAAATAATTGTGTAGAAAACTCAGAAAGGTACAAAAACAGAAAACTTTAACAAAACGTGATAAAAACGTGAGCGTTCGGTGTTTTTTGGACGATTTTCGGGTGGTTTGTAGCAGATTTCTGGAAGATTTCTAGCGGCCTGCGACGCACACTATTGTGGACACCATGACCACAACCACACCTGAAACTCGTTGCTCACAAGTGGTGCGTGAACCCCTTCCCGGAACGGCAAAAACTGGGACGACCTACGTGGCGCTCGAACACCTCCGTGGCTGGGGCAGGGACGTGCTGGACGGTGAAGCGTTAGGGGAAGAACTCACACCACTCGTGGCGGCGCACCTCAAAAAATGGAGTGCAAGCCTGCAGCTCATCCGCAAACCCGGGCGGGCGGGGCAACATCGGCCCCGCCGAAAGATGTATCTCATCTACACCGGCGATGGCGACACCCCGCCCGCCATGGAAGAACTCGATGTAGATGGGCCGGAAACAATACTTGAACTGGATCTTTCCGGTCCCGGTGCGAATGCTAGCCTTGGTGCGCGGTCTGTGGACCACCCCATCCTGCTCGTCTGTTCTCACGGCAAACGCGATACCTGCTGTGCCCTCAAAGGACGTCCCGTAGCAGCCGCCCTGCAGACCTGTTTTTACGGTGATGAAATATGGGAGTCCTCCCACACCAAGGGGCATCGCTTTGCGGCATCCATGCTGCTCATGCCCTGGGGATACTCCTATGGCAGGCTCAACTCTGCCGCTGCCATCGATATGCTGAAGCACGCGACCCGTGGTGAGATGTTCCTCCCTGGTAATCGCGGACGGGGCTGTTTTGATGCGCCTGGGCAGGTTGCAGAGCTTGTGGTTGCCGACAGGGTGATCAGCGCTGAAGGCTCGTTGGACGTGGGGACTCTGCGAGTGGACGCGGAACTCAACGAGCCTGGGGACGTTGACGGAATGGCGGCTGATGAAATGGTGGTGCGCCGCGTGGCCCATTCGGACGGGAGGGTGTGGCGGGTACAACTGAAACAACGCCCTGTGGAGGGCGTTGTGGCGTCATGCGGGGATGCTCCCAAACAGGGCAGCACGTGGGTGGTTGTGGACGTACAACCGATGGAGGACATCGAGTAGTTTAGCGGCGCATGATTTTTTTGGACAGGAAATTGCCCAGGAGCTGCGCCACCTGAACAATGAGGATGATCACGATGGTGCCGGCAAGTGTAATTGTCGGATTGAATGCGTTGTAGCCGTAGGTAATGGCAAAGTCGCCAAGTCCGCCGCCGCCGATGTAGCCCGCCATGGCGGACATATCAACCACAGCAATGAAGATGAACGTGAATCCCAAAATCAGGGGACCGAGCGCTTCACGAATGATCACTGAGACAATGATCTGCAAGGGGGAGGCGCCCATGGCACGAGCCGCTTCAATGACCCCAGGGTCAATAGACACAAGGTTTTGTTCCACGATGCGGGCGACACCAAATGTGGCCGCGATGGACATGACGAAAATGGCGGCTTCAGTACCGATCGTGGTACCAATGACGCTGCGGGTCAGGGGGCCGATGGCAGCAATCAGAATGATGAACGGAATGGGACGAACAAAGTTCACCAGAATGTTGAGGATTGTGTAGACGAACTTGTTGCTCAGTACGCCGTTTTCACGCGTGGTGTAGAGCAGTGTTCCCAGTGCTAAGCCAGCTATGCCGCCAATGAGGATGGTGAGGCTCACCATCACTAGTGTTTCCCCGAATGCTGTGCTGAAGTCTTCGCCGGAAAAAACCTCCAGAATGTCGTTGATCATCGTACGATCTCCTCAATGTCAGTGTTGCGGGAAATGCGCTCGTAGAACTCGTTGATAACATCGTCCGGTCCGGTCAGGCGGACCGTGACTTTGCCAAAAGAATGCCCTTGAAGGGTGGTGATACCGCCGTGGACAATACTGATGCCTACCCCCTTTTCACGGGCCGCAGCCGAGGAAGCGAAAAAACCAGAATTTTCACTGAGGTCGATGGTGAATAACCGTCCCTCATGGATGAGAAGATCGTCCGCCTCTACCAGATCCGGGGTGTTGCGGAGGCTGGTGGCAACAAACTTCTTGGCTACATCGGTGCGTGGGTTGGAGAAAACCTCGTACACGCTGCCGTATTCGACGATACGGCCGCTTTCCATCACGGCAACACGATCAGCAATGGAGCGCACGACGTCCATTTCGTGAGTAATCACCACGATGGTGATGCCGAACTCTTTGTTTACTCGTCGCAGCAATTCCAACACGTCGTGCGTGGTTTCAGGATCAAGGGCCGAGGTGGATTCGTCTGCAAGGAGGAGACGGGGGTTTGTGGCTAGAGCTCGGGCGATACCAACGCGCTGTTTCTGACCACCGGACAATTCCTCTGGGTAGCTTGTTCCCTTGTCTGCCAGGCCCACGAATTCAAGCAGTTCCTGCACGCGTTGCTCACGCTTGTGCTTATCGACACCCGCCAGCTTCAGCGGATACGCAATGTTTCCAGCTGCGGTACGTGAGGAAAATAGGTTGAACTGCTGGAAGATCATTCCAATCTTGCGGCGCAAGCCACGCAGTTCACGCTCGGGCATGTTCACGATATTGACGCCGTCCAGCAGTACATCGCCTGAGGTGGGTGTGTCTAGGCCGTTGATCATGCGCACGAGGGTAGATTTACCTGCGCCAGAGTAGCCAATGATGCCAATAATCTCACCCGGTTCAATGGTGAGGTTTACATCGGACAGTGCGGTGGTGGTGCGGTTGAACACCTTGGATAGGTTGCGGAACTCGACTCGGGTTCCTTGGGGAGTATCTGGAGACGTCACGGGATTCTTTCCTGTAGGGGGAGAGGCTGGCTGTCTATCGGGGCGTCGATAAGCAGCCATGAGGCGTGAGTGAAATGCGGAAACCCCGCGGCGGGCGCGGGGGAGAGCTGCGGGGTTTAAGCAGCCTTATTTCTTTTCCGCTTCTTCGAGACGCTTCAAAATGTCCTTCAGCTCTGCTTTGGGGCGGTTGACCTCAATGGCAGTGCCTTTGGAATCTTCCTGGTTGGCGGCAATAACCTCTGGGTCGTGCCACAGTTCCACAAGCTTGGCTATTTTCTCATCATCTTGCTTATCGGCCTTAGTGACAAACACATTGATGTAGGGCTCGGCCTCGGGGGAATCAGGGTTGTCCTTGAATACTGCTGTTGTGGGATCAATTCCGGCACGCTCAAGGAAGGAGTTATTGATGATCGCGGGGCGGCCCTCGCCATATGCCGATGTGGTTTGGGCGGCGTTAACTGGAGTGACCTTGACTTTAGAGGCGCCTTCATCGATATCGCCAGGAGTGGGGGTGACGATATTTTCGGACTTCAGTTTCACAAGTTCCGCCTGTACAAGAACGTTAATCGCGCGTCCCTGGTTAGAAGGGTCGTTGGGAATGACGATATCTTGACCGTCAATTCCATCGAGCGATGAGTGGTCTTTCCAATAGATGGCCAGCGGTACGATCTGCGTGGAGCCGACGGGTGTGAGATCATCTTCGGCACCTGTGTTGTATTCGGCGAGGAATTTCAGGTGCTGGAATAGGTTAGCGTCCAATTGTCCCTCGGACAGGGCGCGGTTAGGGGCGTTGTAATCGCTAAATGCCTGGAGTTTGATGTTGATGTCGTTGTCTTTGGCTTTTTTCTCCAGCACTTTCCAGGACTTTAATTGTGGTTCCGTGGTGCCGATGCGGATGGTGGAACTGTCAGTGGATCCGCCTGAGCATGCCACCAGAGTAGCAGCGGCGAAGGCGCTAGCAATGGTGATGGCGGCGGCGCGGCGAAGGAAACGACGTGCAGACATGATTGATTCCTTAAGGTTTGTTTTTTGGGGTGTATCGTACGCGGTTATCGATATAGACAGAGCTTTCTAGTTGGTTGTCTACCGTAGCATTGTGGTGGTTATATGTACAGCTCGGTCTATATTATATTGGCTTCATTGTGGGATAAATCACTATAGTGGACTTGCTTGGGGAGGGGTGTCCATGTTTTCGATTATGTATGTTATCCGTTGGCTGATGGCTGGGGACGTGGGGGATTATTTCTCGTGTTTGTAGCGGTGATGAATGCTATTGCCGGAATATTCATTAGGTCACTATGCGCTGATGTGTTCGAGTAAAGTGTAGATGTGATCGTTACTATGGGAGGTAGGCATGGAGTGGGATAGTGCCGGGCGCGGCTTCAATGGTACAAAGCTACGGTGGTCGCAACTGGAGCAGATTCTGTCAGGATCCGCACCATCAGCTGACGATGCTGCATCTGTACATTCACCTGCACGTGAAGCGCCAGAGATGGATACAGACCCGCAGCCTAGACCGCACCTGAGCCTTGTCCGCGACACGGACATGCCAGCAGCGCCCCCAGAAACAACCAACATCCCCTTCGCGGAACTCCATGCCTACAGCAACTACCACTTCCTCAATGGAGCATCAGAGGCAGAGGACATGGTGCGTCAGGCACAACGCCTCGGGTTGAGCGGACTGGCCTTGATAGAGCGTGATGGATTCTATGGTGCCATGCGTTTTGCTGAAGCGGCCGCCGAAGAAAAATTAAGCACCATTTTCGGTGCGGAACTCAGCACAGACAATGGTGTTCTGACCGTGCTGTGCCGTGGCCCTGAAGGCTACCGCAGGCTCAGCCGCGTCATCACGGCGGCGCACATGCAGCAAGGAAACCACAACAGGCAACCTCGTTATCCGGATTTCACAGAGTTAGCGCGAGTCGCCGATAACCACTGGTACGTGCTGCTCAATGCAGCACTTGCCAACAATGCCGAAGATATCGTCACTGCGTTTGGTGCCAACAACGTCATCGCAGAATGCCACGTGGGATTCATCCCAGAGGACGCCGATAATATTCGCCTTGTCACAGACATGGCTGCCACCTGGGGGCTGATCACCATTGTTAGCTGTACCCCCAACGCTGCAACCCGTGCGGATGCGCGTCTCGCGGCGGCAAAACATGCACTCAGTGACCGCCGTGACCTGAACAATGCGGAGGCGGACTGCCCGCCCCTTGGGGGCACATGGCTCCGCAACGGGGCACACATCCGCGCGGCCCTCCCGCCCCTCCCGCACAGTGATGACATGATTGCTAATACAGTGCACATCGCCAGTGAATGCGCCTTCACCCTCAACCTCATTGCCCCCGAGCTTCCCACAACTGACGTACCCGCTGGACACAATGAAATGTCCTGGCTGGAGCACACAGTATGGGGGCGCGCAGAGGCGCGATACGCCACACGCACGCCTGAACTCTGGGAACAAGCCCGTGCACAAATCACCTACGAACTAGACGTGATTAAGCAGCTCAATTTCCCCGGATACTTCCTCATCGTGTGCGGCATTGTTGATTTCTGCAAAGGCAACAACATCCTGTGCCAAGGACGCGGATCCGCCGCGAACTCCGCAGTGTGCTTTGCCCTGGGGATCACCAACGTGGAACCCATATCCGCTGGCCTGCTGTTTGAACGATTTCTCTCCCCAGAACGTGACGGCCCGCCCGATATTGATATTGACATTGAATCCGGGCGCAGGGAAGAAGCCATACAGTACGTATACAACCGGTACGGTCGGGACTACGCCGCTCAGGTGGCCAACGTCAATACGTATCGACGCCGCGGTGCCATCCGCGATGCTGCCCGCGCGTTAGGCTATCCACAAGGAAGCATTGATGCCTGGGCGCGCCGGGCTGCGGATCCGCCTGAGCAGGTTATTCGCTTGGCAGAGCAGTTTCGGGGACACCCCAGGCACCTCAGCATTCATTCAGGTGGCATGGTGATATGCGACCGGCCCATTGCTGATGTTGTGCCCGTGCAATGGTCCGCTATGGAAAACCGTAGTGTGGTGCAGTGGGATAAAGACGATTGCGCCTCCGCTGGGTTAGTAAAATTTGACCTGCTGGGATTGGGAATGCTGGAGGCGCTGCACCACATGGTTGACCTGGTGCAAGAGCATCATGGAAAAACCATTAACTTGTGGGAATTGGATCTCACTGACAGCAATATTTACGCCATGTTGTCCCGCGCTGATGCGGTGGGGGTATTCCAGGTGGAGTCGAGGGCGCAGTTGGCAACGTTGCCGCGGCTCAAACCACGGACTTTCTTTGATCTGGTGGTGGAGGTTGCGTTGATCCGTCCAGGCCCCATCCAGGGTGGAAGTGTGCATCCGTATATTAAGCGCCGCAATGGTGTTGATCTCGTGACGTTTGACCATCCATGCCTTAAACCTGCGTTGGAAAAAACACTGGGTATCCCGCTTTTTCAGGAACAGCTCATGCAGATTGCCAAAGATGCTGCTGGGTTTAGCGCGGCGGAGGCAGATAATTTGCGGCGGGCCATGGGGTCGAAACGTTCCCCGGCGCGTATGGCGGCGTTGAAGAAAAGGTTCTATGACGGTTTGTTCCAGACCAATGGCATCGAAGGCCAGGTGGCGGATGTGTTGTGGAACAAGATGACGGCGTTTGCGGCGTATGGCTTTCCAGAGTCGCATTCACAGTCGTTTGCGGCGTTGGTGTTTTTCTCTGCGTGGTTTAAGTTCTATTATCCGGCGGAGTTTTGCGTGGGGTTGCTGCGGGCACAGCCCATGGGGTTCTACTCTCCGCAGTCGCTTATTTCTGATGCTCGCCGCCATGGGGTGACGATCCTGCCAGTGTGCGTGAACCAGTCGAAGAAGGAGTCAGATTGCCCCAGTGGACAGATCCGGTTGGGATTGAACCTGGTCAAAGGCGTTGGCGATGCGGCTGCCGAGCGGATTGAAGCGGAAGCTCCGTTTAGCGGGATTGCGGACCTGGCGAGGAGGGCGTCGTTAAGCGTCCGCCAGGTTGAGGCATTGGCGAGGGCGGGGGCGCTGGAGTGTTTCGGGGTGGATCGTCGGCAGGCGCAGTGGGCGGCGGGGATTGCGGCGACGGAGAGTGCGGACATGCTTCCGGGGTTGAGCTCTGTGGATGTGCCATCCTTACCGGGAATGTCGGCGTTTGAGCTGTTGGCCGCCGATGTGGCACACACAGGGGTAACGTCCACGCAGCAACCGATGGCGTTGCTGCGTTCGCTTTTCGATGCCCGCGGCATCACCCCCGCCGCGCGTTTGCTTGAGGTTGCCGACGGTACCCGAATCGTTGTGGCGGGAGTGGTGACCCACCGACAGCGGCCGCAGACCGCCAGTGACGTGACCTTCATGGGGTTGGAAGATGAGACGGGTTTGATGAATGTGCTGGTGTCTCCTGGTTTGTGGGCGAGGTATCAGCGTGTGGCTGGAACGGCAAAGGCACTGGTTATTCGCGGAATAATTCGGAATTCAACGGGGGCTCCAACGCTCATTGCCGATAAATTGGAGCCGCTTGCTGTTGCTGAGGCACTTGCTGGTGGGTCGCGTGATTTTCGGTAGCTAGGTTGTGTGCGACGCTGCCCAGTCCATAAGTTGTGTGATTTCTTGTTTGGCTAGTGGGGTGAGTGCTTTGTTGTCGTTGAGCATTTGCTCACCACGGAGGCGGATAAACTCCAGGTATTCCGCGTTTTCTGTGGCGGTGTAGCCTTCTTTGGCTGTTCGCATGTCGGCGAAATCCTGAGTGACTTGCCGCAGGATGATCCATCGGCCCCACATCACAATGATGGCGCACACCAACGCCACAATGGAGGCGATGGGGGTGAGAAAATACAGTAGGCCCGCCAGCACCATCAGGCCGGTGACAAGGACACCTACGGAGTACACATAGTCGGTACGCCGCTTGGACAGGGTTTGTTGGCCAACAGCAATGAAGGTGTCTTTGAAACCTGGTCGGTCATTTTCTGGGGTGTTATTCATGGGCAAGAACGCTCTGGATGTAGTCGGCGGCGGTGGGGGCAACAGTTTCGGTGAGTTCCTGGATTTCTGCGGGGGAGTGTGGGAATGAGACGGAGTGGTCGGCCCAGTGGTGCATGTCAATGTCGTTCCAGGAATCACCGAGGGAATAGGTTTCGTATGTGGCACTGGTGGTGCTTCGCAGGTGCTTCATCAGCCACGCAAGCCCAGTTGCTTTTGTGCAGTTCGGTGGCACAATGTCCAGGAAATCCTGGTTTCGGTGGCAGTCGAGGACATCTCCGTAAGTGTCCAGAATCCAGGTATGCAGGCGTTGGATGGTCTTTTCTGTCTCGTCGCCAGCACTGACCCAGATGGGAATGCCCACGAAGGTGTGGTGGGGAATGTCCTCGTACTTTAGGGGATCGAAATACTGCAGAATATCAGTGCTGAGTTCGGGTGGGATGCTGCTGTAGAGCCGTACATCGTTGGTGTCCAGGGTGGTGGCGAAGACGCTGATGCCTTGTTCCTCTGATAGTTTTTGCACAAGCTCAGAGACCAGTGCGCTGGGCAGGGTGTGGCTCATCAACACGTTGTAGTTCTTGTCGGTAACAACGGCCCCGGTGTAGAGCACGTTGTAGTCGAATTCGAGGCCACTATCGCGGAGTGCAAAGCGGGTGGCTTCAATAGACTTTCCGGTGGAACACACCGCGATGTTGCCGGCTTGTTGCCATTGGTGAATTGCCTGAATGCTGTCGGGGCCGATGGCCCGGTCGAAGATGATGGTGCCGTCAAGGTCACTGCTGAGGAGCTTGATAGGTGCCATGATTCCAGTATTCCTAAGATTATGTGCTGTGGTTGTGAAGGCTTATGCCCTGGGAAAGTCATGGAAAACTAGTGCAAGAAACTAGTACAGGGAGCTGGTGCATATGGCGACAGCTATGACGGCTGGTACCAGTGATGCATCAACTCCCTTTTCTTGCTTTCCCCGTTAGTGCAGGAGAAGCGCAGGACTGCAGGCGATCAGTGTGTGATCAGGATCCGGGAGCAAGGATTCCGCCCCAGTATCCAAAGATGCCGATTGCGAACATGCCGAAGATGATCCAGATGGCGTTGATCTTTTTGCGGAGTAGCCACATGCAGAGGAAAGTGAGCAGCAGGGCAGCCAGGCCAGGCAGGAGAGTGTCCAGGATGTCTTGGACAGTAGTGGTGACTTCCTTGCCGTCCTTCTCGTAGGTAGCTATTGCCACTGGGATGTTGATAGTTGTCCATTTGGACACCAGTGACCCCATAACAAACAGGCCCATGATGGACGCCGTTTGCGTGAGTTTACGCAGCGTGTTGCCACCGGCTTCGGAGACTATTTCCACGCCTTTTTCGTAGCCAAGTTTGAACCCGTACCACCGGGTGGCCATGCGGATGATGCAGAGGCCGAAGAAGAACAATAGGGGGCCAAGGATGTTTCCGTCGGCAGCGATGGAGGCGCCGAGGGCGGCGAAGACTGGGCGGGCGGTTCCCCAGAAGAGCGGATCGCCAACACCGGCAAGGGGACCCATGAGTCCGATTTTGACGTTGGTGATGTCGGCATCGGAAATGTCTTCACCTGCTGCTTTTTGCCGTTCCATGGCGGCGGTGACACCAAAGATTGAGGAAGAAATCCAGGGGTGTGTGTTGTAGAACTCCAGGTGCCGTGTCAGCGCGGCTGCCTGGTCTTCTTTTTTGGTGTAAAAGCGCCGGATGGCTGGCATCATGGTGACGCACACGCCAATGGCTTGCATGCGCTCGAAGTTGAAGGAGCCGAGCATGAATGTGGAACGAATGTAGGTGGATATGTAATCCCGCCTTGTGAGGTGCGGCACCCCGTCTTGCCCTGCAACCTCGTTCGATGGGGTTGTTGTCGTCATGATTGTGTTTCCTTTACTCAGAAGCTCATTCAAGCTCGTTGGCACTTGTTGCAGTGTCATGGTGACTCCTAGATCGTTGATGGCTTTGTATGCTTCGACGTGTTCGTCGTTGACTGAGACGGCTTCGGTGATCAGTGTCATTCCTGGTTTGAAGGTGACACCGCCGACGTTGACTTCGTCTACTGTCACCCCTGCTTCTAGTAGTTTGAGTGCGTCCATGGGGCTTTCAACGACGATCATGGTTCGCATGTCTTTGTATTCTGGGTTGAAGTACACGCGAATGGTTTTTGCGATGTCCAGCACGTTTGTTCGTGCTGACGCGGGTCCCACTTGGAGGAGCAAGGTTTTGCGCAGCTCATCGCTCGCGGCGCTATCAGAGGCAGCGATGAGTGTTTGCGGTGCCACATAGCTGACCCATGCTCCGGCGACTTGCCCGTGGATGAGGCGGGAATCGATGCGCAGTGCCGCCACCTTCATAGTGGCGTTGGGGTCGCGGGGGAAATTGGGGTCGATCTCTGTTGCCTCGCTTGTTGACGCCGTGCTTTCCGCTTCTGCATTCTGTGGGGTAGAGGTCTGCGCGGGTTTCGCGGGTTTTCCTGCCTTGAAGGCCCGTACTCCGGTGCTGCCTGCTTTGAGGGCTTTTGCGACAAGTTTGTCTATGGTGGCGTTGGGCCGCCGGGCGGCGGTAAATACTTCTACTAACATGGGAATGTTCACGCCTGAAACAACGTCGGAGCCTTCGCGTTCGGCGACGAAGCGCGCTCCCGCGTTGTAGGGGCTGCCACCGAATAGGTCAACCAGGATGAGGACGTCGTCGTCGCTGTCGCCGATGGCGTTGCCTTAGGCTTCCAGGAGGTCGTCGGGGCCCTGGCCTGGGACGAAGGTCACGGCGTGGACGTTGTCGACATCGCCGACGATCATGGTGGTGGAGCCGAGTAGTGCGGGGGCTGATTCCCCGTGAGCCGCGACGATAATCGCAACCATATGGTCCTCCAAATTCCGAATATGGGATCTTTAATAACACCTAAACTGCGCTTCATGGTATTCCCGGAATGTTAGGTACACAACGCTTCACCTTCAATTGTGGCTTTGGTCATAAAACTTTAGTTCTCGCTTGTATGGGGGTTTGCAGGGGTGCTTCGTGGAGGAATTATGCCATTTTCATTGTTCAAACACATGAACTCTGTATATGGTGCTAATGAAGACTGAATATCAAGAGCGTTTTCTGCCGTGGAGGAACTCATGAAATCTAGACAACCTTGGGCTGTGATCTTGGGGGCTGTAGCAGCATCGTCGTTGCTGTTAGCAGGTTGTTCGTCGAGTACTGGTGAAAAGTCAGATGGCCTCAACGTTGTGGCCACAACGACTCAACTCTGTGACTATGTCACCCAGATCGGTCGGGCGGCTGCCGAGAAAGAAGATTCACTGTCCTTCACCAAAGTGGATGCTGCGGGGACGTCTACAACCGTCGGGGGGGATAGTGGCACACGTGCAAGCACGTTGAATTTAACGTGTCTTCTTGCCCCTAACGCCTCCGCGCATAGTCATGAAATGACTGTGAATCAGATGAAGGCACTGAGCAGCGCCGACCTGTTCCTGGTGAATGGCGTGGACCTAGAGCACTTCCTTGATGACGCCGTGTCGTCCTCGGGTTTCCACGGCACCATGGTGGTTTCTTCCGGCGTTGCCAGTGCCAACAACGCCAAGGCGAAGGACGCTGCGTACACCCTTGATGAAGGGGACGAAAAAGTGCAGGTCGCCCCGTGGCCTTTCCCGCCGGAACACGGCGACACCCCCGAGTTCCAGTACGATCCTCACGTGTGGACAAGTCCTGCCAACGCCGCGATACAAGTGCATAACATTGGCGCGGCATTGACCGATAAGCAGCCGGTTCTCAAGCCCTATGTCACTGAGTATGAGAATCGTCTCACTAAGCTGGACGATTGGGCTCGGCAGTCGCTGGAGTCTGTTCCGAAGGACAGCCGGGTGCTGTTTACCTCGCATGATGCTTTTGGGTATTTTTCCCACCATTACGATGTCACGTTCATCGGTGCAGCCCTGTCTGACTTCAACGAACAGCAAGATGCCACGGCCGAGCATATCCGTGCTGCCGCTGATGAGGTGAAAAAGTCGGGCGCGAAAGCGCTTTTTGCGGAGAACTCCAACAACTCGAAATCAATTGAGGCGATTGCGCAGGCCGCTGGTGTGAAGGCAATCGTGGGGGATGATGCCCTCTACGGGGATTCTCTCGGCCCGGAGGGAAGTCCCGGGGAGACGTATGTAGGCTCCATTGTGCACAATGTGTCCACCTTGGTTGATGCCTGGGGTGGTACGCCTGCTGAGTTGCCCGCTGACCTGTACTAACCCCACCACATAACAGGAAGAAGCCCTATGTCTGCTGCACTTGCTTTTGATAACGCTGCGTTCAGTTACGGCGGCCCGCCGTCACTTACTGGCGTGACGGGAGAAGTGGAACCGGGTGAAGCACTCGCGCTTATCGGTCCTAATGGTGCTGGTAAAACTACATTGCTGAAAGGCATCGTGGGATCCACTGCGCTTGCGGATGGGACGATGAGCATTGATCGTCGCGGTGCCTTGGGCTATGTGCCGCAGGTGGCTGATCTTGACCCAACTTTTCCTGTTACGGTCGCTCAGGTTGTGGGCATGGGGTTGTATGGCGAGCTGGGGTGGTTTCAGCGTCTGAGTCGGCGGCATAAGGAGCGCATCGCTCAAGCTCTGGATCGCGTGGGTTTTGCTGATAGGGGGGACGTTCATTTTGGGACGCTGTCGGGTGGTCAGCGTCAACGCGTGTTGCTTGCTCGGGCGATTGTTGCGGATCCAACGATCATCCTGCTTGACGAACCCTTTAACGGCCTCGACCAGCCCAACCGCGCCGCCTTGATGGAAATTATCCAGTGGGTAAAAGGCCGTGGTGTCGCGCTCGTTATATCCACCCACGATTTTGATTTGGCTGAGCAGACTTGCGACAAGGTGGCGTTGCTTGCTGGGCATCAAGTGGCGTTTGGTCCGCTGCAGGAGGTCTTCACGCCCGAGTTGTTGGACCGCGCGTTTGGGCGGGTGCCTCATGTGGGTTGAGCAGATCCGGATATTGCTTCTCGACGCCCCGTTCATCGGTGATTTCACCCAGGCACCGTTTCTATTTCGCCCGTTCCTTATGCTTGTTACCTTGGGCGTGGTGTCTGGGGTGGTGGGCGTCGTAGTGAATCTGCGTCGTTTGGAGTTTAATGCTGAAGCCATGGTGCATTCGGTTTTTCCGGGCGTGGTTGCGGGAGCTGTGTTTGGTGGGCTGGACATGATCATCCCTGGTGCTGGACTAGTGGGGATCGTCGTGGCGGTGGTGCTCACGGTCGTCGGAAAGCGTGGGGTACATACCTCTGAGGCTGGCACTGCGGTGGTGCTGACCTCGTTTTTTTCGCTGGGTATTGTGTTGTCCCTACGGTTGGGCGACAAGTCTGGGCAGTTGGAGGCGTTGATGTTTGGTCGGCTGCTGGAGGTGACCAATCAACGTCTTGAGCAGTCGCTGATTGTGTGTGCGGTCGCGTTGCTGATGGTGGCAGTGACGTGGAAGAGGCAGATTTTTGTTGCTTTTGATCGTGTTCAAGCGCAGGCACAGGGCGTCAATGTGCTTGCCATCGACCTTATTATCAATGTTGCTATTGCTGCGGTGGTGATTGCAGCGGCATCAGCGGTGGGGGTGCTGCTGGTGGTGGGATACCTGGTGGTTCCTGGAGCAACAGCGCGGTTGCTGGCGCGCACGGTCCGCACCATGGTGATTATCGCGATCGTCGTGGGGGTGGCGGGTGGTCTGATCGGTATGAAGATCATGCTCGCGGACACTCCGCACCCCGTATCGCCGCAGGCGGCCGTGGCATTGTCGGTGATAGGGGCATATTTTGCCGCGCTTCCAGTCGCTTATGTGCGCAGCAGGATCGGGGCACGCTAATGGACACATCGCTGGTACACACGTCACTGTGGGAGATTGTCAGACTTCCCCTTGTGGAAATATGCATCGTGGGCGCGTTGGCGGGCCTTGTTGGCGTATTCGCGGTGCTGAAACGCCGCGTGTTTTTTGCCGAATCGGTCACACATGGCACGTTCCCCGGCGCGGTCCTCGGTGTCGTCGTGGGCAGTTCCTTGTCTCAGGGGGATCATCATGTGTTGTCGCTGTGGCTGTTCGCCGGGGCATTCGCACTATGCGTTCCCCTCGCTGGTGTGATGTACGCGCTGGCGCGCATCCCAGGACAATCGTCCCAGGCAGCGGCGGGAGTTGTGCTGACGGTGGGGTTTGCGCTCGGTTACTTCTTAAACACCTGGTTTGCCCCGCTGCCACTGAAAATTGAGGGATTTCTGGCTGGATCAGTGCTAAATGTCAACGTGCTGGATGTGAGCGTCGCGTTTGCAGTGCTGGCCGTGGTGATGGTGATCGTGGTGGGCTACGGCAAGCAACTCGTGTTCTATGCCTTTGATGAGCAGGGATTTCGGGCAGCCGGGTTCAGTGCGTCCCGCGCGGAACTGCTCATCCTCGGCATGGTGGTGGTCACGGTGGTTGCTGTCATTCCGGCCATTGGGACGGTGCTGTCCATCGCTCTGATCGCGGCACCCGCAGCGGGGTTGATACCACTGATGAAGAACTCCACAGCGCTGATTGTCGCGGCTCCGCTAGCAGGAGCACTCATCGGCGTCGTCGGTTTAGGGTGTGCGCTGTTGTGGCATCTTTCCGTTGGCGGTTGCATCGCGGTCCTAGCGGGAGTGTTCTACGCCGGATGTTGGTGCCTGCGAAAGGTGCTTTTTACGTCATGACCGCACACGTTATACACGTGTCTAGCGGCGGGAAAAGCGCCTCTTGGATAGACTGATTTCTATGCATGTAACCCATTTGCCTGAAAAAACTCAGGATTATTTGAAAACGGTGTGGGATATTTGCGAACGCACCGGTGCCCCAGCCGCGCTGGGTAAAATTGCAGAGCAAATGGGCCAGAAAACCTCCACCACATCCGAGGCCATTAAACGCCTCACCGAACGTGGGTTACTTGTGCATCCAAAATATGGGGGCATTTCCCTCACCCCAGAGGGCAACGCATTCGCCATGGCCATGGTGCGCCGCCACCGACTTGTGGAAATGTTTCTCTACACCACCCTTGGCTACACCTGGGACGAAGTGCATGACGAAGCTGACCTGCTCGAACACGCGATTTCAGACACCCTGCTTGCGCGTATCGACGCCCACCTGGGTCACCCTACCCGCGACCCCCACGGCGACCCCATTCCTGATGTGCACGGCAGCATCGAAACCGTGGCTGAACTTGACTTAAGCCAAATTGAACCTGGGCAGACCGTCACCGTTGACCGCATCCATGACCGCGACCCCGAACTGCTCCGCTACCTTGCGGAACATAACATTTGCCCTGGCGTGCGCATTACTGTGTCTACCGACAATTTTCCGGGAATGCGCGTGGTGCATGTTAACGGTAATGGCGCATCAGTGCCGCTCGCGCATTCCAGCCTGTGGGCGATCAACGTTCATGCTTGAGGCTTGTGGCGGTCGTGCCGGTATTCGCCGCAGCACTAGCGTGATGACGACCAAGATGACGCACCCCACTACCCCAGTCGGTGAATACACCAACCACATTGTCGGGGAGGAATCCATGAGCAAAACATGTACTCCAGCAAGCCCGTTGATCGTGCCGTGCGCAACGGCAGCGGGATAAATCGAATGGCTACGATTCCGCAGTTCCAGCAGTAGCGCCCCTGCGCATATGCAATACACCACAAACATGCTGCAAGCAGCCACGCGATTGACCCCAGGGTAGTTGTAGCCAACCATATTGATCGGTAGGTGCCACAACCCCCATATCGTTCCAATGACAATAGTATTTACCCAAAAATTCTGTTCCTGGCGTTGAGTTGCCCACCAGCCGCGCCAGCCGACTTCTTCACCCAACCCTGCTACTGCGTTTAACGAAAATCCTCCGACAATACCGCTGACCAGTGCGATGACGAGCAACACCCAGGCGGGTGGCAATGTCGAAGGATCCAACTCTGAAGAGATACCTGGAGCATCAAGCACCCGAGCGTGGACCGCTGCGTCAGAAAAGCTAAAGTTACCAGCACCGGATAATGCCCCCACCATAATCGTTGCTATCAATTGAATAACAAGAGAAAACGACGCCACGCAACACCACCACAACACTGTCAATGGCTTTCCACCCCGCAACGCTGCGACGTCGATAAACGGTTTACCAGAGCGATATATGCAGTGCGCTATTATCGCCGCCAATGTTGGCATTAACATCATCCCAAGCGCGGTTACCTGCAACAACCAAGAGGGTCGCGATTGCGACAGCCATAAAGGCAGGGCCACCAACCACGCCAATACGAGACTTAAAACAACAAAAACAATCTCCTTGCGTGTCATGAACTCATCGTAATAAGCAACACGCTATAAAGCACCAGGAAAACCCAATTGCCGCCACGCCTCATAAGCTGCCACTGCAGCGGCATTAGACAAATTCATGGACCGCCGACCCGGCAACATGGGAATGCGTACATGCTTTGTCATGCGCGGATGTACCAACGCAGTCTCCGATAATCCTGTGGGTTCCGTGCCAAACAACAACACATCTCCCTCCACATATGCGATGTCGGTGTGACGAACCATACCCCCAGTTGTGAATGCAAAGACCCGCGCGCCGGGAAGTGCATCCAGGGCGGCGTCGAGATCTGCATGTACCGTCACATCCGCAAGATCGTGATAGTCCAAGCCTGCGCGACGCAGGTTCTTTTCCTCCAGGTTGAACCCCAGTGGCCCGGCCAAGTGCAGGTGAGCCCCTGTTCCTGCGCACATGCGGATGGCGTTACCAGTGTTAGGTGGGATGCAGGGCTGGTCGAAGATAATGTGCGCAAATGGCATGTTCAGGATGTTACAGGCATGGGTATGCGTGCAATAATGGGCGCGTGACTGCGATCAAATTGGATGGAAATCTTTACCGCGACGAAATTTTTGCCGACCTCTCCACGCGGGTTGCAGCGTTGAAGGCACAGGGAATAACCCCTGGTTTGGCCACAGTTCTGGTGGGGGATGATCCGGCAAGCCACGCGTATGTGAAGATGAAGCATCGCGACTGCGAACAGATTGGCGTTCGGTCCATTCGTAGAGATCTTCCCGCAGACATCAGTCAAGAAGACCTGCTTCGGGTACTCGACGAACTGAATGCGGACCCAGACTGCACCGGCTACATCGTGCAGTTACCACTGCCGAAACACCTGGATGAAAATGCGGTGCTGGAGCACATCGATCCGAGTAAAGATGCTGACGGCCTCCACCCGGTGAACCTTGGAAAGCTGGTGCTGAACGACCCTGCCCCCTTGCCCTGCACCCCCCATGGCGCGATTGCTTTGTTACGGCGCTTCGACGTTGAGCTGAACGGCGCGAAAGTGGTGGTGATCGGCCGCGGTGTGACCGTGGGTCGCCCCATCGGACTCATGCTGACGCGGCGCAGTGAAAACTCCACTGTCACGCTGTGCCACACAGGTACCAAGGACTTAGCTGCGGAAACCCAGACCGCCGACGTGGTTATCGCCGCAGCGGGACAGCCGCACATGCTGACTGCTGACATGATCAAACCTGGTGCCGCTGTTCTTGACGTGGGAGTGTCGCGCCGGGATGGGAAGCTGCTTGGCGACGTCCACCCTGATGTGTGGGATGTTGCTGGTTATGTCTCGCCCAACCCCGGTGGGGTAGGGCCCCTGACTCGCGCGTTTTTGGTGCGCAATGTCGTGGAACGAGCGGAACAGCGTGCTGCAGGGAATTAGGGGAATTAAGCATCCGGCTAAGGATCCACAGCTGGAGCGGGCGCTAGCCAACCCGCACGATGCCGGTGCACCCCCGTCATTACTGCCCCCAGTTTTGCAGTACTGTGGCCTGGGCATTTTTGGGGCGCTGCTGGTATTTGCGCTGGTATGCGGGGTGACGGATCACTGGCGGCGCGCCACGTTCGCCCTTGGTGTTGCGTTGACGTGGCTTGCGGGGTTGCGACTGGTGTGTGACAGCCGAGTTATGGGTGTTCTGGGCGTGAGGTCGCGGCGTTTCGACGCCGCCTTTACCACCACGCTGGGGGTCAGCATGATGTTTGTGGCGGGTACCGTCGATTCCTTGGGAAGCTAGTTAAATACCGGCAAGCACGCGGAACCTGCGGATGATGCGGTCCACTTGGCGTATTTCGGCGAGAAAGGCGTCGTGTCCGACGGGGGAGACGATTTTGGCTACTCCCAAGAGGTTTCCCAGGTTCCGCGACAAGTGTTCTTGCTGGTGGTACGGGTACAGAATGTCGGTGTCCACGCCTACCACCATGGTGGGAACCGTGGAGGATGCCAGCGCTTTGTTCAAGCCACCGCGCCCCAGTCCAATATCGTGCCGGTTGAGGGAGTCAGTGAGCGTCACGTAGGAACCTGCGCAGAAGCGTTCCACCAGTTTCTTAGCTTGGTGGTCTAGGTAGCTATCCACCGCGAAGCGCTGCGTGGAACTGCGGAACTGACCTCGGGGATTTTCGCCGGGTTGGGCGTCCGCACCGAACCGTTCATCAACCTCTTGCTCGCCGCGATAGGTCAGGTGCGCGATGCGACGCGCGGTGGCCAGCCCCTGATCTGGGGTGCGACCGGTGTTGTGGAAATCTCCGCCTTGCCAGTTAGGATCATGCTCAATGGCGGCGATCTGCGAGGACTGAATGCCGATCTGCCATGCACTCGCTCTAGCGGATACGGCCATCACCAGTGCGGATCGTACAACGGAGGGATAGAGGAGCGACCATTCGAGGCACCGCGCCCCGCCCATGGATCCACCCACGACGGCGGTGATGGAATCAATGCCGAGTGAGTCAAGAAATTGTTTTTCAGTAGATACCTGGTCGCGGATGGATATTCCCGGGAATCGCGAACCCCACGCCGCACCGTCGGGATGAATCGAGCTGGGGCCTGTGCTGCCGCTGCAACCGCCAATGACATTGGTACACATCACGCAGTAGATGTCGGTGTCTAGCGCTTTGCCGGGGCCGATGATGCCCGGCCACCACGCAACTGCGTTGGAATCACCGGTGAGGGCATGTTCGACGAGGATGATGTTGCTGGTTCCCGAGGCGTCGATACGCAGTTCCCCCCACCGTTGGTAAGCAATGACAACGTCGGCGATCTCTGCCCCCGCTTCGGTGCGTACCGTGCCAATGCGCTGGTGGCCGAGAGTGTTCTCCTCAACGAGTGGTTGCATGCATCCACCTCAGATCGTAGGGGGCGTGGTTTTTTCGAAATTGTAGACGTACAGCTCTGTCTAGTCTAGTTGCTGTGGTTGTCGGTCCCCGTAATGTCGAACTCGGCGGTATCCGCAACGCTGGGTTGGGGATGCGCTGATGAAGTTTCCTCAAGAAAACCTGAGTCAACATCAAAAAAACCTGTGTCATCTGATGTGTTAGTAGTCTCACCCCACAGAGGGGAGAGGCCGGGCAAAAACAACATAATCACACATGCGGCTGCGGCTGCCCCACAGGCTCCCCAGTAGGTGTATTGCGCGGGGACGTACCAGAGGCATGCGCCGGTGATCACGCTGATAATAAGCCACCCAACAGGAACGATGATATCGGTACGTAAATGACGGGCGGTTCGGTACTCAATCCAGTCTTCACCGGGAAAGCGTGATCGTGCTTCGTGTCGGATCCTACGGTTCGTTTTGGAGGCAGTGATAATAATGCTGAGCAGGAATAATGCAAAACCTGCTCCTGTGATTCGGAGGTCTCCAGCGGCGGCGCCAAACACGAGGATGCCGGTTGAGGCTACGATCGCAAAGTGCTCTCCCCGTCCGAGTCGGATGGGTGTGGTGGGGTCAACCTCTGGGTAGAGATTACGGAAGTTTTGCGAGGGTGTTTCTGTCGCAGTCATGGCACTAAAATCCGGTCCTTTGCTGTTGCGGATAAGGGGTAGGGACGGGGTTAGACAAATGGTTTCTTATGAATCTTCTGTGGGTTAGGTTAGTCTAACCTTGAACTAATTTGAAAGGATGCATGGACTGATCTCTGAGAATGAGATTAGAGAAGCTGAGTATCTTAGTTTAAGGAGAGTACCCGAATGTTGTCTGTGAGCCGCACGGCACGCGCTTTCCGACGCCCCCTCGCGGCCGCTGCCATCGCAGCTGCGGCGTGTGTGACCGTCACTCCTATCGTGTCCCCCCATAACACACTGATGGGATCGGCAGGTGCCCAAGCAGGCGAGAAGTGTGCAGTCTCGCAGGTGGGCTGGGGCGTGCGCCAGTCCTTCCGCAGCTACATTGAAGGCAGGATTGCCAAGGGCGGTTGGAAAACGGAAGGGACCGTCAATTACAACGGCGATGAGTTCGTGTTCAACGAGCCGTTCCCACCGATTGAAACCACCGATGACGGCACTACCATCGTGCCCCTTGGGGAGGACAACGGCATCCGCTTTTATGGGCACAGCTATAACGACAAGCCCAAACTCGACATGACGCTCAAAGATTTCAGGATTGCGGTCAACGGAAGCTCCGCCAAGATTCTGGTGGATTACGATGCCAACCTGCCGGATGATATGAGTGCAGATTCCCCGGACAACTTTGTGCGAGGCGACGACGTTGCTATCGCCGAGGTTGCCTTGAACGGTACACCTGACTTCACCTCGGATGCCGTTGATTTGAGCGGTGACGTCACCCTTACCGATATTGGTGACAAGCTCTTCTTAGGCAACTACGGCACCGGCGGCGAGATGGATCCGCTGAACGCCAACATCAACCTTGGCGCCGAATGCGCAGCTCGTGTGGCTAACGTCACCAACGGCAATAGCAGCGGCGGACGTGGCAACGGCGGTGGTTCCAAGACGACCTCGACCAAGAAGAACAACGCCCCGGGTCTCGATGCCCTGAAAACAGCCAATGACTACGGCACCGCGGTGAACAACCTGCTGTCCACCACGGATAAGATCATCACCAACATTGATAAGTTGGGTGCCCGTTTCAACCAGAACGGTGCGTCCGTCAATGGCCCTGGCCCTGGCCCTGGCGGTGGCACAGTTAACCGCGCAAGCGGTGCGTCCGGCACCGGGAACGGTGGTGGAGCCGCAAAAGGTGGGGATACCGCTGGGCGAGCTGTTGCCACCGCAGGGACTGCGGGTGGAGGTCACCAAGGTGCCGCAGGAGGCGCGGCGTCGACAAGCGGTGGCGGTGCCGGATCTGTGTGTACAGCCGAAAGTTCGCTAGGCGTGACGGAAGCTAGCGCGGCCTGGGGTGTTAAGCAGTCCTTCCAGTCCTACATCACTGGTTCCATCGCGAAGGGTTCGTGGGAACTGAGCGGTGTGTCCCACAGCGATGGCGAATTTCACTTCGCCGGCAACTCCGGGGCCGTGGACCCAAAGGCGAACACGGGTACCATCCTGTTCCCTGGATCCATGCACTTCACAGGTCATAAAGGGGTGCTTCAACTGAACATGTCCAACCTGGAAATTCAGTGGAGCGGCAACTCAGGTTCCCTGGTGGCTACCGTTTCCTCCAACAATATGGAGGGACACAACACGGACTTTGGGCGAGTTGCACTGGCGAATCTTTCCTTCAACCAGCTCAACGTAGGTGACAATGCAGCATCAGGTTCTGCCACAGCGTCGCTGACTCAAGCCGGTGCCCAAGCGTTCGCCGACTTTTACCCTGAAGGCACCCAGCTAGACCCAATTAGTTTCACCGCATCTCTTGGTGGTGCAGCAAGCTGTACTGCGGGGCAGGGGTCTGGTGCTTCTGGTGGGGGAGTTGCCGGTGCCGGCGGCAATGCTGCGGCTGCCGCTGCAACCAAAGCCGGTGGTTCGTCCGGCGCAAACGGTGCAAAAAGCGGGAATGCCGCTGGCGGTACCAACGCCAAGTCGGGGTCTGCTGCCGCAGCGAAGCTTGGCGTGAAGACCAATGGGGCACAAGATTCCTCCGAGGGAGCAGGATTTGACAGCAAAGGCTCGTTCAAAATCAAATCCGCAGCGGCGGACGCTGATGGTGCAGGCACTGGCGGTTCGCCTTTTACCACTCCCATCCTGATGATCCTGGGTGCGTTTGTGATTGCCGGAGCCACCCTATCCCAGTTTGTTTCCCGAAATCCCAACAGCCGTTAACCACCCATGCGTTTCACCATTCACCACACCACTAGGAAAGGTCCGCTTGTGATCCCAGCAGCGACTATGCGTACTACGTTCACAGCAGTGCTCATGTGTGCTGCCTTAGCTTTCACCGGGGCGCTCGCCGGATGCAACGCGCCGTTGTCCACGAATGCCTTAGGGGACAGCCAGGCAACAACCAGCGATCAGGAACTCCGGGAATCGTTACCCGACCGTGCTTCATTGAAAGACCCGCGCACGTTTACCGGAATTTCAACTGTTCCAGACATGGGTGACGTGGTTCCTGTGACCGATAATGCTCAGCCTCAGCTCCCTGTTGAACTCAACGATGCTGATGGTTATAACGTCACCGTCAAGGATGTGTCGCGCATTCTTGCCCTCGATTTGTACGGAACCTACACCAAAACCCTCATGGGCCTCGGGCTGCAGAACAACATCGTTGGCCGCACAGTTAGTTCAACCGAACCGGCACTGGCTGATCTTCCCGTGGTCACTCAAGGTGGGCACAACATCAACGTTGAAGCTGTGCTCCAACTGTCCCCAAGCCTGGTGATTGTTGACCACAGCATTGGCCCCCGCGAGGCTATCGATCAGATCCGTGATGCGGGCGTGACCGTGGTTGTCATGGAGCCGACTCGAAACATCGCCTCCATCGGCGATGACATTAAGAACCTTGGTTCGGTGGTCGGCCTGCCTGATGAAGCCGACAAACTGGCAGAGCGCAGCAAAAAAGACCTTGATGCCGATATGGAAGCAGTGAAGAAACTTGCACCAGACCAGCCGCTACGTATGGCGTTCTTGTACGCGCGTGGTAACGGTGGCGTGTTCTTCATCCTGGGCGAAGGCACTGGTGCGCAGGATTTGATTGAGGGCATTGGTGCGGTGGATGTGGCCGCAGAAAACGGTTTGAAAGATGCCGCCCCAGCAAACGCTGAGGCACTGGCCAAACTCAACCCTGACGTGTTCATCATGATGACGGAGGGGTTGAAATCCACCGGCGGCATTGAAGGATTGATGCAGCGACCTGGAGTAGAGCAGACCACGGCTGGGCAGCATCAACGCGTTGTTGCACTGCCGGATGGGCAGTCGCTGGCGTTTGGTCCGCAAACCGGTGAATTGTTACTGCGAACGGCGCAGGCAGTGTATAACCCAGATCAGGCTCAGTAAAAGGCGCTGACAGTGACGAATACGAGTATCGTTCAGTGCCCAGAGTACAGTCGGGATACGGCGAAGGCAGGAAGACCCGCTGCGAGTGAGGTGTTCCGCACCCGAACGCGGCGTCGAGTAGTGCTGTTTGCCATGCTCCTTGTGCTGTTAGTTGGTGGTGTCCTGTTTTCTGTGTCGGTGGGGCAATACCACATTCCTGTTGGTGACGTGCCGCGTATCCTTATCGCAGGTCCAGAGGGCGTTAGCCTTGCCGAATCTGTGGTGTGGAAGATTAGGCTGCCGCGCCTAGTGCTGGGACTGCTGGTGGGAGCCGCGTTGGGCGTCAGCGGTGCGCTGATGCAGGCGGTTTTTGCTAACCCACTGGCGGAACCGAGTGTCATTGGCGTGACCAGCGGCGCGGGCGTTGGCGCCGCCTTGGTTATTGTTTTCAACATTACGATTTTTGGCACGTCCACTGTGCCTGCTGCGGCGTTTATCACGGCTGTAGCGACCACCGCAGTTGTGTACCAGCTGGCGCGTCACGACGGCCGCGTGCACGTGATCAACCTCATTCTTACAGGCATTGCCATTAATGCCGTGGCAGGTGCGATCATTTCCTTCCTCGTTTACCTTGCTCCCACGACATCGCGTGAGCAGATTATCTTTTGGCAAATGGGGTCACTGAACGGTTCGCAATGGAAGCATGTAATTGTGGTCGCGCCGATCATTATTGCGGGTGCGGCTATTTCGCTGCGCATTGGTGGGCAGCTTGATGTGTTGGCACTGGGTGAAAAAGCTGCGGGGCACATTGGCATCAATGTTTCCAGGCTGCGCATTACCGCCATTGGTGCCTCCACATTGCTCACAGCTGGTGCCGTGGCCTACGCCGGACTGATCGGCTTTGTTGGTCTAATTGTTCCGCATCTGCTCCGTGGAATTACGGGACCTGCGAATAAGGTTCTCATTCCCGCGTCTGCGTTGGCTGGCGCGGTGCTCATTGGGTTATCGGATATTGCTGCGCGCACGCTTATTCCCTTTGCCGATTTGCCCATCGGTATTTTCACCGCCCTGGTGGGTGGACCGACGTTCTTTGTTCTGCTTCGGCGGATGCTGATGAAAGGAAGGCACTGATGCCTGCTGAGGCTTTGCTCTCTGCCACTGGTATTACGGTGGTCATGGGGGAGAAAACGCTGCTTAACGACGTCTCGGTGGTTGCTCGCCGCGGTGAAGTACTGGGCCTCATTGGTCCGAATGGTGCAGGAAAATCCACGCTACTGTCTGTCCTGAGCGGTGATCTCATTCCTTTCTCAGGTTCGGTTTCTATCTGTGGATACGATCCCGTGCAGGCATCGGCGTTGGAGTTGGCGAAGTCGCGCTCGGTGATGCTTCAGGATGTGTCTGTTTCTTTTGCTTTCTTGGTTCGCGATGTGGTGTCCATGGGTAGGCGTCCATGGGCACGCACGGACCAATCTGTGCGCGACGATGCGATTATCGATGCCGCGCTTGCTGCCACTGAGGTAAGCCACCTGTCGGATCGTGACATTATGACCCTCTCGGGCGGGGAGCGGGCGCGAGTGGCGCTGTCGCGTGTGTTGGCGCAACAAACACCCGTTGTTCTGCTTGATGAACCTACCGCTGCCCTGGATATTGGGCATCAGGAGCAGGCGTTGGGCTTGGTTCGGGCACTCGCAAAAAATGGCGCTGCCGTGATTGTGGTGTTGCATGATCTTAATGCCGCCGCTGCGTATTGTGACCGCATTGTGTGCCTTGCTGACGGTACTGTGGCGGCGCAGGGGACTGTTGCTGAGGTGTATACCAAAGAGACGCTGAGTGCGGTGTACGGCTGGGATATTCAGGTTGTGCTGTCGCCTGCAGGAGATGTTCAAGTTTTCCCAAAGCGGGGGAGGGAAGCGGGGGTAGGTGATGGTCTACAGGAAACCCTTAGTGAGCTGTTCAATCTTACATTTAACTAAATGTTTTATTAACAAATACAGAGCTAAAGCTTGATTTTTACTAAGTTTTTAAGCTAAGGTGTGCCTATCCTAAATATTGTTTTCCGGGTGGTTGACGCCCGCTCACTACAGGAGTCTCGTATGACAAGCGCAAGTCGTTTCCAGCATTCATTAGCCGCTTTTATGGCGGCATCCATCGCTGCTGGGGCAGTAGTTGTCCCAACCACTGCAATCGCGCAGCAGCAAACAACCTGCACCGATGACAAGGCTGTTTTCAAAGTCACTGGTGGCGAATTTGAGTGGGATTTCCGCGATAGTTGGAATAATTACATCCACGGTACGATCGCTCATGGAACATCAGAACTCACGGGCGGAATCACCAACCTGAACGAGGCCAATAAGGCCAAAAGCAACTACAAGTTTGTTGCCTCTAAGGGGGTTTCTACAGGCGTCAACCAGGCGGAATTGAATGTGGATGGCACCATGCACTACCAGGGACATAAGCATGGTGATAACTATGTTCTGGACAATACGTTCAGCAACTTCAACCTCAAGGCTGAGGGAAGCAAGCTTGAGCTGTACGCAGACGTTCACTACCGCAAGCGTGTAGATAACAACACTGCCGGAGAATGGCAAGACGCAAAGCAAATTAAGGTCTCCGAGTGGACCTTGAAGGAACCGCTCGCGCTCAAGGCCGGTGATGTTGCATTTGCTTCCAATGGTCAAGGCAAGTTTGGTTCCCAGGACGTTATCAGCGCTTTGGGTGACTTCTATAAAGACGACATTCACACCGGCGCAATTACCGGCAAGGTGAAAGTCTCCCAGAACTGCTCTCCGGCACCCGCTCCCAACCCGAATCCAGGTGAGCCGACTGCGCCTGGCAGCAGTAACTCTCAGTTCGTCAAGGTTCTTGCAGGTCTGGGCGTCGCTGGCGCGATCCTTGCGGCTATCTTTGGGTTCTTGCGGCACTCCAACATTCCGCTGCCGTTCCGCATCTAGTCTTCTTCGTTGAAGCGTAAAAATCCCTCTCCCAGCACCAGGGACGAGGGATTTTTTCGTTCCGCTAACAGGTCTTAGCTGATGGCAGCGAAGCCCGCTTCGAGGTCGGCGATGATGTCATCAATGTTTTCAATGCCCACCGAGAGTCGGATGGTGGACTGGTTGATCCCGGCGCGGCGGAGTTCTTCCTCGTTTGACTGCGAGTGTGTTGTGGTGGCGGGATGGACAACGAGGGAGCGCACATCACCGACGTTGGCGACGTTGGAGTGGAGTTTCAGGGCGTCGATAAACGCCCATGCTGCATCCTTGTCGCCTTTGATGTCAAAGGAAAGGACGGAGCCGGTGTAGTCGAGTCCTAGTTTTTCTTTGATGCTGTACCAGGGGGATGTTTCAAGTCCGGCGTAGTTGACAGTGGCGACTTTGGGGTGGCGTGCCAAAAATTCGGCGACTTTCTTGGCGTTGCTGTTGTGTCGTTCAACGCGCAGGGACAGTGTTTCCAAGCCTTGGGCAGTGACCCATGCGTTGAAGGCCGAGGGGGCTGCACCGGTGTCGCGAAGGAGTCCGACTCGGGCTTTGAGCCCGAAGGCAGCGGGGCCGAGGTCGGCGTAGCGGAGGCCGTGGTAGGCGGGGTCGGGTGTGACAAAGTCGGGGAATACGGGGGCACCATTGCGTTCAATGGTCCAGTCGAATTGCCCACCGTCGACGAGGACACCGCCGAGCGCGGAGCCGTTGCCGGTGTAGAACTTGGTCAGGGATGCGACAACGATGTCAGCACCCAGTTCGAGGGGACGGACGAGTGCTGCGGTGGCGAGCGTGTTGTCCACAATGAACGGGACGTTGTTGGCGTGTGCCACCTCGGCAATAGCGGGAATGTCGAGGATGTCGGCCTGGGGGTTGGCGAAGGTTTCGCCGTAGAAGGCGACGGTGTTGTCTTGGACGGCAGCCTGCCAGGAGGCAGGATCGTCGGGGTCGTCCACGAAGGTGGTTTCTATTCCCAGGCGGGCGAGGGTGACGGTGAATAGCGTGGTTGTGCCGCCGTAAAGCCGCGGGGAGGAGACGATATGGGAGCCTGCGCGGGCGAGATTGAGGATTGCTGCTGTTTCGGCCGCCTGCCCGGAAGCGAAGAGGACAGCATGCACGCCACCTTCCAGTGAAGCGAGTCGGTTTTCTACGACTTCAACGGTGGGGTTGGTGAGGCGGCTGTATACAGGGCCGAGGTTTTCGAGGGCGAAGCGTTGTTTAGCGTGTTCGGCGTTGTCGAATACGTAAGAGGAGGTGAGGAAGATGGGAAGGTTGCGTGCACTGGTGTCGCTGTCGACTGTTTGACCCGCGTGGATGGAGCGGGTGTCGAAGCCCCAGTCGGCTGCATTGCTGTTGTCGTATTGTGGCATGGGTAGCAATCCTTAGTATCGATGAATTTTACACCAACATAGTGAACAGCTCGGTCTAGTGCAAACCGCTCTGTCTGTCCATTATCGTTGTGCCTGGTGTCGGCTTGGTTTTCTCGAATTAAACCAAGCTTTTACCCCTACAAGGAGGGCGGCGACGATCGCTGCTGCGATGAGTGCCTTTTGTTGCCAGGGCATGGGGCGTGCGTCAGCTAGTTCATCGGCGCAGTGTGTGAGGTTGGTCTTCAGGGTTTGTTGTGCGGAGTTGTAGTCAGCAGCGCGGGTGCTGAAGAGTTCGGATCGGAGGGCGTCGATACGCATGCCGGAGGATGCTTGGCTCTGCAGGGTTCCGGAAATGGCTGCGGCGGGGTTGTCGCCGATGTCCTGCGCGGCAGTGCGTGCCTGCTGCTCGGTGTATTCGGTTCTAAAACCGGGGTCGGTGGCGGCATCAATTCCGGCATCGGCCGCGGTTTGTGTGGTGAGCATACCTAAGCCTTCCTGTCCGCCCGTATTGGTGATGCGCTGTTGCAGGTCGTTGACAGTTGGCGCTCCTTCCCTGCCTGATTCGTAGGCGGCCAGGTCGGCGGCAAACCCTGGGGAGGCTTTGTCGATTTCTGCGATGCGTGCCTTGCGGACATCGTTTTCCAGCTTGTTCCAGAAGTCCCGTACCTGCGAGGGGGAGTTAGGGTCTACCCGACACAGCTGCTTCTCTGTGTCGGCTGTCACCGTGAAAGCGTTGCTTGCTGGCGGCGTTAGGAGTGCGGCAAGCGTAACGACGGCCGCCGTACCCACTGTTGTCACGATGGGCCTGCGGGTGACGGGGGTAGGTGGCAGGGGTGGTTGATGAAAAGAAAACCTCATAACACAAGCCTACGTTGTGGGTTTGGTTATGTGATTTGTTCCTCGCGCCGTGTGGCTGAGCAGTGTTTATGCGCGGTTTGATGGATTTTTTTCAGTAGCAGTGACCTAAAACCCCTTTTAAAGTCCCATCATTCGGGATACGGTGTGACCAGGCGCATAATTTTGAGCTAAGTATGACTCACCTCATATTTTTGGAGTTTGGAAAGGAAGGGCTGTCATGACAAAACAGGATGTCAAGGACAGACTCACGGTTCCTGACGGAGTGGAACTGGTCTATTCAGATGCGTGTGACCTGCCTGTTGGTGTCCACGACCACAGACGCATGTCGTTGAAGAAAAAGATCGTGCTTCTCCTTGTGGCCATCGCAGCAGCAGCCGGGTGGGGAACCATCGCGTTATCCCGTGGCGAAACAGTCAACGCAGTGTGGTTGGTGCTTGCTGCAGTTGGTTCCTACATCATCGGCTTCACGTTCTACGCGCGGCTTATCGAATACAAGGTGGTGAAGCCTCGCGACGATCGCGCTACCCCTGCCGAATACGCCAATGACGGCAAGGACTTTATGCCAACTGACCGGCGAGTGCTATTCGGGCACCACTTTGCTGCGATTGCGGGTGCTGGCCCGCTGGTGGGGCCTGTCATGGCAGCCCAGATGGGGTATCTTCCCGGTACTATCTGGATTGTTGTGGGCGTTATCCTGGCTGGTGCTGTGCAGGACTACCTGGTCTTGTGGGTGTCAACGCGCAGGAAAGGTCGCTCACTGGGGCAGATGATCCGCGATGAAATGGGAGTCGTTGGTGGCACTGCCGGCATCCTCGCCGTGATTACCATCATGATCATCATCATTGCGGTGTTGGCACTTGTGGTGGTCAACGCCCTTGCAGAAAGCCCATGGGGTGTGTTCTCCATCACCATGACTGTGCCGATTGCGCTGTTCATGGGCGTGTACCTACGCTATCTGCGCCCCGGACGCGTGAGTGAAGTTTCCGTCATCGGTGTTGTCCTGCTGCTTCTGTCTATCGTCGCTGGTGGCTGGGTTGCTGATACCTCCTGGGGTGTGGAAATGTTCACCTGGTCCAAGATCGTGCTTGCCTGGGTGCTTATTGGTTACGGCATTGTCGCAGCCATCCTGCCCGTGTGGTTACTGCTTGCGCCACGCGATTACCTGTCCACCTTTATGAAGGTTGGCGTGATCGGGCTGCTTGCAGTGGGTATTCTCATTGACCGCCCCGAGGTGCACATGCCCGCCATCACCGACTTTGCTAAAAACGGCAACGGGCCAGTTTTTGCCGGCAATCTGTTCCCCTTCCTTTTCATCACCATCGCTTGCGGTGCTCTCTCTGGGTTCCACGCGCTGATTTCCTCTGGGACCACGCCCAAGCTGGTGGAAAAAGAAACGCAAATGCGCGTGATCGGGTACGGCGGCATGCTCATGGAGTCCTTCGTGGCCATCATGGCTCTCATCACCGCCGTTATTTTGGACCGTCATGTGTACTTCGCGATGAACGCTCCAGCCTCCATGACTGGTGGAAAACCCGAAAGTGCTGCTGAGTTTGTGAACTCCCTGGGACTTCCTGGCTCTAACCTTATGCCCGAACAACTCACCAGTGCTGCTGCGGCGGTGGGGGAGCACACCATCATTTCCAGAACTGGTGGTGCGCCGACGCTCGCGTTCGGTATGTCGCACATTCTGACCGACATTTTCGGGCACCCCGAGATGCAGTCCTTCTGGTACCACTTTGCCATCATGTTCGAGGCACTGTTTATCCTTACCACCGTGGACGCTGGTACCCGTGTCGCACGCTTCATGATGACCGACACCCTCGCCAACGTCCCCGGCCTCGCGCGTTTCAAAGATCCCACCTGGACTGTGGGCAACTGGATTTCCACCATTGCGGTGTGCGCTTTGTGGGGAGCCATTCTGCTCATGGGTGTGACTGATCCGCTCGGCGGCATCAACGTCCTGTTCCCGCTTTTCGGCATTGCAAACCAGTTGCTTGCGGCCATCGCCTTGTCCCTTGTCCTCGTGGTTGTGGTGAAGAAAGGTATGTACAAGTGGGCGTGGATCCCTGCCATTCCGTTGTTCTGGGACGTGATTGTGACTATGACTGCGTCGTGGGAGAAGGTATTCTCCAGCAACCCATCCATTGGGTACTGGGCCCAGCACAACCGCTTTAAAGAAGCTGCCGCTCAAGGACTCACCACATTTAAGAGTGCCAAGTCCCCAGCGGAAATCGACGCCGTGGTTCGCAACACCGCAATCCAAGGCGTGCTGTCCATACTCTTCGCGGTGCTTGTGCTTATCGTTATCGCTGCGGCTGCAGTAGCCTGCTACAAAGCCATTGTTGCACGCCAGCGGGGCGAAGAGATTGCTACGAGTGAAGAACCCTTCAGCCCGTCCGCGTTTTTTGCTCCTAGTGGTTTGGGGGCGACGAGCATAGAAAAGAGTGTTGCTCAGGTGTGGGCAACAGAGGCGCCGCCGACGGAACGAACAGCACATGCTCACCACTAATCGCATCATTGTGAGCGCAGTGGCGAAGGTGTGGCAGCTCATGCGCAGCTGCTGGGTGTATATCGGTGATGTGATGGGGGAACGTGACTATGAAAAATACGTCACGTACCTACAACAACACCACCCTTGTGCACCCATACCCACCGAGCGAGAATACTGGCGTATGCGGTGGGCTGAGCAAGAACTCAATCCGAAAGGACGGTGCTGTTAGAGGAAAACAGCTGAAACCATCCGCCCTGGTTCTATTTGCCTTTATCTGGCGAGGATCACGGGCGGATTGCGTACTATTATGGGGGCGTCGGGGGTGTTTTAATTCGTGTGACTAGTTTATTAAAATCCCAGTTCAAGGCCAGTTACGGGGGTATGGGTGGATGATTGTTATGCAAAAATTTTCCCGATTATCCATGCCAAGTGTTAACCTTTCTTTAAATCTGCTGAACACATAAGGGGTGTGGCGCGGACCGTGGAGATTCGGGGGAATCTCTGCAAATGATATTTCCATTATGGAAATGCATGTGATGATATAATTCGTGCATTTTCATAGTGGAAATATTTTTCTATTGATGGCACTATTGAGCTGATGTGCATGGGCTTATCAGACGTGCGGGTGTACGCGGCGTCGCTAAGCAAGAGTTTTTGAGCCACTGTGGCATGGAAAACGGGGCGGCAGAAAGGTGAACTGCTGCCCCGTTTTATGTGTTACTTAGAACTCGATATCATCTGCGGCACCTGGGCCAGCAAGTTGTGCAATCTCCTTGGCTATCTCTGCTTGTCGAGACTGAATCAGAGTGGTGAGTTCGCCCGCCTGAGTAAAATCAGACATCCACGTCACGCCTGCGGCCCCAGCCTCAGCTATGGAGACGCCGTAGTGCTCATGAAGGTAGCCGTCAGTGTCAATGCCAGCTTCACCAGCTGCACCCATAGCTGCAGCAACCTCAACGTAGAAATTGCGGTCGGTGCTCAGTCGAGCCGAGTTATTCCCGGCCTGCCCCGTTTGGGAGGAGCCGGCCCCAGCTGCCCCACTGAACAGCGGATGCGGCTGCGACATAAGGTTGCTGTACTCCACCCCCACGGTCATCGGGTGAGTACCAATGCGGTGCTGCCATTCCGCTGCTGCCTGATCCCATTGCGGGCGCTCAATGCCCAGTATGGTGGTGACTTCTTCAATGGGCGCGTTGGCGTGAAGCCTCTGTGAACCAGCAACGAAGTCGTGCAGGCTCACGCCAGCAATTGGCTGGAGCTCGGGTGCGGAGGTATCCACGTTGCGCATGGCCATTAACGGTGCAAATGCCTCTTCCTCCGCCTGTCGCGCAGCTTGGCCGCTGGGATCCTGGTAGAAACCAGCGAGAATTTCATTACGCCTCGTGTAGAACCCAAACAATGTACCAATGCAGTCGTAGATGATCTCCTGCTTGTCTTCTTGATCAAGGGAGTCCCAGTCGATGCGCTTGGCCAGGTAATCCCTGGATACCTCAATGTAGGTGTCCACAGATTCGTGCATGTCACTGTTGCCCAGCACAAGGTTGCGAGCGCCCTTGAAATCGCCGAGCTGGGTGGCCTCAGTATCAATGGCGCGCAAGACCCCCTCCCAGCGCTCTAGTGCATCCTGGGCTCCTGGAACAGACTTATTGGTGTCGATCTGCTCATAAAACTCGAACTGCGGCTCCAGGGCACGTTCCCACAGGTCAAGCCATTTATCTGCGTACTCGTACGCATCTGCAGGGAAGCCTGCCGGGGGTTGTGGTTTGGGCAGCCATGCGAGTGCTTCCTCATCGAAGCTGTCATGAAGAAACTCTCCGGTGATGGCAACGCTGAAGGGGTGCACAAAGAACAGTTCGCCGTTCGGTCGGTATCCGAAGGTGGAGCCGTCCGGATTCGGAACTCCGGTTTCCTTGGAGTTGGGGCGTGCATTATAGGCGGCAGCGGGTGCTTTGCCAGGGTTGGCGCCTGCTGCTTGGGCTGTGCGGGATCCACCGGCGGAGCGCCCAGAAGATGCGGTAGAAGAGGGAGCATCCTCGGAAGCGCCACCGAAGAGCTTTTTCAGAAAATCAAACATGTATGTGTCCTTTGCTGGGGTTGAGTAGGGGTTAGTAGTCCTCAGGACTGCGGGACGCTATAGCGGCGTATTTTTCCCACAGTTCGTCCGTGTATGTTCCGTTGATGATGGCGTTTGCGACTTCGCACCCAGGTCGCGCAAGGTCACGGACAATGAGTTCAACAATGTTGGCGAACTGCGTGTCCTGTGCTGCACGTAGGTTGCGCATCGTGTCGCCGAGGCTGCCCATCACGTTGTAGTAGGTGACGTCAGCTTCGCGAGTTCCTGCTGGTTCAAGTTTCGTGTGTCCCTTGGTTCTTGCTTCTTCCACAATGGATTTGCGGAGGAAATCAACCCGGGTTTCTGCGTATGCTGGCAGTAGACGCACAAGCTCGCGATGCTGCGCCAGTTCATAGTTGATGTGCAGCATGATAACTTGACCAACCCAGCCACCGGGGGAAGTGGCAATGCGGTAATTTTCTTCCTCTATATGACGAGTACGAAGTTCCGCGAGTGCCTCCGCCGCTTGTGGTGCGTTCCGCATTGCCGTTGACGGCATGAATGTTGTTTGCGTTCCGCATCCTGTGCAGGTGAGGTATTGTGCCTGGTAGTACAGTTGCGTGACCGGAATCGGGGCACTGCACTGCGAACAGGTAAAACGTGCAGCAGCTTCCTTCCAATCGGCAACAGCCTGGTTGTACTGTTTTTCGGCGTCGTCGGTTTCTGACTCCATGAAAATGGATTCGGTGAGCGTGTCAATGTAGTCGCTGAAGTCCTCAACGGCGTCCTCTGCCTCTAAGAAGACGGCGCGGACGTTCTGGTCTTCAACACTCATATACACAGAGAACTGCTTGTGGAACACCTGCTCTGCCTTCTCCACCAACTGGTGCATCTGGTTGCCAATTCCAGTTTGAAAAGCCAGGAATGAGCGTTTGTACTCATCGGTGTCGTTTGCTTTGATCTCTGGTGCCGTAGCTCGGGCTTCGGCGGCGATTTCTTCGCCGCGCTGCCGGAGCTTGCCCAGAAATACGTCAAGGCGTTCCCGTAATTCTGTAATCATCTGGAGAGATTGCCCCATAATGTCCTTCAATCCTTCTTAAAAATTATGTTGTTTGTTGTGCTGCTACAGGTCGGCGCTGATAAACACGTACCCGCAGTAGCGACATTCCTTAACGCCGTGTTCTTCCGCACGGCCGGCGCCGCACCCAGGGCACACTGTCGTTTCAGTGGTGAGTTGTTCCTCTTCGTAGTGCACGTCACGTTTTGTGCTGGCGAACGCCTGTCGGCGCATGCGCTCAACGATCGATTCAGCCATTTACATCTCCTCCAAGATCGCGGCTTTCTTGGCGGCGTATTCCTGTTCGGTGATGAGATCCGCGTCGAACATCTGCTTCAATGTGGTCAGCTTCTCCATGGGGTTAGCTGCCGCAGGTGTTGCCGCTGGAGCGGGCGCCGGCGCCGCCTGTTGTGTCTGTTGCTGGGTCGCCGCCATCTCGCTGAACAACAGTCCCATGGCCATGCCGTCTTGCGCGCCAGCACCTGCGGCAGTCCGGGCGTCGCCAGTAGCGAGCGCGGTGTTGAATCGCTGGAACTTGTCCATGTCGCCGATCATGTTCATACCGGTGACTTTGTCGTAGTATTCGTTGACCTCGTCGGGGAGGGTGACGGAAGCGATGCTGAATTGCGTGACGGAAACCCCCAGGTCCTCGAAGTATGGGGCTATGGCGGGGGCGAGGCGTGCGTTTACCATCGACAGGTTCGCGGCGAAATCCATGACGCTGATGCCGGAGGTGGCCATGATCTCGCCGAACTTTGCGGCAATGTAGTCGCGTAGCTGAATCTCAAGGTCGCGGATGCACAGTAATGGGTATGAGCCCGCGTATTCACGGAAGAACCGCGCGGCGTCGGTAATGCGGACGTTGTACGAACCGAAAGCTCGAACGCGAACCTGGCCGAACTTGGGGTCGTGCATCATGACGGGGGCGGGGGTGCCCCATTTCAGGTCTACGAATTGGCGCGTGACCATGAAAAATACGTCGTAAATATTGGGTGAGGCGAACCCGTATTTCCAGCCCTTCAACTGGTCTAAAACCGGTATGTTCACGCTGGGAAGCGTGTGGCGGCCGGGGCCATACACCGCGCTTGCTTGGCCGTGTGCCAGCGTCAACGCGATCTGGTTTTCGCGGACGATAAGTTGGGCACCCGTTTTGATTTGCCCGTTTTCAACAGGCCATTTCCACATAACAAGCTGCGGATCTGGGTCAAGGCATTCAATGAGGTCGACAAAAGGGATGCCCATATGTGTCCTTTCATGCGGAAGTAGCTCAATCTCTACTAGTATGCACTATTGCTACTTGAAGTATTGAATCGGTGCCTTTTTCTGCGGTAACGCCTATCGATACCGCGGACCGTCCAGGCGCTCAGTGCATAACTGTAGTAAATCCGCTATGGTAGACATTGCTATTTATTTTTCGTATATAAGTTCGATAGCCGGGTAAAAGATAATGGGTGCGCACGCTTTGGTGCACACCCGTACGGTAGGCGGTTATAGTGATGCTTCTGTTACTGGGAAGCACACATCAGTGATCCAGCTGCTGGGGTCTGGATTCTGGGCTGGGCTGACGCGATAGATATTGAACATGGGGCCAGTGGTGAGTCCATGGTCAGCGATGTATGCGCCAATCGCTTGGGTGACAGCTGGCATCTGAGAGTAATCGCCATGTAGCGTGGCCATGACAACATCGCGCTCGGGTACGCTGCGGCACTCCAATCGGGCAGTGCCAGTGAATGGCTCAGTTACCTGAATCCACACCTCAATGTCCACATCGTTGTCGCGGAATTCGGGGTCGTAGAACGTTGCTCCAGAGATGCCTCCGGCGGGGAAGGATACTCCAGCTTCCTGGAGCAGGGGCATGATTTCCTGCCACAGGATGCCTTCGTCGTGGTAGCCGGGTACGACATGGCGGAGACTAGCAATGGTTAGTGCTGGCAGTGTGGTCCTGATGACATCAGTCATTTCAGGGTGTCCTTTCAGGGTGGTGGTGACGAGGTCAAGCGCCGCCTGCTGTGCATTCAGTTCAGCTCGATGCTGGGCGAGAAGGTCGCGTTGGGCGCTCAGAATATGCTCAATACGAGCGGAGCCACCAGAAGACTCTTCAACTGCATCAAGGACATCGGACATTGCGTCGATGGAAAAACCCGCCTCACGCAACTGGACGATCAAGTGTGCTGTGCCAAGCTGGTCGCTTGTGTAAAACCGGTATCCACTGAACTGGTCAATATGCGCGGGAATGAGAAGTCCACGTTCCTGGTAGTGACGCAGCATCCGCACGCTGATCCTAGATAGCGTGGAAAACGTTCCTATCTGCAGTAAGCCATTGTCCTGGTGACTCATGTCTTCATCACACACCCTCACATCATGTCAGACACAAGTAACGCAACAACCCCTGACCACACAACTAGGGGTAGTGCGTATCAGGGGTTGTGCTGCGTGAAAAGCAGAGTTACTTCTTCACGCCATCAATAATCGCGTTGAACGTTGCGGAAGGACGCATCACAGCGTTGGTTTTTTCCTCAGAGGGGCTGTAGTATCCGCCAAGGTCCGCAGGGGATCCCTGAACATCAATAAACGTTGCGGTGATCTCTGATTCTGCAGCGGCCAGTGCTTCTGCCACCGGAGCAAACACCGCAGCCAAATCCGCGTCCTCGGTCTGGGTGGCCAGTTCCTTAGCCCAGTTCAAGGTCAGGTAGAAGTGGGAGCCGCGGTTATCAATTTCACCGGCCTTGCGGGAGGGGGATTTGCCCTCGTTGAGCAGGGTTTCGGTGGCGCGGTCCAGGGCGTCGGCAAGCACGGCGGCCTTGGCATTGCCGTCGGTGTTGGCAAAGTGGCGCAAGGACTCGGCCAATGCCAGGAACTCACCCAGTGAATCCCAGCGCAGGTGGTTCTCCTCCACCAGTTGCTGGACGTGCTTCGGGGCGGAGCCACCGGCACCGGTTTCGAACAGGCCACCGCCGGCCATGAGAGGAACAACTGACAGCATTTTCGCAGATGTCCCTAGCTCCAGGATGGGGAAGAGGTCGGTGTTGTAGTCACGCAACACATTGCCTGTGACGGAGATGGTGTCTTTGCCCTCACGGATACGGTCAATGGACACCTGAGTTGCCTCCACTGGAGACTTGATGCTGATGTCCAGCCCCTCGGTGTCGTGATCCTTCAGGTATTTTTCCACCAACGTGGTGAGGTTGCGGTCATGCGCACGCTCGGGATCAAGCCAGAAGATAGCGGGCATGCCAGACAACCGTGAGCGAGTAACGGCGAGCTTGACCCAGTCCTGAATGGGTGCGTCTTTGGTTTGGCAGGCGCGCCAAACATCGCCAGCCTCCACGGCGTGCTCAATCAGCACGTCGCCAGCGGAATTAACCACCTGGACAGTGCCATCGGCCGGGATTTTGAAGGTCTTGTCATGGGAGCCGTATTCCTCAGCCTTCTGTGCCATGAGGCCGACGTTGGGAACAGTGCCCATGGTGCTGGGATCGAAGGCCCCGTGAGCACGGCAATCATCAATCACCGTCTGGTACACGCCTGCATAGGAGGAGTCAGGAATAACAGCCAGCGTATCCTGCTCTTCACCAGCGGCGTTCCACATGTGACCGGAGGTGCGGATCATGGCGGGCATGGAAGCATCCACAATCACATCGGAAGGAACATGCAGGTTGGTGATGCCTTTATCTGAGTTGACCATGGCTAACGCCGGGCCCTCGGCCAGGGCCTTATCAAACGCGGCTTTGATTTCAGTACCGTTATCGAGGGAATCCAGGCCGGCATAAATGGCGGCCAAGCCGTTCTCGCCATTCAGACCAGCCGCGTTCAGCTGGTCACCGTACTGATCAAACACATCAGCAAAATAAGCGCGCACCACATGGCCGAACAGCACCGGATCGGACACCTTCATCATGGTGGCCTTCAGGTGTGTGGAGAACAGCACACCCTCTTCCTTAGCGCGTGCAACCTGCGCAGCTAGGAACTGGTCGAGTGCTTTTGCCGACATGAAGGTTCCATCAATGACCTCACCGGCTAGCACCTTCAAATCAGACTTGAGAACGGTCTCAGTTCCATCGGCACCAACAAGCTTGATCGTGAGCACATCGTCGGCGGGCATAATCACCGACTTCTCGTTGTGACGGAAGTCGTGGTCGTCCATGGTGGCCACGTTGGTCTTAGAGGACTGCGACCACACGCCCATACGGTGTGGATGTGCCTTGGCAAAGTTCTTCACAGCGATGGGGGCACGGCGGTCGGAATTACCCTCGCGCAACACCGGATTAACTGCGGAACCCTTCACGGCGTCGTAACGCGCGCGAACATCCTTCTCTTCATCGGTGCTGGGGGAGTCCGGGTAGTTAGGGAGCGCGTACCCTTGGCTCTGCAGCTCGGCGATTGCGGCCTTCATCTGTGGGACGGATGCCGAGATATTGGGAAGTTTGATGATGTTCGCTTCGGGGGTCTGGGCCAGCTTGCCCAGTTCAGCGAGTGCGTCGTCCGCACGCTGTTCTTCAGAAAGATAGTCGCTGAACTGAGACAGGATGCGGCCCGCGAGGGAAATATCACGGGTCTCAACATCAATTCCGGCGGTGGCGGCGAATGCCTCAACAACTGGTTTTAGTGAGTACGTGGCCAACAACGGTGCTTCGTCGGTGCGGGTGTAAATAATTTTTGCCAATGTTGCTCCCTGCAAGAAAAAAGTTTGCGATACGGCATACTAGGATACCCCTGTTTGCGCCGCTGCAACCACTTTTTTCGCGTATCGACGCCCACAGGGGTACCCGACTTCAACCCCGAATACGCGTGTACACTTTCCACATGTACGTCATCTGCTCCGAACCACAAACGCCACCCACCAAGGACACCAGTATCACTGGTGAGTTGTGGCGGGAAATGCTTGGCAAAGAAATCCGATCAGCGCGCACGCAGCGCGGGGATCGTCTCTCTGACCTTGCTGAACGTTCGGGAGTTTCGCCTCAGTACCTGTCCGAAATCGAGCGCGGAATGAAAGATCCGTCCTCTGAAATGATTGATGCCATTGCTGGAGCATTAGGAATGTCTACGCTTGACCTGGCGAAATCCGTGGTGGAGAAGGGTGACAGTGGGAACGGCGACATCCACAACGCCGCGAGCACGCCGGTGTTGTTGCTGGCGGCCTAACTATCGGGGCGTCGAGAAGTGGCAACAATATTATCCGCCAGGCCGTAATCCACGGCCTGCTGTGCGGTAAGAACCAGTTTCCTTTCGGTGTCTTTGCGGACCTGCTCGGCAGAAACGCCGCAGTGCTGGGCAAGAATCTCTTCCTGCATGCTGCGGATACGCTCAATTTCCTCGGCTTCAATGATCAGGTCTGGGATCGCGCCACGACCGCCCTCTGTGACGGGTGCATGCAGTACCACCCGGCCGTGCGGCAGGATCAGTCGGTGCCCGTGCGTGCCTCCAGCAAGGAGCAACGCAGAGGACGACACAACTTGGCCGACGCATGTTGTTTCAAGGGTGGGGTGAACAAATTGCATGCAATCGTAAATTGCCAACGTCGCGGACATGGAGCCGCCAGCGGAATTGAGGTATAGGGAAATGGGCATGTCGGCGTTGTCGTTTTCCAGATGTAATAGCTGGGCAATAACGGCATTAGCTACGCCATCATCAATGGGGGTGCCGATGTAAATGATGCGCTCATCAAGCAAGCGGCTATAAATGTCAACCGTCTTTTCGGTGTTTCCACTGCGGGTTGTCACATAGGGGATTGTGTACGTCGAACTCATGAGTGCGCATGTCCTTTCGCTGAAAGCCCCATGACCCGGGTGGGACGTTGAAGAAACTGGGAGACATCTGCGGTGATGTGATCAACGAAGCCGTACTCCAAAGCTTGCTTGGCGGTGAACCAACGATCACGCAGGGAATCATGGGTGACCTCCGCGAGGCTGCGTCCGGTATCCTCCGAAATGCACTCCAACACCGAGTCCCGCGTGTGGCGAATATCGTTAGCTTGAATTTCAATATCCTGCGCCACGCCGCCAATTCCACCCGAACCCTGGTGTAACAACACCTTGGCATGGGGAAGGCAGAAACGCTTGCCTTGCGTTCCGGCGGACAACAAAAACTGTCCTGCGCTGTATGCCATGCCTAGATTTACTGTGATCACGTCGTTGGGAATGCCATTCATGCAATCGCGAATCGCCAACATTCCGGGCACGGACCCACCTGGGGAATTAATCAAAAAGACAATATCGGCGGTGGGATCGCGGAAAGACAAGAGAAGAAGCGAGGTGCATAAGCGGTTTGCATTATGCTGCTCCAACGCGTCAGCAAGGATAATAATGCGGTGGTCGAAAAGCTCCCGGTAAATGTGCTGATCCAGGATCTGCGTCACATCAACTGATTGTTCGGACATGTATCCATGCTCCGGTATCGGTGCAGCACACGGCAATGAAATCCGCTCCCAGCGGATCCGCTGACAGCGGAAATGGTGGTGGCCTGCTCAGAGACAAAAACAACTACCATGAAAACTATGGACCCCAATACTGTTCAAGGCATTCTTGAGCAAGGTCTGCATGCCATTGGTTGTCCAACCGGGGCCGCAGTGGTGGTTACATCTCAGGGCATTGTTGATAGCGCGACTGTTGGCGATATGAATAGTGAAACCCCCGTTGTTATCGGTTCTACAAGCAAGTCGCTCACCGGGCTGGCTGTGACGCAGCTGGCTGATCAGGGGCTTATTGACGTGCAGCAACCCCTCACGCACTACCTCCCCAACGCCCATGTTCTTCCTGACGCCACTGTTCATGACGTTGCCAGGCATTGCAGCGGGCTCCGGTCCGATTCAACATGTGCCCGCACCAAGAAGTTTCGTTACTCCAACCGTAACTACAACCTCCTCGGTGAACTCGTTGAGAAGATCTCCGGTCTGCCGTTCATGGAGTACGTGCAGCGCAACATTATTGACCTCCAGCACCACACTCCAGTGATATTTGGGCACGTGGCATTCCTTGGGCATTATTTCCCTGCAACCCCCTTCGACCTGTCCACACAATCCTGGATTCAACCGCCTTCCGGAGGCATTGCCATGAACATCCAGGATGCAGCACACTACCTGCAGTCTTACCTGGTTGGTGACTTTTCACTTGAGCACATGCTTATCGACGCCGCGCCTGCCGACGGTTCCCCCGCAGTTTCCGGTGTCCTTGGAGACAAGGGCCGATATGGTTACGGGTGGATTGAAAAAGAATACTCAGACCACCGGATATACCTGCACTCTGGAAAAGTCCCAGGTGTCACAACATTGTTTGTGCTTGTTCCTGGCCGTGATGTGGGTGTAGCGCTACTTGTGCCTGCTGGTGATTTTCTTGTGGGCACTCCACTCATCGAAAAATTGGGCGAGGCGCTTATTCTGACCGCTATGGGGGAACATGGTGATCTTCCCACCAAGCGTGAACGTGTGATTGCGCGAACGCGGCTGACCGTGAGATACGCGCTCTTTTTGGTCTTTGCGATGATGGTGGGGGCGACATCTGTGCACTGGAATCTGCCACTAGTGGGGATTGGATGTGCTGCTGTTATTGCTGGTGGCGTTCGACTGCTCGGCGGCACCCCGACGGCCTGGATCTACCGCTTCGCTCCTGACTTCTTCTGCGTGATCCTTGTCGGTATTTTACTGATGGCTGGGACTGGAATCTATGCTTTTGTGTAGCGGCAGATCCGTGGAAAAAGGTGCGGCAAATCAGAAAAAGCGCAGCTAGAAGTGATAGTGTGTGGTGTGTGAATATCTTACGCAGACTCCCAATATGAGTGCGTTCACTACCATTCGGAACGTACGACGGAAGCTTGGCGATCGTGTGATTGCGGGTATAGTTCTGCACACAGGTACGCACGCAAGTCGTATGGAAGATTGGCTGTATCAGTTGCCGGTAAGCGCACTGTGGCGGCATTCTGTGTGACGACAGAGACTCAGTGCTTATCTGTTACTAGGCTGGGTTCATGTCTGTGCAGCGTTCCATGCCACTCGTAACTGTTCGTGACCTTGATGCTGCGATTGAGGAGTACTGCCGTCTTACTGGAATGAAAGTGATCATGAACCATGGTTGGATTGCCACTTTGGCATCTCCGAAAGATCACTCCATCCAAATCAGTCTGATTACTTCTGACCCCACTGCGCCCGTTAACCCGGTGGCATCCATTGAGGTCGAAGACGTTGATGCTGTATACAGGATCGCCCAGGATAATGGCTGGGAGATTGTGCACGATCTCGCTGTTGAGGAATGGGGAGTGCGTCGCTTCTTTGTGCGGGATGCTGATGGAAATGTCGTTAATGTGCTATCGCACGTAGGATGATATGTCACAGACAGGCGACAGAGAGGACGCTATCATGCCTGGTGGAATTGCGATGCTGCTTCAACATCATGTGGATGCGGGGGTGACACCGGAGGCGGTTCGGGATCAGATGCTTGCTGATTGGCCGGATCTGGGGCCGATTACTGTGATGCCGCCGTCGGACATGGATGATGAGGATGGCGCAGTCGCACAGTTCAGTTTGGAATGCGAGAATGCGATCATCATTGTGACCACCATGGACTCTCAGTTCGCAGATGATACCGCCGAACTGTGTGCGGGTAGTAGGTTGTGGCCAGACGCAGCCACTTTTGATACTGATTATCAAGCAACCACCATTGTGGCTGTGTACTTCGAGGATGAAGATGCTGCCGACCTTGCGGTTCGTGCCCTGCTAACGCAAGCTATGGCGTCAATAATTGCGGTGTCGAACGAGGCTTTCGCTGTGTACTGGGGTGATGCGGATCATGTGATTATTCCTCCACTGTTCCGAGAGATGGCTCAGGAGATTCTTCCCAATCCGCCTCTTTATCTGTGGGTAGCATTCAACGCGGGGTTCCGTGAGGGCGGCGAATTTGCGTCAACGACGGTGGGGTTGGATTCGTTGGGCCTGATGGACATAGAGATTCCTGACAGCTCCAAGACGCCTGAGGACACTCAGGAATTTGTTCTTAACCTTGTGATCTATCTGCTAGAAAACGGCCCGGTCATCGCTGATGGCGATACCGTCGGGGAGAGTGAAACCGAGCGGATCCGCGCGGTATACACGGAATCGATGTTCTACCCTGATAAGACCGTCATTCAGCTGCGCAATGAGCAATCTGGTTCTGACAAAGGCAACGGCAAACCCAAGCGTTCGTGGTTCCGTCGGGGGCGTCGTTAAGCGCGGCGTCGTTACGCGTGTGGTGGCGCAACCCTGAGAAAAATCAGGGACATCCCTGATGGCAGGGGAAGTGCTGATCGTTTACGCTGGATACAGAAATCAACGAGGAAGGCGTGTAACCACGATGAACGAGTTTGCCCCCAATTTGTATGAGTACTTTGGGTTGAATCCCCAGGAAAGCAGCGATGTCCTAGGGGTGACACTGTCTGAACGTATTGGCCAGCTTGAACAGACGGGTCTGGGGGCGAATTCGCCACAGCAGCAGCAAATCCAGATCGCTTATGGCGTGCTCAGTAACGTGTCACACCGAGCAATCTATGACGAGACCATCAAGGTTCGGCAGGTTGCATGGCACGAATTGGGTCACCTGGCTAATTTTGGGCGTTTTCCTGTGCAGGGTCAGGCGAGCCCGTTCCAGACTAATCCGCAGACACCACCAGCACAGGGCGGTGTGACGCCGCCTACGGTAGGACCTGGTAACCAGTACGCGTATTACCAAGACCCGCAGCAGTCACAGTTTCCTCATGCTGGGGCAGCGCCGCAGGGTGGAGCACAAACATACGCCTATGGTGACAGCAGCTCCTATGGTACGGGCGGTTATCCCACCAGCAATGTCTATGGAGCGGCTGGTAGCGGTATAACTCAAAGTGGCGAGAGGCCGACTGCAGGCACCCGAGCGGGAATGGCGGTCGTGGATCTAATAATCGGCGGCCTTCTTTCCGGTATTGTTACATTCCCTGTGTATATTGCCTCTGATAACACTACCCTGGGTTCGCTGATGGGTGCGTTACTCTTGGTCGTGTATTACGTGGGGTGTGAGGTGCTGTTGGGTTCAACCCCAGCGAAGTTAATCTTTGGTTATAAGGTTCAGGATGCCACTACTGGCCAACCCCTCAGCTGGGAGCAGTCTTTCAAACGTAACTGGTGGCGCCTCGTGAGCATTGTGCCGTGGGTTGGTGGACTCGTTTCAGCCATCTCGGCAATCGTGGTGTTCACCACCATTAATGAAGCAAGTCAGATGCGTGGCTCACACGATCGACTGGCCAACGCGGAGGTGGTCAAGAGGTAACAAACCCACTCTGTGGCTCTTGGTGTAAGAGGCGTATTTTCTGCGTTTCGTATGGGTTCGGGCATGCTCAAAAATAAATCTTGAGTGACAAAGCCACAAAAAGTAGAGCATGTGGTGTGCGACTGGTGCTAGGCTTTCGCCAGGGAATGTTTTACAGGAAAATAGTTTCCTGGGGCATGACCCATGTGGTAGTCGCTACACCAAGGAGTTTTCATGCCATCGCTTGCTATGTTGTGTCAGAATCAGGTTGACGATGCCATTACTGCGGAGACCCTGCGGGAGCAGCTGCTCAAGGACTGGAAGGAACTGGAACCTGACCTGCTGACCGTCTCAGCGGACAATGGGGATGATGTGGTGGCGCTGGATTACGGGGAAGCGTACATCGCGGTGATGAATATCCCAGCTCCTATTGGCGACGATACCGTGGAGCTTGTAGGCCCTAGTCGGTTATGGCCGGAGACGGAAGCGTTCAACAGTGATTATCAGGCGCATGCCGTGGTCACGGTGACGGGATTTGGGGAGGATCTCACGGGGCTTGATGACACGTTTTTGCTGTCCAAGGTGGTTGCTTCGCTGGTGGCCATTTCGCCTGAGACTTTTGCTGTGTATTGGGGTTCCGCAAATCACCTGATTTATCCTCCGCTGTTTCGTGAGATCACGATGGAGGCGTTGCCGAATCCGCTGTTGCTGTTGTGGGTTGCCATCAACGTGGGGGAGCGCCCTGATGGTGTGATGACGGGGCATACTGTTGGCCTTGATGCTGTGGGCTTGATGGATATTGAAATTCCGCAGACACCTAAAACCGCTGAAGAGACTGTGGCTTTTCTCGTGGATGTCGCAGATTATCTGCTCACCAACGGCCTTGTGATTAAAGACGGCGATGCGGTGAAAGAAACCGACGAGGAAACAATCCGTGCGGTGTATGCGGTGTCGCTACTCGACCCGGAAAAGACTGTTATCCAGCTGCAAAGCGACATGCCCTACAGTGAGGTCATAGAGCCGCCAAAGAGAGGTTTTCTGGCCCGGTTGTTTGGCAAGTAGTGTGGTGTGAATGAGCCTGACCATCACAACTGTTAATGTCAACGGCATTCGAGCTGCGGTGAGGCAGCGAAGCGAAGAAAACCGTGGTTTCCACCAGTGGCTTCGGCGCAGTTCTACCGATGTTGTGCTGATGCAGGAAGTTCGCGCGACTGAGCAGCAAACCCTCGATGTGCTTGCCCCAGCCATTGATGCGGGTTGGCATTACATTGGCGCTGAGGCATCCGCGAAAGGCCGCGCGGGGGTGGGGGTCCTCTCCCGTTTCCCGCTCGCTGACGTTCAGGTCGGCATCCCCGGGTTTGAAGACGCAGGCCGCTACATCGAGGCATCGCTTGTCGACGCCCCGTTATCCGACGTTCGCGTCGCCTCACTGTATCTTCCTTCCGGGGCTGCGAACACCGAAAAACAGGATGAGAAGTACAGGTTCCTGGACATCTTCGAGGACATCCTGGAGCAGAAAGCCACCTCATACTCGCACATGACCATCGGGGGCGATTGGAACATCTGCCATCGCCGCGAGGATTTGAAAAATTGGAAAGCCAACCAGAAGAAATCTGGATTCCTCGCCGATGAACGCGCATTTATGGATGCGGTTTTTGGCACCTTCCCTGACGAAGAATCCCAGGTAGCTGACCATGGGGACTTCCTGGGTGCGGTTGACTACGTGGGGACGAAGGGGCGTCGACAAGCGGCGGTCCATCCGCAGTGGTTTGATGTGGCGCGGCGCCTTCACCCTGACGATGCGCCGTACACATGGTGGACCTACCGGGGGCAAGCCTTTGACACAAACGCCGGGTGGCGCATTGATTACCAAGCGGCCACGGGGGCAATGCTGGAACGAGCGGAAAAAACCTGGGTGGACAAAGCCTCTGCGTATGAGCTGCGATGGTCAGACCATTCGCCGCTTAACGTCACCTACACCACCAACTAGCGGGGAGGCTTTAAACGCTGGGCCGCGGCCTAGCGCGGCGTTGCAGCTGAACATAACGCAGGATGAGAATGAGGCTCATGCCGCAAAAAAGAAACAACGATATCCCAGCGCACAACGATTTCAGCAGGGTAAATGCGTTTCCGGCCTGCGCAATAAAACCGGGGATCTTGGGGTACAGCGCGAGGAGAAGAAGCGCGGTGAAATTTTCAAGGTAGTCGAACACGCCGGTCAATACAGGTGCTAGCCGCAGGATTCTGTTTGGCCGGGAATCCCACCGTAGTGCCGTCTGCAACGTGGCAATAGAAAGTGTATACGTGAGGGCAAAAAGCCCTGGGTAGAGCATGTCAAGAGGAAGCTGCTTGGTGAGGTAATATCGGCGGCCGTCGTCCCCCAAGGCATCAAACAGCGAACTGATGTAGGTGGAATCGTACCCTAGGGGCCGCATGTCAAGGGGATACATTCCACCTGCTGCGTCCCGAAGATGGGGGAGCGTGATCAGAAGCATAATGAAGTAGATGCCGGTCGTGCACAAAAGGAGCACAAGGAGAAAAAAGTTCTTTGGTGCACTGAGCGGGTTCTGCAACATGGACTCCTGGGGTCTTGATAGTTCCACCATACAAAATACGTCGTAGGGGTCAGCTCCCGCCTCAGGCGCGCTGTAACGGCTGTTTCATGGTTGTGTTTTGTTGCCGAAGCCGCTCGAACAAGGGTGTTGAAATGAGGAAAACCCGGTAGCATGGGCAGCGTGAAAGAATCTAGCCTGCTTCCGCTTTCCCTTATTACTGCAGTCATTGCCGTCACGGGTTTAACCGTTGGCGGCGTGTACTTGAGTTCTACTGCTGGGCACTCCAAGGGGCCTGAGTTTTCCTACAAAGAAGTGCAAGCCGTCCCGGCATCGCAGCCGACGCCACTGGACCAGGGGCTTCCTCCGGAATCGGACATTAACAAGGTCATCACTGGACTTGCCGATCGCCAGGCCAAGGCTGCAGAAAAAGGGGACCGTCCCACTGCTGGTGGTAAATGCGCCACGTACGATGGTTTTACCCTTTGCGGGGCCATGAATAAGCGCTACCAGGAATTAGGTGGCGTTGATGGTGTGCTGGGCCGTCCCATGAGCAATGAAGTACTCAGCCAGGATGGTCACGGTACCCGTGCTGTGTTCCAGCGAGGCATGATGTTTTACTCACCTACCACGGGTGCACACGAAGTCACGGGGGCAAACCTCATTAAATACGCGCTGTTGAAGTTCGAGGGTGGCGTGCTGGGCTATCCCACAGGCAGTGAAGAAAAGCAGGATAACGGCACTATCCAGCCCTTTGAAGGGCATACCTATCTCACAGCGTCGAGCAAAGGGGGTGTGCACTACATTGGCGGACGCATCTACGAATACTGGCAAAAGCATGGCGGCCCCAGTAGTGAGTTTGGATACCCGCAATCCGACATAATTGACGTTTCCGCTGAATACCAGGGAATAGGTGACCGATTAGTCCTGTTCCCCACGGGCCAAGTCATTGTGTCGTCCTCGCGGACCGGAGACATTGTGGTGGAGCAACTGCCACAGCAACAACAGCAGCCCCAGACGGTAGAGCCCGAGCAACCTGAAGCTCCTGAGGAAGCTCAGCCAGTGCCCAACAGTTAGCTGTCCACCGGTTACACTAGTGGACTATGAGCGAACAGACTTCTGCGAAGAAACAACGCGCCGTATCTGGCATCCAACCCACTGCTGATTCTTATCACCTGGGAAATTACCTGGGTGCCTTGAAGCAGTGGATTGCGCTTCAGGACGAGTACGAGGCGTTCTACTTCATCCCAGATCTGCACGCCATTACTGTTGATCAAAATCCGAAGGAGTTGCATGAACGCACTATCGCCGGCGCGGCTCAACTGCTTACCTTAGGTATCGACCCCAGCAAGTCCACCCTGTTTGTCCAATCCCAGGTGCCCGAGCATGCGCAGCTCGCATGGGTGCTGAACTGCCTCACTGGTTATGGTGAAGCAAGCCGCATGACGCAGTTTAAAGACAAATCAGTCAAACAGGGCGACCGCACCTCCGTTGGATTATTCACCTATCCCATGCTGATGGCGGCGGATATTCTGCTGTACCGGCCGCAGGTAGTGCCTGTGGGGGAGGACCAGCGCCAGCATCTCGAACTGACACGCAACCTTGCGGAGCGTTTCAACGCGCGGTACAAAAAAACCTTTGTCGTGCCAGAGGGAATCATCCCCGACGGCACCTCCAAGATTTACGATCTGCAGAACCCCACCGCCAAGATGAGCAAATCAGGGGATAACCCCAAGGGCCTGATCAACCTGCTTGATGATCCGAAGGTATCTGCCAAGCGCATCAAGAGTGCGGTGACTGACAATGATGGTGAAATCCGTTACGACAAAGAACACAAGCCGGGTGTGTCCAACCTTTTGGCTATCCAATCGGCTTTGACTGGTCGCAGCATTGATGATCTTGTAGCAGGCTACGAAGGCCAGGGCTATGGTGCGCTCAAAACCGATACTGCTGATGCCCTCGAAGCATTCACGGCACCGCTGCGTCCTCGTTACGCAGAACTCATGTCAGACCGCGCAGAGCTGGAACGTGTGCTGAAAAGCGGGGCCGACCGCGCCCGGGAAATCGCATCCCGCACCCTCGCGGACGTTTATGATCGTGTGGGTTTTCTTGCCTACCCAGGGTAGATAGCTAGTCTCCGGCCTGCCGGTAGCCGCGTCGGAGATCGTCCACAATATACGGTCGATCAAGCGTTGACGCTGGTAGGTCGCGCGGCTGGTTATCCCGCCCAAATACCCCAGCGGCCTGCAACACCTCTGTGGAGGCATACCGTAACTGTGGTGCACGTTCGGGGACTTCTAACCGCGTGCCTTCAGGCGCGCACAATGCGTAGCCCCAATCGCCAAATGTTGGTACATGTACGTGATACGGAATGACGCTCGGGCAACCGGCGGCTTTCAACGTGGACTGTACCCGCCAGAACACATCGGGAGTGGAATAGGCACTGGAGGCTTGAACCACCATCCGTCCCTCTGGGGCGAGCTGCTTTCTGGCTAAGACGTAAAACTCCTCCGAATACAGGCGGGCAAGAATGCTGTTGTCGGGGTCGGGGAGGTCAATAATCACGGCATCGAAAAGCGTGCCGTCGCCACCTTCCCGCAGCCATGTGAATGCATCCGTGTTAATGATATGGACGCGGGGATCCTCCATAGAACCGCCATTATCTTGGCGCAGAATTGTATTTGCCACGTGTACCACCTCAGGATCCAGTTCAACCTGAGTCACATGAATATCCATGCCGATGAGTTCGCGGGCTGCGAGTCCGTCACCGCCGCCAATGACCAGGACATTCTTAGTTTTTTCGGATATGGCTGGGTATACGAGGGATTCTGTGTAGCGGTATTCATCGCGGCTGGAATATTGTAGCCCGCCATTGAGGTATAAACGGTGGTCTTTGCCCTGAATTGTCACCACAATATCCTGGTAATCAGATTGGTGACTATACACAATAGGATCACGATAAAGTCGCTGCTTCGCGCTATGCAAAATTGATGAACTTAACACCAATGTGCTCACCAACACCACCCCCGATGTCGCCAGCGCCGTAATGGTGACAAACACATGCACACGGGGCATGGAGCGCCGCAATAGCACTGCAGCGATAAAGAGCGCCGCAGCAATATTGACCATGCCAGCAGCAAGCGTCCCACGCACCATGCCCAGCCAGGGGAGTAGCACAAACGGCCACGCAAGCCCGCCCACCAACGCCCCCACATAATCGGCAAAATTCAGGGTGGCCAGTAATGAACCGCTCCCACGGGCATCGGTCATCTTGCCCTGCTGGATTAAGGTCATCAGCAACGGCAATTCAGCTCCCACCAGCACACCAATCGCCAACGTTGAAATCACCAACGCCACCAGCGACTGTCCTACGGTGGCGAACACAATATACAGTGCTAGTGCCGACGCCCCGCCAACCACGCCCAACAACGCCTCAACCACGAGAAAAGTCTGCGCCGGTGCCTTCAAAAAAGGCTTGGCCAGCAACGCTCCCAAGCCCAACGACGCCACATAACCCGCCACAATTAACGACGTCTCCACCACGCCGCCGCCATTCAAACTTGCGGAAAGAGTCAACAAAGCCAATTCATAGACCAGTCCCGATGCTGCGCAAATGGCCACAGAAACGAGAAGTAACCAGCGCCAAATGGGCGTGCTGGGTTGTGAGGGTGGTGTCTTGTCCGTCATGCGAGGTTGAACCTACTCCACGTCGTCACAATAGTGTTTTCCGACGGATACACATGATACGACGCCCATTCCAACCCGTCCTCGGTCGGAGCGCCGCCAAGAGCCGTAATGTGAAAATCGCCCTCACCAGGGAATTGAACCACCAGTGTATCGAGCGCTGCGATGTGCTCTGCGTGGCTGCGGAACGCGGCGTTGTCAAGCGTGCTGATGGCTGACTGCAACCGGTACCCCGGCAGCTCAGCGTACATGGGCAGCGGCTGGCCTTTCGAACGGGCCGTGCACGAAATTTCCTCCCGAAAAAGCGGCTGGTCCGGTGCCGATACGCTGGTTACCGTCACCACATGCGACGCGCCGATCACGCCAAGATGTAGCCGGTATGAATTATGAATGACGGTATCTTCAGCAAGCACCTCCGGCAGAGGTCCATTCCACCGCACCCCCAGATCGGCAGCGCTGACATCTTTAATTGGGCAGCTAATACGATGCATCCTCGCTACTACCTGCTATTTCGGTGCCGGGTAGACGGTGAACTCCCCGGGAAGCACCACACGACCGGTGGACATTTCCCACGAATCATCATTTGCCCAGCCCTCAAAACCTAAACGAAGCTCGCCGGTGCTATCCGCCATGTCGATATACCGCATCTCGCCCGACTGCGGCAGCCCCGTCGTGCCGATAGAACGATACTGCGCGTGCCCACGCTCACCTTCATGGTAGGTGACGCCCTCAAAATCAAGAGGGGATTGCGGATGAAGCGCCTGCTTACGGGTGGTCCACCACACCAGCTCAAGCTGCCCCTCGTCAACCTCAACGCCCAGCCAGCTTGCGCCATCACCACCGTCCAGTAAATGCTCGTACCACGTAAACGGTCCCTGCTGCACAACCAGTGTGCCGCGGACCACATAATCCGTGGCACCATAGACAATGATCGCTCCAGGAGCGAGCCTGTCCGGACCGAACTCTGCGGCACCAGTCACCTCGTCAAAAGGATCGCGTTCGGGCGCCGACGCCGCGTTATTACGCATTTCTGCTAAAGGATCACGGTTTCTCATGGCCAATACTGCAACAACCAGCAGAATCGCGCCAATAATCACAACAAGGGCAATAAGAAGGGTCATGATCATTATGTTTTAGCCTTATAAAGTATAGAGTGCACTGCAGTATTTCGGCCCCCAGTATATACACCTGAAGCAGGTGGGCTGGCTGTATGCGGTATATGCAGGGAAATTAGATGTTCGTACCATATGCCCGGATGTGTCATTTGTGCTGCCAATATGCTCTATCTGTGTGTGTTTTGTTCGAATGGCTACCCAAATTGGGGTGGAAAATGTGCCCGTTTTGCCATGGGCTAGCGGCGGGGTCGCGAATGCTCTACACTGAGGACTTGTTGGGGTTGGGTGAACAAGTGAGAAGGGGCAAATAAGGGAGGGGCATGTCCGCTGGTGCGCGTGACCTAGCTAGCTTAGCTAGTCTGGCTACACGCATCAGTTAGGACGTGGCACAACTTGACACTTTCTTTGGGGGATTCACCTAACCCTGGCGCTCTGCTGTTCCAGCGTACTGTGTAAGGCGAGATTCTGAACAACAGTTTGAACCCCGTTTCCAGCACGCTAGTGTTAGATGAAACACGTGCCCGCACGTGTCATCCGCGATCTAGCAACAACACCTACACCACGTTAGGACATGGCCACCGTGACCTCGAACAACGAGAATGGTACGACCCCGACAACTCGCCCGCATCCCCGAGACACAGACGACTTTGGGATCGAGCGTGTCACTCAGGATGAGCCAGGATTTGTTGACCGCTACCGCCAAAAGTGGCCGTGGTTTGACCACATTATGCGGATGAATGAGCGTTACTCCCAGATGGGTGGCAGCCAGTATTCTGCAGGCATCACCTACTTCTCAGTGCTGTCTATGTTCCCCATTTTGATGCTGGCTTTCGCCGTGATTGCGTTCATCTTGGCGGGGCGTCCCGACTATGTTGAGCAAGTGCAACAGCATATCTCCCGCATGGTCAATGGTGAGATGGGGGAGTCGGTGAACAGTATCATCGAGGTCGCTATTTCACAGCGCGGCACCATTGCGGGTTTGGGTGCCTTTACTGCGGTGTGGTCGGGGCTTGGATGGATGAATAACCTGCGGTACGGGGTGTCCAAGATGTGGAAGATTGACCCCACTCGGGGAAGCGCCGTCATGATGAAGCTCAAGGATCTGCTCGGTTTAGTGCTGCTATTCTTTATTTTTTCCTTGGCTGCGGCAATAGCTGTTCTTGGATCATCGGGAGTGAGCCACCAGGTTCTCTCATTCCTGCGTATTGACCAAAGCCTAGCGTTTGCGCCGCTGTTAAAGGTCATTGCGATCCTGCTGGGCGTCGTAGCTAACTTTGTGCTCTGTTTCTGGTTGATCGCGTATCTTCCACGAACCAAGGTACCCCGACGTTCCGCATTCCATGCGGCGATGATCGCGGCGGTTGCGTTTGAGGTGTTTAAACAGGTTGGGTCGATGTTTTTTAGTAGCGCGCTCACCAACCCCGCCGGAGCCACATTTGGGCCGGTTATTGGCGTTATGGTGCTGCTCTACATTCTGTGGCAAATCCTGCTGTACTGCTCGGCGTGGGCCGCGACCACAGAGGAATCACTCGCGACTGCTCACATCGATGCTCCCGAACCTGCGGTCATTCGAATCCGACAAGAAGTGGCTTTGGTTCCTGAACCAGCAACCTCTGCGAAAATGCTTGGTATCGGTGCGGCGCTAGGTCTCGCCGTGAGCGCGATGTGGCGGGGCGTGACACGAACACAACGGCGCTAAAAAATCCCCAGAATGGTTAGTCGTCCCGACGGTGAAGACGAAGCTGCACCATTGCCCACACCAACACTGCGGTGAGTAGACCGGCAACAATAATAAGAGGTGTGAGGATCTTCCAGGTGGCAACACGGTCTGAGTCCTGGCCACCTGACTCGGATGCCGAATTTACTGGAGGTGGTGTGACGGTTTCCGTCGAATCCGCATGAGAGTCTGATGAACGGGAAGCAGATGCCGCGCCAGGTAGTGCCTGTACAACCCCCAGGTTACTGGGGTGTGAGGCAAGAGCGGCGTCGATAAGCAACTGGCCTTGCCGCCAGGTTGGTGCGGCATCGGTGGTGGCGTCAAGGAGTATGACCGCCGTCCTGTGCCCATTTCGGTTGACGGCGCTCACATATGTGTGGTTTGCCGCGTCAGTGAAGCCGGTTTTGCCACCGATACTGGTCGGGTCCTCATGCAGCATCTGGTTATCGTTCCACATCTGAAACCCGGGGTTATCGCCCCAGCCGGGGAAATCGTACTGCGGTGTGGACACAATTTTCGCAAATTCCGGAATGCTCCAGGCGTGCCGGTAAATGAGGCCAAGATCGAATGCCGATGTGGACATGCCTGGGGCATCCAATCCCGAGTAGCTGGCTGGCCGTGTGTCTTGGGCGCCTAGAGACAACGCAAGCTTATTGATCTTGTCCAGTGTTGCTTCATCGCCACCGAGTTCTTGGGCAAGCGCATGGGCGGTGTCATTTCCGCTGGACAGTAGCAGGCCGTAGAGAAGCTGTTCCACAGTGTAATGGCCTCCATCTCCAATTCCTGCGGCAGATCCTTCGACCTCAGTGCTTTCATGAGAAATGGTGACCTCTTTATGAAGGTCAAGCTCTTTGATCGATACGATTGCGAGCAAGACCTTGATAATGCTGGCTGGCCGATAACGCCCGTGGGGATCCTTAGCGGTGAGAACTTCGCCGGTGTCAAGGTCGTAGACAAGCCAGGCGGATGCTCTGACCTCGGTGGGAAGTGTGAAGTCCGAAGCTGCGATGATTCCGCACTCTGACATGCGGTTGCCACCGGCTTTGGTTTCTGCGGTGGGTAGTGGTGCCAGTGCTGGCACGCCAGGTTTGGGAGACTCAGAGCTGGAGTCTACCTGCGGTGGCTGGTAAGCCTGAGGGCAGTTATCGGTGTTGGGTGGTGCTTCCCGCGTGGTTGTAGATGTGGTTTGCGCGTGCGCCACCCCCAGTGGTGCAGCTAAGGAACAAGCGGCAGCTGTAGTTGCAGTGATGGCAAGCAGACGAAAGGCAGGCATGCGAAGTAGATATGAAGTGCGCGAGGAAGACACCGACAAGAGGTTTGCCATAGGGAACTAGTGTATGTGACTTGTACCAGGTGATTGTAGATTTCCGGGTAGTGTTGTGGGGTATGCAGAGTCATTCTCATGATCTCCCCGAGATAAACCCAGAGTACAAGTCACTATCCCGCGAGGTTGTGCACCAATTGCCAAAAGTTGTGTTGCATGACCACCTTGATGGGGGGTTGCGTCCAGCCACCATCGTGGAGCTGGCTGCAACATCAGGGTACAGCGGACTCCCTACCACTGATCCGGAAGAACTGGGTCAATGGTTTTTTGATGCTGCGAATTCAGGCTCGCTGCCACAGTATTTAGAGACATTCGCCCACACCTGCGCGGTCATGCAAACAGAAGACGCTATTGAACGCGTAGCGCGGGAGGCCGTAGAAGATCTTGCCGCAGACGGTGTGGTGTACGCGGAGTTGCGTTTCGCCCCCGAGCAGCACCAGGAGCAAGGTTTGACACTGCAACAGGTTGTAGATGCTGCCGTTCGTGGATGTAAGGCAGGTGAACAATCCGCACAAGAACAGGGGCATGTGATTATCGCTCGCCTCATACTGTGCGGTATGCGGCACGCAGCGCGTACTCAAGAAATTGCAGAGTTGACCGTCCAGAACTGTGGCCTGGATTCTCCCGATTCGTATGTGGTTGCTTTTGATATCGCTGGCGCTGAAGACGGTTTTTCCCCTGACCAGCATGCTGAAGCATTTACGCTGCTACGTGATAATTTCGTGCCCTTCACCGTTCACGCAGGTGAAGCTGCAGGTGAGGAGTCCATTGCTGCGGCTATGCGCCAGGGGGCATGCCGCCTTGGGCACGGCGCTCGGGTATACGAGGACTTCGGCGTTGATGCAGAGAACGTGGGGATTCAGCCAGGCCGCATGTCCAGTTTCATCCGTGATCGCGGGACTGTGCTGGAACTATGTCCCACCTCAAATGTACAGACCGGGGTAGTTGATGATATTGCGGACCACCCACTTCCACTTCTGCATCAGCTTGGTTTTGCCTGCACGGTGAACACCGACAATCGCCTCGTCTCTGGCACCACCATGACCGACGAGATGATGGTGCTGGTCGACGTGTTCGGTTACGATCTTGAAGGGTTGTTTGAACTCACCACCACGGCTATTGACGCCGCGTTCCTCCCTGTTCTGCGGCGCCGTGAGATTTACGACACCCTTATTGCTCCCGGCTACGCCAAGTTTGCAGCTGAACAGGACCATCAGGCTGGGCACACTGTTAACCACGATCATGAGCGAATCAACGCGGCGGATCTTCACCTAGATGAGGAAACCCTCGCCATGATTGATCCCCAGATGCTGGAAGAACTGGGGATTGATCCTAAAGACTTGGGTCACTGAGAGTGGGTCACCGAGAGTGACCCGGTGACCGTTTTGTTACTCAGAATTTGCTGAAGCGTTTGGTGAGGCTTTCCTCAAGTTGCTTCCAGCCTTCTACCTCGTTGGTGTAGGGTGCTGACGGAACATAACCAGAGGTCGCACCCAGCATGTAGGCGATGTACTCCTGCAGCGCTGGGTCCGCGACGAGGATGGAGTTGACGGCATCATCAGCAGCCCAGTCTGCGGCGTCGGCCAATAGTTCATAGGCTTGGCGCATTTGGTCCGTATCGACAGCCTGGGGGCCTTTGGCAATATCATCCGCAATGCCAGTGAAGGAATAGGCGTTATCGGAGTGGACCTGCACCTCCAGGGTGCCGCCGTTTGCGGCCTCCATGATGTCGCTCCATGTCGATACGGAAGCGAGGTCATGATCAGAGTGCTCCACCAGCCACCGGACCAGGCTACGCCTGTTGTTGAAAGTGTAGATTTCGCCGTAACGCCCTAAAAATACTGGTTGCCCGTTGATGTAGGTTCGCAGGGAGTATAGGAGGCGGCCGTCAATGGCGATTTTGATGGGGTCAATACCTGCTTCGCCCCAGACTGATGCGTCGTAGGGGTCGGCTTCCTCTTCGGCTTTTTTGGCTGCTTCCGCTTCTTCGGCGCGGCGCTTTTCGGCGGCGATGTTAGCAGCATCAATGTCGGATTGGGCGGTATTGACGGCGTCGGCATCGGTGTCGGGCACGAAGACGATGTCATCAAGGGAATCAAGAATTTTGTCCCAGTTGTTTAGCACAGCGTGCCCCACCGAGGTCCATTCGGACATGCCGCCTTCGCCTGCATAATGCTCGCTGCCGCGTTGCACATTCATGAGCATGCTGTGGCTGTTAAAGAAGGATTCCACATCGGTGAGCGCACATACGCCTGCGAGGCTGCGGGCTACGGCGAAGCTGCGAGCAACCCCGGAGACATTCTCATGCGAGGGTCGCCCTGCAAGGAAACCTGGCACCCCAACAAGGTCCATCGTTTCCTTTGAGGTGGGCACGACCCGTGCCGCATCGCGTGAATTAAACGCCCCCCACTTGGGGTGTGTTTGCAGGTCGTGCTCCTGATCGGAGGAGAGAAAGGCCAACAGTTCTGCTGGGGAGTGGAAGAAGTAGACGTTATCGTCGCCACCCAGGAATGCTTGCCATTCCTGGCCGTGTTCCTTCCAGCTTGGTGCCCAGAGGGTGTAAAAGTCACCGTCGGTGAGGGAAAGCTTGACGGGAATAATTCCTTGTTGTGCCATGACGCTAGATACTAGCTGGTTTAGCCCGTTGGTCGGAAGTAACCCTTGAAAGCCATTCCAGAGTTGGTGGTCCGCAATGGGCCGGTTTGCACTGGATCACCTGCCTCGATGATTTGACCGTCGCCTTTGTACATGGCCACGTGGCCGTCCCAGACAAGAAGATCACCAGGGATGAGTTCCTCAGCGCTGACAGGGCGACCAATGTTTTGTTCTTGGGCGAGCCTTGGCAACTCTACCCCGGCTTGTCTCCATGCCCACTGCGTGAGCCCTGAGCAGTCAAATCCTGCTCCAGGGGTGGTTCCTCCCCACACATAGGGGGTTCCTAATTGGCTGAGTGCAGCGTTGACTGCTTTTTGTCCGGCATCACTGGGCGCGTTTTTGTTACCTGCCTTTTCCATGTGTGCTTGTGGCGGTTGCGGGTCGCCCTTGTCGCCTCGTGGCGCACCGTCTGCAGTTTTTGGTTCTTTAAACTGGGTGACGTTGCTGGGTTGTGGTTTCACAGCCGCGAGGTCGTTGAGTTGTTTGGTCAGTGGCTCCAGCTCGCGTATGAGTTGGTTGCTGCGGGACACCGCTGCTTTCTGGGTTTGTTGGGAAAGGTTTTCTATCTGTGCAGTGGTTGCCGCCATGGTTACGGGAACGAATGTAAGGTACTGCGAGGCAAGCTTGCCCGCTTCACGAAGGTAGTTGACCCCCATCGTGACCATGTCTGCCTGGGCTTTTGAGATGGGGGCGAGGGCATCGGCCACGATTTTTGCTGTGCGCTGCATATCGCCGTCTAAGGCTGTAGCGACGGCCATGATGGTTGGAGTGGACACACCAAAGTAGTTGGCGAGCGGTCCGGCGGCGCTGGCATCTGGCACTTTCCCCAGATCGACCTGTGGGAGGGGCATGGGGGTGTTGTCGCGTAGTACAGCGAGGGTCTGCAACATGGTCATCGCTGTGCCGCCTCTAGCTTGTGCCCTAGTTCGGAGTCCGCATGGAGGATACTGTCGATGCTGGCCAGCGAGGCGTCGACAATAGTGGAAATGTCATCCACAAGTTGGCGGTGGCGGGTTCTGCTGGCTTCTAGCGCTGCTGAAAGCGCATGGTTAAAATCACGCACTCCAGGACTGTCGGGGAAAGACACTGACGGCGCGGGCAGGCTTTCTGATGCTTCATGGAATAAATCTGATACGAGTTTTCGGGCGTGTGGGATATCAATATCAAGATCGCTCATACAGCTTTGGACTGGCAATGCCCCCACAAGGTTCCCTCGTTAAAGAACTCAATGAGGAATATGCCTACGATAAAAGCTATGCACATCACTGTTGTTGATCATCCGCTTGCTGCATCACGGTTAACTCTTATGCGCGATGAGCGCAGCGATAATGCTACTTTCCGGGCCGCCTTGGCTGACCTTGGCACCATGCTGATTTACGAGGCATCACGACACCTGGATGTTGAGCATTTCGATACGAAAACCCCGGTAGGAATAGCTCAGGGCACACGGCTGAAGAATCCGCCGATCATTGTTCCAGTGATCCGGGCTGGTTTGGGTATGGTGGATCCGGCATTGTCTATGATTCCTGATGCTCAGGTTGGTTTTATTGGGTTGGCGCGTAATGAACAGACCCACGAACCCGTGCCTTATCTTGAGGCGCTCCCTGAGACACTTGCGGGGCAGACGGTGTTCGTGGTGGATCCGATGCTTGCGACAGGTGGATCATTGCTGCACGCCATTCAGCTGCTTGCGGAACGAGGTGCCACCGACATCACCGCCATTTGTATGGTGAGTGCTCAGCCGGGTGTCGACGCCCTGGCAGCATCCGGTTTGCCGGTGCGCCTGGTTACTGCCACCATTGACCCGCAGCTTAATGATGATGCCTACATTGTTCCTGGACTCGGTGATGCGGGGGACCGACTCTATGGCCCACGCAATATTGACCTTTAGGGATCAGACCCGGTCGACAAAGCGTCGTATGTCTGACGTAGCTGCGTCCAAGACCGATTGTGCTTTATCACGGTCGGTCGGGTGCATCGCCTCACTATAGATTTTGACTTTGTTTTCGGTCCCAGATGCGCGAATGGACACACGGAGAGTCACACCAGTGGTGGCATCATAGCCGGTGAGACGAAGCCCCTGACCGTCGACCACCGTGGACGGCGTGACCGTGCATCCCGCAAGGGTTGCGGGGGCAGGAGTGTCCGAGAGGGCGTCGATGAGAGCGTTCGGGTCGGTGGTGCGAACCGCTATCTGGGTGCCAACAAAATACCCATATCTTTTGTACAACCGATCAAGCTCGTCGGCGAGGGTCATGCCGCGTGCTTTAAGTTCGGCGGCCCATGCACACGTGATGAGTGCTGTGGCGATGCCATCTTTATCCTGAACCAGGTCAGGGGCGGGGCATGTGCCATTCGCTTCTTCGTAGGCGAATGCGAGCTTTTCATCAGGCCCTGCAGCCCGTGAGAGGTTTTTAAAGCCGGTGGGGGTTTCACGATAGTCCCAGTTGTGATCCGCCGCGATCGCGCGAAGCAATTGGGATGATACGGCAGAGGTAGCAACGATGGGGCGGGGATCAGCATCGCCTGTCGGTCCACCTGCGGGCACGAGTCGAACTGCAAGTAAAGCGCCTAGTTCGTCGCCGCTGAGCATGCGGTGCGAACCATCGGATGTTCTGTAGCCAATCGCGCATCGATCAGCGTCGGGGTCGAGCGCGATGATGATATCGGCATCCTGTTCGGAGGCAAGCTCTAGGACCAGCTTGGTGGCATGTGCTTCCTCTGGGTTGGGGAAACTGACAGTAGGAAAGGTGGGGTCGGGATAGTGCTGCGCCAGCACCGGCCAGGTCAAGGCAAATCCCGCTGCCTGTAATGCCTGGTTCATAGTGCGCCCACCGACGCCGTGCAGCGCGGTGTAAGCCACTCTCAATGCGGCCCGCTCGTTGTTAACCCGCAGGAGGTCTCCCTGCCTGGGCTCGACGAGTTTGACCACAGCGTCGATGTAGCGTCTCACTTGGTCAGTGGTGGGGCGCACCGTGACGCGTGGGACGTTGAGTGGGTCGCCCACGGCTGCTATGGCGGCTTCGATACTGGGTTCGTGGACGCGGGAGATCTGCGCGCCGTCGCCAGCGTAGATCTTGTACCCGTTGTCAGGTGCCGGGTTATGCGAGGCAGTGATTTGTATGCCGGCATCGAATCCCCTGTTGCGCACCATCCATGGCACGAGTGGCGTGGGTGAGGGGACGGGAAGGAGCGTGACTTCAAAACCGGCACCCGCACATACCTCGGCCGTTGTGGTGGCAAAGATATGTGAGCCGTAGCGGGCGTCGTAACCGATCACTACTGATGGCGTGACATCGCTGCTGAACACGCTGTCGGGCAATGGATGCGACTGGTCGTCTTGCCGTTCCTGTGACAGTTCCTGCGATGTGTGAGCGGCCAGCCAGCTGGCCAGGCCGGCGCTGATGCGAGTCACCTGCAACACGTTCATGTGGCCTTCGGCGGGGCCGACGGGAGCGCGCATTCCTGCCGTCCCAAAATGAAGTCCACAGGTGTGGTTGTGAGGCTCATGTGTCTGTGCTGAATCACGTGGTGGGTTGTGGGGTGATGCATGGCCTGTCATGGCATAACTATAGAATCGGGGGAGTAGAGTTTGCCAGGAAAGGGGCATTTTTTAATGGGTATCCGCCAGCACGTTGATGAATGGCTTGCCGCGCATGGCGAGACAGTGATTGGTTGGCGGAGGCATTTTCATACTCACCCTGAGCTTTCGCACCAGGAGCGCCACACCACCGAGTTCATTACGACTGTGCTCCGCGAGCACGGGATGACTCCAACCTTGTTTCCCACCACAGGGCTGATGGTGGATATTGGCCCTGGTGTCGGTCCGCGTATTGCTTTTCGTGCTGACTTGGATGCGTTGCCCATCGAAGAAACCGCACCCGTGGCTTTTCGCTCCGCCTCCCCTGGGGTGATGCACGCCTGTGGGCACGATGTACATACCGCGATTGTGTTGGCGCTGGCGTGTGCGTTGAATACGTATCCGCTCACCGTTGGGCTTCGTTTTATTTTCCAACCGGCGGAGGAAGTCATGGAGGGTGGCGCGCCAGATGTGATCACCTGGGGCGGGTTGAATAATGTGAGCAGCATTTTTGCCCTGCACACGGAGCCGAAGCTTCGGGTTGGCAAGGTTGGGCTGCGCACTGGAGCGATCACGTCGGCTGCGGACATTATTCATGTGCATGTGCATGGCCCTGGTGGGCATACCTCCAGGCCACAAGTCACCACCGATGTTGTGTACGCTCTGTCCAGCGTGGTCACGCAACTTCCCGCGTTGCTCAGCCGCAGGCTGGATCCGCGTACTGGCACCGTGCTGGTGTTCGGGGCTATCAACGCAGGCCATGCGCCGAATGCCATTCCAGAAACTGGCAGTGTGTCCGGAACCATTCGCACCGCCGACATTGGGGTATGGCGGACCGTGCAGCCGCTGTTGGAAGAACTCATCGCACAGATCATCGCCCCCACCGGCTGCGGCTTCTCCATCGACTACATCAAGGGGGTACCCCCTGTAGTCAATGATGACGTTGCCACTGCTTTGCTTGCCGACGCCGCCCGAGCCATTGACCCGCATGCGCTTGTCCACTCGCCCCAGTCATCCGGGGGTGAGGATTTCTCCTGGTATCTCGAACATATCGCGGGTTCGATGGCCCGATTGGGGTGCTGGTCGGGGGAGGGCGAGCCGAAAGACCTTCACCAGGCTGACCTGTACATAGACGAACGATGCATCAACGTGGGCATTCGGCTTTTTGCATCCGTTGTGGAGGAGTATTCCCGCGCTGAGTGAAAAGCAGGGGGGTGTGCATTACACTATCTTGTGTGATCCTTACCCCGCCACCCCTGAGCAGCCCAGCAGAGGAGACCTTGTGACCAAGCGAATCGTTATTATCGGCGGCGGCCCAGCCGGATACGAAGCCGCACTTGCCGGCGCAAAGTATGGGGCTGACATTACCCTGGTGGAGGACCAGGGGCTTGGGGGTGCGGCGGTCATTCACGACTGTGTCCCCTCTAAGTCTTTTATTGCAGCAACGGGGATTGCTACGGATCTCCGCCGCGTCGACGACATGGGTTTCCAGCGCCCTGAGGTCGCGGGGAAACTTCTTGAACTTGAGGCTGTCAATGCTCGCGTTCAAGCGCTGGCGCAGGCCCAAACAACGGATATTCGTGCACAGATGGACCGCGCTGGCGTTCGTGTGATTGACGGTCGGGGATGTTTTGACGACTACAACCCCAAGCAGGTCACGCACTACATTAAGGTGACGCATGCGGATGGCCGCGAGGAGACCATCGAATGTGATTTGGTGCTGATAGCAACAGGGGCGTCGCCAAGGATTCTGCCCGGTGCGCAGCCGGACGGGGAGCGCATTCTCACATGGCGGCAGGTGTATGAGATTAATGAGCTGCCGGAACATCTGATCGTGGTGGGGTCCGGCGTGACCGGTGCGGAGTTTGTGTCCGCCTTTGCTGAGCTTGGCGTTCCGGTCACGATGGTGGCGTCGCGTGACCGCATTCTCCCGCACGATGACGCTGATGCCGCCGACGTGTTGGAGACGGTGCTGGCCGAGCGCGGTGTGACCTTGGAAAAGGACGCTCGCGTCGATTCCGTGATACGCACCGATGATGGCGGAGTGTTGGTTCGTACCACGGACGGGAGGGAAATCAGGGGTTCGCATGCGTTGATGACGGTCGGCTCTGTACCCAACACCGATGACCTGGGACTGGATATTGTCGGTATCGAGACCACGCCGTCGGGGCATATCAAAGTTGATCGCGTGTCACGCACATCTGTGGCCGGGGTGTATGCCGCTGGTGACTGCACTGACCTCTTCCCCTTGGCCTCGGTCGCCGCGATGCAAGGGCGCATAGCCATGTATCACGCGTTGGGGGAGGGAGTGAGTCCTATCCGCTTGAAGACCGTGGCCACGGCCGTGTTCACCCGCCCGGAGATCGCGGCGGTGGGGGTCACCCAAGCGCAGGTCGAGTCCGGCGAGGTGGCTGCCCGGGTTGTGGTTTTGCCGCTGGCGACAAACCCGCGCGCAAAAATGCGTTCCTTACGGCACGGGTTTGTGAAGCTATTCTGCCGCCGCCACTCAGGGACCATCATCGGTGGTGTGATTGTGGCACCCACCGCGTCAGAGCTCATTCTGCCCATCGCTGTTGCCGTGAACAACAGCCTCACCGTGTCCGACCTCGCTGGGACTTTTTCGGTGTACCCCACCTTGTCCGGGTCCATCACCGAGGCGGCCCGCCAGTTGGTACAGCACGACGACCTCGGCTAACACGCCGCTTATCGACGCCCCACGCCTACCCGTACAGTTCCAGTGCCCGGCGCGCCGCATGGTAACCTGCCATGCCGTGAACACCACCACCGGGTGGTGTGGAGGCAGAGGCGAGGTAGACCCCAGGCACGCCGGTGTCGTAAGGGGCGCGGAGTCGGGGTCGAGCCACGAGCTGGCGGAGTGTGTTTGCCCCGCCTGCGATGTCACCGCCGCTGTAGTTCGGGTTGTCGTCCTCCAACTGTTGTACTGATCGGCTCCACACCTGTTCGATCTGGTCGTGGAATCCGGGGGCGTGGTGCTCGATGTGGGTGAGGATGTGCGATGTCACATCGCCCCGGTATCCTGCGGGAACGTGGGCGTATGCCCAGATGGGGTTGAGGTTTCCGGTACTTCGGGTGGGGTCTGCGAGGTATTGCTGCCCCACAAGCGTGAAGGGCAGGTCGGGGAGTTTTCTTGCGGCAATGTCGTTTTCTGTGGCCACGGGGTCGCCGAGGTGAATAGTACCGGCGCGCCGGGCGTCGTCGTAAAGCCAGGGGATGTCACCGCGGAGGGCGATATCGATGCGGTAGGCGGCGGGGCCGTGGCGGAAGCGACGGTAGCGCTTTGCGATGCGGCGGGGTTGCTGGGATGTGGCCAGGAAGTCGGCGGCGAAGCGCGGGGTGGTGTTGAGGATGACGACGTCGCGTTGTGGATGTGCGTCGAGGTCGCGGAGTGAGGTGATGCGGGTTGAGGTGGTGAATTGTACCCCTGACCCTGCTCGTGTGGATGCTTCGACAAGTGCGGCGGTGAGTGCGCCCGATCCGCCGACGATGACGGGCCAGCCAACAGTGTGTGCGTATGTTCCAAGGGCCAGTCCCACGGCTGAGCTGCCTGGTGTGTCGAGTCGGGTAAAGGCGTGCGCGGCGATGCCTTGGAAGAGGGGATTGTAACGGGACGCGGGCGTGGCAGCGTGCCGCGCGAAATGGATGGTGGTGGGCAGGTGCGTGTTGCGGCGGTTGAAGGTGAGGGAGGTGACGGCGTCGATATGTGAGGTAAGGGGGCGGAAGATGCGTTGCCATGAGCGGGGCATGTGGGTGATGTCCCGGTGGAGGGTGAGGCCGTCGCCGTCGCTAAGGGGGTGAGTGAGTGGAATGTCCGGCTGGGCGTAGCTTATGGGGAGGTCCAGGCTTTGGAAGAAGGGGGATGCGAGGGCGGTGGGGTGGATGGCGGCGCAGGTGTCTATGGTGAGTCCCTGGCGCGTGATGCTGCGGCAGCCGCCCCCAAGGGTGTCAGATTGTTCGAAGACTGTGGTGCGAAAACCCGCGCGCGCTAGCACAATGGCGGCGCTGAGTCCGTTGGGACCGGAGCCGATGATAAAAGCGCGTGGTGTAGGCACGGGTTTAAGGATACGCGTGAAGCGAGTCCGTTTACGCCCACCCGAGGGTTCGTTCGACGGCTTTGTTCCACCCCGCGTACAGCTCGTCGCGTTGCGGTGGTGGCATGGTCGGCTGGTAGGAGTGTTGTTCGCGCCAGAGCCTGCGGATGTCATCGGTGGAGGACCAGATGCCAGCGGCGAGTCCGGCTGCGTAGGCGGCCCCGAGGGCGGTGATTTCGGTGATGGCGGGGACGATCACGGGCACCCCAAGTTGATCGGCCTGGAATTGCATGAGTAGTTTGTTGCGGACCATCCCGCCGTCTACTTTGAGTCGGGTGAGTGGGATGCCGGAGTCGTTGTTCATGGCATCAACGACCTCCCGGGTTTGGTAGGCCACGGCTTCCAAAGCTGCGCGGGCGATGTGTGCTTTGGTGTTAAAGCGCGTCAGCCCAGCGATAATGCCGCGGGCATCGTCACGCCAGTGTGGTGCCAGGAGTCCCGAGAACGCAGGGACGATGTAGCATCCTCCGTTATCGGGCACGGTGTTTGCTAAGGTTTCCACCTCTGGCGCACTGCGGATAATGCCGAGGTTGTCGCGCAGCCACTGTATGAGCGACCCTGTCACAGCGATGGACCCCTCCAAGGCGTACACAGTGGGTTGATCGCCCAGTTTGTAGCAGACGGTGGAAATAAGTCCGTGTGTGCTGCGACGCAGCTCCGTGCCCGTGTTGAGCAGGAGAAAATTCCCTGTTCCGTAGGTGTTTTTCGCCTCCCCGGGTTCCAGGCAGGCTTGCCCGAAGGTGGCTGCCTGTTGGTCGCCCAGGATTCCGGTGATGGGTACCCCGTTGAATTCGCCGGATTGCGCTACGGTTCCGATCTCTTCGGAGGAGGAGACAATACGGGGGAGCATGGACTGAGGGATTCCCAGCGCCGCGCACAGCTCAGCGTCCCACTGCAACGTGTTGAGGTCCATCAGCATGGTGCGGGAAGCGTTGGTGACGTCCGTGCAGTGTACATTCCCCTTGGTGAGCCGCCACACCAGCCAGGAATCAATGGTGCCAAACGCCAGCTCACCGGCGTCTGCCCGTGCCCGTGCTCCAGGAACATTGTCGAGGATCCAGGCGATTTTCGGGCCGGAGAAGTAGGTGGACACTGGCAGCCCGGTTCGTTCGAAAAGATGCGGATCGAGCTCGGAGCAGATGTCTGAAGTGCGGGTGTCTTGCCACACGATCGCGTTGTAGACAGGTTCACCAGTGGTGCGGTCCCACACAACAGTGGTTTCGCGTTGGTTGGTGATGCCCAGCGCTGCAATGTCGGTGCCGGAGTACTCGCTGAGGGCCAGTACATCGGCCATGACGCGGCGGGTGTGCGACCAGATTTCCATGGGGTCGTGCTCCACCCACCCGGCGCGGGGAAAGACCTGATTGTGTTCCATTTGGCTAGTGCCAAGGCTGTTTCCCGAGGCGTCGAAAAGCATGCATCGTGTGGAGGTGGTGCCTTGGTCAAGAGCCGCGACCAAGGTTCCTGTGCCGCGGCGGGTGGGGCGCCGTAGTCGTGGGAATCGCGGCATACTAGATGACTTTCAGCCCCAGATAGCTTTCCGCCCAGCGCTGCACGGTGTCGCGCCCTTCGGCGACGGCATCGCCCACAGTTTTCTGCTCTAGCACCGGATCGTTGGGGAGCTGACGCTCAGGGTCACCGGCTGGAAGGGCTTCAATGTGCGCGGTGCCGTCTCCCTGCGGGGTGAGGGTGATCAGCGCCAGCATCTCCACGCTGGTTTGCTCGCATGCGGCCCAGCTGTAGGTGCTTTCCGACGCCCATTCCTGCCGCCGTTTTTCCACATAATCCTCCGGGATGGGGTGGTTGTGGATGACGCTGAGGGCTGGGCGGTCGTCGATACGGTTGTCGTCGTGAAGTGGGCGGACGTAGAAGCGGCCGCCGTTGATGTCCATGGGTTCCATAAAAACCCAGTTTAAGGGTTGGCGTCGCCCTCTAGTTCTTGTTGGAGATTTTTCTGGTGACGTAGTCGTTTCAGCTGTCGGCGTTCAAGTTCTCCTGCGGAGGGAACATACCAGCGTGCAGGGCCGACTTTGAGGACGAAGAGGAGAATCGCCACGATGGGGTTTAAGACGACTATAAATAGTGGGTTTGCTGTGATTGCGGTTGCGGTAATCCCGAAGATGGCGGTGATGCACATGATTCCGACACGAATTTGGAAGCCTGATGCCCGGTTTTGGGTGGCATCAGGCAGCATGGTGTAGTCATAGGCGTCGGGCGATTCTAGGGACACTGGTTTTGCAGCTTCTTCTGATGCATCAGCCGAGTCATCAGAGGCTGTGAAATCAACGCCGGGGATGTCGTCGAAGAGTCTTTTAATGTCACCTCTGGTTCGGGCGATTGCTGCGGCTGCTGAGCGTTCGTCGAATTCGTCAACGGTGAGATGCCCGCTTGCCGCGAGTGAGGTGAGGGATTCGAGTGCTCGGCGGCGATCGTTATCGCCGATTCTGAAGTGATCGTCATCCATAGGTTTCAGTGTAGCTACACAGTGGTTATGACGGCGTGGAGAAAGGAAATTTGGCTAGACCGCCGGGACATGGTGCAAAAAGTAGTCCCCTCAGCGGAAAAGCTCACTGGGGGACTACTTGTAACCGGGGACTGAGTTGCTACTTGATTTCCATCAAAACGGAACCCTTAGTCACGCCTTCACCCGCTGCTGCGGAGAGGCCAGTGACCACACCGGACTTGTGGGCCTTGACCGGGTTTTCCATCTTCATGGCCTCAAGGACAACCACGGTTTCGCCTTCGGCAACTTCCTGTCCCTCTTCGACGTTGACCTTGATGACGGTGCCCTGCATGGGGGCTGCGACAGCATCACCAGAAACAGCCTTCTTGCCGCCGCCTGCGCGGCGTTTCTTGGCCTTCTTTTTGGCTGCGCCACCATTGCCGCCTGCTAGTGCCAAGTCGCCAGGCAAGGCGATTTCGACGCGGCGGCCGTCAATCTCCACAACGACCTTTTGCGCTGGTGTTGTTTCCTCATCGTCCTCAACATCGGCGGGATCGACATAGGCGGGGATGGGGTTGTCCCATTCTTCTTCAATCCACTTGGTGTACACATCAAACTTCTCACCGTCGCCCACAAAGGCTGGGTTTTCAATGATGTGTTTGTGGAATGGGATGGCAGTGGGCATGCCCTCAATGATGTACTCTGCGAGGGCGCGGCGTGCCCGCTGCAGGGCCTGGTCACGGGTTTCGCCAAAGACGATGAGCTTTGCCAGCATGGAGTCAAACTGTCCGCCAATGACAGAGCCTTCTACAACGCCGGAGTCCATGCGAACGCCCGGACCTGCAGGCTCGATGTACTTGGTGATTTTGCCGGGGGCGGGCATGAAGTTGTTGCCTGCGTCTTCGCCGTTGATGCGGAACTCAAATGCGTGGCCGCGCGGGGTGGGGTCTTCTTTAATATGAAGTTCCTTGCCCTCGGCGATACGGAACTGTTCGCGCACTAGGTCCAATCCGGTGGTCACCTCGGTGACGGGGTGTTCCACCTGCAGACGGGTGTTGACCTCAAGGAAGGAGATCAGTCCGTCGGATCCAACGAGGTATTCAACGGTGCCTGCGCCGTAATAACCTGCTTCTTTGCAAATCGCCTTAGCGGATGAGTGCAAGCGTTCGCGCTGCTCATCGGTGAGGAACGGCGCGGGTGCTTCCTCCACCAGCTTTTGGAAGCGGCGCTGCAGTGAGCAATCGCGGGTACCTGCAACAACAACGTTGCCATGTTGGTCGGCGAGAACCTGGCACTCCACGTGGCGGGCTTTATCCAGGTAGCGTTCCACAAAGCATTCGCCCCGGCCGAAGGCCGCGAGAGCCTCACGGGTGGCGGATTCGTAAAGGTCCCTGACCTCCTCCATCGTGTAGGCGACTTTCATGCCGCGTCCGCCGCCACCGAAGGCGGCTTTAATGGCGATCGGCAGCCCATACTGCTCAGCGAAGGCGATGACCTCGTCGGCATCTTTGACGGGTTCTTTCGTGCCGGGGGCCATTGGGGCTTCGGCACGCAGCGCGATGTGACGGGCGGTGACCTTGTCGCCCAAGTCGCGGATGGACTGGGGGGAGGGGCCGATCCAGGTCAAACCTGCGTTAATAACGGCCTCAGCAAAGTCGCCGTTTTCGGACAGGAAGCCGTAACCCGGGTGGATGGCATCAGCGCCGGACTTCTTTGCAGCATCAAGGATCTTGTCAAATACCAGGTAAGACTCCGCCGAGTTCTGGCCGCCAAGGGCGAAAGCTTCGTCCGCCATAGAGACGAACGGTGCGTCTGCATCTGGTTCTGCGTAAACGGCGACGCTGGCAATGCCCGCATCGCGCGCAGCACGAATAACGCGAATCGCGATTTCACCACGGTTTGCCACGAGAACCTTGGTGATCTTCTTGAGTTCGACGGTCACTAAAAACCCTCCTGAGTTTTACACGTTGACGTCAGTAGGTTCACTGTCCGACGCCGTCCAAAATAGTATGCGCTGTGCCCCACAACACTGTTGCAGAGCAATTGACACCACTCATTGTTACATATAGCCCGCATATGCAAAGGGCTGATGGGTTTAAAATGGGTGCTAGGGGGTAGGAAACTACACCTAAAATTGGGTAACATTGCCCCTCAACTGCAGGATTGAACAATGTTCGCCCTATGTTGGGGGGAGTGGGGGTGGAGGTCTGCTGTTATTATTGCCCGAACTCGCCCGGCTCGTCACCCACATAAATGGGCATGCGGATCATGTTGCCCCATTCAACCCACGACCCATCGTAGTTACGTACATTCTCAAAACCAAGCAGGTATTTCAGTACAAACCACGTATGGGCAGAGCGATCACCCACACGGCAATACGTCACAGTCGGGGAGTGTGGATCGAGGCCAGCGTAGATCACCTCCAGTTCAGTACGGGAACGGAAGCGGCTGTTTGGGTGTACTGAACGATCCCACGATACATTCACCGCTGTGGGAATATGCCCGCCGCGTGCAATAGCGGAATCCGAGGCGCTACCGAAGCTCGTGCGGTTGCCCACATATTCTTCTGGTGTGCGTGTATCGAGAATCGTGCCCTTACCAATGTGGTCAAGAACATCCGAGGAAAAGGCGCGCGACGGGGCGTCGTCACGCTCAGGCACAGGGTATGTTGTGCGCGGATACTCCGGCACAGCAAATGATGTATCGCGTTCCTCCGCAATCCAAGCGTCCCTCCCGCCGTTGAGTAGTCGCACATCTGGGTGTCCAAACAATTCAAAAACCCAGAACGTAAACGCCGCCCACCAGTTGGATTTATCGCCATAAATCACTACAGTGTCGTCACGGTTAATGCCTTTTGAACGCATAAGTTCCGCAAAGTCCTCCGGCCCAATAAAATCACGTATCACGGGATCGTTGAGTTCCGTGCGCCAGTCAATGCGGAGCGCGCCGGGTACATGGCCGATGTCGTAGAGCAGCGCGTCCTCATCGGATTCCACCACGCGGAGACCAGGGCTTCCTAGCCGTGCGCTCAACCATGAGGCGGACACTAAACGCTCGGGGTGTGCATAATCCTTAAATTCTGGGCTTGGATCATTGGGTACTGGCATGGTGCTTCCTTTCGTGCGACTCTTCGTACTTTCCTGTGTTGGGCGGGCTGTGTATTGTCGCGGTCTCGTGCGTGGCGTCGTGGTTGTAGGGCCACGACTGCACTGTTCCACCTGTGCTCTCCCTGGTGTTGTGGAACCTTATAGGAAAATGATGCGCCCGAGCGTGGGCATCGGTGGTGTCGGTCACCTGTTATTAAAATAGTGGCCAAGAACCAGCATAGAGATGATTGGCGGGGGAGGTCATAAACCCATTCAGGTGTGGTATTAATTACGTTGTTGCAAAAAGGTGTGTGCTATTACAGTATATGCCCTAGTGTCGGGGCTACCGGCGGGTGTAACTTCGCGCGCATTTGATTCTTCACAATGTTTGAGAATGTGATGAGATTTTGCCCCGGTCGGGGTTGCTGAGCTCAATACGCCCTTTCTGTTGCATCCATGAGGTTCAATAAAGGATGGGGAGTGCTGACTGTGCGACGCCCCTGCACATACTGTGAAGACAGCTGGAGACACCAGCTCATGTAAGGAGAACCTACGTGCATAAAAGCATCGTTGTATTCGAGGTTGAAGGCGGCAGCGATAAGCAGTTCAACGGTCACCGCAAGGACACCATGCCGATCGTTGATGCCATCAAGGATCAGGGATGGCATGCGGAAGTTGTGTATTACCGGCCTGAGTGGTCCGACGACCTCTATGACTACGTCTCCAACAATTTCGATGCCTATATTTCCCGTGTGAACCCAGGAAATATTCCTGGTGGTGAAAAAGGCTACTTTGATTTACTTACCCGACTTTCTGATGAGGCCGGTCTTGTGGGCATGTCTCGTCCCGATGAGATGATGTCCTACGGTGCGAAAGACGCCCTGGTCAAGCTTGCTGACACTGACCTTGTGCCGTCCGACACCTACGCCTACTACGATGTTGACACGTTCCACAAGACGTTCCCCTCCTCACTGTCGTACGGTGAGCGCGTGCTCAAGCAGAATCGTGGTTCCACTGGTTCCGGTATTTGGCGTGTGCAGCTGGAGGATAAGGAACTTGCTGCAAGCATTGAGCCCGGCACCACTCTTCCGCTGGACACGAAACTGCGCTGCACGGAGGCCGTGGACAACCATACCGAGGTTCGCGAACTCGGCGAGTTCATGGACTTCTGTGACCAGTACATCATCGGTGACAACGGCATGTTGGTGGACATGCGATTCATGCCCCGCATCGTTGAGGGTGAAATTCGTATCTTGCTGGTTGGTCCGCACCCGGTGTTCGTGGTGCACAAGAAGCCTGCCGCTGGTGGGGATAACTTCTCGGCCACCCTGTTCTCTGGTGCGCAGTACACCTACGATTCCCCAGAGAAGTGGCAGGAACTGGTGGACATGTTCGCTGAGGTTCGCCCAGTGATCGCCGAGAAACTCGGTGGTGACAACATTCCGCTCATCTGGACTGCTGATTTCATGCTTGACGACGCCCCGGGAGGTGGCGACACCTACGTCCTCGGCGAGATCAACTGTTCCTGCGTCGGCTTCACATCGGAGCTCGACATGGGTATTCAGGAGATGGTGGCCAAGGAAGCCATCTCCCGTGTGGAGGCGAAAAACGCTAGCTAAACACCACTGTTTCTAGCTGAAGTGGCGCGGCGCCGTGTGGCGTGTGCGCCACTTTTGTCCTTCTTCACAGCAAGGGGTGGTCAATGGTTACTCGGTAACCTATAGTAGTGGTTACCGAGTAACCACACCTGAATGATGAATGGTTAACCCAAAATGTCAATAAAACTTGCCTTGCTCAGCTTGTTGGCTGACCATCCCCGCGGTGTTGGGCAGCTGCGTCATGACTTTGAGGACATCACCAAGCACACATGGCCTGTGAACGTTGGCCAGGTTTTTCAAACCATCCAGCGCTTGGAACGTGACGGCCTTATTGCCCACCACGGCAGTGAAATTGGTGAAACGGGCAGATCCGCAGAGATCTACGCCATCACCCAGGCGGGGAGGGATGTTGTCCACGACTGGTTAACCACCGCCAGCATGCGCCCACGCGATGACCGAGATGAACTCGTGATAAAAATCGCCATCGCAGCTCAGCTTGCTGTCTCACACACCACCATGGTGAATCTACGAGAACTTATTCAGACGCAACGCCGCGCCACCATGAATGAACTTCGAGAAATCACACGGCTCAAAGCGCAGACGCCTGCCGAACAATCCGCGGAACGGTTGCTGTACGAGCGCCGCATCTTTGATCTTGAGGCAGAAGCCCGCTGGCTCGACCATGTAGAAACACTTGCTACCCCAAGGAAACACGATGACAACTCCATCTGATGACGTCCCAGCCCTAGTTTTAGAGGACGTATGCCGCATTCACCAAGACGGGCCAACGACCATCACCGCACTTGATCATGTGAATCTCACCGTGATGCCAGGCGAGCTGGTCGCCGTCATGGGTCCATCCGGCTCCGGCAAAACCACCTTGCTGAACATCGCTGGCACGCTTGATGCCCCAACTTCAGGAAGGGTTTTTATCGCAGGTAATGATAGTGGGTATCTTCCGCCGACAGCCCGCGCCACGATCAGGCGCGCCCACGTAGGTTTTGTTTTTCAAGACTTCAACCTAATTCCCACTCTCACCGTCTTGGAAAATGTGTCCCTCCCGCTGGAACTGGGGAAAATGCCGACCAAAGAAGCCCGCGCGCAGGGGCGCGCTGCGCTGGAGGACATTAACCAGGCTGATCTGGCGGACCGCTATCCTTCGGAAATTTCCGGTGGTCAGCGCCAGCGCGTCGCCATTGCCCGGGCGCTGGTGGGGGTGCGGCAGCTCATACTCGCGGACGAACCCACCGGCGCTCTGGACACCACCACGGCGGAATCCGTCATGCAATTGTTGCGTCGCCGCGTTGACGACGGCGCGGCATGCGTGCTGGTCACGCATGAACCACGTTTTGCCGCGTGGGCTGATCGAGTGGTGTACCTGCGGGATGGAAAGATTGTGGATGAGGCGGATAACAATGGCTAGAGCATCAATAGCCGTACGGCTGGCGTGGCGTGACCTGATGGGGCACCGCCGCCGCTTCGCACTGTCGGTGGCGCTGTTTTCCCTGCCTATCGCCTGCATTGTTGCTTTCTTTACGCTTATTTCTAGTGAGCGCGTGGAGTATCCAGACATTGGGGAGCCGGCGACGTCGATAAGCCTGACCAATACGCCCTGCAATTATGACTCGTGGGCGAAGAACAAAGACTGGTGCCTAAGCCCAGATCATGCGGATCGTGCCGACCTCTCAGATAAGCAACGCATTAGCGACGCGTTGGGGCATGACCCAGAGTTGATCTCGAAGGTGTACGCGAGCCTCAGTACCTACGCCACCATTAGTGCCAACGGTGAGCAGGCTTCCTCTGACATGGTGTCCAAAGAAGTGAATCCCTCCGGGCCAAAGCCCGGTGAAGTGCTCCTAGATAAGGATTTTGCTGAACTTTTGGGGGTGTCACCAGGTGATACGGTGACTATAACTGTTCCGGTGCTTGGCAATCTAGAGGAGCAGAAGGAGCTCTCGCTCGTAGTGGCTGGTTTCTCACAGACACAACGAAACGTTGCAAACTATGAGGATCTATCACGTGCTATCGGCATCACTGATTCGGCTCGAGACTCAGAGCTGGGGCGCTCAGCGCATCTGAGCTGGCGTTCCGATGAGCGTATGTCAATAACCACCGAACCTGGAATGGGAATCTCAGTCTCGTCAGCTGAGCGGGGTTCGCGCTCAGGGACAATCGTGGGCGAGGCGCGGGGTCTGTTTAGTTCTCCCGAGAACATGGTTGTCGGTGTGGTTGTTCTTGTGCTGCTTCTTTTGCTGGTGGCTGCCATTATTGGCCCGATTTTTGCCGTGTCGGCGCGCAGAAAACGACGCATGCTGGGGCTGTACGCATCCATCGGGGCATCACCGAGTGACGTGCGCAATACTGTGCTGATGGAAGGCATTATTGTCAGCTGCATTGGTTATATTTTGGGCCTGGTTCTCTCCCTGCCCGTGTTCTATGCTGTGACGTTGCTTCCCGGTATTGGCGTGATTCACCTGCAGTGGGCATGGGATGTCGCGTTGGTGCTGCTCCCGGCCGTCTTTGTGTCCGGTGTGGGTGCAGCATTGATTCCTGCAGTGTGGGTGGGCACGGAGAATCCTGTGCATGCCCTGGCCGACGGGGCGTCGAGACGCATGCGTCGGTTCCATTGGATGATGGCGCTGCCGTTGTTGCTGTTCATCCCCATTATGATTCTTGCTGCACTGCCTCAGCATGCGCTCACCTCAGTGTGGTGGAACCTGGCTGGTATTGCTGCGATTTTGTGTGCGCCGCTTATGGTGTGGGTGGTGGCGCGCTGTGGTACCGTCCTGCCTCTTCCTGGCAAATTGGCCGCGCGCGATGCGTTGCGGAACATTCACCGAACCGCACCCGCTGTCGCGGCGGTGGCGGGGACAGTGTATAGCTGCGCAATGCTGTTAGGGGTGATGGGTCCTGGAATGGATGGAGTGGATGCTAGTGACGTGGACAAAAACCCGGCCCGCGCAACGCAGATGGTTGCGCGGACAACGGTGGATACTGCGACAGCACGGCCCTATGAACAAGATGTGCGTGCCATCCGTGAGCATTACGATGTGAATCATCAGGCTGATGTGTATGAGCTGTCCACCAGCTACGGTGAGGCTCGTACTCTTCTGACGTGCGCTTATGGTGACCAGGCCAATCTGCCTCAGGTAGAGGCATCGACAGAATCTGAAGATAGTATTTTGTTCAGTTCCATAACCAAGATCGACAGCTGCATGGTGATCGCTGAGCCGGACTATCTGGATACTGTGGCATCGTTGCATCCTGGTCAGGTCACTCCAGAACAGCTTGCAGCAGCGAAGCAGGCACTAGCCGACGGTAAGGCGGTGGTAGACAATACAAACTACATCCGCGACGGCAAAGTGCGCGTTGATATGTATCACAACAGCGACATAGCAACAGGGTATGAGTTTTCTTTCCATGCTGATGACGGTTGGACAGTCAACAAAACAGATGCAGAGCCTGAAAGCACCACGCTTCTTGACGCCGCGCCACTCAACAACAATGCATCTCCAGTGACCAGGTGGGGCACGCCTATACTCATCACACCCGAGACCGCCCGAAAGCTGGGAGCTGACATCGTGTACGCAGGTAGCGTTTTTGAACTGTCGGAACCCTTATCGCTTGTTGAGTTGATACTTGTAGAACTGGGCGCGCCTCACGGTGTGCGACATATGACGGTCACGCTACCTGGGGCATCTCAACCTGAAAAACTCGTGATTCTGCTGCCGCAAGTCGCTATGTCTGGGGCGTTGACCATTGGGGTTGTTCTGCTCATCGTGTTCTTAGCGGCTGCGGAATCCCGCAGTGACATGGAAGCGATGGCAGCGTTGGGCGCGCCGAAGTCCTTGGTGCGGCGATATGCTGGGGCCCAGGGCATGGTTGTTGGTCTTGCTGGTGCGGTAGCAGGCACGTTGTGCCTGGTGATTCCAGGTACAGTCAACTACCTCAGCAACGCGCAGCTTTTCGGTAGATTTGCCCACTGGGATCTGCAGTACATCGAAGTGTATGGTCTGTTTTTGCTCTTTATCGTTGGGCTTTCCTGGCTGGCGGGCGCGTTGTTTGGGGTGCGGTCCGTTTCGGATTATCCCCGCAGGCGCTGAGGGGAGTGGGCACGTATAACACAAAAAAGCGCTGGGCCGCTGAACGGATGATAACGTTCAGCGGCCCAGCGTCTTGTGTTGGCGCTACCTTATGCTAGGAGCCGTTTTTTGCGGCTTTGGCGTCGGCTTTGTATTTTTCCAGACCCGAGGTGATGATCACCTCGGTGATCTTGTTGTTGTCGTAGGCGAAGACCCAGGCCAGATCAAGTGCCGAGTTGGCATCATAGACGGCGTAGGTGTGTCCGTTGGAGGATCGGTAGGCGTGGATGGGAGCGCTGTACTTTGCCGAGGCGTCGAGAATCGGCGAGCCGATTTTAATCCCGTCGGGGGTTTGTTGCACGCTGATGCGCTCTACCTTTGACCCGTTTTCAGTGGGCGTGAAGTAGAAGCGTGAGTTTTTGTAGCTCACTTCCGCAAGGTGCTGCCCGGTTTCGCTGTGGGAATCGGTGCTTGTCTTGGGAAAGTCAGGGTTCAGACCTTCGACGGTGTCACGCGGCATTCCAACGGATATGCCGTTGACAACGATGTCGCCTTGAACATTGCGCAGCACGGATTCTTGGCTGGTGACCTGCGATGCGCCATGTGAGCCGGTTTCGGCTGGGATACCGGACAGCAGTTGAGTGAGCATCGCAACCACGGAGCCAAGCGCGGTGAGGAGCACAAAGAAGGACTGCATACTGTGAGAATATCAAGAATTTCTAAAAAATGCAGTCCCGTTCCTGTTCAATTTTCAGCTATTAATTATATTTAATTTACTGAGCTGCCGAAACGGTTGCTTCCGTGATACGTACCTCTCTCACCGGTGCACTGTCGGTCAGTTCATGAGCACTGCGTGTGGCTGCACTTGTGCGAACCGCGTTGTTGTGGGGTAGGGAAGCGTCGCTCTAGGTGAGGAAGGGCTGAGAACCGTTAGCCCCATCTAGTTAGCGCCACACGTCGGCAACATCAATGCCAAAGCTGTACAGCGCGCGCCGCACTAGTGGCAGCGATAACCCGATGACATTGGAGGGGTCGCCGTTGATGCGGTCAATGAACCATCCGCCCAGCGCTTCTAAGGTAAAAGCGCCTGCGCATTCGAGTGGTTCGCCGCTGCGCGCGTAGGCGTCAATGTCGGCATCGCTGACATCGCCAAAAGTTACGCTTGTCGACGCCGCGTCCAGTACCCGCTGTTCACCACCCGGCGCGACGATGCAGTGCCCGGTGATAAGGTCGGCGTTCTTGCCGCGTTGGGCTTTCCAGCGGTTAATGGTCGCATCAATGGTGTGGGGTTTTCCTTGGAGAGTCCCGTTAAGTAGCAGCATGGAATCACAGCCGATGACAATGTCGTCGGGATACTGAGCGGCCACTGCCTCCGCTTTTGCGGCGCAGAGCGCAAGGATGACCTCGCGTGGTGGGGCGTCGTTAAGCGAGGCGATGAGGGCGTCTTCGTCGATGTTGGCGGGGTGGATGATGGGATCCACCCCGGCTGATTCGAGGATGAAGCGCCGCGAAGGGGAGGCGGAGGCGAGAACGATGCGCATGCACCTAGCCTACGGATTAGGGAAGATGCTGGCGAGTGGGGTCGGGGTGAAGTGGAAAGCACGCTGGAGTTCGGAGTCGTCCAGGATGTAGGTGTCGGTGTGTTGGTAGTGGATGGCCAGCACTTCGCGCACCATGGGCGAGAACAGCGCAATGGTTTTGAGCATTGCTGGTGGGAGCTGTTTGACGGATGCCTTGGGGTTGATGCGGCGTGCGATCTCCCGCATGGTGGCATTGCCTGAGGATGGCCCAACCCAGTATTTGCCTGATAGTTCGGGTGTGGTGGCGAGGATGGCTAGGCATTCCCCGATGTCGGGGAGGTAGGACCAAGAATGTAGTGCGTCGGGGTCACCGATGACTCGTGCGGTTTTGCCGTTATGGACAGGTGTGGTGAAGCGGTCTCCGAGGTGTGTGACAGGCCCGGCGTCGTCGCCAAAGTAGTCGCTTGCCCGTAGCTCGGACACGAGGATGCCGTGTTGCTCGGCGGCCTGGGTGAGGGTTTTCCATAGTCCGGCTCTGACCTGACCTTTTGTCTCTGTGGGGTTTTCGGGTGTTGCGTTGGTCATGGGGCCGGTAGGCCGCCCGAAGGGGTAGAGGTTTCCCATGAGCACAATGCGTGCCTGCGTATTGACGGCCGCGCGCACCACCGAGTCGATGATGGGAGGCCATTCCTTTGCCCACTGGTGGTAGGGCGGATTGGTGCAGACGATGATGCTGTCGCATCCTGTGGCCGCGCGGGTGAGTGCTGGGGTGTCGGTGGCATCCAGGGTGACACTCTCTGCGCTACCGTAGCGCGTTCCGCTTCGGGTGGCGATGGTGACAGTGTGGCCCCTCTTCTGTAGGGCTGTGGTGGTGGCGCGGCCAATGGGGCCTGCGCCAATGATGAGGTGGCGTGCCATGATGACGATCCTTTCGAGAACGGTGTTCTCTCTTTACTGTAGCATAATGAGAACAGTGTTCTCGTTTTGTGGTGAAAGATCACATGATGTGAGATAATGCATCACATGAGCCCGACCCGCCCGCAGTCACAAGGAAAGCGAGCCGTAGGAAAACGAGCCACTGCCCGTGCTGCGACAGAAAAAAAGATCATTGAGGCGGCTGAGCGGCAACTTGCCGAAGTTGGGGCTAGCGGCATAAGTCTCCGTAAAGTAGCTCAAGATGTGGGCATGGCGCCCTCTGCGCTATACCGCTACTACAACGGGATTGACCAGCTTTACACCGCGATGATCATTCGCGCCTTCAATGAACAAACCGCCGCAGTTCAAGCTGCGTTTGATGCCCACGCCACGCCCCCGCCCACCACCTGGGACGATACCGTTGAATTGGTGGTGTTATTGGCCATGACGTTGCGCCAGTGGGCGCTTGACAACCCTCATAAATACGCGCTGATCTACGGCACGCCCGTGCCGGGGTACAAAGCCCCCCAAGACACCATTCCCCCTGCGGCCGGAGTTGGGCGGATTTTCGCCGCCAGCTGTGTCTACCTTACAGACGGTGTAGTTTACGACCCAATGGACTACCTGCCGGAATACATGGCATCGTTTTTTGTGGCCATCTACGGTGTGATCAGTTTTGAACTGTTCGGCCACCTTGTCGGCGTGGTGGATGATCCGGCGGTGTTTCTCCGCCACACCGTGGAAAATAATCTTGAACTGCTGAGAAGCCATTTCCCAGGGAAGTAGAAGGTGCAACCGCAGGGCGCGGGAAACCGCTACTCCAACAAAAGAGGTCTACCTGCCAGGCTTTGTGCCTGCAGATAGACCTCTGTGAAACTCACACCCCTAGTAGAAGCTCACGTTTTGGAACGCGGAGGGGCTGTAGCTCATGGGACGGCGTAGGCGCTCGTCCAGGTTGCCCCACAGGTTGCGGTCACGCTGTTGTTCCTGAGCGGCTGCCGCATTGCTGGCCATGGTGGCAAACAGCGCGGTTAGGGTGGCTACCTGTGTAGCATCCGGGTTGCCCTTGAGGATGCGAAGGAACGGCTTCGCGGGCTTTTCCTGGTTAGCCCCGCTGTTTGTGGATTCGGACATGTGTACACTCCCGTTGTTGGTGGGTTCTACAGCGGAATATTACCGTGCTTCTTGGCGGGCACGCTGACAACCTTGCGGTCCAAAAGCCGCAGGCCTTCAATAATCTGACCGCGGGTCTCAGATGGCGGAATAACCGCATCCACGTAGCCGCGTTCAGCAGCCATGTAGGGGTTGACTAGTGTCTGCTCGTACTCGCGCTCGTACTCCTTCATCACCGCCATCACGTCTTTACCTTCGGCGGCGGCCTGCTTCAGCTCCTTGCGGTAGATGAAGCCGACGGCACCGGCGGCACCCATGACGGCGATCTGGGCGGTGGGCCATGCGAACACGATATCGGCACCCATATCCTTGGATCCCATCACACAGTACGCACCACCGTAGGACTTGCGGGTGATCACAGTAATCTTGCCCACGGTGGCTTCAGCGTAGGCGAACAGCAGTTTTGCACCGCGGCGGATAATGCCGTCGTATTCCTGGGAGGTGCCGGGGAGGAAGCCAGGGACGTCCACAAATTCAATGATCGGGATGTTGAAGGCATCGCAGGTACGCACGAAACGCGCGGCCTTTTCCGACGCCTTGATGTCTAGGCAGCCTGCAAATTGCATCGGCTGGTTGGCAACAATGCCTACCGAACGTCCTTCAACACGGCCGAAACCGATGAGCACGTTCTCGGCGTAACCTTCCTGAATCTCCAGGAAGTCACCATCGTCGACAACGCGGGTGATCACGTCTTTCATGTCGTACGGCTGGTTCGGGGAATCTGGGATGAGGGTATCCAATTCCAGATCGGAGTCGTTGATGTTCTCCTTGATGGAACCGACCATGATGTCTGCTTCCGCGCGGGGAGCCTCGGCGCGGTTGTTGGATGGCAGGTAGGACACGAGTTCACGGGTCCAGTCGAGGGCGTCGGCATCGTCAGACGCGGTGTAGTGCGAGGTGCCAGACATGCTCATGTGGGTGTTAGCGCCGCCCAGCTCCTCCTGGGTGACTTCCTCGCCGGTGACGGTTTTGATAACGTCCGGGCCGGTGATGAACATCTTGGAGGTCTTGTCCACCATGATAATGAAGTCTGTAAGAGCAGGGGAGTAGACGTGCCCACCCGCGCAGGCACCCATAATCAGGGAAATTTGGGGGATAACGCCGGAGGCTTGCGTGTTGCGGAAGAAAATCTGGGAGTACAGGCCCAGGGACACGACACCTTCGTGAATGCGGGCACCTGCGCCTTCGTTGATGCCGATCAGCGGCACACCAGTTTTGATGGCCAGATCCATAATTTTGACGATTTTCTCGCCATAGACCTCACCTAGCGCGCCGCCGAAGATTGCGCCATCCTGGGAGAAGACGCACACCTTGCGGCCGTCAATGGTGCCGTAGCCGGTAACCACGCCGTCAGTTACGGGGCGTTTTGCGTCAAGCCCAAAGTTCTTGGAACGGTGCCGGGCAAGGGCATCAACCTCGACGAAGGAATCATCGTCAAGTAAGTATTCGATACGTTCACGTGCGGTTTTCTTGCCAGCATCGTGGGAGCGTTCAATGGCGGCCTGCCCCATCGGGGCATTTGTCTCGGCCAGGCGGGAGCGCAGGTCGGCAAGTTTGCCTGCGGTGGTAGTCAGATCGGGGGCGGTGGTGCCCTCAGTATGATTCTGTGTGGCAGTCGTCATGGGGATAAGTGTAAAGGGTAGGGGAGAAAAATTTCCCGTTGTGGGCAAAGTGGCTACGCAAAGTGGTGGGTAACCACACATATTTGGGGGTAGCCAAAGATTTAGGCAGTCCCCGTTTTGGGACTGCCTAAATATAAGGTACGAGACTTAAACCTTACAGCGGGATGTTGCCGTGCTTGCGGGCCGGGCGGTGTACGTTCTTGTCGCGAAGTAGCCGTAGGTTGCGTGCAATCTGGCCTCGGGTCTCGTTGGGGAGGATCACGGCGTCGATAAGTCCGCGTTCGGCGGCGAGATACGGAGTGAGCATGTAGTCCTCGTACTCGCGCTCGAAGGACTTAACCAGTTCCTCAACGTCGTGGCCCTTCTTCTGAGCGTCGGCGATTTCCCGGCGGTGCAGGAAAGTGACGGCACCGGCGGCGCCCATGACGGCGATCTGGGCAGTGGGCCATGCGAGGTTGAGATCGGCACCTAGGCCCTTGGAACCCATCACGCAGTATGCTCCGCCGTAGGCTTTGCGCATGGTGACGGTGATCTTCGGGACGGTGGCTTCGCCGTAGGCGTACAGGAGCTTGGCACCACGGCGGAGGATGCCGTTGTGCTCTTGGCCGGATCCGGGGAGGAAGCCGGGGACGTCGACAAGCATCACAATCGGGATGTTGAAGGCGTCGCAGGTGCGGATGAAGCGGGCGGCCTTTTCTGAGGCGTCAATGTCCAGGCAGCCTGCGAAGTGCAGTGGCTGGTTGGCCACGAACCCCACGGACTGGCCTTCGACGCGCCCGAAAGCGATGACCACGTTGGGGGAGCGGTCTTCCTGGATCTCCAGGTATTCGCCGTCGTCGGTGATGCACTCGATTACGTTGCGGACGTCGTAGGGGACGGTGGGGGAGTCCGGGATCATCTCATCAAGGCGCAGGTCGTCTGCGGTGAGGTTGTCGGTGATGGCTCCCTCTTCGCGTTCGAACTCCGTGAACGGGGCGTAGGAGCGGTTGTTGGAGGGAAGGAAGCTCACCAGCTCCTGGACCCATTCGAGGGCTTCCTCGTCGGATTCTGCGGTGAAGTGGGAGTTGCCGGCGGTTTCCATATGGATGGAGGCGCCACCCAGGTCTTCCTGGCTAATGTCCTCGCTGGTCACGGTCTTGATAACGTCCGGGCCGGTCACAAACATCTTGGAGGTTTTATCCACCATGACCACAAAGTCCGTCAGTGCCGGGGAGTAAGCGTTGCCGCCCGCGCAGGCGCCCATAATCACGGAGATCTGTGGAACCACGCCGGAGGCGTTGATGTTGTGGTAGAAGGTCTGCGCAATAAGGTCGAGGGAGACGGCACCGTCTTGGATGCGGGCGCCGGCACCTTCGTACAGGCCGATCAAAGGGCGGCCGGTTTGTACGGCCAGTTCCATAATCTTGACCATTTTTTCGCCATAAACCTCGCCTAGAGCACCACCGAATACGGTGCCGTCTTGGGAGAACACGCATACTTCGCGGCCATCGATGGTGCCCCAGCCGGTAACGATGCCGTCGGTGGCGGGGCGCTTGGTGCCCATGCCGAATGCGTGGGTGCGGTGGCGGGCAAGTTGGTCGGTCTCAATGAAGGACCCCTCATCAAGGAGGAAGTCTAGGCGCTCACGGGCTGTGAGGCGGTCAGCCTGGTGCACCTTGTCAACGGCGCGCCTGCCCATGGGATAAGTGGCTTCAGCACGACGAGCTTTTAGGTCGGCGAGTTTGCCGGCTGTGGTGTTGATGTCGGGGAGGGAAGCAACGTCGATCAAAGGTGAGGAAATGGTCATGTTTTGGAAGCCTAGACCAAACCATCCTTGTTTTCCAGAACAAAAGAGGCGTGATTTGGGCCACTGACATTGTTTATTAGTCCGCTAAACCCACAAATCCGCAGGTTGCAGCCGTGCTAACCGGACAGAAACAAAAATGTATCGTGTGGGTGTGGTTATGAAATGTGGTGCATGACACTGGTAAAGGCGGCCGAACGACACGGTTTGATAACACTTCGATGTCTTTTCGGCGCTATCTGAGGTTATTTGCAGCCAGCATCTGTCCGCCTGCCTGTGGCTTTGATGTGATGGTGGTGTGGCGACAATATTTCACACCCAAGAAAAACGCTAGAGTGTGTTCTATGACTTCTCGTGAACCCGTTGACATTGCGGCGATCCGCGCCGCCGTTGCCAACCCCAGCGGACCTTACGCGCGGGTGGATTACACGGCCTTCACTGGATCCACCAACGCGGACCTCGTTGCAGCGGGCCACCAGAACGCCCCCGCATGGACCGCAGCAGTCACCGAATACCAAAACTCCGGCCGTGGCCGCCACGGGCGCGTCTGGACCGCCCCCAAAGGTTCCCAAGTCACCCTCTCCATTCTCATCCGTCCCACCGCCGAAAGCATCGAACGTTTGGGCACCATGCCGCTGGTCTCGGGGCTTGCCATTATCGACGCCCTGACCGCCACCGCAGCACGCCACCCCGATGCCACCGACAAACTCACACCCCAGCTGAAATGGCCCAATGACGTGCTCATCGACGGGCGTAAACTCTGCGGCATCCTTGCCGAGGCGGTCAGTTTAGGCCCCGAACCTGCGGTGGTCATCGGCTTGGGGTTGAACGTCTCCATCACCACCGAGGAGCTACCCGTCCCACACGCCACCTCACTCGACCTGGAAGCCCCTGGCATTGAGATTGACCGCGCGCAGCTCACCGCTGACGTGCTGCTGGCACTGCATCACCGCATCAACCAGTGGGTAGATGCGGACCCGCAGCTCATGGCCGACTATCGTGCCGTGTGCTCCAGCATTGGCGCTGACGTGAAAGTCCTGCTCCCCGGCGACGAAGAGTTGTTGGGCACCGTCCGCGATGTTGCCGACGATGGCCGATTGGTGGTCGTCGATAAGCAGGGATCTGAGCACGTTCTTGCCGCAGGCGATGTGACACACCTGAGGTTGCAGTAACATGGCCAACCCCAAACTCGCGCCAGGTGAACACATCCTGGTCAACGTGACGGCGACAATGCGCGCTATGCTGTTTCCCACCCTGGAGCTGCTGCTGATCACAGGGCTGGGGTGGATGATCATTGGGTACTTTGATCGCATTCCCACCTACGACGAACTTGGCGTGCAAACCGGACTGACCCTGAGCGTCCAAGGTCGCAACATGCTGGTGGTGGCGTGGATGGTGTTAGGCTTCCTGCGTTTCGTGCTTCCGCTCGTGCGCGCCTGCCGCTCGCGGCTTGTGGTGACCACCAGCCGTGTACTGTTGCGTGCCCCTGGGCTGACCACCAGCCTGGACACCATTCCCCTGGTGGGAATCTACAACGCCTCGCGGCGCGGCAACCATCTGATCGTGAACACCCACGGTTTCGGACCCATCCTGATCCGCAACATGCCGCGAACGAAGAAAATAGCGCAGACCATCAACGATGCCATTGCCGTGGCGCACCACAACGCTGCAGGGCAGGTTGGTGGGGGCTACGGCGGTTCAGATGGGCCAGCTGGTGGGCCTCAGTACCCGAACCGCTACCAACCATTGCGCTGATCAACGCGCCGGGTGTGTGTCGCTATAGTTGAGCGCGTGACTAACCTCCCGAACACTGTTGACAATGTGAGCGCACACGCCCCCGGGATGCCCGTTGTGGCGGTGGTGGGCGATGGCCAACTTGCCCGAATGATGCAGACCGAAGCTGTCGAGCTGGGGCAATCGATACGCCTGTTGGCTGGAGCACTCGATGCGTCCGCTGCTCAAGTGGCCGCAGACGTGGTGCTAGGCGACTACACCAACCTTGACGACCTCCGCCGCGCCGCTCGTGGTGCCAGCGTGGTCACCTTCGACCATGAGCACGTGCCCACCGAACACCTGACAACCCTCATATCGGAGGGGATTAATGTTCAACCTGGGCCGCATGCGCTGGTGAACGCCCAAGACAAACTGGTCATGCGTGAGCGCCTCCAGGGTATGGGTGCGCCGGTGCCGCCGTTTGTAGCCATTGAGACTGCGCAGGATGCGTTGGATTTTTACCGGCAGGTTGATGGTGCGGTGTGCCTCAAAGCCCGACGCGGTGGCTACGACGGCAAGGGTGTGTGGTTCCCACACGGCGCTGAGGAGCTAGAACAGCTGGTGGAGGATTTGCTCGGCCAAGGGGTGCCGCTCATGGCGGAAAAGAAGGTTGAGCTCGTGCGGGAACTGTCCGCGATGGTGGCTCGCACCCCGTCAGGTGAGGTGGCATCGTGGCCGGTGGTGGAATCCGTACAGGTTGGGGGAGTGTGTGCGGAGGCGGTTGCTCCCGCGCCGGACTTGCGGGAGGACCGGGCGTCGCAAAGCAGGGAACTGGCGGTGCAGATTGCTACTGAATTGGGGGTAACGGGGGTGCTAGCGGTGGAATTGTTTGAGGATGCTGAGGGCATCTGGGTCAACGAGCTGGCCATGCGCCCCCACAACACTGGCCACTGGACGCAGGACGGGTGTGTGACCAGCCAGTTTGAGCAGCACCTGCGGGCCGTGCTGGATTTGCCGCTCGGCTCGACAGACATGCTCGCCGAGACCACGGTGATGGCGAACGTGCTGGGCGGACCTGACGACCCCGACATGCCCATGCCGCAGCGCATGGCCGAGGTGTGGCGTAGGTTCCCCGATGCGAAAATCCACCTGTACGGCAAAACCTGGCGCCCGGGACGTAAAATCGGGCACGTCAATGTTTCCGGTAACAGCCCTGCCGCTTCTGCCGCTTTACGACGCCGCGCCCAGCTCGCCGCCCATTTCCTGGTCCATGCCGTGTGGGCTGATGGATACGTGTCTTAACTTCACAAAGGAGTGCTGCTATGAACCCGCTTGTTGGCCTGATCATGGGGTCCGATTCCGACTGGCCCACCGTCGAACCCGCCGCTGAGGTGCTGGCCGACTTTGGCGTTCCGTTCGAAGTGGGGGTGGTCTCTGCGCACCGAACTCCCGAACGCATGCTGACTTACGCCAAGGAAGCACACACACGTGGGCTGAAATGCATCATCGCCTGCGCCGGTGGGGCCGCACACTTGCCTGGCATGGTGGCGGCAGCCACCCCGCTGCCCGTGATTGGCATCCCGCGAGCGCTGAAAGACCTCGACGGCATGGACTCGCTGCTCTCCATCGTGCAAATGCCGGGCGGCGTGCCAGTGGCCACCGTCTCTATTGGTGGTGCGAAAAACGCTGGCCTGCTGGCCGTGCGGATTCTTTCAGCTGGCATTCCCGAACTGTCGGACAAAATGGTGGCATACCAGGAAGGTATGCGTGACGAGGTGCTGGCGAAGGATGAGGCGCTGCGGAAGAAGCTTATGGGGTAGGGGGTTGTTTGGGCTGGGTGCGGAGGAGGTTCCTGGCACGGGTGAGCAGGTCTTTTAGCTGCTCTTGTTCCGCCTGAGTGAACTCGTCCAGCAGTCGCTGCTCCACCGCGCGCGCGTGCTCGTCGGCCTGGAGGACAAGTTCTTCCCCTTCTTTCGTGAGGGAGGTGAGCAGAACCTTCGCATGTGCCTCCGATGGAGTGCGGCTGATGAGCTTCTTATCCTCCAGTCGCGCCAACACACTCGCCATCGTCTGTGGGGTGACGGCGGCGGTTCGTGCCAACTGCGCTGACGATTGCCCCGGGTGGTAGTACAACGCCGCAAGCACCGCATACTGTGCGACCGGCAATCCGAAAGGCTTCAGTGCCTCGGTTTTCGCCGCGATGAGGGCCTGTTCGGCGAGCTTGATGTGCAAGCCCAACCGAGCCATGCTGTCCGCCTCGAAGAAAGCTTTGCCGCGGCGAAGCCGGGGGAGACATGGGAGTGCTTGCGGAGTGTCGGTGTCTGTGGGGTTAGCGTCGTCAGTCACGTGACTAGGGTAGCTGAGGACACAAGACGTAGGGAGGCTTTCCTTTACCTAGTGGTATTGGATAACACTGCTAGGCCATTGCTGAAAAGCGATACTGCGAGTAAAGCGGCGGCAACATTAATTTTCAATTCTTTAAAGAAGAAAAAAGTTCCCAAGCAAACGAAACCCCAAACAATAAGGATTAGTATTCTTTGAATGACAGGCATCGATTTTGCAAGAGGAATATCTGATCGTCCGTCAATGTTCGGGCCATCATCACTGTTTAAACCGAGCCATGTGGATACTGGCTTCTTATTCTTGCGTGGTTCCAATTGAGAGCATCACCTTTTCTATGTCGCCGTGATTTTAGTTGCACAATAGTGTAACGTGCATTCCCGGATAATGCCGCCAACGCATGCAATAGCGGCAACGATTCCAATTGGGGGGGGGATCATGAACCGAACTGTTTTTGTGGGTGCGTGACTTTCTTACCCCTTACTCCTCCTCACAACCCACATGACTGCGCCCACAACAACTAATAGCAGCACGGCAAGTGCGCCAACACCCACATACAACCACCGGTTCAGTCCTGTCTTCTGTGCTTGAGCGGTGGAATCTGGTGCGGCCATACTCGTAGAACGGGAATCGGCCCCACCAGAACTGTTCACCGCCGTGTTATCAAACTTTGGACCGGCAACTTCTTTGCCGGATGGCCTGAGTGTTACGCGGTATTTCACTGGTTTGAGTTGGGTGTGTTCGTCGGTGCTGCCGACGTAACGTTCAAACCGGACCCGGAAGTAGTTTTTTCCGGCGAGCCATGAGGTTTGCTGTTGCACGTCGTTGACATCAACGTTGGCGTAGGAAATGGGGTACATGGTGCCAGTTGCCACAGGTTTTCTGATGTCAGCCACCCTGAGCGTGTCGGTGTCTTCAATGAGGGATTGTTCTTCGCCGAGGGAGTTCACCGCACTGAACTTAAGGACGCGTGCAACTTTATCCGAAGCGCTGTTTTCTTTGTCTGATGGGTCGTCAAGGACTTCCACTGTTGCGTCCAGCGCTTGGCCCCAGCCCACGGGTGCTGCAAAGTATTGGGTTTCTCCCTCCACAATTTCAGAGATGGCGGTGTCCTTGACCTCAGGGGCGTTGTCTGCTTGGGTTCCCCCTTTGACCTCTGTGGTGTTCCCGGCGGCAAAGGGTAGAACGTCGGTTTTGGCACGTGCTGCGCTGGGGGATTCGTTGAAAGCGTCTCCTTTGTCGCTGGGAATGGGTACGGCTGCGACGGTCATGTCCACGGTGTGTGGGGCGTCTTGTGTGCGTACGCCAAGATAGAGTTTGTCTGGTGGGCAGTTGTTGCTGTTTTCCTTGGTAGACATCAGCCAGCCGAGCTCTGGTTCAGCATCATCGACGCTGGTCACGTAATTTTCGTCAGTATCCCCGCAGGGGTAAGGACTCGATGCTCCTGGTCCGTATATACCCATACCCAGGCCGTATGCGTCCCCCAGCATCCTGGTTCCAATCTTGTTGGGAACGACGGTGTAGCCCACGTGGAGGCGGTGGTTGTTGGGGAAGTTCACTTTGACAAAGCTGTTCTTAGACATGGGCATCGTTGGTGGTTTCGCGGAAACTCTGGCTGGATTATCAACGGTTCCTACCTCAAGCGTCTGGGCGTCGCCTTGATTTGGTGTGAATTCGATGGTTTTTTGTGCTGCTTGATACCCCACAGCCGTGCGGGTGGCGGCCTTGGTGAGTGTGGCTTTCAGACTTTCTTTGCTGGAGGCGTCAGCGTAGGTGCCACCAGTGACGTTGGCGACACAGGTGAGTTCGGCGCGCGCGGCGTCGTCAACCATGAAACCGATGGCGTGAACCACCAGTTCAGTGCCTTGTTCCTTGAGTTGTTTGGCCACGTCGCAGACGGGCGGCGGTGCGCAGGTGTCGATGCCGTCGGAGACCAGGACGATGGAGCGTTTGCCGTCTTTGGGTAGTAGTTCGTTGGCCTTGAGCAGGGAATTGCCGATGGGCGTGTAACCCCTGGGTTGCAGGCCGTTGACCTCATTTTTCAGGGCGTCGCTAGGCTTCTCTCCGGGCCTGGCGAGCACGGTGATGTCCCTGCAACCTGCTTCTTTTTCAGCATCGCTGCTGCCGGTGCCCGTGCCGTAGGTAACCAGGCCGAGCTGCGCGTCCTTGGGGGCTTCGGACACAAACTCGGTGGTGGCTTGTTTTGCGGCGTCCATGCGGGTCTGTCCACCCACGTCTTTTTGCAGCATGGACCCTGATGCGTCCAAAACGACGACCGTGGGATCCATGTTCTCCGTGGCCCCTGCGGGCGGCATCAACGCCAGTCCCAGCCCGATGATGGTGCCGAGAGCTGCGAGTATTCGCGATCTGTGCATGTGAAACACCTCTACCGTTGTCAACGTTTACGCTAAAGGAATGCGCGCTGCGGTGGAGAATGTTCCCGCATACATGCGTTCGGTTACATGTTACCCCTAAACGGGGTTACTGTGCGGCTAAGGTCGTGGCTATGCCGTCGTGAATATGCACTGCTTGCTGGTCGGTCAGCGGCAGGAGACTCAATCGGTCCGTGTAGTCAGCGATGATGGTGTGCACTGCCTTATCAAACATGGGGTTGCCCACGTGGGGAACAGGGTAGAAATCAACTGCGCCCAGCCCACGGGTATCAACACTGCCGTTGAGTTTGTTCGAATCCATATGCTCCATTGCGGTGCAGTAGCCGATATCAGGAGTTGTAATGATGGAACCTGCGGAGTTGCCCATGTAGAGCTTCCCGGCGCGGATATGGTTTTTGACCAGGTCATATGCGCCAGTGCGTTTCAGCTCTTGGAGCAGGTAGAAGGTGTTTCCGCCGTCAATGAACAGGGCATCAGCCTGAGTGATAGTCTGCTCAATCTCTGAAGGTGTAGCTGTGGAGAGTTCTAATTCAACAACGGCGAACCCCAAGCCTTCAAGCGCCTGTCGGTTTCCTGCGGTGTACTCAGACATGTCCACGGCCTCCGCTAACGCGGCGGTGGGAATAAACACCACCTGCGTGCCAACAGTGCTGTTACCTAGCACCGTTGGTACAAGCGATGTGGCCTGAGCAAAGTGGGAAAACAGCAGCATCATGACTACAGTGCCCCAGCTGCAGCCGCAGCAGCCTCCCGGTTGATGCGCCCGAAATTGTAGTAGGCGGCACAGGCACCCTCGGGGGAGACCATGCAGGTGCCGATGGGTGTTGCGGGCGTGCAGGCGGTGCCAAAGACACGGCACTGCCAGGGCTTGATTTTGCCGGTCAGCACGGATCCGCATTCGCAGGCTGCGGGGTCGGGCACGCGGTTGCCGGGGATGGTGAAGCGCTTCTCGGCGTCCCACTGCGAGTATTCCTCTGCAATGGCCAGGCCGGATTCGGGAATCCAGCCAAGTCCGCGCCATTCGAAGGTCTTGCGCACTTCAAAGACACGCGACATGAGTTTTAGAGCCACAGCATTGCCTTGTTCGGAAACCACGCGCGCGTATTGGTTTTCCACGCGGGCGGGTTTGCCGTAGAGGTCGCGTGCCAAAAACTGCGTGAGCAGCATGTCCACGGCTTGAAGGATGTCCAAAGGTTCGAATCCCGCGATGACGGTGGGTTTGTTGTGCTGTGTGGGCAGAAAGTCAAAAGCCTTCGTGCCCACGATCGTGGCAACATGCCCCGGCGCGATGAAGCCGTCAACGTTGGTGTCGCCGCCATTGATGAGCGCTTGGAGTGGAGGTTCGATGGCAACGTGGTTGCTGAACACAGAGAAGTTGGTCACGTTGCCTACGCGGGCAGCCTCCAGCGTCGCTGCGGTGGAGGGCGCGGTGGTTTCAAAGCCGATGCCAAAGAAGATGACTTCCTTGGAGGGGTTTTCTTTGGCGAGCTTGAGGGCATCAAGCGGCGAGTAGACGAAGCGGACGTCGGCACCCCGCGCGCGGGCTTGCATGAGGGATTCGGTGGAGCCGGGCACACGCATCATGTCGCCGAAGCAGGTGAGAATGACGTTGGGCTGTTGGGCGAGCCACAGGGCGTCGTCAACCCGGCCCATGGGCAGTACGCATACCGGGCAGCCGGGGCCGTGCACCAGTTCAATGGAGCTGGGCAGTAGGTTTTCCAGCCCGTAGCGGTAGATGGTGTGGGTGTGCCCGCCGCAGACTTCCATGAGGGAGATGGATCGGCCTAGTTTCTCGGCGTCGTCATGGATGCGGGTGAGCAGGGCTTTTGCGGCGTCGGGGTCGCGGAATTCGTCAACGTATTTCATAGTTCAAGTCACTCAATCTGTGAGGAGGTGAAGGATTCCAATTCGTCTTCGAATGTGCCGCCGCCGAGTTGTTTGATTTGTTTCAGCGTTTCGGTGGCTTCGGCTTCGTCGATTTTCCCGAGCGCGAAACCCACATGGATGAGGACCCAATCGCCAACGGCGAGTTCTTCACCAATCATGAGGTCGGTGGAAATCATGCGGGAGACCCCACTGATGCTCACTGTGGCTCGGGCTGTGTCGTGAATATCCACGACTTGGGCTGGTACCCCTAGGCACATGTTTCACTCCTTCTGACGTGTTTGACACTACCAGCACCTGCAGGGGGTATCCGACTACCATGTGTTCACATGGATCCGAAGAATCGCCTCAACGACAACGAAGATACCGTCAACACCAATATCAATCGTGTGCGTGCGCGGCCGTTCCGCCTCACCGACGATTATGTGACCCTCGCCCACGGCTCCGGCGGCAAAGCATCAGCAGCGCTGGTGGAGAACGTGTTCTACGGCGGTTATGGCAATGAGGTGCTGGATGCGCGCGGGGATTCGGCGGTGCTTGCGTTGGCGGACCTGGCTGCTGCTGGCTCCGCATCGGGTGGTGCTTCGGGTGCCGACGCCGCTTCCCTGGCGTTTTCCACCGATTCTTACGTGGTCAACCCCATTAACTTTCCCGGTGGCTGCATCGGTGAACTCGCGATCAACGGAACGGTGAACGATCTCGCAGTCGCGGGTGCGGAACCTGCGGTTATTTCCGTGGCCTTCATTCTGGAAGAGGGGCTGCCCATCGCGGAACTGCGCCACCAGGCCGAGGCGATGCGCGCCGCCGCTGAACGCGCCGGGGTGCGCATTGTTGCTGGGGACACCAAGGTGGTTCCTCAGGGTGCCTGTGACAAGATGTACATCACCACCGCCGGGGTGGGCATGGTGCCCGCCGGGAGGTTGACGGAGAAGCCACAGGTGGGGGACAGGATTCTGCTGTCTGGCCCAATTGCTGATCACGGCATGGCCGTGATGCTTGCCCGCGGCGACCTGGCCATTGCCGCTCCCATTGAATCCGACACGCAGGCGATCAACCACTACACCTCCGCGCTGTTCAACGCCGCCTCGCCCCACTGGCTCCGTGATGCCACCCGTGGCGGCCTGGCCACCGTGATGAACGAACTCGCCCGCGACACCGGCCTGGGCATTGTGCTTGATGACGCCGCGATTTCCGTCCGCGATCTCACCCGTGGGGCCTGCGACATGCTAGGTATTGACCCCCTCTATGTGGCCAATGAAGGCACCTTCGTGGCGGTGGTCAGCGACGCGGAGGCGGACGCGGCTCTGGAGGCTTTACGAGCCGCAGGCTGCCCAGAGGCGGTGAGTATCGGACGCATCGTGGAAGAACCCGCTTCCTCTGTAGTGCTGACCACCGGCTTTGGTGGCACCCGCATGGTGGACATGCTGGTGGGCGACCCGCTGCCGAGGATTTGCTGACGCGGACTTCTTAAGCACGTTTGTCCGGCGGCACATACCATGCTTCTACGGGGATTTCCCGACCGGTCGGAGTATCGAAGATGCGTATACGATCATCACGCACAATCTGCAAGTCGGAGCCGACCGGCATATCCCAAATGCCAATCAGGGCGGGTTCGATGGCACACAGATCGTTGAAGTCAACAATCCGCCAGTTGGCAAGATCGTTGAGATACTCGGTGGTGTCCAGGTGGCTCATGATCTGCCAACCATTGTCTGCGGGCATCTGAGATGGGACGCGAACCATCCACCGCACAACACCCGTTCTGTTAATAACGTTGAGCGTAGCCAGGCACGCGCCAGCATTTGGTATGAATTCCATGGATCCCACTCAACCTGGTGCTTCGCACCCCCGCACTATGGTTAAAGTCACTGGTTGGAAGCGTAACGACGCCCTGCTACCGCCTGTCCCAGGCTCAGCCCGCCGTCGTTGGCGGGTACATGGTGGTGAGTAAGTAAGTGGTAGTTCGCCAACTCGTCTTGAAGAAACCGCATCAGGAGTCGATTCAGTGCGCACCCGCCGGTGACGCCAATGGTGCGGGTTCCGGCTGCCTCGGCGGCGGCTCGTAACTGCGCAGCTAGGAGCCGCGCAACCCCGTGGTGGAACCGTAAAGCACGCTCCGATATGTCACCGGGGGAAAGTAATTCCATGAATAAATCTGGAAATGATGTTGCTGCGCTTGTTGTGCCACGGGCGTGATCGACTCGGCTCGCCACGTATTCAAGATGCATGGCAGCGTGTGCTTCAAACGTCGGGGTGATGCCAGTGAGCAGCCAGGACGCGGCGTCGAAAAGCCTTCCGAGCGAACTGCTCTGCACAACCCCGAACCCAGATTCCAGTTGTGAGGCCACCAGTGCAGCCTCCGGGGAGTCGGGGAGGGGAATGTTCAGGTCCCAGGCGTGGCTGATGCCTGCGGCGATCCGCCAGGGGTGATGAACGGCGCGATCTCCACCCACCAGTGGAAACGAGGATACATGCCAGGTGCGGGACCAGCTGTAATCTTCCGCAATGGTGAGTATTTCCCCGCCCCAGATGGTGCCGTCCAGGCCGTAGCCTGTGCCGTCGAAAGCGCCGACCACCACTGGCCCTTCATCAACACCGTGCTCCGTAAGCAGCGACAATGCATGCGCATAGTGGTGTTGCACAGGTATTACGTCAACGTTGAATCGTTCAGCCAGGCGCTCCGCCAGCGCAGTAGTGGCATATCCGGGGTGCAGGTCACACACCACCAGCGACGGTTCCGCGCGTTGAATCCTGAGCATCTGCTCAACCCCACGGTCAAACGCCTGCTGGCTGGCCAGCGACCCCATGTCACCCACATGCGCTGACACATGCACACAGTCGCCGTGTGCCAGGGCAAACGTGTTTTTCAATTCGCCACCCACGGCTAGGACGGTCGGTCCCGGCGCGACCGGAATCGGCAGGGGCGCGTACCCCCGGGAACGCCTGCTCGGTGTAGTTCCCACAAACACTGAGTCCTCCACTGGAATGTGAATATCGCGGTCGTGCAGCACAAACTCGTCGGCGAGCGCGCCCAGCTTGGACATGGCATCGTCGTTGGTGAAGCACAGCGGTTCGCCCGCCGCGTTGCCGGATGTGGCCACCATCGGGCGATCCACCAGCAGCGAATGCAACGGCGTGTACGGCAACAGCACGCCAATATCGCCCAGGCCAGGGGCGATGCCGGGGAGTTCCACGCGCGCCGATGCGATAACGATGGGTCGCGCCGGGGAGGTAAGTAGTTCTTCTTCCTCGGGGGTGAGGGTGACCAGTCGGCGCGCCCAGTCCAGGTCAGGCACCATGACGGCAAAGGGCTTATCAGGTCGGTTTTTGCGGCGGCGTAGTTCGGAAACGGCGTCCTCATTGGTGGCGTCACACATGAGGTGGAAGCCACCGATGCCTTTGACGGCGAGGATGCGCCCGGCGTCGATAAGCGCCCGAGCTGCGGCGATGCTCATGGAAAGCTGCGGCCCGCAGTTGGGGCAGCTGATGGGTTGCGCGTGGAAGCGGCGGTCGGTGGGGGTGGTGTATTCGGTCTCGCAGGCGGGGCACATGGGGAAGATCCGCATGGTGGTGTTCGGGCGGTCGTAGGGGAGGTCTTCAATGATGCTGAGCCGCGGGCCGCAGTTGGTGCAGGTGGTGAAGGGGTACTGGTAGCGGCGATTGCCGGGGTCTGCCATGTCCGCCAGGCACTCATCACAGGTGGCCACATCCGGTGGGATCAGTGTGCGTTCGCCCGGGTTGCTTATCGATGCCGCGATGCTAAACCCCTTCTCCTCGCTGACGGGCAGGCTGGTGTCGGTGCGGTCAAGGACGTGAGCGAGCGGCGGTAGCGTTGCCAACACGTCGGTGATGAACGCCTCAACGGCATCGCGGGTGCCTTGTGCTTCGATGAAAACGCTGGTGGCGTCGTTGCCGCAGAAGCCAGTGATGGGGTGGCGGGCTGCCACCTGTGCCACATGCGGCCGGAAACCCACGCCCTGCACTACGCCGCGTAGTACCACGCGTTGTCGAACCACGTCCATAGGGTTTCATGCTAGTGGGTGGGTCTGGTTGGGTGGGGAAGTGGCGGTTTGATAGATCATGACGCTCGTAACGGCCTTGAACAGCGCTAGTGCAAACTTTTGCATAGAAAAAGGTCTACCGGCGGGTACGGAAACACCCTGTTTGTGTACCTGGCGATGGACCTACATGACAAGCACAGTCGCGGTCTTTCACATTGCCACCCCTGCCCGACTAGGCGCTAGATTCGAGTCTGTGCACGAAGTAGCGTTGAGTACTCAATTAGCCCGCCTAGTCAGCAAGGCTGCGGAGGGGAGACGGGTGCTCACCGTGCGCTTAGAAATAGGGGCGTTGCGGCAGGTGGTGCCGGAAACACTGGTGTATGCGTGGGGGTTTGTCACGAAGAATACTCAGTTAGAGGGTGCCGAACTGGATGTGGCCTGGGTCCCTGTGCGGCTGCGCTGCGCGGAGGGCCATGTGACAGAGAAACAAGGGTGGGGATTCGGGTGCGATTACTGCGATGCCTCCACAACCGTGGTCACCGGTGAAGAATTTAGAGTGATTGATATAGACGTTGAAGCTAGTTGAATCCAAGGGAGGATCATCATGGGTCGGTTCCACCGCCACGACGACGGAACGGTACACGAGCACCATCACGGGGATCACCCCCACGATCACAGTCACCACGACCACGGCGACCATTCCGGCTACGAAACCGGGCGGGAACGCATTGAGGTGCTGGAGGATATTTTTGCGGAGAATGATCACTGTGCAGCACACAATCGGGACGCCTTCGATGCGCATAATGTGCAGGCCATCAACGTAATGAGCTCCCCCGGCTCGGGTAAGACCACAGTGCTGCAGCACGTGTTGGCAGCGGCGCAGGCTGCAGGAATAAGAACCGGCGTGATTGAGGGGGATATTGAAACCTCACTGGACGCTGATCGGCTGGGTGGCTATGGGGCGCAGATTTCCTTGCTGAACACGGGCAATGGCTTTGGTGGGGAATGTCACTTGGATGCCCCCATGGTGGCGGCGGCACTGTCTAGGTTGGATCTTTCCGCGCTGGACCTTGTGCTTATCGAAAACGTGGGTAACCTGGTGTGCCCTGCGGAATTCGAAGTGGGGGAGCATCGCAAACTAATGGTGTACGCGGTGACGGAGGGGGAAGACAAGCCTCTGAAATACCCGGTGATGTTCCGCTCTGTGGGGGCGGTAGTGGTGAATAAGGTGGATTTGCTGCCTTACCTGGACTTTGATCGGGAGCTGTTCCTTGCCAACCTGGAGAAAGTCAATCCGGGCGTTCCGGTGTTTGAGGTGTCGGCGAAAACCGGGGAGGGCATGGTCGAACTGCTGCGCTGGTTCTCGCCAGAACTGAAGCCGGAGCTTTAATCTCGGGGCTTTTAACCTGGGGTGGAAACGGTGTGGGCCTGGGCGTCGTCACGCGTGTCACGTGGCGCGTGATGCGGCGTGCTAAACGGCAGGAAGTGGCAGGCCGGATGGCTACATTTGGGGGTAGTCGAATGTCCGAACTCCACCCACAGTGAGGGGCGTGGTTGATACGCTTCAACTAAAGGTGATTTTGGCGCATGAAGGCCGAAATCGAGGTCACCCGAGATGATGGGGCGTGTTCGAATGAACTTAGGTGGAAGCTGGCAGGGTGAGACCTTGCGCGACAACCTTGAGCGGAGGGGAGTATCGCGACGCGATTTTATGAAACTCTGCGGTGGCCTGGCGGCGGTGTTCGCCTTTGGTTCCCCCGAGCGCGCCCCGGCTGCGGCGGCGCAGGAACTGGAGGAAAGCACCAATCTCATTGCTGAACGGCTGGGAAACGTGACCAAACCCAATGTCGCGTGGCTGCAGTTGCAGGAATGCACCGGTTGCATGGAATCGGTGCTGCGCTCGGGCGGTACTACCGTTGAAGATGCCGTGCTGGATTTGCTGTCCGTAAACTATAACGAGCTGGTCATGGCCGCGTCGGGGGAGGCGGCGGAACACGCATTGCATGAGCTGAATCAGCAACCGCACATTCTTGTGGTCAATGGTTCCGTGTCCACGGCGGAAAACGGTGTTTACTGCACCATCGGCGGCAAAAGCTCGGAAGATATTCTGCTGGAGGCGGCGGAACACGCCAGTATGATCTTGGCGGTGGGGGCATGCGCCGTCTACGGATCAGTGCAGGCCGCCAAGCCGAATCCCACGGGCGCAGTGGGAGTGGATGAGATCATCAAAGACAAACCAGTGATCAACGTTTCCGGGTGCCCACCTATCGGTGAGGTGATCACGGCCACCATCTCCTACATTCTCACCCACGATGCCCCGCCGAAAGTGGATGCGGAAGGGCGCCCACTGTTCGCCTACGACCAGCGCATTCACGATTCCTGCCCGCGCCGCGCGCATTTCGACGCCGGGCAGTTCGTGCGCTCCTTTGATGATGCCGGTGCCCGCAGCGGCTGGTGCCTGTATGAGGTGGGGTGCAAGGGTCCCTCCACCTTCAGTCCGTGTCCTATCATTCAGTGGAATATGAAATCTGGGTGGCCCATTGGTGCTGGTCACCCGTGTATTGGATGCACAGAGAAGCACTTTTTTGATAGATTCACGCCGTTTTACTCCACCCTGCCGGATGTGGAAGGCCTGGGTATTGAAGCCTCGGCGGAGAAGGTTGGTTGGGGTCTTATTGGGGTCGCCGCTGTGGGCACCGCGATCCATGGCAGTATCACCACCGTGAAATCCATGGCGCGCCGCCGAAGCGCCCACGACGAGGAACTACTCGCTGCCTTCGGTGAGGTGGATGACCATCACCATGCGGGTGGCCTGGTGGGCCGGAATCTACTGGCCGGGGGCCATGAGGTGTTTGAGGAACCACGCTCAGGTACTGCTGGCACAGATAGTGGTGCTACCAGCCCAGACGATACAGATACTGATACCAACAACAGTGGGAAGGGCGAGTAATTCACATGGCTACGGAAAGGGTTGTCATTGATCCGCTGACCCGCATTGAGGGGCACTTACGCATCGAGCTGGAATGCGACGACAATCAGATTAAAAACGCCTGGAGCGAATCCACACAATTCCGCGGCATTGAAACCATTGTTGAGGGGCGGGATCCCCGGGATGTGTGGGCTTTTGTTGGCCGTATTTGCGGCGTGTGTACTGGAACGCATTCGGTGGCATCGGTGACGGCTGTGGAGGATGCCATTGGGTCCAATCCTCCTAAACAGGCCCAGCTGATCCGCGACCTCGTGATGGCCTCCCAGGAAATCCACGACCACGTGGTGCATTTTTATCATTTGCATGCCCTGGACTGGGTCAACGTGGTGAGCGCTGCGGATGCGGATCCTGCTAAGGCGGTTGAATTTGCTAAATCTATTAATTCCACCTGGAAGGGCAACACAGAGACACAGTTTGCCAAGGTTCGGGACACTATTCGGGGCGTGTTGGACTCTGGGCAGCTCAGTATTTTCACCGGAGGATATTGGGATCACCCCGACTATCGGCTCCCACCTGAGGCGAATTTAATGGCTGTGTCGCATTACCTGGATGCGCTGCAGTTTCAACGGTCGATTATCCGCATTAATACGATCTTTGGCGGGAAAAACCCACACCCGAATTTCCTGGTGGGCGGCATGGCCTGTTCCATTGACCCGGATAAGTCGGAGACGGTGAATCAGGTCCAGTTGGATCAGATGGGGGTGTGGGTGAATGAAATCCTGGACTTTATTAACGGCTGCTATTATCCCGATGCGTTAGCGATCATGTCTGTTTATAAAGACTATTTTGACATTGGTGCCTCCTCGCCAACATTTATCGCGGCGGGCATGGGAGGTGCGCGGTACGAAGGTGGCACTGAACGCCCAGTCTCGTCTGGGCATACTGACATCAAGGGCGGCGTGATCATGGACGGCGACTACACCACCGTCCATCCACTCGACCCGAAGAAAATCAAGGAGTACATTTCCTCTGCCTGGTACACCTACACCGAGGGTGATGATGCCGGTGTCACCCCCGACGTGGGCGAAACAACGGTACGCTACACCGGCCCGAAACCCCCGTATGATTGGCTCGCCGACAACGACAAGTACACGTGGTCCAAGGCCCCGCGTTACGACGGCCGCCCGGCTCAGGTCGGCCCGATCGCCAGGGTGCTCATTGCCTACCTGCAAGGACATCCAAAAACCGTATCCCTGCTCAATGATGCCCTCGACGCAGTGGACGTGCCGCTGGAAAAAATGAACTCCACCGCAGGCCGCACACTTGCCCGCGCCTTGGAAGCCGTGACCACGGCAGATCACCTGGCCCACGAGCTTCTACCAGCCTTCAAAGATGGCTTGCGCCACGGCGACTACGACGTGTTTGACCCCACCAAGTGGGAGCCAAGTTCCTGGCCGAAAAAGGCAAGCGGCTTCGCCATGATGGAGGTGGCGCGTGGTTTTCTCACCCACTGGGTGACCATCAAAAACGGCAAGGTGGACAACTACCAGGCTGTGGTTCCAACCACGTGGCTCGCCGGTGGACGTGACCCCGACGGACATCTCGGCCCCTACGAGGCGGCGCTGGCCAGTAGCGGAACCCACCCCCTGGCGGATCCGAAGCAACCCTTGGAGCCGCTGCGCACCATCCACTCGTTTGACCCGTGCATGTCCTGTGCGGTGCATGTTTTTGATCCCGACGGCAACATTCAGGTTCAGGTGATCACCCCATGACAAACGTTGCTTCCCCACAGCGCGTCATCCGCGTGGCGCGAGCCTACAGCGTGCGCAAGCTCAGCCCCGGCCGACTACTCGCAATGGCTGCGGTGGCGCCGTTTGATTCGGAAGACCCAGTGGACGTAGCGCTGCACGCCTCACTGCGCGTCAACCGCCCCGATATTGTTCCCATCAGGGTTCCCGCAGATGAGTTCAGTCCAGCCACCCCGAAACGTAAATACTCGCTGGTCAGGGTCGATGATTTTCCCGTGGAAGACGTGCCGAAAAACGTGATGATCATGCGCGGAGACATGGAATCCGTACTGGCTAAGGCCACCATCAGCCGCGAGGAACGCACCCTGTTTATCCGCAACGCTGAAGTGATGCGGATGTCCGGACAGCGCTGCCTGGCCGTCGCGTCTGCCGAAATTGCCGAAGACGGCACAGTAGGGGAGTTCTTTGTTGAGGGTTTCGTGGCTATGGTCCTGGAGAAACCCTCCCAGGTGGCCAAGAAATTCTCCAGCAACCCCAACGAATGGGTCCGCATCAACATTTGGTCGGCCACGCTGCGTTTCCAGCACTGGGCCAACATGGCGCTCATCGTCATCATGTCCATGAGCGGCTACTACATCATGAACCCGTTCTTCGGCCCCGCAGCCGAAACCGGCCACGACGTGGGATACCTCATGGGTTGGGTACGCCTCATCCACTACGTCTCGGCCTACCTATGGCTGGGGCTCGGGTTCTCCCGCCTCGTACTATCCTTCACCGCCAAAGACCGCCAGCTTCGATGGCGCAGCCTCTGGCCCCTCAACTCCCGCGAGGACGTCAAAGGACTGTGGGGCACCATACAGTACTACCTGTTTCTGAAAAAAGAAGGACCACTCTACCTGGCGCACAATCCACTGCAGCAGTTCGCCTATACCGGCATTTACGTCATGTGTCTGATCCAAATGCTCAGCGGCATAGTGCTCTACGGTTTGTACAACCAAACAGACTGGTTCTGGGTCATTGTGGCCTACCCCATGCACTGGATGGGGGTGTCCACCATCCGCATGATCCACGCCCTAATCATGTTTGTGCTGTGGAGTTTTGTGATCGTCCACGTCTACCTGGCCACCCGCGCGGACGCCCTGGAACGCCACGGCGGTGTGTCCTCCATGGTCAATGGTGGCGTGTGGCTGCGGCGTGGGGCGAAGCCTGTCGACGCCCCGGAAATCGGGTAGGGAGCCTAGCACCATGCCGGAACCTATTACCGTACTGGGCATTGGCAACCCCATCATGAGCGATGATGGCGTTGGCCTAGAAATCCTCGAACAGCTTCGCGCACACTACACGGACCAGCAGCACCTAGAATTCGTCGACGGCGGAACCTCCGGGATGGAGCTACTGCCCACAATCCAGGACGCCGAATCCATCCTCGTGCTGGACGCCCTCGCGCCGACGGCACACAGTAACCCGGGGGACGTCGTCACGCTTATCGGCGACCAGATTCCCCGCCTGCTGAACTCGAAACTCTCCCCGCACCAGGTGGGACTGCTGGACTTGCTGTCGGCCGCGCGCCTGCTTGGCACGGAGCCGCGCCGGGTTGCGGTGGTGGGGGTGGTGGCCGAGTCGACGGAACTTCATGTTGGGCTGACCCCCACCGTCACACGTGCCCTGCCAAGTGCCGTGGCGGAAGCCCGAACACTGCTGGATGAATGGCTATGTCACTCCACATCGATGTAGGCGACCTCGAATTCCCGGCCGTGGCGCAGATCCGCCGTCGGGGTGTCGCATACGGGACAGGTCAGTGCAAAAAACTCGTCGATCTGCTGCTCCGCTGCGCAGGTCGGGCACCACACGGTTGCCTCGATATGCTCCACGGTGAGTTCCGCGTCGGCGCAGGCGGTGCCCAAAGAGGCGATCGGCCACGCGGCGTGCAGCGCCTCGGGAACCACCCCGGATCGCGTGCCCACCCGCAACGCCACCCGTCGAATAGTACGCTGGTCAGCGGCCTGAACAACCACATCAACCACGCCGGACAGCAAACCTAACTCATGCACACTCCCATTATCGCCCATCAGTAGGAAGGAGCCGCAGGTGAGTACAACGCTCCGTCTCGACCAGTTCGTGGACCCCAACGAAGCAACCGTCATTTACACCCGAGACGAGTCGGGAACCGTCATTGATGCCCGGTTCGACCTTTCTGGACTCCCGCGTCTTGACCCCATGCTGATCGGCCGCCCCGCCGCTGACGTCCCCGACATCGTCAAACGACTCTGCGGCATTTGCCCCGTCACTCACCACCTGGCGGGCACTCGTGCCCTCGACGCGCTTATCGACGCCCCCATCACACCCACCGCGCGCGCCGTTCGCGCACTCCTGCACCACGGTTCGCTCATCGACGCCGCCGCACCCAAGCTGTTTTCCACCAACCAGGAACTTGCCATCCAGCTCAAACGCTTCGGCAAAGCCGTCATGGCGGCCGCTGGGTGCCCCGGGCATTTCCCTGACGTTGCCATACCCGGTGGCGTGCGTGCTGCCGCAGACCCCGATCTTGTCGCGGCGCTTAGCATCCCCGAACTCCCTGAGGCGTTGGCCGTTGATGCCATCGTGCCGGACTACGATGGTTACGACCTCGCGGTGACCAGCGATAACGGTGAGCTCGACCCCCTGGGCACACACATCGCCATGCACCGCAGCGGACACACCGAACTTTTTCCCATCCAGGACTGGCCTCGCCGCGTCCACGAAACCCAGCCCGGCGCGCCCGCCCCCAGGCCCGTCATTGGGGACCGGCCCTACCGGGTGGGTCCGTGGGCGCAGCAGCGCATCGCGGCGTCAACAAGCAACCCCACCGTGGCCATGATTCAGCGCAGCCTTGACGCCATCGCCGAACTCACACACAACCCCGCGCTTATCGACGGCGCGGTGGCCACGGAAGGGCAGCTCCGTGCAGGTGTTGGGGTGGGTGTGGTGGATGGTCCGCGGGGGCTGCTGGTGCATGTGTATACGGTGGATGATGCGGGCGTGCTGGTGGACTGCCAGATCCTCACCCCGACGGCGCAAAACGAATGGTGGCTGGCTGGGATGCTGCGGGAGATGGTTGATGTGGAGTCCTCGATACGTACCGCCGACCCGTGCCTGCCGTGCAGCTCAGCACCGCCCGGGCAGATGAACGTGACGATCAAGGAAGAAAGGCTGTAGCGATGTGCATCGGCATTCCAGCGCGCATCATCTCCATTGAGGGGGATGTGCTACCGAACGCGGTGATTGATGTCGCCGGGCAGCAACGCACCTGCTGCCTGGCCTACCTGCCGGAGGCCCAGGTGGGGGATTATGTGCTGATTCAGAACGGCTTTGCCATGAGCATTGTGGACGAGCAGGAAGCACAGGAATCGCTACGGACCATTGCGGAATACAAGTTGATTAATTACGACTGAGCGGAGACGTTAAACATTCATTTCAAGCCAAAACGCTAGGGTACGGGTTGATTCAGATGGCCATGTGGTGATCCCATCAAGCAGTTCTCACGCGGCGTAGGCGCACATGGGCAAACCCTATTACCGTGACCTCCCAATCCGCCATACAGTTACCGCCGCGATGACCAGAACTAACGCCAGTACTGCTGGCCAGACGGCGGGTTCGGGGGAGAGCAGGTTCACCACCGCCTGGATCACGGAGAGGAAGGCGAAGAAGCCGACGAACCCGACGAGCGTATCCCACATGAGTTTTCTGCGTTGCCGCTCGCCGGGTCGGTGATTGTTGTGGTCGGCCATGTTTAGGCTTTCACGCCGCCTGCGGTAAGTCCGGCGACGATGCGACGCTGGAACACTAGCACCATGATCACCAGGGGGATGGTCACCAGCGTGCCAGCGGCCATGATGGCGGCGTAGGGATACTCGAAGGCGCTGGGACCTGAGAAACGTGCGATGGCCACGGTGACGGGTTCGGTGGCATTGCTGGATAGCTGCTTGGCCAGCATGAATTCGTTCCAGGTGGCAATGAACGCTAGGATCGCCGTGGTGAACAGCGCCGGTGCGGCGAGTGGCAGGAGCACAAGGCGGAATGCTTGGCCTCGGGTCGCGCCGTCGACACGCGCGGCTTCCTCCAGCTCCCAGGGCAGCTGCCGGAAGAAGGAGACCAGTGTGTAAATGGTGAGGGGGAGAGCGAAGGAGATGTTGGGGATGATCAGGGCGCGGTAGGTGCCTATCCAGCCGAGGTCGCCAAACAGCTGGAACAGTGGTGTGACCAGGGCGATTCCGGGGAACATGGAGGCGGCGAGGACGATGCCCGTGACGATGCCTTTGGCGCGGAAGTCCAGGCGTGCGATGGCGTAGGCGGTGAACACGCCTACCAGTACCGCGAGGAATGTGGTAACCGCACCCACCAGAAGTGAGTTTCCGATGGCACCGAGGAAGTCATTGCCCTTGTCCGTGGCTAGGGCATCGCCGAAATTCTCAAGCGTGACATGCGTGGGCCACGGTGTGGTGTCAAAGGTGTGGTCTTTGTTGCGCAGTGCGGTGACCACCATCCAGTAGAAGGGGGCCAAACCCCACACCAGGATTACAACAACACCGCAATAGTTGCGTACTGCCTGCATCATCGGGTGGCCTCCTTGCGTTGTTTCGCGTGTGCTGGGCGCGTTTGTGCTTGTTGTTTCCGTGCCTGTTTCTGCGCCCGTCTTTGTGCGCGTTTCATGATTCGTTGGTCGCCGCTGCCGCTCACGTCAGCGCCGAGGAAGCGGATCATCACGAAGGCCACGAAGAAGATCAGCAGGAACACCAGCGTGGACAGGGCGGACGCGGAGTTGAAGTGGTTCTGACGCATGTCTTCAACCACAAGCTGGGAGATGGTGGCGGTGGGGGAGTTCGAGGAGGAGGAAATCAAGATCACGGGCAGGTCGTACATGCGCAGCGCGTCCAGGGTTCGGAACAGGACTGCCACCATTAATGCTGGTTTGACCAGTGGCATCGTGATCTGTGTGAACATTTGCCAGCGGGAAGCGCCATCCACGCGCGCGGCCTCGTACAGGTCCTTGGGGATCATTTGCAGGCCGGCAAGAATAAGCAGCGCCATGAACGGTGTGGTTTTCCAGACATCGGCAATGATCACGGCAATTCGGGCGGCCCAAGGGTCTGTTGTCCAGTGCACATGAGTGCCCAGTAGGGAATTAATAATGCCGTGGTCGGCGAAAATGAACTGCCACAACTTGGCGGTCACGGCCGTGGGAATCGCCCAGGGGATGAGCACTGCCGCGCGGAGCATGCCCCTGCCCTTAAAGTCGTGGTTCATCACTGTGGCCATCCACATGCCTAGGAGCGTTTCCAATGCAACAGTGACCACGGTGAAAAACAGCGTGATGCGTAATGCGGGCCAGAAATCTGTGGCTAGCACTCCGGGCGGACACGTTGAGACAGCGCCACTGGGGGACATGCATCGTTGCGTGGTCCAGTACAGGTAGTGTTCAAGGCCCGCAAAACCGCCGTCAGTAAATACTCCGGTGGTGGGGTCGAGCCCTTTATCGGCCTGGAAGGATAACCAGATCGCACGAACAATGGGGTAGCCGATAACAATGGCCAGCACAATCATCGTCGGCGCTATAAGCAGCGCCGCCGCGCGGGATTGTTTGGGTGTGGACACTCGGCCCATCACCTCCTCAAACGGTAAGACACGTAGGGGTAAAGCGGAAAGAACAAAAAGGGGAGTGCTCACCAAGGGTAAGCGGCTCCCCTTTCAGTGACATAAAGGAACTACTTCGATGCGTTTTCGATGGCGGCCTTCATGTCGGCTGTGGCAGCGTCAACGCTCTTGTCCGTGGTGAGCGCTGCGTAGGCGTTGTCCTGGATGGCCTTGGAAATGGCCGGGTAGAACGGGCTGACCGGGCGCGGCGAGGCGTTTTCCAGGGATTCCTTCAGAGCGGGCAGGTACGGGTACTTTGCCACCAACTCTGGGTTATCGTAGATGGATGCCAGCACGGGCGGGAAGGAGTTATCAGCGAAGGACGTCTGGTTTTCCTCGTTGATCACGAACTCCACGAAGTCGTGAGCGGTGCCCTTGTGCTTGGAGAATGCGCTGATGCCGTTGTTGTACCCACCAAGAGTGGATACGCCCACGCCGTCCTTGCCCACCAGTGGCTGCACCTCAACCTTGCCGGCCACGGCGGATCCTTCTTTAGTGGCGTTGGCATACATGTACGGCCAGTTCACGGCGTAGGCGGTCTTGCCTTCAACGAAAGCGAGGTTGGTTTCCTCTTCGGTGGCGGAGGTGGAGCTCTTAGCAATCACACCGTCCTTGTAACCTTTGACCAGTTCCTGCAAACCTTCCTTTGATGCAGCGGAGTCCACTGCGGGAGTGGTGCCGTCGGATTCGAGGACGCCGCCGCCCCAGCCTGACATGAAGCCAGCGGTGTTCACCGTCAGACCCTCGTACTGCTTCAGCTGCAGGGTGAGGCAGTCTTTGCCCTGGACCTGGTGGCAGCTTTCAGTCAGTTCACCCCAGTTTTTCGGAGCATTGGGAGCAAGTTCCGTGTTGCGGAACAGCAGCTGGCCATTGGTGTTCTGGGGAACTGCGTAGAGGGTGTCTTTGTAGGTGGCGGACTTGACTGTTGCGGGCAGCAGTTTGTCAGTGTCCACCTTCAGGTCACCAGTCAGCGGGGTGAGCCACTGATTGGCGGCGAAGTCTGCGGTCCAAATGACGTCCAGTGCCATCACGTCGTAGTCACTGTTTTTCGCCTGCAGCGCCTGCACCAGGGTCTCGCGCTGTGCGTCGGCTTCACCGGCCAGTTCCTTCAGAGTCACCTTCTCATCGGGGTGTTCCTGGTTCCACTTTTCGATCACCGGTTTGATCTTGTCGGTGTCGTTTTTGCCCATCGCAAACGTGATGGGGCCGTGGTCCGTGTTGTTGTCTCCTCCGTTCGATGAGGAGCCACCAGAGGAACAACCGGCTAGGGCGATTCCAGCAATCAGTGCCGATGCTGCAAGAGCTGTAGCCGCTTTGCGGGTGTAGTACAACTTCATGAGAGAATCCTTACATCTCGTAGACGCTCGCAGGCGTCTGTGTTGTAGGCGTCTCTACTGAATGTAGTGATATGGAGGTCACAATCGAATGAAAGTAGAACAAAAGTGTCATTGGTAACCCCTTTTTGGGGGTGAAATATCTGCTAAATTGGAAGCAAAGTCACAGTAACCCGTTCTGATTTAGCAATCTGCTCGACGCGGGCGCTATCAATCAGCCCTGACACCACAACCACCGATCCTCCCGCAGCAAGTGGGGCGAGAATGTTCGTGTCAAAGCTCGCGCGATCCCGCCACCCGGCACTGAGCACCCGGGAAGCTGCCAACGGTTCGATCACCGCGGCGTCGAAAAGCGCAGGTAATGCTGGAGTATCACCGAAAAATTGGTCGCCGTAGAACCGGACCGTGGGACCGAAATCCACCACACCATCTGGCACAGACCCACCCGTCTCGACGACCCCGCGACCAAAAGGATCCGTAGTCACCAATGCAATATCGCCGGTAAAGCTTGCATCCACACGATCTGGGGAGCAAAACAACACGTCAGCATCGTCAGTGGTGCCGAACGTGAAATCGACGTGTGCAGCAAGCGCCCCCAACGCGATGGTGACGGCCTGCCAGCTCACCGGCAGGTCAATGGCGATGCGGGAATCCTCATCAAGATCGAACTCCTCAATGAGCATGTTGCCCACTTTGGCCGCCCAGTTATCCAACGTCACTGCGGAAAAATCCAATCGGGAATCCGTGGCCTCGTCGTACACGGTCAAGCGGGGCTTCGCGGCATCGGCCTCAAGCAGGTGACTCAGCAAATTCATAGCATCCAGGGTAGGGGAAAACCGGCCTGGATGCGCTCTAGCTATGTTTAGTTCACACAGCGAGGACCGTCGCCACCCGCATCGATATTGGGAGATTTTGCTGCGTCAGAGGATTTGTCGCTGCCTGCTTGGCCCACTTCTTCGGGGGATTCGGTGATGGGGCTGTTGGACTTCGGGCCGTCGTAGTCGGATCCCACCACCACGGCGACCTCATTGGCGTTGAGGCTATTGGAGGCTTGGATCGGCAGTCCGCCGAGCTCGCCTGCGAGCGCGATGGCGGCGGGGTCGTCGGCACGCGAGGCGACGATGGTGGTTTGGTTGTACAAGCCCGGTTCGGCGTTGGTCACCTGATCGATCTTCAGGCCCATATCACCGAGCGCACCTGCCACAGCGGCGGCGAGACCGGAGGTTTGAGTGGCGTTGAGTACGTTGATGGACGTGTTGCGTGTGGCGTCGAGAAGCGCCTGCTTCGGGTTGTCGCTGGGTGGGGCGCTGCTGGAGGGTTCAGATTTTTCTCCTAGGAGGGTTTGGAAGAACTTGTTCACATCTTTGGTGTTGATGGTCACCACCGACTCACCGTAGTCGCCCACGCCGTCAATGGAGGTGACAGGGATGGTGCTGAATTGCACATTGCCGCCCGCCAGGTTCTGCATCTGCATGGCGAACTGCGCTGGGTCTAGGTTGGCATCCAGTTTCACCGAACGCCGCACGGCCTCGCTGAGGTCAGCGAACTTTGAGGGGCTGGATAGCGTGCCGGACGAGAGCACCTTGTTCACAATTGACGCCATGAACACCTGCTGGCGCACAACACGGTCGAGGTCGCCGCGGGGGAGGCCGTGGCGTTGGCGGACGAAGGAGAGGGCATCTGGGCCGTTCAACGTTTGCCGACCGGCCTTGAATTTAGCACCGGAGAACTCGTCATCCACGGCTTCGTTGAGGCAGACGTCAACGCCACCCACGGCGTCAGTGAGCAGAACGAATCCCAGGAGACCCACCTCGGCATAGTGCTCGATTTTGATGCCGGACAAGTTGCTGACCGTATCCATAAGGGCTTTTCGGCCTGCGTTTTTGGATTCCTCTTCCAGTTTCGCGCCTTCTATGCCGCCTTTTTGAGAGAGCTCTGCTTTCCTTTCGTTCTTGTAGGTGCCGTAGACGCCGTTGATTTTCATGTTGCCGTTTTTGGCGTCGTGAATATACGTATCGCGCGGAATGGATACGGCGGTTGCGGAGGAACCATCGTTGGGGATACGGATCACCATGATGGTGTCGGTATTGTCGTTTTCCTCATCGCCAGCGCGAAGCATATTGATCTCGTCGGGGGTGAGGGCGTTGCCCTCGGCGTCAGAGCGTGAATCGGAACCGACGAGCAGAATGTCGGTGGCACCGTCGGCGGCTTGGCCGAATGTACTTTTATCGCCACCGATTGTGGGACCCTTGCTGAAAGTATTTCCGGCAACATAGTATCCGGCTCCGGAGAGCCCCAGTACCAGAACCGACAGGAATATCAGCAACCCACGGACCGGTGCTGGTCCTTTTTGTCGCAGGTTTACGGTCTGCGTGGGTGCTGCTTTGATGTCGCGCCCTCGGCGATACTTGTCGGCCACGGTGGTTCTCCAGTGCGTCGTACGGCGGTCGTCTTTCGTCAGCTGTGGGTAGCTGTGGATGCTAGCTCAGTCGGTATGGTTAGAACCGACACACTACTCAAGGAGTCTATTTTATGCGCGTGGTGGTGACGGGAAGCGAAGGGCAGCTAGGTTCGGCTCTGAAACTCACCTGCCCGGCGGATATCGAGCCGGTCTGGCTTGGCCACAAGGACCTGGATATTACTGACGAGGCAGCCGTGGCCCGGCACCCCGCGTTTGAGGGGGCGGACGCCATCATCAACACAGCCGGGTACACCAATGTCGATGCCGCCGAGACCGACCGCGATGCCGCATGGGTGCTCAACGCCAGCGCACCGGGGTTTTTGGCTCGCCGCGCCGCCGAGGTTGGGGCACACCTAGTGCACCTAAGCACAGATTATGTCTTTGGCACTGTTGCGTATCGACGCCCCCTCGTCCCCGACACTCTTACGCACCCCACCTCGGTGTACGGGGAGAGCAAACGTGCCGGTGAATGTGTGGTGCTCGACTCGGGGGCGAACAGTGTGATTGTGCGCACGGCATGGGTTTTTTCTGGTGCAGTCTTGCCCACGCATCGCGATTTTGTGTCGACGATGATGGCTTTGGAGAAGCAGCACGACACCATTTCCGTGGTGGATGACCAACACGGTAACCCCACTTTTGCCCCTGATCTGGCACTCGGACTGTGGGAAGTATGTCATGTGCAGCCGACGGGGGTTCTTCACGGGGTTAGTTTTGGGGAGACAACATGGTATGGCGTGGCGCGTGAAGTCTTTAAAAATATAAGCGCGGATCCTGACAGGGTTCGCCCCTGCGCAACGGCCGATTTTCCCCGGCCAGCGGCACGCCCTGAATGGTCCGTCTTAGATACCTCCAGCTGGACTGAGGCTGGGCTGAGAGCGCTGCCGGAGTGGCGCAGCGGTGTTGCGAGGGCTACCCAAGGTACACTCAGACAATTGTGAGCACTCCTATAGCCGTCATCACAGTGACGTACAGCCCAGGCACTTACCTGGAGTCCTTCTTGGATTCTATACCCGGTGCCACGGAAAGGGCTGCGTACGTCGTGTTGGCCGATAACGGTTCCACTGACGGTGTTCCCGAACAGCAAGCTGATAAGCGTGAGAATGTCGAGTTTTTTGCCACCGGCGGAAACCTAGGGTACGGCACGGCCATCAATAGGGCTGTGCAACACCTTAAGGAGCGCAAAGAGCGCGGGGATATAGACGGCGACTTCTTTGTTGTCTCCAACCCTGACGTCGTCTTTGATCCCGGTTCTATTGACGCCATGCTTGAGTGTGCGCAGCGCTGGCCAGGTGCTGCCACCATTGGCCCGCGCATTAGGGAAGCTGACGGGGCCGCTTATCCTTCAGCACGTACCGTGCCCACCATACGCAACGGTGTTGGGCATGCCTTGTTCGGGACCATCTGGCCCTCAAACCCCTGGACCAAGGCATATCGTGATGATGACGATCTCACCACGGAACACCCAGCTGGTTGGCTTTCCGGCTCCTGCTTGCTGGTGCGGTGGGATGCCTTCGATGCCATCGGAGGCTTTGACGAGCGCTACTTCATGTACATGGAGGATGTTGATTTAGGTGACCGTTTCGGTCGCGCCGGTTACTCCAACGTGCTGTGCCCTTCGGCGGAAATTACCCACGCCAAGGGGCATGCTGCGGGGGAGAATCCAGCCGCGATGCTGCCTGCACATCACGACAGTGCCTATCGTTTTATTGCGGATAGGCATGCTGCGTGGTGGCAGGCACCACTGCGACTGGTGGTACGTATTGGACTCAAAATGCGGGCATGTATCGCTGTGTATTCTGCACGTCGCGGACAAGCTAGCTAAATTAATTAATAAAGCCCAATATGAATTGAGGAAAAATGCCTGAAATTCACCCACTTGCCCACGACACTGATGCCGTTATTCTTGTCGGCGGAAAAGGCACTCGCCTCCGCCCATTAACGGTGTCTACTCCGAAGCCGATGTTGCCTACTGCGGGTGCGCCGTTTTTGAAGCACCTGCTAGCGCGCATCAAAAGTGCTGGAATGCGGCATGTGGTGTTGGGAACCTCGTTCCAAGCCGAGGTATTTGAAGAATACTTCGGCGATGGCTCAGAGATGGGTCTAGAGATCGAGTATGTTTTTGAAGAAAAAGCCCTGGGTACGGGCGGTGCGATCCGTAATGTGATGAATAAGCTGCGCCACAATAACGCCATGGTTTTCAATGGTGACGTATTGGGCGGTACGGATCTCAACGCTATTTTGCAGACCCATGAACAAAAGCAAGCGGACGTGACCATGCACCTTGTGCGGGTTGCGGATCCGCGTGCCTTTGGCTGTGTTCCCACTGATGAGGATGGCCGTGTGGTGGCATTCCTGGAAAAAACCATGGATCCGCCCACTGACCAGATCAACGCGGGGTGTTATGTATTCCGCAAGGAGATCATTAACACCATCCCAGCTGGTCGCGTAGTGAGCGTGGAGCGGGAGACCTTCCCGCGCCTGCTGGAGGAAGGACTGCGCGTCTACGGCCACGTTGATCATGCTTATTGGCGGGATATGGGCACGCCAAAGGATTTCGTCCACGGCTCTTCTGACCTGGTTCGCGGCATCGCGCCATCGCCGTTGCTGGCGGGCCAGGTGGGGGAGTCGTGGACTGACCCTACTGCGGGTGTGAAAGGGGGCGTGATTTTGCTGGGTGGCACGGCGGTGGGCCGTGGCACGGAGATCGGTGCTGGTTGCCGTTTGGACCGCACGGTGGTGTTTGAAGGGGTGACCATCGAGCCGGGTGCGATTATCGAGGATTCGATTATCGCCTCGGGCGCGCACATCGGCGCTAATGCCAGGATCAAGGATTGTGTCATCGGTGAAGGTGCGCAGATTGGTGCCCGTTGCGAGCTGAAGGGCGGTCTGCGGGTTTGGCCGGGCGTCGTGCTGCCTGATGGTGGTATCCGGTTCTCCACTGACGCATAGACCCTGATGTGTAAGTAAAGCTTAAGTAACATGTGCTACCTGTGAGTTTGGTTGCATATTTACTACATATAGTACCCCCGACTATTGCCCCCGTTTGAGTCCTTTTGGGGCTGATGTTGCTCGTGTGACTAGCTTGCTGGGAATAGGGCTAGAGGGGGCTATTTTTTTCTGAGCCAGGTTGACTGTATCTAGTGATAGCGTGTGTAATCGGCTTGTGTGATCAACGGTGTTGGTTATCAACAAGAAATAATTGCCCACAAAAACTATCGGAGAACAGGAGCGTAGCGTGGAAAACATTGCAGGCGACGCAATGCCTCGCGGAAACGCAAAGTCCGATGATGGGGAGCAAAACTCCGGTTTGCAATCTTCGCAGCAAGGCCATCGAGTCGAATTCTCTTTCGATGCATTGTTTAGCGCTGTAGAGCAGGAATGGCAGGAACAGGCTCTGTGTGCTCAAACGGATCCTGAGGCATTCTTCCCTGAAAAGGGTGGTTCTACGCGTGAGGCTAAGCGCATTTGTCAGGCGTGTAGTGTTCGCGATGAATGTCTGGAATACGCACTGGAGCACGACGAGCGTTTTGGTATTTGGGGCGGACTTTCAGAGCGTGAACGCCGCCGCCTTAAGAAACAAATCAGCTAACCATCTGCGTGGTGTCGGGGTGCGTCACCACGGATGATTCGGATTGATGGTTGTTGGCTCAATGTTCAAATAAGCCGCAACCAGTGACGTAAGAACTGTGTGGAGTAATTCCACTTTTTCCTTCATGTCGTCGCAGCGTTGCTCAATGGGCATGCGAAACAGCACAATACGCGGACGCGTTGGCCTGCCGCGCTGATCAATTCCGGCGGGGATGAGCCGCCCTAAGGGGACGGGGCCATCTGCGGCTATTTCGTCGCTGTAGTGAGATACATCTGGGTTGAGTCGCATGCGTGGAACAGTGTCTACGGCGATGTCGATGCTGGCAAGCTCGTCGGGAAAGGCGGCCTGAATGGGGGAGTAAGCCTCAATCAGGGCGGCGTCGAAAAGTTGACTGCGGTTGCGATAACGACGCACCGTGCGGGGGTAAACAGTGCCACGCATCCCCCGGCCGCGACGATCTCGAAAAGATCTTATGTGCATAAAACCACAGCATAGCCGGGGTTTGTAGGCTGGTGGTGGGGGCGCGCCGTGGCATCTTAACTACACAAACCTAAAGTTCGGGTCTAGACTTTGTGGCGTGAGTCAATTTCGTCGTTGTTCCCGCCCAGGATGTGGCAAGCCTGCAGTAGCCACATTGACCTATGCCTACGCTGATCAAACCGCTGTTGTTGGTCCGCTTGCTGTTGCGAGTGAGCCGCATAGCTGGGATTTGTGTGAGGCCCACGCTGCTAAAATCACAGCTCCTCTTGGCTGGGAGCTTATGCGCGTGCATGATATTTACCCAGACGCTGATGAGGATGATGACCTCACAGCTCTGGCGGAGGCGGTGCGTGAAGCGGGGCGACACTCTAGCGGGCTTGTTGTTGATGACCAGCCTGCTACACCGCCCCAACAACGACCAGTGATCCAGCACCGCGGTGACGGTGCCCAGGGTGCGGATGGCGCGAACCATCCGGTGCGTCGTTCTAAGGAAATTCGCGCGCATCGTGCGCAACGCCGCAGTCATCTTTTCGTTGTGCCGGATCTCAACGAAACAAATGATGATTCCTAAGATTAGAATTTTTGCCCTGTAGGGCCCTAAAGTAAGGCGGAGAGCCCTCGCGCGGCGGGGAGCCACGCCCTTGGATGTAAGCCCCTTGTGGCGTTACACAACCATCACGCACGGCGTGTGGTGGTACACGGCATAGTAAAGCGGCAAGGAGATAAACCCACATCATGCGCACTCGTGAATCTGTTGAAGCTGTCATTAAGGCATATGATGTTCGGGGGATAGTTGGAGAAGGATTTGACGCCGAGTTTATGCAGGAAACCGGCGCTGCCTTTGGGCGACTCATGCGGGGCGAGGATGCCAACGTTGTGGTGATTGGCCATGACATGCGCGATTCCTCGCCGGGGTTGTCGCGCGCGTTTGCGAATGGCGTCGCGGATCAGGGTTTGAATGTCCTCTATCTGGGGCTGACTTCGACGGATGAACTGTACTACGCCTCGGGCGTTCTGGACTGCCCAGGTGCCATGTTCACAGCAAGCCACAACCCGGCGGAATACAACGGCATTAAAATGTGCCGCTCGGGTGCCCGCCCTGTGGGGCAGGAATCGGGACTTCGTACAATTATCGACGACCTGGTGGCCGGGGTTCCCACGTATGACGGCGCGCGCGGCACGATCAGCGACCGTGATGTACTCGACGGCTACGGCGAGTTTCTACGCGACCTGGTGGACCTGCGGGGCATCCGCCCCCTGAAAGTTGCCGTGGACGCAGGCAACGGCATGGGTGGGTTGACGGTGCCGGCGGTTCTGGGCGCGGCCGGACTTCCCCTGGATATTGAGCCGTTGTATTTCGAGCTGGACGGTAGTTTCCCCAATCATGAGGCGAATCCGCTGGAGCCGAAGAACCTGGTGGATCTGCAGAAGTTCGTGGTGGAGACCGGCTCGGATATCGGTCTGGCGTTTGATGGCGATGCTGACCGCTGCTTCGTGGTGGATGACAAAGGCCAGCCGGTCAGCCCCTCAGCAATCTGCGGGATTGTGGCGGAGCGTTACCTGGCACAGAAGCCGGGTGGGACAATCATTCACAATTTGATCACGTCGAAGGCTGTCCCGGAGATCATTGAGGAAAACGGCGGCAATCCGGTACGCACGCGAGTGGGGCACTCGTTTATCAAGGCGAAAATGGCCGAGACCGGCGCTATCTTTGGTGGTGAGCATTCTGCACACTACTATTTCACCGAGTTTTTCAACGCGGATTCCGGGATGCTGGCCGCCATGCATGTGCTGGCTGCTCTGGGGCATCAGGATAAGCCGTTGAGCGAGATGATGGCGGCCTACAACCGCTACGAGGCATCAGGAGAAATCAATTCCCGCGTTGCTGATCAGGAGGAAAGCACCCAGCAGGTGCTCGATGCCTTTGCCGACCGCATCGACTCCATCGACACCTTAGATGGCGTGACCGTGCAGCTGAAGGGCACTCCAGCATGGTTTAACGTACGGGGTTCGAATACTGAGCCGCTGTTGCGCCTGAATGTTGAAGCTCCGACGCGCGCGGAGGTGGACGCCTTAGTGGACGAAATCCTGGGTATCATTCGTCGCTAGAATTGGTGCCATGCAGGAGCAGGAAAAACTGAAGTTTTTTGAGGTTGCCCACGAAGGCGCCTTTGTCCGGGCGATGGCTGAGGCCGTCGCCAACGGCGTGTTTAGTGACCTTCGTGAATTCGCTCCTCGCTCTATCGTCGCTGTCTGCGGCGATGATGCTAGCCGTCACGCTGCGGAGATTGTCTCCGCATTGAGTGGTCCTTTGTCGATCCCGGTTGTGGTCACCGACCAGCTGCCAGTATTTTGTGGCGCATTGGATGTGGTTTTTGTCACCCAGTCGGCCGGACAGCGTACAGGATGGGGTGCGGAGGCATTCGTGCAAACGGTGGCCAGAGAGGCGTCGCGACGCGGCAGTCTCACTTTCTGCTGCGCGCCGCACCAGTGGGAGGACGCTCCGAGAGGTATGACGGTGCTGCCGAACCTCCCAGGAATGGAAGGGCGGTTTTCCGCAGCACGGGTGATCACCTCCCTGTGGGCGATTGTTGCGGCACTGGACACACCCCAAGACGCGCTGGGGGAGACGCTTGCACACTGCGCCGAATCTGTGGATGAGGAGCTGCATGCCTTGTCGCCGCAGCGCGACGCCCTAGTCAACCCGGCGCGGGGCCTGCGTAATTGGGCGCATGGTACGCGGGTGGTGCACAGCTCATCGTCGGCAGTGGGTGTACGCATTGCGGCCTTAGCGGCCCTGTTGTGGGCCGAGCATGGTCTGGTCAGCAGCGTCTTGTCTGCGGAAAACCTCACGGAGGCGCTACCCGCGCTGGAAGGGTCGGAGCGGGACATTTTCTACGACCCGTTCCTGGATGAAGACGAAGACACGGCGCCCCCGCCGCTTCCCTTAAGGATTGTGATGTGGGTGACCCCGGCGGACGTCGATAAGCTGCCGCCCGCCGAGCTGCTTCCCCCAAACACGCTGATTGAGCGGAGTGACAGCCCGAACACCAGCGCCCTCGCGGCAACACTGATTGTGCTCACCCGAGCGTGGGCCGCCGCGATTTTTGAGCCAACGACCGACTAAACCGCCTATCAACATTATCTATCAACACCGGAGGACATCTATGCAACTACTCAGTGGAGCCATGCGCAGTTACCCATGGGGATCGCACACAGCGATAGCTGAGTTACGGGGGCACGCCAGCCCCTCGGATAGCCCTGAAGCTGAGCTCTGGTACGGTGCCCACCCCGGTGATCCCTCCACCCTTCACGGGAGTGAACCGCAGGACACTAAGCCCCTTGACCAGGCAATTGCTGCAGACCCTGAGTACCATCTTGGAGCTCGGGTGCGTCGAGAATTTGGCGACACCCTGCCGTTCCTCCTGAAAATCCTCGCCGCCGGTGAGCCCCTGTCCCTGCAGGCGCACCCCTCCCGCGCGCAGGCCCAGGAAGGGTTTGCGCGGGAAAACGCTGCGGGCATCAGCCTTGATGCCCCGGAGCGTAACTACAAGGACGATAACCACAAGCCCGAGTTGATCGTCGCCCTCACCGACTTCCAAGCCATGACAGGCTTCAGGCCCCTCGCGCGCACTCTTGAGATTGCTGCAGCTTTGAACTGCCCCGAACTCGACCGCTACATCTCCATGCTGGATGTAGACAATGAGGACAGCAGCATCCGCGCCCTGTTCACCACGTGGATCGCCATTCCAGTTGCCAACCGCACCAAACTTATCGACGCCATGACTGTCGCCGCACGCGCCTATGTTGCGCGCCCCGACGCCGTGGACTGGATTGCTGACACCCTGAACAATATCCTGCTGCTGGATGAACGCTACCCGGGGGATTCTGGTGTCCTCGGGGCGTTCCTTCTGAACAAAATCAACCTGAAACCTGGTGAAGCCATCTATCTTGATGCTGGCGAGCTGCATGCCTATGTGCATGGTCTGGGCATTGAAATCATGGCCAACTCGGACAATGTTCTCCGCGGTGGGCTGACCACCAAACACGTGGACGTTCCAGAACTGGTGCGGGTACTCAACTTTACGCCGCTGACGGACCCCAGCATTCGGGAATCCGACCTTGCTGAGACCACAACGGCAAATAGAATTACCTACCCGGTGCCCATCAACGAGTTCGCGCTCTCTGCGCTGAATTTTGATGGTTCGGGCGAGGAGACGGTGGAGTGGTCTAGCGATGGCCCCAGCATTGTGCTGTGTACGGGTGGTGAGCTGCACCTTACCGACTCGGGTTCTGAACTAGTCATACACCCGGGGGAGTCCGTGTGGATCCCTGCCGCCAATGACCAAGTGACTATTCGCTCAGGTGGTGGTGCTGCGCAGGCATTTGTGGCATCGGTGTAGGCCGGAGCGATTTTGTGTCGCAGTGATCTGTGTAGGGCCTGCCGAAACGTGAACGGTGTAACGCCTTGAGCAGCGTTTACGCAAGGTAGGCCCCCACTGCCAGGTTTGAAAATGGGGTGTTGTCGTGCCTGGCGGATTATTCTGTCGAAGCTGAGTCTGTTGGCTCGGCCGAATATGTAGTGCTAAAGCTCGTTGCGTTGGGCATACTGTCTTGGCCATGCACTGTCGTGGTGTTATTTTCGTTGGCTGCTGCCTGGTCAGCCGGACTGTAGGAAGACGGGGCGGCCTGCTCAGACTGCTGGCTTTGTGTGCCTGCGGAACCCTGCTGTGTGGGTTGCTCGTTCTGGGTAGCTGTTTCAGCAGTGTTGTCGCTGGATTGCTGAGTGCCAGAAGTGTTGCTGCCGGAGGCATCGATGGGGACATCGGGGCCGCCCATGCCATTAAATTCGCGTGTTTTCTGTTGTCCTGTGCTGGTATGTTCGCCGCTAGTGAGGTCGCTAGGCGTAGGCGTGTTCGATGCAGTGGCGGGAGACTGCCCCGACTGCTGCCCATTGCCCTGGGGAGATGGGTAGCTGGGTAGGTGTTGGCCAGGAAGCTGATTGGGTGAATGCGGCCGTGATGGAATCGCCGACGGTTCCTGCGAACTCGTGTCGTTTCCCGAGTTTCCTGTCGAGGGGCTTTCTTCTTCAATGAAATTGTCGTTACCCGAGCCGGGAGTTGGCCGTGTATTGGTTGATGGTCCTGCCAGGCTGGGGGCGGGTACATTGTTGTCGCCACGCTCCTGAGTATCCGGCCTGCGATGGGTATTGCCGCCACCAGTATTGGGCTGGCCAGGATTGGCTGGGTTGTTATCAGGATTGTTATTCCTGGGTGTGGTTTTTCCTCGAACAGGACCTGGGGCACCCGGAGTGTTTAATGGGTTTGGTTCAGCAAAATTCCTGCTGGCCTGTGCTTGGGGGCGGTACAGTTTTGTCGGCGCTACTTCAGGCGTATCCCGGGGGACAAATGCGTTGGGTGGCAGCAGGGGGTCACCCATCAAAGGGGAGGCCACGGCCGTAGGCGGGGCCGGAATATCCGATGAACTGGATGTTGTCTTGGTGGATGATGAGGAAGTGGTTGAGGGAATGGAAGACCTGTCGCTAGCTTTTTGAGCATCGGGGCTAGTAGATTGCCATACAGCATATCCGACACCGCCTGCGGCTATGCATCCAACGGTGGTGAATATGACAAAGCCGCGAGTGTCTGCTTTCACCAGTTTGTCTCCTCAACTACATTCGCAATTAACTAATCACAGTCATTAGCGCTGACAATAGCACGGCCGGGTAGGTTTTTGGTAGAGCAACACTAAGAAGATTAACTAGTTTACAGGAGGAAATGATGGGAGCGTGGGACGACGCGATCTTTTCCGAGGAAGTCAACGTTGACTTCCTTGATGAGCTGGCCAACCTCGATGAAGAGGACGTTCTGGAAGCTGTGGAAGATGCGTGCACCGTTGTGGCGAAACAGGATTCTGTCAGCGACGATGAAGTAAAAAATGCATTGTGTGCTGCAACAATTGCTGCTATTTGGGCGGGTGCGCCTTTTTCGGCGGGAGAAGTTGCTGACACGTACACTTTTATCCGGGAAATGAGAGGGTCGGGTTCTGATCAGTTGCGCGAAGTCGCGTTGGATGTGTTGGAAAATGCGGATGTGGATGAAGACCTGGATGTGTATATTGAGGCCCTCACCTAGCCCCTGACCTAGCGTCCGCTGGGGCTTCTATTACGATGGTGGCTGCGTACATGCCTAATCCATTCCCACTGTTTCAAGGAGTCCCAGGTGAACTTCAAGGTCGCGGACCTCACATTGGCCGATGCTGGCCGCCATCAGATCCGACTCGCCGAGTATGAGATGCCCGGCTTGATGGAGCTGCGCAGGGAATATGGTCCTGAGCAGCCACTGAAGGGGGCTCGCATCGCGGGTTCCATTCACATGACTGTGCAAACAGCTGTGCTGATTGAAACGCTGGTGGCGTTGGGGGCGCAGGTGCGCTGGGCGTCGTGCAATATTTTCTCCACTCAGGATGAGGCTGCGGCTGCTGTGGTGGTGGGGCAGGGCACGCCCGAGGATCCGCAGGGTGTGCCGGTCTTCGCCTGGAAGGGGGAAACCCTCGACGAGTACTGGTGGTGCCTGGACCAGATTTTCACCTGGGGCACTGATGATCAGGGCAACGAGATCCTTCCGAACATGATTCTGGACGATGGCGGGGATGCCACCATGGCCGTGATTCGGGGCACGCAGTTCGAAGAAGCCGGTGTTGTGCCCGCCACACAGCCCGATGATTCGGATGAGTACATTGCCTTCCTGGGCATGCTGCGCGAGTCCGTGGCCAAGGATAAAAGCCGTTGGACCCGAATCGGCAAGGCCGTGAAGGGCGTGACGGAGGAAACCACCACGGGCGTGCACCGCCTCTACCACTTCGCTGAGGAAGGGGTGTTGCCGTTCCCCGCGATGAATGTCAACGACGCGGTGACCAAGTCCAAGTTCGACAACAAGTACGGCACCCGGCATTCCTTGATTGACGGCATCAACCGCGCCACCGACATGCTGATGGGCGGCAAAAACGTGCTGATTTGCGGCTATGGTGACGTCGGTAAGGGCTGTGCCGAGGCAATGGCGGGCCAGGGTGCGCGTGTCAAAGTCACGGAGGCTGATCCGATCAATGCCTTGCAGGCACTCATGGATGGTTTCCCGGTGGTCACGGTCGACCAGGCCATCGCCGACGCGGATATCGTGATCACCGCCACCGGCAACCTGGGGATCATTACCTTCGATCAGATGCTGGCCATGAAGGATCACGCCGTTCTGGGCAACATTGGGCATTTTGATAACGAGATCGACATGCACTCCCTGTTGCACCGTGATGACGTCAGCCGCGTAACGATCAAGCCGCAGGTTGATGAGTTCACGCTGCCGAACGGCCGCTCCATTGTGGTGCTTTCGGAAGGGCGTCTGCTGAACCTGGGTAACGCTACCGGTCACCCGAGTTTTGTTATGTCTACGTCGTTTGCAGACCAGACCATCGCCCAGATCGAGCTGTTTCAGAACGGCGACAAGTACAGCAACGAGGTGTACCGCCTGCCCAAGATCCTCGACGAGAAGGTAGCCCGCATCCACGTCGAGGCCCTGGGCGGCCAGATCACCGAACTCACCAAGGAACAGGCAGAGTACATCGGCGTGGACGTCGCGGGTCCCTACAAGCCCGAGCACTACCGCTACTGATCATGATCATCAGCATCGAAGGTATCGATGGCGCGGGCAAAAACACCCTTGTTCGCGCCCTCACCTCGCGTATCGACGCCGCGACATTGACGTTTCCACGCTATGACACCTCCATCCACGCTCAGCTAGCTGCCCGCGCCCTGCACGGGCAGATGGGGGATTTGGTGGATAGCGCCCACGGCATGGCAACGTTGTTCGCGTTAGATCGGTATGGTGCGCGCGAGGTGTTAGATCGCTACGCCGACTCTGATGAGGTGTTACTGCTGGACCGCTATGTCGCCTCCAATGCGGCCTACACAGCGGCCCGCTTGAAAGACGATGCGGCGTTCGACTGGGTCTACGACTTGGAATTTGGGCAGCTGGGCTTGCCTGTGCCGCACCTGCAGGTGTTGTTGGAAACGTCGGTGGACGAGGCGTCGATACGTGCCCAAAAGCGGGAAGCCTACGACGCAACACGCACCCGGGATGCCTACGAAAAAGATGGCGAACTGCAGGACCGTACTTTTGCCGCCTACCAGCAGTTAGCCGCGAAACAGTGGGCCAGTCCGTGGCTGACTAGCAGTGACGCGGACGACGTGAGTGAACACATCATACAGGTTATTTCTTCATAACTATGACACCATAGAACTTATGAACGCCAAGATTCTTGTTGTGGATGATGATCCAGCCATCTCTGAAATGCTGACCCTTGTATTACAGGCGGAAGGCTTTGACACGGTTGCCGTAGCTGACGGCGCAGAAGCCGTGGGGGCTGCCGAGGCCGAGCAGCCCGATTTGATCCTGCTGGATTTGATGCTTCCTGGCATGAACGGCATTGATGTGTGCCGTACCATCCGCGAAACATCAACCGTGCCTATTGTGATGTTGACAGCTAAAACCGACACCGTGGATGTGGTGTTAGGGCTTGAATCCGGCGCGGATGACTACGTGAATAAGCCGTTTAAGGCCAAAGAGCTGGTCGCACGCATTCGCGCCCGCCTGCGCCGGACGGAAGACGAAGTCAGCGACGTTATTGAACTTGGCGATCTCACCATTGACGTGGCGGGCCATCAGGTGCGGCGCGGGAACGAAGAAATTCCCCTCACACCCCTGGAATACGAATTGCTGCTTCTCCTGGCACGGAAACCCCGTCAGGTGGTGAGTCGTGAAGAACTGCTCACCAGCATTTGGGGTTATCGCTCCGCATCTGACAGTCGCGTGGTGAATGTTCATGTGCAGCGGCTTCGAGCGAAAATTGAGAAAGATCCCGAAAACCCGCAGATCATCGTGACCGTGCGGGGAGTGGGCTACAAGACAGGATGCGGTGAGTAACGGTTTTTAGGGAATATTTTCTTCGCCTGCGGGACACGTCGCTGGAACAGTGGCGCACGTCCCTGCAGGTGCGTGTCATTGGTTCCATCCTGGCGTCGTCAGTGGTGGTGGTACTTCTTCTCGGTTTCTCCATGATCAACGTGGTCACCCAGCGGCTTGTGGACGCCAAAGTTGATGTCGCAAGCTCCGAAATTGATCGCGCCCGCACCACCGTCGAACGCCAAATATCGGAAACAGACACCTCCAATTCCCTCCAAGTCCGGCTGAACTCCGCGCGGTCGGCCATCTCCATGCGGGACTCCTCAACGGGGCAGGACAGCGCTGCCGTGTTTGAACCAGTCATCTTGGTCAACAACAACGACGGCACCATCACCACCGCGCCAGAGGGTTACCGCATTCCCGAACCCCTGCGAAACTTCGTCTCCCAAAACCAAGTTTCCTACCAGTTCTCCACCATTGATCGCGTGGACGGCTCCCGCTACAAGGCACTCATTATTGGCACGCCCACCGAAAGCGACATTCCCGGGCTGCAGCTTTACCTGGTCATGCCCCTGGACAACGAAGAAGCCACGCTCGCCCTCATGCGCGGCCTGCTCTCCGCCGGTGGCGTGTGCCTGATTGTGCTGCTCATGGGCATCGCCTGGCTGACCACCCAACAAGTCACCGGACCCGTGCGATCCGCCAGCCGCATTGCCCAACGCTTCGCCGCAGGTCACCTCCGGGAACGCATGGTGGTGGACGGCGAAGATGAAATGGCCCGCCTGGCCATCAGCTTTAATGCTATGGCGGAATCCCTGTCCAAACAGATCCGTCAGCTGGAAGAATACGGCAACCTACAGCGGCAATTCACCTCCGATGTCTCCCACGAACTGCGTACCCCGCTCACAACAGTGCGTATGGCGGCTGACATGATCGCCGACCAGAAAGACGACCTCGATCCCTACACTCAGCGCGCCTCCGAACTGATGGTGCGCGAACTAGACCGGTTCGAATCACTTCTGGCGGAACTGTTGGAAATCTCCCGCCACGACGCCGGCGTGGCCGACCTCTCGGAAGACCGCATCGACATCCGGACCTGCGTCAACGCCGCATGGAGCCAGGTGCAGCACCTCGCCGAAGAACTCGACGTGGAGGTATCCTTCAACGAACCGGACGAGCCCGTGTCGGTGGTGGTGGACTCCCGCCGCATCGAACGCATCATGCGCAACCTCATCGCCAACGCCATCGACCACAGCGAAGGCAACCCGGTGGAAGTGACCCTTGCTGCTACTGACGACGCCGTGGCCATCACCGTCGTCGACCACGGCGTGGGGTTGAAGCCTGGGCAAGAAGACCTGGTGTTTAACCGCTTCTGGCGTGCCGACCCCTCCCGCAAACGCCATTCCGGCGGCACTGGTCTGGGGCTGGCCATCTCCCGGGAAGACGCAGTAATTCACGGCGGCTCCCTCGACGCAACAGGAATCCCTGGCATTGGATCATGCTTCCGCCTGACCATTCCGCGAACTCCCTTGGCGAAATTCCAGTACAGCCCACTGCCGCTGGCCGTCCCAGGGTGGGAGCAGCACAACGATGTGGATGCGGTAGTCGAAGAACCGGAGCCACTGACCGAGGCAGACGTGGTGCTGACGGGACCGAACCACCACAACTACCGCGCCCCCCGCCGGGATGATGCTGTGACACTAGATGCCCAAGCCGAACCCCCCTCAGCGCTGTCGGTTGATGCGGTTGGTGACGCTCAGCCTGCTGATGCTAGCGAAGCCGAGGAACCAGCACGCACGTCGTACTCCGTTGAACTATCCACCGACCCAGTGGTTCCGGTGGTTGTGCCAGGACTTTCCTCCGAGGCAGACGCCAGTGACACAAGCCTCGCAGACAGCGGGCGCGGTATTCGCGACGAGAAGGGCACTCCACAGTGACACCCGTATCCACATCGGTGCCAACGCACACCACGCCACGAAAAACCGTCACCACCACCCTGGCCGTCGTCTCCATCATGGGTCTTGTCGCCGGGTGCACCACAGTGCCAGGGGACTCCACGCCTCAGGCGCTTCGCTCCTTCGCGCCCGCACAAAGCAACATTGACGTTCCCTCCCCAGTTCCCGGCAGGGAACCCGACCTGCTGCTCAGGGACTTTTTCACCGCGTCCGCCAACCCCACCCAAAACTATCAGGCAGCCCGTTCCTTCCTCAGCCCTGACATGGCGTCACAGTGGGATAACCAATCCAACACCCTCATCCTCGACCGCATTGATCTCAACGCCAATGCGGGTGCCACGGCTGACCGCATCAGCTACATTGTGCGAGGAACCGTGGTGGGCAACATGAGCACTGGCGGTGTGTACGCCCCAGAAAACGGCGACTACGAAGCCTCCATCGAACTGAGAAAAATCAACGGCGAATGGCGCATCACCTCACTGCCGCCAGGAGTCATCCTGGAAAAGGTGGAACTACGCAACAACTATCAGCCCCATGAGCTGTATTTCCTCGACCCGACCGGGCGATTCCTGGTGCGCGACCGGCGGTGGGTCTACAACGGTCAGCCTTCCACCGGCTCGGCGCTGCTCTCCCTCATGGTGGAGGGACCACAGCGTGGCATCGCCCCGGGTGTGGTCAACGAAGTACCCGAGGGGGCCGTGTTCAGCGGCATGAAAGACGGAGCTTACACCTTCATTGGGTTTGGCGAACTCAATGCCGACCAGCGGCACCGTTTCGCCGCCCAAGTGGTGTGGACGCTTGCCCGCGCCGGGGTGGCTGGCCCTTACAGAGTCACCCTTGACGGCGTTCCCCTGGAAATAGGCCAGGCTGGCCTATCGGTCGAAGACGTTGCGGAATTCAACCCCAACGTAGGCGTGGGGTCGCTATCCCCGCTGTACGCGCTGAGCAACGGACAGCTGTATGTGGTGTCCTCCGACCGCGTTGATCTCGCCCCCGGACGGTGGGGTGCGCAGGACGCGCAACTCGAATCGGCCGACATTTCTGCCACCGGCGACGTTGTGGCAGCGGTGCAAACCACAGGCGAAGGGGACGACAAGAAATCTCAAGTGCTGCTCGGGCCACTCAACGGCGAGACCACCACTGCACTAGAACGCCGTACCCTTTCTCGCCCCAGCCTGGAATACGACGCCTCCGCCTTCTGGACAGTTCTTGACGGCACCACCATCGCGCGCGTCTCCCGATCCAGCGCCACCGGGGAAATGTCACAAATCGAGGTAGATAAAGATGCCTTCGGTGACGCCACGGGCGCCATTTCTGTGCTGCGGCTGTCACATTCCGGTGTCCGGGTGGCCATGATTATCGACGGCCGCGTCTACCTCGGTACCGTCTCACGGCCCGCGCCGGGTGAGAGGAAGATCACCAACCTGGTTCAGATCGCACCAAGCATTGGGAACACGGCGCTGACATTGGATTGGCAGCATGACGGCTCATTGTTGGTCGGGACGTCGTCGCCGGACACGCCAGTGCGGCGAGTAGAGCTGGACGGCTCGGAAGTCACGCCGCTGTCGGCGGGGAACATCACCGCGCCGGTGGTGGCCGTGGCATCGTCAACGAACAACATTTACGTGACGGATTCCCGTGCGGTGCTGCAATTGCCGTCAAACGGGCCGTCGTCAGCGTTTTGGCGTGAAGTTCCTGCTCTTCAGGGCACACGTGCGGCACCGGTGGTGGCACACTAGAGATACAGGAAAAGAGGGGGGACATGCTGGAATTGTTGTTTCCGAAGAGCTGCGCTGGATGCGGTGCGGCAGGGGTGAGTTTGTGTGCGAGCTGCCAGGAGGAGCTTCGGCGGGTGCCGCATCGAGTGTCCTGCACGGTGGATCCGCGCGTGCCGGTGTGGGCGCTGAGTCCGTACGCAGGGGCGCATCGCCAGCTTGTTATCTCCATGAAGGAGCGCGGGCGTCGAGACGCGTGTGCTTATGTTGGTGCGGCGGTGCGGGCAGCGGTGGATTTCCTTGCCGCGCGGGGCGAGCTTCCATTCGCAGTGGACCTCACTCTGGTGCCGGCCCCAACACGCGCTCGCTCAGCACGGTTACGGGGCGGCGACACGGTCACGGCGGTGTGTGCGTCCTCAGGCTTATCGACGGTCCCGTGCGTGCAACACCGCAGTTCAGTGCGGGATTCTGTGGGGCTTGATGCTGCTGCGCGGCGTCGAAACCTGGCGGAAGGCGTGGACCTGCTTCAAGTGCCGCCGTCGCCAGCGTTGCTGGTGGACGATGTTGTGACCACCGGGGCGACGGTGGAGGCCACCTGTGCCGTGCTGTTTAGCGCGGGGGTAGAAGTCAGTGGAGTTTTGGCTGTGTGTGCTGCGTGAAAGGTGGGGTTATGTAGCGCAGAGGTTATGACCAGAGGTATCCTTAAGGTGTAGTAATTCACATCATCGCGGACGTTGTGAGTAATCCCGCTCACATTGTGCGGTGGATACAACCGGGAGGTAAGAGCAAGTGACCATACCTGCTGAAAACAACGATGTCCTGCGCCCGGACACCCAGGTGACTATTACCGGACGCAACGTCGAGGTTCCCGACCACTTTGCCGAGCGCGTGCACGCCAAACTGGCAAAAATTGCGCGTCTCGACCCCACATTGACGTTCTTCCACGTTGAGCTTCAACATGAGCCTAACCCGCGTCGCGCCGACGAGAGCGACAAGATTCAGATCACAGCTACAGGTAAAGGTCACATTGCCCGTGCTGAAGCTAAGGAAGATAGTTTCTATGCAGCGCTGGAAACAGCCCTGGCACGCATGGAACGCTCACTGCGCAAAGTGAAGGCACGGCGGCGCATCAGCCGCTCCGGGCACCGCGCCCCCAAAGGGGTGGGGGAGGTCGCAGCGGATCTGGTGGCAGATGCAACTGCTGCGGTATCACAGCAACCCGAGGGCAAGTTTGATGTGGATCCCTACGAAGATTCCGTCACCGACGTTGTGCCTGGTCAGGTCGTTCGTACCAAGGAACACTCCTCCACGCCGATGAGTGTGGACGATGCTCTTTCTGAAATGGAACTTGTGGGTCATGATTTCTACTTGTTTGTCAATGAAGAAACCGGGCGCCCGTCTGTGGTATACCGCCGTCATGCCTTTGACTATGGGCTGATCAGCCTTGCTGAATAGGCGCATTTCCGCCGGTTAACGCCGGTACATAGTCCTTACACCGCCATCGTGTTAGCATTACCGAAGCTAGCCACGGTGGCGGTTTCTTAAGGCGTGTGGCAAACAGAGTAGACTAGTCAAGACTGTAAACGCGAAAGCCAAAGTTAGAAAAGGACGAACGCCTGTGTTTGGACTGTCCAAGATCCTCCGCGTCGGTGACGGTCGCGCTGTAAAGCGCTTGAAAAAGATCGCCGACGAGGTGATCGCACTTGAGCCGGAATACGCTGATCTCAGCGATGAGGAACTGAAGGCCAAAACGGCGGAGTTCAAAAAACGCCTGAAAAAGGGCGAAACGCTTGACGATATTCTGCTGGAAGCCTTCGCCGTGGCGCGTGAAGCCTCCTGGCGAGTACTGGACCAGAAACACTACCCCGTGCAGATCATGGGTGGTGCTGCACTCCACTTTGGCAACGTCGCCGAAATGCGCACCGGTGAAGGCAAGACCCTCACCTGTGTGCTGCCCGCCTACCTCAATGCCCTCGAAGGCAAAGGCGTGCACGTGGTCACCGTCAATGACTACCTTGCCAAGCGCGACTCGGAATGGATGGGTCGTGTGCACCGCTTCCTGGGACTGACCACCGATGTGATTCTTGCGGACATGACCCCGCAAGAGCGTCGAGACGCATACAACGCCGACATCACCTACGGCACCAACAACGAATTGGGCTTCGACTACCTGCGCGATAATATGGCGCGCTCCATCGACGAACTCGTGCAGCGTCCGCACAACTACGCCATCGTTGACGAGGTGGACTCTATCCTCATTGACGAAGCCCGCACGCCGCTGATTATTTCCGGTCCTGCGGACGGTTCCTCCCAGTGGTACACCGTGTTCGCGCAGATCGTTCCCCGCATGACCCGTGACGTTCACTATGAAGTAGATGAGCGCAAACGTACCGTCGGCGTCAAGGAAGAAGGCGTCAACTTTGTGGAAGACCAGCTGGGCATTGAAAACCTCTATGCCCCCGAGCACTCCCAGCTGGTCAGCTACCTCAACAACGCCATCAAAGCCGAGGAACTATTCACCCGCGACAAGGACTACATTATTCGTGGTGGGGAAGTCCTCATCGTGGACGAATTCACGGGCCGTGTCCTCGCCGGTCGCCGTTACAACGAAGGCATGCACCAGGCCATTGAGGCCAAGGAAGGCGTGGAGATCAAAAACGAAAACCAAACCCTGGCCACCATCACGCTGCAGAACTACTTCCGTTTGTACAACAAACTCGCAGGTATGACTGGTACCGCCGAGACAGAAGCCGCCGAGCTGCACCAAATCTACAAACTCGACGTGGTGACCATCCCCACCAACCGCCCCAACCAGCGTGAAGACCTCACCGACCTGGTGTACAAAACCCAGGAAGCCAAATTCGCCGCTGTGGTGGACGACATTGTCGAACGCGTGGCCAAAAACCAGCCAGTGCTGGTGGGTACCACCTCTGTGGAACGCTCCGAATACCTTTCCCAACTTCTGCAACGCCGTGGCGTGAAACACCACGTGCTTAACGCAAAACACCACGAACAGGAAGCCGAAATTGTCGCCCAGGCAGGCCTCCCCGGTGCCGTGACCGTGGCTACCAACATGGCCGGTCGTGGTACCGACATCGTGCTCGGCGGCAACCCCGACATTCTTGCGGACATCAACCTACGTGCGCGTGGACTTGATCCGGTGGAAACCCCCGAGGAATACGAAGCAGCCTGGGACGCCGAGATCAACCGCATGCGTAAACGCTCTGAAAAGTACGCCGAGCGGGTCCGTAAAGCCGGTGGCCTGTACGTGCTGGGTACCGAACGCCACGAATCACGCCGCATTGATAACCAGCTGCGCGGACGTTCTGGACGTCAGGGCGACCCAGGTGCCACCCGCTTCTATCTATCCATGCGCGATGAACTCATGGTCCGCTTCGTCGGTGCAACCATGGAAAACATGATGAACCGCCTCAACGTGCCTGACGACGTCCCGATCGAGGCCAAGATTGTCACCAACTCCATCAAAGGTGCCCAAACCCAGGTGGAGAACCAAAACTTTGAGGTGCGCAAAAACGTGCTCAAGTACGACGAGGTGATGAACGAACAGCGCAAAGTCATCTACGCCGAGCGCCGCGAAATTCTCGAAGGCCGCGACGTGGCCAACCAGGTGGAAAGCATGATTGAGGAAACCGTCGCCGCCTACGTCGCCGGCGCCACCGCCGATGGCTATGTGGAGGACTGGGACCTCGACGAACTCTGGAATGCCCTGAACGGCCTCTACGGACCCACCATGACCTGGGAGTCACTGCTGGATGGCAGCGAATTCGGCGAACCAGGCGAACTGCCCGCCGACGAACTGCGCGACGCTCTCATTGAAGACGCCCTAGCCCAGTACAAAGAGCTGGAAGAGCAAGTTGCCAGCATCGGCGGCGATGCTCAAATGCGCGAAATTGAGCGCATGGTCATCCTAGGCGTGGTGGACCAGAAATGGCGTGAACACCTCTACGAGATGGACTACCTCAAAGAAGGCATTGGCCTGCGTGCCATGGCGCAGCGCGACCCGCTGGTGGAATACCAAAAAGAAGGCGGCGACATGTTCAACGCGATGAAAGACGGCATCAAGGAAGAAACCGTCCGCCAGTTGTTCCTGCTGCGTCAGCAGATGCAGCCAACGCAGCCTGCTGAGGTGTAAATAGGCGAGTTAGAAGATTCGGAGTGCGACCATGGTCCACTCCGATTTTTCTATGACCCGACGCCGCTGCAGCCGCGCGGCAAAAGCAAAGGAATGATCGCCCACGACGCATGTGCCGCACACCTCAGCGGCGGTGACAGCGTTCTGAGGGGCAGTGCCCTCAGTGTTTGTGGAAGTTGGCGGGGGAGGGGCGTCGTCACGCGGCGTAGACGGGACAACCAGCGGAAAAATATGCAGTGACCGTAACCTGGCAGCCCCACGGACAGTGGATTGTCGCAGGCGCGCTGAGACATGAATGCGTACACCCGAGCTGAAGCGTTGAGGGGTGATGTGTGCCAGTGGACGCCTGCCGAATGCCACTCCCAGGGCTACTGTGACTAAAAGCACTGTAGCGTGGTGGAGGTCGGGCGGGACGCGCATCTCCCGCGCAGATGTGTCTGATGTATGTGTCAGTGGCGCCATCGGCGCGCATGGCACCAGCGTTTTTAAGTAACTCATGCCGGGAATCACAGTAAGCATATGTGCTCCTTTGTGTCGTGTTTTCCACGGCAGGCTTGAATCACATGTTCTATCGCGTGGGGTGCGCGACAAAAAGAGGAAATCGGGCTAGGTTTTACTATGTCACAAATGAAGGCGATACATAAAACATCTATGCTCGGTTGTACTGAAAACGTAATAAGGAAGGTGGCGCGTGCGCGGATTGATCGTTGACTATTGCGGAGTCCTAGATGGACCCGAGGAGGACCAGGCCAGGTGGCGTAGCCTGCTGTCCGCCGCCCGCAATAATGGGGTAGCAACCGCAGTGCTTTCCAACGACCCGGGCGGTCCCGGTGCCGAGCCGATCCGTGAACTGGAATACCACGGTATTGTGGACGCCGTGGTGCTCTCTGGGGAGATCGGAGCGGACAAACCAGACCCCGAAGCATTCCGAATCGCCGCAGACACCATTGACCTGCCCATGCGAGACTGTGTCATGGTTGATGACTCAATACTGAATGTCCGTGCCGCCGTGGACTGTGGCATGGTTGGTGTCTATTACCAGCAGTTTGATAGAGCTGTGGTGGAAGTGACCGGTCTCTTCGGAATCGAGGGAGAATTCTAAAACATGCGAGTCTACCTTCCGGCAACCTTTAGCACCCTTCAAGAATTAAGCGACACCGGAGGGTTCACCGTGCGGTCCGGCTACGGCTTTGCCGTCACCCCCGCACTTAATGATTACTTCGTCTCTGGCGACCCCGAGGAGGTCGCGCATTTCGCGTTTATCGACGCCGCCCGGGCCTCCCTCCGCCTCCTAGCCATTGGCGACAACGAAGCATTCCCGCACCGTCGCGTGGTCATCTCTGCGGATATCGACGACAACCTGGTTGAGTTGCAGCCCCACAACGGGGAATCAGTGGTGAAACTCAGCCCCGCGCACGTAGAGCTCGATGCTGTAGCGGCCATCCACGTGGACATTGAGTCCTCTGAAGCCGCCACCGCTGCCGCTATTGAAGCTATCGACGCCGCGGACCTTGGGGATGAAGATGCCGAGTTCACTGTTGGCGATGCTGACGACAATTTCATGGCTTGGTACGACCCGGTTGAACTCGCCGTGCTGGTTGAGTTGATGTAGGTTCCGCAGGTCGGGGGACCGGGGGCTGGGATTCTATTCTTCGGCGTTACCTGACTACTTGTGTGTAGATGAAAATGGGTTTGGGTCAAATTGAATCAATTCAGTTGAGAAGTGTGGGGCTCTATAAATATGTGCATGTCTGGGGGTGGCGAAGAAAATGGTCGAAATATTGGTAAGTATAGGTGGATGATCATATTAGGGGAGTGTTGGTTTGCGCAATTATGGCCAAATAAAGTTAGTTGAGAAGAGAACTCCCTATTTGTGGTGGGTTTTAATCGGATTTTTCTTAATGCTGGTCGGTTTGTCTGCGACGTTTATTACGGGACCGGATTCTGATGATGAAAATATCGGCGGAGCAATGACCGCTATATTTGGATTCGTTTTTTGCATAGGTTCTATTGTGTGCATTGTGAGACCGTTGGTGTTGACTATCGATGAGACCGGAGTGGAAATCCGTGAAGGTTTTGCTCGTGCTAAGCGCATAGCCTGGCATGACGTTCGTGAGACTTCACTAGGGAATACTGGTGTAACTATTTTTCTTAAAGGTATGCATAGTAAAATTGTCCAGGTGCCTGATTTTGCTGGTGTTGATCGAGAACAAGTGCACGATCTTCTTGACTATCGCTTTAAATGGTATCGAGAAAATAGCAAGTAAAAATTATCGTGTAAAATAACCCGACCAACGCCACACCCCCTGTTCCTTGCGGTTGTCAGACAAGGAACAGGGGGCGTGCTGTTACGCGGCGTAGTTACTGTTTAGTTTTTGCGCCGTTTCGCAGCGATCATGAGGCCAACACCTAGTGTGAGTACCAGCATGGCGATCAGGGATAGTCCGATCACGCTGGCGCCGGTGTTGGCGAGCACTCCGCCTTCTTTCTTTGCTTGAGGCTGTGCTTGCTCGGATGCTTTGGGTATTCCCTTTTCATTCCCGTTTGCTGCGGGGCTGTTGGGGGAGTTGGGCGGGAGTTGCCCAGCTTGAGCTGTGTAGTTTCCATCGCTGGATCCGGCGGCATTGGCTGCACCACCAATGGCCAGGGGAACCAGCGGTACCAGCAGCCACCACCAGGGGATGTTGGCAGTGTTGGTGATTTTCACTGGAGTGGGAGCGGCGAAGCTTCCTGCTTGGACAGTGATGGTTGCCGTGCCGTTGCCGTTATCGACAAGTGCGGCAGCGTTGTCTGTGGCAAAACCAGGGGTGTTCCATTCAGAAACGATGGTGTTGTCCGGTTTCTTTTCTTGAATGGTGACCACGGTGCCTATCGGAAGACCCTTGAATTCCTCCTTGTCGCCGTCACCCAGGGTGAAGTCCTTGGTTTCGGTTTGCTTGGTCATGGGGTTGATCCAGCTTGCGGTGAAGTTGAATTTCTTTCCACCGTTAAGCGGCGCTGCGGTACCGCCGACCTGTTTGGTCAGGGTGAAGCTGCCTTGCTCGGTGTATTTGTTTGTGAATTCAACGGCGCAGATGGTGTTCACACCAAGGGTGATCTCCTGTGTTTTCTGCGGGTAAACGGTGTGGCTGTATCCCGGAATTTCTGCGGATTCGGTTTTCTCCGTTGCCGTGCACTTGGTGTCGGGTTTGAATTCCTTTTTGTAGGTGACGGTTTGGCCAGCAGGAACCTTCATGGTGAATTTTTCGTCGCCGCAGGTGACATCAAATTCGTAGGTCTTGTTCTTGGCAGCTTCTGCGCCTTCAACGTTCTTGGTGATGGCAAATTGGCTGAAAGGCTGCTTGTTGTAAGCGTTCTTCACCTCAACGTTCACCTTCGGCGCGTTCACCGGAACATTATGGGCCTGAGCCAGTTTCAGGTCATACCCAGCAACAGCGCCGTTGGTTTCAGTGATGTCGCAGGTGGTGCCGTAGGGCACAGCGATGCCCAGAGGAACAGGTGCGCCTGGTTTGATGTCTTTGGTGCCGGTGGTGCCGTCGCTGCACTTGTAGGCGAAGGTGAAGGAAGCGGGGGCTTTCGCGGCGTCGATACCCGTGACGGTCTTGGTGAGCGTGATGTCACCAGTGAGGCGCGGGTAGGTGTTTACGAACTTTGCTTCAGCCTTTTTACCTGCCTCGACGGTGATCGGGCCGGGGATGGTGGGCTTGGGTTCACCGTAGCCGTCACGTGCGGCGCTGCGCAGGTCCTCGTTGAAGGTACAGGTGTAACCAACCGGAATGGGCAGGGTATCGACGCTCTGACCGTTGCCGGCTACTTTCACGGCACTCGCCACGGCCGGAGCTTTGTCGTCTGCTGGATCGACGCAGCGGTAGCTGACGTTGTACTGCTGTTTTTGGAACTCGGCGAGGTTTTTCTTGTCGGTGTCGTTGAGCGCGCCGTCGATACGCACGTCTTTGGTGACCTTCAGCGCAACAGCCTGCTTGGTGTAGCTGTTGATGAATTCAACCTCGGGCTTGGTGTCCGCACCAACCTTGACATCATTCTGGCTGATGGTGAGTTTCGGCTCGGCGAAACCGTCACGCGCAGCTTTAGCCATGTCTTCGCTGAAAGTACAGGTGTAACCCTCAGGAATGACTTCAGTTTCCACTGGAGTGTTCGGCTTGGCCGTAACAGTCTTGGTGATCTCCTTGCCGTTTGAGCCTTGCGGCGCAACACAGCGGTAGGTGAGCGCGAAGTCGGAATTGTTCAGCGCATCCACCTGGCGTTGGGAAAGCCCGGCTGGGTTGATCTTTTTGACTAGGTTGAACTTGGCCTGAGCCTTCTTGTTGGCGTGGTTGGTCAATGTTGCGGCGGTGACTTTACCGCCTTCAGTGGTGAAGCTGATCTTTTCGCCGGTGTTGTTACCAACTGCAAATTTCGGCTTGTCCCAAGCGATCTTGTCGGAAGCCGGAGCCTTGTCCAGGTTTTCAGAAAGGGTGACCACGGAGCCCTTCGGCAGGGGAGACATGAGGGCTTCGGTCTTGCCCAGAGCTGCTTCGAGGGTCACAGTGCCGCCGGTTTTATCGGCGTTCGGGGTGCCCACAGGCTTCCAACCTGGGTAATCGCTGAACGTGCGGCCCTCAGGGAGTTTGTAGTCAACGGTGACGTTGAACTTTGCGTCGGTGGGAACCAGGCTCGTGGCATCGCCTTCAAGGCGCTTTTCCACAGACACGGAGCTGAACCCAGGCTCCAGGTTTACGTCCACGCGGCCGGTTTCCGTGTAGTGAATCTCGGCGTGGGCGGTCTGCAGCGTTCCGTTGATGTCTAGATCAACATCGTTGGTGTACATCACGCCCTGCTTGGCGTTGCCGCCTTCAACAGTGGTGGGGGCGGTGATTACGTAGGAGGCATTCGCCTGCCATGGGCCGGTGATTCTGATGATGGTGTCGGTGTCAGAGGGCAGGACTTCCATGGTGAAGCCGTTTGCAGTGCGCTGTGCACCATCAACAATGAGCTTCTGCTCGGAATCAGGGGCGTCTTTGCTGCGCTTGAAAAACAGCCTGAAGTCCTTGGGGTCCTTGACGTGGGTGATGCCAGGACCGGGACGGTCAGTGAAGGTCAAGGTTTGCTCGGTGCGGCCGTCAAAAATAGTGCTCTTGCCGCTCTTGCCTTTGGACTCAGATCCAACCTTTTTAGCCAGGTTTTCCGTGTTGAATGAGATGTACCAGGGAATGGCAGCGTTCTTGGGGCCGATGGGAGTTGCGTACTTGTTCAGGTCAAATGCGCTGTATTGCGGGGAGCGGGTGATGATGCCGCCAGGAATCTTCGCCTCGGTCTCTTTACCGTTGACCGTAAAGTTGATGGTTTCCTGCTGGTATTCGGCGGTTGCGCTGAGCAGGAACTCGCCGCTACCGGTGAGGTTGCTCAGTTCGTTCTTGTCCATGGCATTGAGCTCGTCGCCAAAGGTACAGGTAAGAGATTTGTTTTGGACTTCGCACTCGCCGACTTTGGTGCCGTCGCGTTTCAGGTCAAAGCGGTGCCCGGCACTATCGCGGCCCTCGAATTGTTCGGGGAAGCCGATAACAAAGTGGTCCCCAGGATGCACGACGGCTTCAGGTTTAACTGTGTGGAACTTAAATTTCAGCTTTGCGACACCGCTGACGTAAATCTTCTGGGTCTGTTCAACGCCATTGGCGTCGGAGGAAATGAGGGACATCTCGTCCATGATGATGTCCGTGTTGGCGGTGGCATGTGCCGAAGGAATGGCTGTTACCAGTGACAATAACAGCGTAAGGATTGCAGAAATGGCTGCGGCTACCCGCGGTGCCGACGCGCGCGGAAGCGCTATCGACGAGGAGGGTAATACCATTGGGACTCCTTGTGTTCCGTGGAAAGCGGAGGCTGGTTCTTGGTCTTGGCCGACATTCATGGGCCAAGACCAAGAAAAGCTTGCTTTTACCGAAGAATATGATTGACAAGAAGTAAGAATATTCCCAGTTTTGTTCGCACGTCAACTATCTGCAGATTAGCTACAGTGGCCTGACCTGCAATTATTGAGGAATCTAGCGCGCATCGTTTCCTAAAAAGGTAGCTCACCTGCTGATAAGTAAAGTCTCAGGATTAGGTCGTGAGACTGGTGTGGAGGGGTGAGTGAGGGGGGGGGAGTGGGCTGTCTGCGCTGCCACGGATACCCGCGCGTATCGACGCCCCGTTGTGGTTGCCGACCGCTTCCCTTGGTTTCAGAGAAGTCCTATCAACTACGTTAGAAAGAGTTGATAGGACACTGCCGTCACCGCTGCCCCGGCGATGACACCGACGCCAACCTCTCCCCACGAATGGCCTTTTAGCACGACCCGCGACCAGCCAATAACTGGGGCTACAACCAGCGCCACCCACCATAGAGGCGAGACTGTTAAGGCTAGAAAAATGGTCACGCATACCCATAAACCAGTATGGATTGATGCTTTGCACCACAACCGAGTTACTACGGCGAAGGTTGCAATGAACATGACAGCTGATAGCACAGAGACCCATATAACTCTTGGCGTATGAAGATGCCATAATCCCGCGAGTGCTGCACCCAACAGCACAAAAATCGCTGCAAAAACTATGTATCTTTGTTCGCGTTTCTGAACGTGGCGCCCTTCTGCTTTTCCTTGTAGTGTCAGTACCCTAATCGCAGCCATTGGCATGATTGATGTGCCTAGGATTGCTGTTATCGCTGCAGGCCATGCGTGTGATGTGGCACCTAATACAAGAAAAAACCATAGGTTTGTCACCCACGGCGCACATACCTCGCTAATAAGAAAAGCTGTTTTCGTTTTCATTCGGTATTTTCTCCATGATAGCCACGTCATCACGAACCCCGGCATCTATGGCTTCACCTCTGCCTCGCCGGTCCATGCCGCAGAAGTGAAGGGTTGGATACGTTGGTTTTTGTTGGTGATTATTCCCCATAGGCGTACGGCAAGCGCTGCTCCGACGACGGCAACGAACATGGGGAGATAGCCTTGCGCAGGCATGTCGGTGAACTCAATGGCGGCGATCATTCCGAACATGGGTGCGGCCATGGTGGTGGAGAGGAATGCGCCGGCTCCCATAATGGCGAATGCACTGAGGCTTAGGGAAGGAAATAGTCCGGCTAGTGCTATTCCGATGATCGACCCCGTCGTGGCTCCAAGAGAAAAAGCCGGTGTGAGGTTTCCGCCGACGGTGCCTACACGGAAGCACATAATCACGATTCCCATGCGCAGAACCACAAAGAGAAGCAGTGTGGCTACGGGGAGTCCTGTGGTGAAAATGGTGTCAGCCGCCCAGCGTCCGTTGGCGCTTACGCCAGGGACGAGGTAGGAAATAACGGCTACCACAGTGAATGCGAGGGGCATCTGCCAGAGTATGGCGGCACCGCGCGGTCGTGCTGCTACTGCTTTGCGGGCGACGATGCCGAACCAATGCCCGAGCATTCCGGCGATGATTCCTACGATGAGCGCGGCCCCGAGCATCGCCGGGGTTTCGTTGAGTTCGACGGTGCTGAAAATAGGGTGGGGTTCAATAAAAATGCTGGTTACGGCAACGGCTATGGCTGAGGTGAGCATGGTGGTGACTACCGCACGGGTGGTCATTTCTACCAGGAGTAGTTCGAGGGCGAAGAGCGCCCCTGCGAGCGGGAGGTGGAAGGATGCTGCTAGTCCTGCCCCGGCTGCTGAGGCGATGAGGATGCGTCGTGCTTGGGGGTCGAGTTTGAATGTTGTGGCAATCCAGGATGCGGAGAGTCCACCCGCCACGCGGGGCGCGTTTTCGCGCCCAACGGGCGCACCTGCCGCAACGGAGATGACTTGGAGGAACACGCTGCACAGTGTTTCCCAGAGCGGCATGGGGGTACCGTTCATGGTTCCTGGCACGGAGACGGCGGGTTGTCCAAACCGGTTGAGCAGATACCACGACCACGAGGTAATAATCCCAACGACAACAAGTGTGATCGCTAACCGCAGGGGTGTCACCTGCGAACCGGGGTCAAGTGCCTTGAGGTGGTCAACGCCGTAAACGAGCCGTTCAGTGGCGACGATAGCTCTGTTGAGCGCCGCAACAAGCAGGCCGGTTCCTATGCCTGCGAGCACTCCCAGCACTGCGAGCCTGTTCAGCGGTGTTTCTGTCATGTGTGGTCGGGTGTGACCAGTTCCGCCGGAAGCTCCCTTTTCAGTTGTCCCTCCCATGGGCGGTTACATCCATTCTTCGTTGGTACGTAGCGCGCCCAGGAGTGTGCGGACGGCGTGGGTGCGGTGTGCGCTTGCGCCGGCGAGTTCGTCGAGCGCACATTCGGGGTCTGCTGGTGGCCCCATGTGTGTGCAGCCGCGGGGGCAGTTGTCGGCGGCTGCGGCGAGATCGTCGAATACGGCGATAACGGTGTCGGCGTCAACATGCGCGAGTCCGAAGGATCGGATACCCGGAGTGTCGATGATCCAGCCGCCTGCGCGGAGTCGTAATGCGATTGATTGCGTGGAGGTGTGTCTGCCTTTGCCTATCCCCGAGACCTCGCCGGTGGCGCGGTCGGCATCGGGAACGAGCCTGTTGACCAGCGTGGATTTTCCTACGCCGGAGTGCCCGATGAGTGCGGTGATGTGGCCGTCAACAACATCGTGCACGTGAGAGATAGGGTCGTGAGTGCCGCAGGTGATCACGGGGACGTCGAGGTCGGCGAACTTTGCGGCGAAGGCATCGGGGCTGGCCAAGTCTGTTTTGGTGAGGCAGATAACGGGGTTGAGTCCGCCGACGAACGCCGCAATCAGGGCGCGTTCCACGAATCCCGAGCGCGGCGGCGGGTCGGCGACGGCGGAGACGATGAGGAGCTGGTCGGCGTTGGCAACCACGATGCGCTCGTAGGGGTCGGTGTCATCGGCGGTGCGTCGTAGGACGCTTGTGCGCTCGTCGAGCCTGACTATGCGCGCTAGCGTTCCGGGGTGTCCTGAGGTGTCGCCTACTATTCCCACGCGGTCGCCGACCACAATGTCGGTGCGGCCGAGTTCGCGGGCGCGCATACAAACGGTGGGGGCTTGGCCTGCGGGGGCGTCGTCAAGCACTACGCCCCAGCGACCTCGATCTTTGGTGACCACCATGCCGTACTGCGCGTTGTTGTGGGCTGGGCGGTCTTTGGTTCGGGGGCGGGAGCCTTTTCCTGGTCGGATTTTTACATCGGATTCGTCCCAGTCGCGGTGTGCGCGTTTAGCCATGCGCCACCAGCTTTGTCCACATGTTCGCAAAGTCGGGGAGTGTTTTGGTGGTGGTGGCTATGTCTTCGACCTCAATTCCGGGGACGGCGAGTCCGATGATGGCACCTGCGGTGGCCATGCGGTGGTCCGCGTAGGAGTGCCAAAGGCCGCCGTGCAGCTGTTCGCGGGGGATCGGTGAAATGCATAGCCCATCGGCCAGTTCGGTGCACTGCCCGCCGATATTATTGATTTCCCTGGTCAGTGCAGCTAGCCTGTCGGTTTCGTGGCCACGAAGGTGTGTGATGCCGGTGAGTCGTGATTCGGTGTTGGCCAACGCTGCCAGCGCGGCGACGGTGGGGGTGAGTTCGCCGACGTCGGAGAGGTCGATGGAGATGCCCTTGAGTCCGTGCTCGCCGTAGACACCCCCGGCGGGGCCGGTGACCACGAGGTCGTAGCTGGGGCCAACGGCAGTGATGTCAACGGTGCACCCCATGCGTTCGAGGATTCCGCGGATGGCGTCACCGGGCTGGGTGGTGCGTTGTGGCCAGTGCCGGATACGCACGGTTCCGCCGGTGACGGCGGCTGCGGCGAGGAAGGGAGTGGCGTTGGATAGGTCTGGCTCGATACGCCAGGTCCGCCCGCTGATTGGCCCGGCGGGGACGGTCCATTCGTTGGCGCGACTGGTGTCCACGGTTACCCCGGCCTCGGCCAGCATGGCGATGGTCATTTCGATATGCGGCATGCTGGGCAGTTTCCCGCCGGTGTGGCGGACGGTGATCCCGTTACTGAACCGAGCCCCGGCGAGTAGTAAGCCGGAAACGAATTGGGAGGATCCTGAGGCGTCGATATCCACGGTGCCTCCGGTGGGGGTGCCGACGCCGTCGATGATGAAAGGCAGGGCGTCGCCTTGTACCTGAATGCCCAGTTCACGTAACGCGTCCAGCATGGTGGACATGGGGCGTGTGCGGGCCTGTGGGTCGCCGTCGAAGAATACTGTTCCGGTGGCGATCGCAGCGACGGGCGGCACAAAACGCATCACGGTTCCTGCGAGCCCACAGTTGATGGTGCCGCCGCGCAGGGGGCGGGGCTCAATGTGGATTTCCGACCCCTGGTCCCGCACACCCACACCAATGCTCTTCAACGCAGCAAGCATGAGGTTGGTGTCGCGGCTGCGAAGCGCCCCTACAATAGCCGACGGGCCATCCGCCAGCGCCGCCAGAATGAACGCACGGTTAGTAATGGACTTGGAACCGGGCACCGTAATCACCCCATCAATGGGGGTACGCGTGTGCGGGGCTAGCCACACAGGTAGCGTCTCTGAACTCAACTCTTCCACGCCCACCATCTTACTTTTGCTTATCGACGCCGTGCTGGTTACCGCCCCAGAACTGCCTGCGGTACACAATGTGGGGATATGTGGTCCTTTACAATGGGATAAATGCCCCTGACCGTAAAGAAGGAAGCACCCATCACATGACGGAGCTCGCCGCAGAATTAACCCCGGCTCAACGCTTTGAACAGGATGCGTTGCCGCTGCTAGACCAGCTATACGGCGGAGCGCTTCGCATGACCCGCAACCCTGCCGACGCGGAGGATCTTGTCCAAGAAACCTACGTGAAGGCGTTTCAGGCGTTCGAACGCTTCAAACCGGGGACAAACTTAAAAGCGTGGCTGTACCGCATCATGACCAACACCTACATCAACTCCTACCGCAAAGCACAGCGGCGACCCTCACAATTACCCACGGAAGAGATCACTGATTACCAGCTGCTTTCCCACGCGTCCCATGATTCCTCCGGCTTGGAGTCTGCAGAAGTCGAGGCGTTGAAACTGCTGCCGGACTCCCAAATCACCGAGGCATTGAACCAGCTCAGCGAAGACTATCGCATGGTGGTGTACTACTCCGATGTGGAGGGGCTGCCCTACAAAGAAATCGCCGAAATAATGGACACGCCACTCGGTACTGTGATGAGCCGCCTTCATCGTGGAAGAAAACAGCTCCGTGATCTGTTAAAAGAAGTAGCGCACGAACAAGGCATCGGACTGGACTACGAGAAGGGCGGCACAAAATGAGCACTGGAGCCGAATCCTGCCACTGCGGTTGCGACGATGTATACCGTTCAGTGTTTGAGCTTCTCGACACCGCCGATGAACTGACACCACAACGCCGCAGCGAACTGCAACATATCTTCGACACCTGTCCACACTGCTTTGAAAAACTGGGCCTGGAACAGGAAGTTCGCGCCATGCTGCGACGCTGCTGCTCGACCACCGCGCCGAGGGCACTTCGCGAGAGGATCACCATCTCCATCCGTGTCACGCGCACTGACGGCTGAGGGGAGAAGAAGTAGTATACGAGCCTCTGGAGTTTTGCTGTGATTCCACAGTGTGGGTTCGACCCGCGCACAATGTGCTTATGCTCAAGCACGAAAATGGGGTGTTTTTCGGCTTGGAGATAAGCACACTTTACGTGCTTGTCATATAGGTCCATCGCTGGGCTCGAAAACGGGGTGTTTCCGTACCTGGCGGTGGACCTATCTTTATGCAAAAAGTTTGCACTAACGGTGTTCAAGGCTTTCCCACTCGCCGCGCTCTATCACGCTGCCATTTTTCCAGGGGTTTTTGACAGTTTGATAGATCATCGCCAGTCACACAGCCGTAGCACTCTATCAAACTGCCCGCTCCCGCACAGTGTGTATACCGCCAAGGCCCAACAACACCTTTGACCGGAGCGTATACACACTTCACGCCACACCCCACACACAAGTAAACCCCCGAACTGTGTGCACAATTCGGGGGTTTGCGATGTTTTAAGAGTTGGGGCGTTTGCCGTGGTTTGCCTTCTTCTTGCGGCGGTCCTTGCGCTTGCGTCCACGCTTGCTCATGTTGTGCTCCTTTATCCGAAACCGGGGTGTGTCAACCGACAACAACCATATCGTGACAACCTTATCGTGTTGTCAGTGTGCCGTTCCAATCGGCAGCCAAACCGTCGGGTCCAGCATCGCTGGTAGCGCGATCGGGTTAGACGGCTGCGCGGGTGCGGCCGCGGCCGCGGTTCTTGCGGCGCTTGAGAGCACGACGCTCGTCCTCGCTCATGCCGCCCCATACGCCGGCATCTTGGCCGGTTTCCAGTGCCCATGCGAGGCACTGGGAGGTGACGGGGCACCGGTTGCACACCATTTTTGCGGTGGCAATCTGTGCGAGAGCGGGGCCGGAGTTACCGACCGGGAAGAACAGCTCAGGGTCTTCGTCGCGGCAAACAGCCTTGTGGCGCCAGTCCATGTACATTCTCCTTTTCAATTTTTAAAACTAACGGGCTGGTGGCGTGGTTGAGCAGAACTACCCAGATGCTTTGTGGCAGGGGAAGCCAATGGAATGCCGTAAGGCGGATGAGTAGTGGTTCTCTGGTGGCATTAAGTATGGACTTAATGCCGCGCCTGAATCGTGTCCGTTCAAATGTCGGACATCTTTGCTACCGACAAATCATGACACGCGCCTCGCTGCTTGGCTAGGGTTTCGGTAACAAATGTGTTGCAATTCACAAATTTAAGTGCGCGTGGCTTAGTCGATAAGGGCAAAAATAAGAGAACTTGCTACTCTGCTTCTATGTTTTTATTGCCCGATTGAGCTGCAGAAATGACGAAAAAAATATAGTGAGTACCTAAAAACTGTTTTAGTCAAACCAGTGGTATGTGACATGCCGGAAAGCGTTGCAGAAATGATACAAAAGGGCGGTCAGACCCATCGGATAGACTGTGTTTTTGTGAACAGCGCTCCACATGACCAAACCAGCGGCCACGCCAGCACTATCCCTCCAGAACCTGTCCGTTGGGCTGGGATGCTTGGCATCGGTGAAAGCCTCGCAGGCATTGCTTATGCCGTGTTTTTGGTGGTGTATAACGCGTTTTTCTCCCACGATGTGGGCGCGGTGTTCAGCGAGCAGGGGCGTGGCCCCCTGCTGGGATACGGGACCGCCGTTTTCTTTTTTGTCATTTTTGGCGTTGTCGCGTTTGCGGGCGTGAACATGCTTCGGGGTAAACGCTGGGGGCGCGGTCCGGTGATTATGCTGCAGATGCTGCTGCTCCCCATTGCGTATTACATTTTTTCCGCTGGGCAGTGGTTGTGGGCCATTCCGGTCGGGGTGATCGCGCTTGTCGGTTTGGGGTTGTCTTTTCATCCCCGTTCACTGGCGTGGGCTGCACAAACATACTAAACAATCACAACAAGAACCCTAGTTAAGCGCCACGTAGGTGTCATCGCGTTGTTCGATGATGGTGTGGCCTGCCTGGTTGAGGGAGACGGGGCCGTCGTAACCCTGGCGGTCGACGGGGATGACGCGCAGGATTTTTCCGGTGTTCCAGTCGGCGACAGCGATGCCTTCGCGGTTGGGGTAGAGCAGCTGTCCGCCCACGGCGATGCCGGTGCCTAGGGCACCTTCGAAGATGTGGGAGATGAGTAGGTTTTCTGGTTCGAAAAGGTAGAGGCGTTGGCCGTCGAACCAGCTCATGTGGTGCGGCAGGTCTGCGATCTGGGGTGTGTCGACTCCGGTGCGGTCGTCGTGGTGGGTGGGTGCAGTGCCGTCGAGAAGCGGGGAGCTGGGGACGGTCGCTGCGTTGAGTTCCTTGCCTTGCTGGTTGAAGCTTGTGATGCGCGCGGTGCCTGCGGGGGTTGTGGGGGTGTAGACGGCGGCTGCGGTCTGCCCGATGGACACAAGCGTGGAGTGTGGTTCAAGGTCAATGGATTGTTTGATTTCTGGCTGCCGGGAATCTTCTGGCGTGGTGCCCATGAAACGCAAGGCTACCCCGTTTGTGATGGAGTCGGGGCAGCGGTCGGTGATAGCGAGGAGTTCCATGCGGGTCAGCGCAGAGGTAAGAGCGCAGTCAGGATGGGGTTGCTGGTCGGCTTCCTGGGGTGCTTCGACGTGCCCATATTCGATGGTGCGCACGAGGTCGCTGCGCCACAGTTCGAGGCGGTCGCGGCTGAGGGTTCCCACGGCGCTGTTGGAGCTGATGGGCACTGTATTAAAGCTGTTGATGGCACTCCGCGTTGCCTTATATGTGCCGGTGTTTGCGTTTATAGCAACAACATCGCCGCAGCCGACATTGGTGTTGTAGGTGGCGATCACGGATTCAAAGGCGACGGACAGCGAGCAAAGCTGGTCATTATCGCGGTGGTAGGTCCATACGCGTTCCCCGGTTGTGGGATCAAGCGCGTGCACATCACCACCGTCTGGTTGGATCAGTAGCCCCGCGACGCTCAAGGGGCGGTGTAGCCCGGTGATGGGGTCGACGGTCACCCTCCAGCTTTCGCTCAGCCTATCCGGTGCCTGCACAAGGGGGTCGGTGGCAGTGAAGGTGCCGTCCGCCGGGGTGAGCTCGGCCTTCCGGATCGGCGCAGTCAGCCACACAACCGACACCGCGAACACGGTAAGAAAGCACAGCACACTCGCCGCGATGATGTCCGCTCGGCTTCGCTGGAGGATAGGGGCCTTGGTCATGCTTAACTCCTCCGTCGCGGGTCTGCTTTTCGACGTCCCGACCGCCCCTCTTTCCGTCCACCTCGCGCTAGGCTACGGGCTTGTGCTGGGCGTGTGACCATCGCGCCGCCGAAGACTTTACGGGCGGGTCCCACGGTGGCGGATGCGGATTCGGGGATGTCCAGGGCGTCGAAAAGCTCGGGTGAGGTGGAGAACCACTGTGGAGGTTCCGGGTTGTCGAGGTTCAGCTCGCTGTTGATCAGTTGCCATTTAGGCAGTTCGTCGTAGCCAACGAGGGTGACAGCGGTTCCTGTGTGCCCGGCGCGGCCTGTGCGCCCGATGCGGTGGACGTAGGTCATTTCATCATCGGGGGTTTGGTAGTTGATCACGTGTGTAACGTCGTCAATGTCAATGCCGCGGGCGGCAACATCAGTGGCCACAAGGATCTCAATGTCGCCGCTTCGGAAGGCGGTGAGTGATTTTTCGCGGGCGGGCTGGCCCATGTCACCGTGGACCGCGCCGACGAGAAAGCCGCTTGCGGCAAGGTCGTTGGCAAGCTCGGCGGCGGAGCGTTTAGTGCGCGCAAAGATAATGGTTTTGCCGCGCCCTTGAGCTTGGAGGATGCGAGAGACCACAGCAACTTTGTCCATGCGGTGCGCTTGGAAGACCACTTGTCGGATGTCCTGGTTGGTTTGTGCAGCGTCGGGTTCTTCAGCGCGGATGTGCACTGGCTTGTGCATGAAGGTGCGCGCGAGGGTGACAATGGGTCCCGGCATGGTCGCGGAAAACAGCATGGTTTGGTGCTTGTGGGTGAGTGCCTTGAGGAGCTTCTCAATGGCGGGGAGGAAACCGAGGTTGAGCATTTCGTCGGCTTCATCAAGCACCAGAATGGCCACTTGGTCGAGGGTGAGGGAGCCGCGCTGGTACAGGTCGAGGAGCCTGCCGGGGGTACCCACCACTACGTCAATGCCTTTGTCTAGGGCGTTGATTTGCTCTTCGTAGGGGCGGCCGCCATAGATGGTGAGGATGCGCACGGGAAGGTTTTTGGCGGCGCGGTGAAGGTCATCGGCGACTTGGATGGCCAGTTCGCGTGTGGGGGTTACCACGAGTGCGCGGGGTGTGCCATCGAGTTCGGCGATGTCCGCGCTGTCGAAGATGCGGTCAAGGAGCGGCACTCCAAAACCCAAGGTTTTTCCCTGCCCGGTGCGGGCTTGTCCGATAAGATCAATACCGTCGAGGGCGAGGGGAAGGGTGAGTTCCTGAATGGCAAAGGTGTGCTGGATGCCGAAGCTGTCGAGGGCATCGGTAATCTCAATGGCGACGCCGAGTTGCGCGAATGTCGGAGTGCTGCTTTGTTTGGACACGCCATAATACTATCGTTGCCTCACTATGATAGGGGAAAACCCTATCATTGTTGTTGATCTCAAGGAGAAAAGTATGGACATAAGAATCGGTTTTGTTGACAGTGGCCGGGAGCTGGCCATCACTGGCGTGGAGCGCGTCTCGGGCGTGTCCGTCAGTCAGCAAAGCGAGGCCGTCGCGCTTATTGATGGCGCGATGGAAAATGATGCTGCAGTCGTGGAATTTACTGATAACAAGGGGCGTCGTTACCTGGTGCGGTCAAAGCAGATCGCGTTTGTTGAGGTCGATAACGATACTCCACGTACCGTAGGATTTGCCGGATAGTGTCTTCCTCTGAACCGTTGCTTGTGCGCTTCGCCCGTGACTACGGGTGGCGTGCCTATGCGATCCCGGCGTTAGTGGTCATTACGCTGTGGGTTCTCGTTGATGTCTTCATTATGCCGGATAATGGAGCCATCTCTTCACAAATGCAAGCTGCGTCAACGGCAAATGATGGTGGAGAAAACGCGACCAGTCAGCCCGAAGGACCCGACCCTGCGAAAGCTGATCGTGGGGCCCAGCTTCCCGTTGGTGATCTTCCCCCGGGTGGAAGTTTCACGGAAACAGGTCAGGGCACATATCACCTGGTTCCTGGCACGATGCCGAAGGTGGGGGCTGGGGATGAACGTACCTTTAAGTACGTCATTGAGGTCGAAGACGGGGTGGACACTTCTGTCTACGGTGGGGACGATTCCTTTGCCAAAATGGTTGATGCCACACTGTCCAACCCCAAGAGCTGGACGCATGACCGCAAGTTTGCGTTTGAACGTGTAGACCCTGCGGTGGTGTCTAACCCTGATCTGCGCATCCAACTGTCCTCACCCGCCGCCACTCACGCGGCGTGCGGTTCGGATATTGCCATGGAGACCAGCTGTTTCACCTCCGAGGGAAACCGTGTGGTGTTAAATGAATCCCGCTGGGTCCGCGGCGCGACCACGTTCCAGGGGGACCTGGGCCTGTACCGCCAGTACCTGATTAATCACGAAGTGGGGCACTCCATTGGGTATGCCAAACATGAGCCGTGCGGTGGTCAAGGGCAATTGGCCCCGGTGATGATGCAGCAAACCCTTAATTTGAATAATTCCGAGTTGTACAAAATTGACCCGGGTGAAGTGTATCCAGACAATAATCTCACCTGTTCATTGAATCCGTGGCCATACCCATTTGCGTAATTGCATAACACTCTAAGCCTCCGTGCTGGCAATGATGAAACTGCTGGCTACGGGGGTTTTGTTGTCTTGTCAGCGTATTTTCTATGGGTTTTGTTGTTAAGTGGGGTGCATTGTTCACACCATCACTGACGGTGGGTACGCTAACGGGCATGAGTGTGATTCCTGAGCATGTGCGTGTCGCTTTCCAGGTGGTGGAGGGGACCCCCATTCCGCTGTCTGCGGCCTGGGATCGAGGCTACAGGGTTGGGCAGCTGGCCCTCTCTGAAGTGGCGGATTCGGAGGTGGCTGCGTGGTCGGCAAAGGTTAGAGAAAGCCTGCAACCTGAAGGGCTGCGTATCGCTCGACCCGTTCGGACCACTGATGGCCGCTACCTGATGGCAGGATGGCGTGCCTCGCATTATGTTGACGGTGCTGTGGCCAAGCGTGTCGATGAAACTGTTGGCGCTGCCCTCCGGCTTGCCGACGCCCTGGCATCCGTTGAGGTTCCCAACTTCGCCGTCGCCCACGTGACCAAGCAGGCATCGCCGAAGGACAACTTTGTTCTTGCTGACCGAGCAGCCTGGTCCGAAGACCCTACCCTCATGCTCAACACAACAGTTCCGCCCGAGGTGCAGGCCACCGAAAAATGGGCGTGGGCACTGGATTTCAGCAATCGTCTGCGCCACAGTTGGCAGCCTATCGACGCCCCCGACCAGGTCGGTCATGCCGACATGCTCGCCACCACCATTTTCCACGGCACCCAGGCGCCGGTGGTGACCGACATTGTGGGAGTGGCCCACCCCCACGGGTACACGGCGGCGCAGGTGATGGTGGACGGCCTCATAGCCGGAGTTGTCGACGAGCGCATCACCGACCGCTTCTCCCATCTCCCTGACAATGACCAGCTCATGCTGCGCGGCCTCCTCTACCGTATCTATATTCACGCACTCAGCGAGGAACATGACGAAACAGTGCGCGCCACCATGGAAGACGTTGCCGACCTGCTCATCGCCCGCATCGGCAAGGATGCATAAGGGCTTGCTGCCAACACAGTGCGTCGCTTATGGGTCTAGCGCAGTGTGCTTATCATGTAGGTCCACTGCCAGGTACGCAAGCCCTCCTCTACACCGCGCCACCACACACCAATTCGATGTCGTGTGAGGGCTGTGCCTGTCCCGCGTGTCACAATGTAGGGCATGACCGACAGTGAACCAGCCCAGCGTTTCGGAGTGCCGCCTCATCCACAGGTTCGCTTGGTAAGTCGACCCGCATCGGTACCCCCGCATACGTGGCAGGGCCAGGCGGCAGAACTGGTGGCCGCAGCGGAGAGTTCCGCGCGGTCGGGGGTGTGGCGCGTCACGGGTGTTGCGGGGTCGGGAGTCACGTCGCTACTGGTAGATGCCCTCACGGCACGCCTGGGTAGTGGCGCGCCAGCGTCGTCGGTGTGTGTGATTGCCACGTCAAAGGAATCAGGGGGCAGGCTGCGCCGCGTGTTGGCGGAGCGTGCGTCTCAGCTAGAAAACTCTCACTATGTAGCGGAGGGGACATTGGTGCGGTCGGTGCATTCGTTTGCGTTTGCGATTGTGCGGGCGGCGTCGATACGCGCGCAGAAACCGGCACCCCGGTTGATCACAGGCGCGGAGCAGGATGCGGTGATTCGGGAGTTATTGTTGGGGCATGCCGCGGACGGCAGGGGGGAATGGCCGCCGGAGCAGCGGGAGGCGTTGCGAATGGTGGGTTTCGCCAGGCAGTTGCGTGATTTTTTGTTGCGTGCCGTGGAGCGTGGTGCTGGACCGGAGGATGTGGAAGAGCTGGGTCGTCGCTATGACCGCCCCCTGTGGGTGAGTGCTGGTGCTTTTCTGCGGGAGTATGAGCAGACGATGGCGTTGAGCGGGGCGCATAGTTTGAACGCGTCGGAACTTGTGACCGCCGCGTTGGAGGCATTGTCCCTGGATCCGGGGCTGTTGACTATGCTGCAGGAGCAGTGGGAGACGGTGATGGTAGACGATGCCCAGCATTTGGATCCGCAGTCGGCACGTTTGGTGAGCCTGTTTCTGCCCAGCGCCAAGCTGGGGGTTATTGCGGGGGATCCAGCTCAGTCGGTGTTTCGTTTCCGTGGTGCCCGGCCGGAGTTTTTGACCAAGTATCCCGCCAACCATGAGGTGGTGCTCAATACATCATTCCGGCATCCAGAGGATTGTTCAGTTGTGGTGGCCCCCACGGCTTCGGAGCATGCCCTGGTGGTGGCCAATCGTGTGCGGCGCGCGCACCTGTTGCATGGGGTGCCGTGGTCGGACATTGCGGTGATTGTACGTTCTGTGCGTCAGCTTGCTGGGGTGCGCCGGGCATTGCTGCTGGCTGGCGTGCCGGTACATCTTGATCCGACGGATGTGGTGTTGGCGGAGCAACGCATTGTTGCGTCCATGATGTTGGGCGTGCGGGCGCTGACGCAGCCACTGAATTCTGCGGAGCTGGAGGAACTGGTTCTTGGCCCTATTGGTGGTGCGGATCCGGTGACGCTGCGTCGCTTGTATCGGGGGTTGCGTCAGGCGGAGATGATGCGGGGTGGTTCCCGGCGCGCGGTGCAGGTGTTGGCGGATCTGGTGTTGCCAACATCGTGGCGTGGCACCCCACCAGAGGAGCGCGCCACTGAGTATGAGGACGCGACGGCGCGGCTGACGGAACGCGAAGTAGACGTGCTCACGCGCATCCGCGCTGTCCTGGACGCTGGTTTTCAGTCGCGCGCTGCGGGGGATAGCGTGGAGATGATTTTGTGGTCGTTGTGGGAGGCCACGGGTCTGTCGGATCGCCTCATGGCCGCGAGTTTGCGCGGAGGTGCGGCCGGTTCGCAGGCTGACCGGGACGTGGATGCGATGATGTCGTTGTTTGACGCAGCGGGTGACTATGTTGAACGCCGCCCCACCGCCAGTATTGAAAGTTTTGTTCGACATATTGCAGAGCAGCAGTTACCCACTGGTTCACGCGATCGCCGTGGGGTTCTCCCGGATGCGGTTCGAGTGTTGACGGCGCATGCTGCGGTGGGCCAGGAATGGCACACAGTGGTGGTTGCGGGTGTGCAGGAGGGCACGTGGCCGACACTGGGGGAGACGGGGTCATTGTTTGGCCAGGAGGAGCTCGTGGATGTACTGGACGATGGCATCGATCCAAACATTCCCATCTCCCGGTCGGTGGAACGTTTGGCCGAGGAGCGTCGCCTGTTCCGCTTAGCGACGTCGCGGGCCACAGGTTCCCTGTTCGTCACCGCGGTGGACGCCCCAGATGCGGAGGACGCGTTGGAGCCTTCTCGTTTTCTGGAAGAATTGTGCTCGGAGCGAGGCATTGAGGCTGAGCGCGTTGAGGAGCAGGAAACCTCCATCGCAGGTACCCCGGGTGGTCGGCACGATCGCCGGTTGTTGTCCACGACGGCGATTGTGGCGGAATTGCGTCGCGTGGTGTGCGACCCGGCGGAGCGGCCGCTGCGCAGAGAGCAGGCGGCACGCCAATTGGCCCGACTTGCCCGCGCCGGGGTGTACGGCGCGGATCCTGAGGACTGGTGGGGGATGCGGGGGGCGTCGACACGCGAACCTTTGCAGAAGCCCCGACGGTCGGTGCAGTTGTCGCCGTCACGGATCGAGTCAACGCTGCGTTGCCCATTGCGGTCGGTGCTGGACCGGTTGGTTGATGATGCGGATACGCCGATCCATATGGTGCGGGGCACGCTGGCGCATGGGTTTGCGGAGGCGATTGCGCGCGGCGCGGACAGTGACGCAGCGAGTGCGTTGGTGTATGAGGCGTACGCTGGGTTGCTGGATGTTCCTGTGTGGCAGCGGGATACGGCGCTGCGGGAGTGGGACACGCTGATCGATAATCTGGAGCGGTGGCTGGAGAATACTCGTGGCCAGTTTGAGCAGGTGGGGGTGGAAATGGACATGCGGGTGAGCGTCGGCACCACGGAGAGCGGCGCTCCGCTGCGCATCAAAGGGCGCATGGATCGGCTGGAACGCAACAACGACGGTGAGCTTGTGGTGGTCGATGTGAAAACAGGCTCGTCTAAGCCTGCACAGAAGAACATGGGTGAGCATGCGCAGCTGTCGGCGTACCAACTGGCGCTGTCGCGGGGTGTCGTGGACGGTGACAGTGTACGAGATCCCTATCCTGGGGAAACGCCCGATTCCGTGGGCGGTGGCGTATTGGTGTACCCCAGTGCCACAGATGTTGGAAAGTACACAACCCGGGAGCAAGCCGCAAAAACCCCCGAAGAACTGGAGGAACTGGCCGCCATACTGCCCGGGGTGGCGGCGGCGATCCGAGGGCCCGCGCTGACGGCCATTGTCAACGACAATTGTGATAACTGTCGGCTGCAGTCCATCTGCCCCGCCCAACCGACCGGAAGGATGCTCACCAATGGCTCGTAACCCCATTTCCCCGGCATTATTGTCGCGGTGGCTGGGCCAAGAGCATCTGCCCACGGAGCAGCAAGCCGATGTGATCGGTGACCAGCCCGGCCCGCTGCTGGTGGTGGCAGGTGCGGGGGCCGGGAAAACCGAAACCATGGCGGCCCGTGTGGTGTGGCTCGTGGCCAATGGTTTTGCCACGCCCGACCAAATATTGGGGCTGACGTTTACCAAAAAGGCTGCGCAGCAGCTTTCCCAACGCATCCGCGCGCGCCTGGCCACCCTGGCGGGAATCCCTCGGCTTGCAGACCTTGATCCCACGGGTGAATTGCAGACAAACCTGCAGGCCATCACCCCCACGGTCTCCACCTACGACTCCTACGCCGGGCGCATCGTCGGCGAGTACGGGCTGCTTCTCCCCGTGGAACCATCCTCCCGCATGATCACCACCGCCGAGCTGTACCAAATCGCCTGGGACGTGGTGGGAAACTACACGGGGCATGTCGATGCAACCGTCACGCATGGCACCGTCACTGACCGTCTCATCTCCCTGGTCAGCGAGATGGACGGCCACATGGTTAGCGCAGCCGACATCGAAGCCGAAACAGAGCCGTTTGTCCGCTTGTTTGACGAACTCCCCAAAGGCCCCCGGCAGCGCGACAAACTCAACGCCGCCATGCTAAAAATCCGGGATACTCAGCTCGCCCGACTCGACTATCTTCCCCTTGTACGACAGCTGAAAGAGGAGATGGCGGAACGCGGGGTCATCACCTTTGGTGAGCAAATGTCCCTGGCCGCAACAGTAGCGCAGCGGCATCCCGTGGTGGGGCGCAGCCAGCGGCAACGCTTCCGTGTGGTCATGCTCGACGAATACCAAGACACCAGCCACGCCCAGCGTGTGCTGCTCAGCAGCCTTTTCGGGGCGCCTACACGGGCGGGCGCGCCAGATACCGCCCCTGACGTCACCGTCACTGCTGTGGGCGACCCCATGCAAGCCATCTACGGCTGGCGCGGAGCCACCTCAGCGAACCTGGAACGTTTCGTCACCGACTTCCCTCAGCATGCCGAGACTCCCACCCCAGCGCCGAAAAAAGAGCTGACCACCAGCTGGCGCAACCCCGGCCTCGTTCTCGACTGCGCCAACACGGTATCCGAACAAGTGCTGGGACCTGCGGGAAGCCCCACACGCACGGTGCAGCCCCTCACCCCGCGTCCCGGCGCGGGCGACGGTGAGGTGGCTCTGGGGTGGTTTCCCACCCGCGACGAGGAACGAGCCTGGGTGGCCCGCTGCCTCGCCGACGAGTTTCACGCCTACCGCGAGCGCGGGGAGAAATTCACGGGTGCGGTGCTGGTGCGCAAAAATGCGGACTCCGGCCCCATCGCTGCGGAACTTCGGGCGTTGGGAATCCCCGTGGAAATTGTGGGTTTATCTGGGCTTCTCGACATTCCAGAAGTCGCCGACATGGTTGCCTGTGCCACCATCCTCATCTCTCCACAAAACACCGCCGCCGCTCTCCGCCTGCTGTGCGGGCCTCACTGTAACCTCGGCATCGCTGACCTGCAGGCACTGTACAAGCGTTCCCGAACACTCGCCGCCCGCGTCACCACCCCCGAAGACACCACAGAACAACCCACGCTTTTCGACATCCCGGCAGACGACCCCGATGCCACCAATCCCACTGACCCGCTCGAACACCTGAAACACATCATCGACGACGCCACCTCCACCGTCCCCGAAGCTGCCGTCGGGCTTGGCGACGCCCTCGGTGACCTCGGGGAACCCGAAGCCTACAGCCCCGAAGGCTATCGCAGGCTCAGCGAACTCTCTGCGGAACTTCGGCACCTGCGCACCCGTAGCCTCACGCAGCCGTTGCCTGACCTTTTCGCCGACATTGAACGCGTCCTGGGAATCCGCACGGAAGTGCTCGCCAGGGAAAACCCGCAGGCAGACGGCGCAGCCGGTACCGTTCACCTCGACCGCTTCCACGAAGAAGTAGCACAGTTTTCCACCATCCCCGGCTCAACCCTTGCATCGCTTCTTGATTATTTTCGGCTTGCTCGCACCCATGACCGTGGTCTCGCGCCGGGCGAGGTGCGGGTGAAGGGGGATTGCGTGCAGATCCTCACTGTGCATAAGGCGAAGGGCCTGGAGTGGAAGGTCGTGGCGGTGTTGCACGCAGATAACGTCACCTACGCGGATACCACCACCCCCGGCCAGCAGTTGAAGGTCCCAACGTGGCTGTCGGATGTGACTCAGATTCCCTCAACGCTTCGTGGCGATGCCCAGGAACAGGAGGGCGACATGGTGGGCAGCCCGGTGCTGGACGTGTCCGAGGTGGAGGATCGCAAGCAGTTTGAGGTGGCGATGAATGAACATAAGGCCGCCTTCAAGGAAGCAGCGATTGAAGAGGCCAGCCGCCTGTTTTATGTGGCGCTGACTCGAGCGGAAAAAACCTTGTGCGTCACGGCGTCGGAAAGCAACGACAAGGGGGGTAAGGCCAAGCCGTATTCCATGCTGGATTTGTTGCGTAAGCGGCAGCCCGATTCTGTGGAGCAGTGGTGGGATGAGAGCAATGCCGATGCTGAGTTAGCAGAAGCGCCTGATGTTTCCCCTGCGACGGGTGTGTTTCCCCAAGATTTTTTGGGGGAGCGTCGTCCTGCGGTGGAGCAGGGGGCGGAATTGGTGCGGCGCGCTATGCAGCAGTTGCCCACTCCCAGCGCTGATAACGATGTGGAGGCGTTGTGGGAGGAGGAAGTCACGGCACTCATTGAGGAGCATGAGCGCATGAAAGCCCCGGTGGTGGACGTGCCGCTGGGGCAGGAGCTGACGGCGTCGGACGTGGTGTCCATCGCGCGCAACCAGGAGCAGTACGCCCGTAGGCTGCGACGTCCCGTGCCGTTTAAACCCAACGCATACGCCAAGCGTGGTACGGCCCTGCACCAGTGGCTGGAGGACTATTTTGGCGCGAGTTCCCTGCTTGATGAGGATGAACTGCCAGGTTTTGGGGAGGACGAGGATCCGCAGGGGGCTGAGCTTGAGCGTCTGAAAAAGGCATTTCTGGCAAGCCAGTGGGCGGACCGCACCCCGACCCATGTGGAGCAGCCGTTTGAAATTGTTGTCGGTGGTCGAGTGCTGCGCGGGCGCATGGATGCGGTGTTCCATGAGGGTGACGATCCCGAGGCCGGGTGGATGGTCGTGGACTGGAAGACGGGCCGACCCCCGGAAGGCCAGGAGATGCGGGCAGCGGAGATTCAGTTGGCGGTGTACCGTGTCGCGTGGGCGCAATTGCTGTCACACACGCTGGGGCGTAGCGTTAATCCAGATGCTGTTCGAGCTGCGTTTCATTACATTGCTTCAGATCGCACCTTTGAACCCAGTAGACTACCTAACGCCGAGGAGCTAGCTGACTTGCTTGATATTAAGGCTCCGCAGCAGACAGCTCAGCCATCGGCATCTGGCCCAGCAACCCCGGATTCGCCACAGACGCAGACACAGAGGAGGAACGATGCGTGATGCTTTCCGTGAGCGCCTCCAAAGTGACACGGAGCTTGATGATCTCCCTGATCACGCGCTACTGAATATCATCCAGATTCCCAGGGAGCGGCAGGTCAGTCCTTGGGCGTTGATTACCCGGCGCGTTTTCTACGCGTTGCTGTTGCTCACCGGGGTGTCGTTGCTGGTGTACCTGGATAAGGATGGCTACAACGAGCCGCTTACTTTCATTGATGCGGTGTATTACTCCGCCGTGTCGCTGTCCACCGTTGGATATGGTGACATTACTCCGGTGACCCAAGAGGCGCGTTTGATCAACATTATTCTGATCACGCCGATCCGAATTGCGTTCCTGATTTTGCTGGTCGGTACGACCTTGTCGGTGCTGACGGAAGAGACGCGACGTACGTTGCAGATTCAGCGTTGGAGGAAAAGAATGCGTAATCACACTGTTGTGGTGGGATACGGTACTAAAGGTCGTTCCGCTGTGTCAGCGCTGCTGGCCGATGGAGTGCACCCCAGCCAGATTGTTGTGGTGGACACTGACACACATTCGCTTGACATGGCTGCTGGTCAGGGTTTGGTCACGGTGCATGGCTCAGCTACTAAGGCTGATGTGCTGAAACTTGCAGGTGTGACGCGTGCCCGCGCGGTGGTGGTCGCTCCGAACATGGATGATACGGCGGTGTTGGTCACGTTGTCGGTGCGTGAGATTGCGCCGAGCGCGACGGTTGTGGCGAGTGTGCGCGAGTCGGAGAATCTGCATTTGCTGAAGCAGTCGGGTGCAGATTCAGTGGTTATTTCCTCCGAGACGGCGGGTCGAATGCTGGGGTTAGCCACGGTCACCCCGTCGGTGGTGGAGATGATGGAGGATTTGCTTTCCCCAGGCGAGGGGTTCTCCATTGCGGAACGCCTGGTGGAGGCCGACGAGGTTGGGGCGAACCCCCGGCATTTGGCTGACATTGTGTTGGGTGTGGTGCGTTCCGGTGAGCTGTACCGCATCGATTCGCCGGAGGCAGAAACCGTGGAGCCCGGTGACCGGCTGCTATATGTTCGCCGCGTGTTCCGTGAGGACCTTGAGGACCAGGCACGTGGCTAGTATCCCCGAGTTTTACGCCTGTGTTAGCCCAGCTGACCAGGTGCTGTGCACCGCAACTGGCGATGGTGTGCTGTGGCTTGATGCTGATACTGCCCGCACGCTGGGGGCAGACCTGACGGCCCGCGTGCTTATCGACGCCCCGGACTCCCGCAGGTGGGCCGTGCGCGCACCGCTGCTGAGTGGTCCGGAGGGGACGCCGGATGGCGGGGTACTGCTAACTCCCCGTGACGTGGTCTTTCATGGGGATGTGGCCCAACTGGTGTATCGCGCGGTGGCGCTGCTGAGGCATCGGGAACGGTACCGCTTTGACCCCATGGACGGAACTCCGCTGACCTACGCGGATTCCGGGGAGTATGCAACGGGCGAATCGGGGCATCAGGTGTTTCCGCGCATTGACCCTGCGGTGATCGGCATTGTGGAGCACGCAGAATCACAACGCATTTTGCTGGGGTCGAATGCCACGCGTCCGGAGTACTTTTCCCTGGTGGCGGGTTATGTGTCGGTGGGCGAGACCCTGGAGCAGGCGTTTGTGCGTGAAGTGATGGAGGAGACGGGGCGTCGTGTAGCGGACGTGCGCTATGTTTCCAGTCAGCCGTGGCCGCTGGGGTCGTCGCTGATGATGGGTTTTCACGGCTACAGCACAGACTTAGATGCCATTGCTCCCACCGACGGTGAGTTGGCTGAGGTGCGGTGGCTCAGCGCTCCGGAAATCCTGGACGGGGTGGTGAAGTTGGCGCCGGCGGGGTCGATCGCACATCACCTGATATATTCGTGGGCACATGCGCAAGCTGCACAAACATAAGGGGGAGTGATGTTTAGTCTTGATGATCTAGACCCGGATCAGCGGCTCGCTGCTACCGCACCGCGGGGGCCGGTGTGCATTCTCGCGGGCGCAGGCACGGGCAAAACCCGCACTATCACCTACCGCATTGCGCATTTGATTGCGCAGGGTTTTGTGAGTCCGAATCGTGTGTTGGCGGTGACGTTTACTGCCCGGGCTGCAGGGGAGATGCGGCATCGCCTGAACATGATGGGGATTGGCGGGGTGCAGGCTCGGACGTTTCACGCGGCGGCGCGCCGCCAATTGCAGTATTTTTGGCCGCAGGTGGCGGGTGACTTGCCGTGGCGGCTGCTGGACAATAAGTTTCCGTTGGTAGGCAGGGCTGCCCGGTCGGTGGGGGTAGAGTCAACCACGGAGAACGTGCGAGACTTGCTTTCGGAAATAGAGTGGGCGAAGGCGTCCCTGGTCACGGCGGATATGTACGCCGAGCGTGTGGCCCAAACCAAGCGCACTCCACCAGTGACCCCAGATAAGGTTGCGGAGGTGTATCGCCGGTACGAGGCGATGAAAACCACTGATGAAGGCATGTTGCTGGATTTCGATGACCTGCTGCTGCACACGGCGGGTGCACTGGAAAACTCCGCTGCGATTGCGGAGGAGTTTCGGCAACAATACCGTTCGTTTGTGGTGGACGAGTATCAGGACGTCACCCCACTGCAGCAGCGCCTGCTGGAGGCGTGGCTGGGGGAACGTGATGATCTCACCGTGGTGGGGGACGCCAACCAGACCATTTATTCGTTCACGGGTGCGACCCCGGAGTACTTACTGCAGTTTTCCAGGACGTATCCGCACGCAGCGATCACACGCCTGCAGAGGGACTACCGTTCGACGCCTCAAGTGACCACGCTGGCTAACACCGTCATTGGCCATGCGTCCGGGCGTATGGCGGGTACTCGCCTAGAGCTCATGGGCATGCGCCCAGCGGGGCCGGATCCTGTATATAACGCGTACCCCGACGAACCAACCGAGGCACGAGAGGTGGCGGCGCAGATTGATGCCCTGCTCAAGCAGGGGGTACCGGCGTCGGAAATTGCCGTGCTGTACCGCATCAACGCGCAATCTGCGGTGTTCGAGCAGGCACTTTCCGACGCCGGGATTGTGTACCAGATTCGCGGCGGCGAAGGGTTTTTCACTCGGCCGGAAATTCGTCAGGCCATCACACAGCTGATCCGTACTGCTCAGCGCCCTGATCTTCCGCAGGATGCGGTGGGGCCGGAAGTACACCGCATCGCCCGCTCGGCGCTGGCCCCCTTAGGGTTGACCCCCACGGAGCCGGAAGGCGCGCAGGCTCGGGAGCGGTGGCAGTCGCTGCAGGCGTTGGTGGATCTGATTCAAGAATTGGGCACTGCCACGCCAGACATCGACCTGAGTGGTGTGTTGGTGCAACTGCGGCAACGCGCCGAGGCGAAGCATCCACCCACCATGGAGGGAGTGACATTGGCCTCGCTGCATGCGGCGAAAGGCTTGGAGTGGGATGCAGTGTTCCTTGTCGGGCTGGTTGATGGGTCCGTGCCTATTTCCCATGCGATCAAGGCAGGAGACGCGCAGATTGAGGAAGAACGTCGACTGTTTTATGTGGGCATTACCCGAGCCCGTGAACATCTGCGCTGTTCGTGGGCGCTGGCACGCCAGGAAGGCGGCCGTGCCAGTAGGAAACGCACACGCTTTTTGGATCAGATTGCACCGGACACGGAACTGGAACAATCGCGTAACAAAAAGGTACGTCCGAAGAAATGCCGAGTATGCGGGAAACCGCTAGAGACTCCCGCAGCGAAAGTTCTGATGCGGTGTGAGGATTGCCCCTCAGATGCAGATTCCGAGGTTTTTGAGACTCTCCGCTCCTGGCGCGCTGAGGTCGCCCGGGAACTCCAGACACCCGCATATATTGTATTTTCGGATGCCACGCTCATGGCTGTGGCGGAGTCGATGCCAACGTCTGTAGAGGAACTGCTGGGCATCTCTGGTATCGGGCCAGTGAAGGTCGAACGTTTCGGGGAAGAGCTGCTGGCTGTCGTTCGAACATGTGCTGAAGCATCGGACGTTTCATAGACATCTACGTCTTGGTGTAGCTCATGCCGCGAGCTGCATTGTTGTACCCCGATGCGTTGTGCTGCCGTGTCCATTGGCGCACACTCTTGTCCAGAGGATACTGGTAGTGTTTCTGCTTTCTTGCTGTGGGGTGGACATGCCCTGAAACTTAGCTGGTGCGAACATAGAATATTGCAAAAATATGCATCAGCAAAAAATTATGTAAATCTTATATTTCTTTGTTACCAAACCGTAGTTTTCTTGCATGTCATTCCGGTCGTGTTTTATAAAACCCCAGGTGAAAATGATAAAGACCTGCAGTATCGGATCGCCTAAAATGGCAATAAGAACAAAGTGTTACGTCAAATGATGTGAAATAGTTTACAGTTTTGTAATTGAATCTTGCTGGGATTGTTCGCTACACTCGCTCTTGTAATTGTTCATCCACTACGTAAGGAGCAGACATGCTTTCTACTCTCGCATCCAACACCTTCTGGGGCGTCTTCAACTTCATTCGCACCCTGATCGGCTTCCCGAAGTAATCGTATTTCCCAGAAGGGAAATTCATCTGAAGCACCTGTTGCTCTTGATATGTATCAAAAGCAACAGGTGCTTTTGTGTAGCTAACTGGAATTATGATCAATTATTCATCTGCCAACATGCGGGGCAACTGGGGTGGGACTCGTACGACATGAGTGTGACATCAAGGCGATAAGGATCCACTTCCAGCAGGTCACCGGGCTGAAGTTGTAATAGCGGGGTGCCAGGGGGCTCGTAGGACGTGCCCTGCAGTGTTGTTACCACGCTCAGTAGTCGCGCAGCTGTTGCGTGAGCAACCACTGGGTCGTGGGTGGTGTGGGCGGCTGCGACCTGCGCCAAGAGGGTGGGCCAATGCTCGTCGACAGCCATGCGATGCAGATCCATGCATAGTGGGCACGGACCCGCGCCGTTGATGTGCAAGGGGCCGATGGTTCCGCGGCCGTCGATAAGCGAAATGGGGATGAAGGTGCCTCGGCGGCGGACAAGCGGTGTGGAGAGGCGTCGGGCGTGGGGCATCCTGTCTACAAGGATCAGGGGTGTGTCGGCGGGGCAGCGGAGGAAAAACTCCTCATCGGTTTCGCCGCTCATCAGTGGATAGACTCGAAAACCGCTCGTGGTGAACGCAGAAGTAATGATGCTTGCTAAGGGCGAATGCCCGAGCACATACACATCCTGTGTGCCTGTTGGGGCGGGTCGTAACACACGATAATCGAAGAGTTCTTCCAGCAGGGTTTCGGCCACGGAGCGGGGCAGGCCCGCCTCTACCAGCGAGCGGCTCAACTCGCTCCACGTGATGTCAGTGCGAGCCCGCAGTAGCGTGCGCAGAATCCCCGACATGTGTTCCTCGTCTATGCCGTCAATCACCCCGGCGCGCGTGGCATCCACCCCGAATTGTAGGGCAGGCCCCGGGCGCACAAACACGTGCGCAGCAGGTGATAGGCGCACAACAATATCATTCATGGTTCCCCCTGAATCCCCGCGCTGATGGTTCACACTTTAGCTAATATTTGTTGTCATGCCTACTTACGCCCCTGATGTGGATGTGATTCGCTCGGCTCGTCGCACCCGAACCAGCAGCGCACGGCTTGTCGAAGGCCGCATTCAGGTCCGCATACCCGCGTGGCTCAGTGAGGAACAGGAACGCGAGACGGTGGAGAAACTCGTGGCGAAGGTCCGCAAGCGCACCACCCCACGCAGGTTTTCCGACGCCCAGCTTGCCGAACGTGCCGAGCGCCTCAACCGCACGCTTCTCGACGGCCGCGCATGCCCCGGAAGCATCCGATGGGTCAGCAACCAAAACTCTCGCTGGGGGTCCTGTACACTCAGCACAGGAGCCATTCGCATCTCTGATCGGCTGCAGAACGTTCCCGACTACGTGCTGGATTCGGTGATCGTGCACGAACTGGTTCACACCTTCATACGAGGCGGCCACAGCGCGGAATTCTGGGAATGGGCCAACCGTGCGCCCAAAGCCGAGCGTGCCAGGGGCTACTTGGAGGCATATCAGGAATTTTCCCAGGGCGGGGGCGGGCAGTGTGATAGAGCACGGCGGCTACGTGGTTGGCGATGATCTACCAAACTGCCAAAAACCCTAGGAAAAATGGCAGTGTGATAGAGCACGGCGAGCAGGAAAGCCGTGAACACCGTTAGTGCAAACGTTTGCATAGAAAAAGGTCTACCGCCAGGTACGGAAACACCCTGTTTTCGAGCCCAGCGGTGGACCTATATGACAAGCACGTAAAGTGTGCTTATCTCCAAGCCGAAAAACACCTCATTTTCGTGCTTGAGCATAAGCATATTTTGCGGGGGTCGAACCCACCTTATGGGATCACAGCAAAACCCTAGCTCAGCTGTTCGTGTGCCACTGCGATGGCATTGGCGATTGCAGTGCGCGATTGTGGAGAGTTTTTCCAACAGGAGGAACCTAGATGTGCGGCGGCGCGGTCGACAATCTCATCCACAGATGCCGCCGCCAGACTGCTCATATCGCCGAATCCAATTTCTTCTAAGCGCTGCACCACGGTCGGTCCGACAAAGCGGGCACTCAGCAGCGCCTCGCGTTCGTGGGGAGTGAAAGACATTACTGTTCCTCCTCGTCGTCTTTACTCTTGTCGTCGCCAGTATCGCCGGATTCGCCCTCTGCCTTTTCGGCTTCCTCGGCGAGCATTTTTTCTAGTGCATCGATTTCAGCAATGGGGTCGAACCCATCGACTTCACCTTCGCTGAGGAGGCCGTCGATGAACTCTGCGGAGCTGTCAATGTCGGAGGCGACGGGCAGGAAGTCGGGGTGGTTCCACACTGCGTCGCGGCGAGTAGTACCCACCGCAACGCCAACGCGGCGCCAGAGTTCTTTCGCGGCGTCGACACGCGGTGCGCTGATGTCGATGCCAACAACTTGTTTGAGCACGTTGTCTGCGGATCCGCCGGAAGTGCGGCGGCGCTGCCAGGCGTCGTTCATGATGGCGGTGGAAGGCATGCGTTCGCCCATGGCTTCCGTGACTACCAGATCAACCCAGCCTTCAATGAGAGCCAGCAGTGTTTCCAGGCGGCTGATGGCGGCGGCGTTGTTGGAGGTGATGCGTGGGGTCAGGTCGGATTCTTGGAGTCGCCCGATGAGGTCTTGGATATTCATGGGATCGTCGGGGTTGATGTCCATGGAGCGGAGAACATCGTCAATTTCGGTTTTATCTACCACTAGGCCCGCAGCGAATTCCTCCACGGAGGACACGAACATTTCCGTCAGGTAGGGAATGTGTGTGAAGAGTCGTTGGCGTGCGGCTTCCCGGGCGCACAGGTACACGAGTGCTTCTTGTGTGGGAATGTTCAACCCCGAGGTCAGTTCCGCCAGGCGCTGCGGCATGATCGCGGTGACACCAGCTGGAGCGAGAGGAAGGCCAAAATCGGTGCCGCTAAGTGCTTGGGGTGCGAGGTCCCCGAGGCTGTTGCCCAGGTTCATGCCCTGGTGCATGCGGGACATGTGTTCGATCATGTTCTTCATGGGGCCCAGGTCGCCTTGTAATTCTTCAGGCAACCCCGAGAGTTCGGCCTCGGCAGTGCCTTCAGCAACCGGGCTGATGAGCCGTTTCCACATAGGCAGCGTTTCGGTCAGCCAGGTGTCGGGATCCCACGCAACAACGCGATGACCAGCGGTGGGGAAGCTGGTGGCATCATCCAGCCAGAGTTCCGCCAGCCGCACTGCTTCTTCAACAGCCTTGGTGTCGTGGTCGCGGACGCCCGCCGCAGTTGAGTGCTGGCTGTGGTAACTGGTAATGGCTTGCCGGGCGATGCGCTCAGCGAGGGGAAAATTCACCGGGCCTTGAGCATCAGGGGAGTTCATGCTGGAACCCATGCCGGAAAGCATCTGCCCAAATTGGCTGAGAATATCGCCTAATCCACCAGTACCGTCGCCACTGGAACCGGACGCCCCTCCCGCGCCAGAGCCGTCTTGGTCACCAAAGGCACTGCTAAAACCGGATCCAAAGCCTCCGCCGAATCCGGGTCCGCCAAAGCTAAAGAAACCAAAGGGATTGTGGTTATCCTGGTTGTCGTTGTTGCGGCGGTTGTCGTCGTCATTATCATCGTCGTCGTTGTTATGTGCGGAAAAACCAAAATTGTTAGGACTCATAGGCTCTAACCTACCGGTACGTCCCCGAACCTAGCCATGTACAACCCAACGCTGTGAGCGAACACGTTGGCGGTGTGTTGATGCCCCACACTTCCACACCCCGCGCGCCAACCCGGCGTGTTAGCATCCCGCCATGCCTCCTGTATCCTAACTGTCGTGAATCGTCGTTTACGTACTGTGACCCTTGGAGCTCTCCCCGTTTTGCTGCTGACACTTCTTGCGACGTCGTCCAGCATTCCGGGCACGAATATTTCCCTCGCGGTGCCGTTTGCCGCAATGGGTCCGGGGCCGAGTTTCAATACGCTCGGCGATTTTGACGGCAAACAAGTGGTGGATATTCAGGGCGCTGAGGTAGATAAAACAAGCGGAAACTTTAACATGACCACAGTGGCGGTGCGCCAGAATATGTCGCTTGCACAGGCCGTGTCCCGCTGGATTAGCAGCAGTGACACTTTTGTGCCGATTGACCAAGTTATTCCGCGCGGACAGTCCAGGGAACAGACGGAACAGGAAAACCAACAGGCGTTTCTTACATCAGAATCTGCGGCCACTTTGGCGGCGATGAACTACCTCAAGCGCCCCGTTGAAGTGGAGGTCATGCAGTTGGTGCCCGACTCGGCGGCATCGGGGAAACTCTCTGAGGGAGATGTGATCACAGCGGTGGACGGTACAACTGTCACCGAACCAGCCCAAGTTCGGGAGATTGTGCAGAAAAAGAAACCCGGCGACGAGATCACCGTGACCGTCAAACACGATGGCGCAACTGAAGATAAGGCCATCAAGCTAGGCAAACATCCCGATGATGAGAATACGCCGCTACTAGGTGTAACCATGGGTGCCGCCCCCTCAGATGGCGTGAAAGTGGACTACAACCTGGAAGACATTGGTGGCCCCAGTGCTGGTCTGATGTTCGCATTGGCTGTGGTGGATAAGTTGAGTCCCGGCGAACTCAACGGCGGTAAGTTCGTTGCGGGCACCGGCACCATTGATGACACCGGAAAAGTCGGTGCCATCGGCGGCATAGAGCACAAGGTGAAGTCCGCAGAAGACCTGGGTGCTGAGGTGTTCCTCGCTCCGGCTGATAACTGCAAAGAAGCCATCAAAAACCACCCCAAGGATATGACGGTCCTCAAGGTGACGTCCCTTGAGGACGCCATCCATCAGCTGGACGCCTACAACCGTGGTGACGGCTACACCACCTGTGGCTAGGACAGGTCTACTTTGATGTAGGTTCAGCTGAAGCCTTGGACTCCTCGGATGCTTCCGGCTCTGCTGAGGTGCTGGTGCCAGATTCCGACGTCGACTCTGACTCCTTGCTCTCCGTCAACCCCAGCTCATGAATACGTTTCCTCGGATCCTGCTTATCAGTCGAAATCATCTGCTGCATCACCAGGCCCTTGTTGTTGTCCACTACCGTCACAATTGCGGTGTTTCCTAACGTCGACCACCCGACAATACGGTCGCCCTTGTCCTCCACTATCCGCGAACCCCGCAGCTCCGTCAGCAACTGCGTCGTTGACGCCGCCTTCGACTCGTTGGCAAAGAACTGGAACTGCCCCACCTTCAGCCCGGAACAGGCTACCGAATCCGCCACACCGTTAGGCATGCACGACTCGAACTGCTGGAACAACGACTCCGGGGCCAAACTCCCAAACGTCTTCTGCGCCTCCGCGACACTCTTCGCATCCTTGGAGGTCGTGCCGCTTGCCGACGCCCTGCTGCTCGCCGTGGACTCTACCGTCGAGGTCTCCGTCCCCGACACACTCGACCCACCCGAGTCGTTGGGGGAGGACTGCCCACCACATGCCGCTAACACCACCACACTGGCGGACAAGACGGCACCTAGCACTAGGTGCCGCGAAGAAAAACGTGAGGACAACACCTTACGAGCCTCCAGAAACGTATGAGAAAACGACACAATACAACTTACTCGGCTTCCTGCTCCAAGGTATACCGAAGTGCAGCAATAACGCCGGGAGCCACCTGAGGGCCGCCCCGCAGTTCAATATTATCCTCTGCAAACGGGCCCTGAGCGGCCAGCTCGTCCTCCGTTGGCCTGATCTGAAGCAGCGTCAATTCCTCGCCACCACGCAGTACCCCCGAAAATAAGCGCGCCGGGCGGGGTTCGTTGGAGGGGGAAGGGGAGTCGCGGAACATGATTTCCTGCGCGAGGATCACCCCAGCCACGTCAGCAGGCCAGGCGAGGCGCGAAATATAGTCCTCCAATTCTTCTGAGCCGCCTCCCAGGTTCGCTGGCAGCGAATCTTGGACAACGAGGGTGAGTGGCGCGGTGTCGTCATCGCCGTCAGTGGATGGCAGGGCGTCGATAAGCAGAGAGCTTG